>NZ_AP025285.1:0-675000 GCF_023168405.1 Leptogranulimonas caecicola | reverse complement strand
TTGACGCCGGCGGTCCCGCGTGAGTGCCCAACTAAATGATGGCAACACGCAGCAGGGGTTGCGCTCGTTGCGGGACTTAACCCAACATCTCACGACACGAGCTGACGACAGCCATGCACCACCTGTGGCGGCTCCTTTCGGCCACGGCGTCTCCGCCGCTTCACCGTCATGTCAAGCCCTGGTAAGGTTCTTCGCGTTGCTTCGAATTAAGCCACATGCTCCGCTGCTTGTGCGGGCCCCCGTCAATTCCTTTGAGTTTTAGCCTTGCGGCCGTACTCCCCAGGCGGGACGCTTAATGCGTTAGCTGCGGCACGGAGCGACATCGCCCCACACCTAGCGTCCATCGTTTACGGCTAGGACTACCAGGGTATCTAATCCTGTTTGCTCCCCTAGCTTTCGCGCCTCAGCGTCAGTGATGGCCCAGAAGGCCGCCTTCGCCACCGGTGTTCTTCCCGATATCTGCGCATTCCACCGCTACACCGGGAATTCCGCCTTCCCCTACCACACTCAAGCCAGCCGGTATCGGGAGCGAGACGGGGTTGAGCCCCGAAATTTGACTCCCGACCTAACTGGCCGCCTACGCGCGCTTTACGCCCAATGAATCCGGATAACGCTCGCCCCCTACGTATTACCGCGGCTGCTGGCACGTAGTTAGCCGGGGCTTCTTCTGCAGGTACCGTCACCTTGCGGCCTCGTCCCTGCTGAAAGCGGTTTACAACCCGAAGGCCGTCATCCCGCACGCGGCGTCGCTGCGTCAGGCTTTCGCCCATTGCGCAAGATTCCCCACTGCTGCCTCCCGTAGGAGTCTGGGCCGTGTCTCAGTCCCAATCTGGCCGGTCGGTCTCTCAACCCGGCTACCCATAGAAGCCTTGGTGGGCCGTTACCCCGCCAACTAGCTAACAGGCCGCGGGCCCATCCCTCTCCGCCAGAGCTTTCCCAACGCTTCCATGCGAAAGCGTTGGAGTATCCGGTATTATCCCCGGTTTCCCGAGGCTATCCCGATGAGAGGGGCAGGTTGCCCACGTGTTACTCAGCCGTTCGCCACTATCCACACCTCCGAAGAGGTGCTTCTCGTTCGACTTGCATGTGTTAGGCGCGCCGCCAGCGTTCATCCTGAGCCAGGATCGAACTCTCCGTTCAAACTATGTCAAGATGCAGAGAACCGCATCTTTAACCAGTCAAAAAATGGTGAGCCTTACCTTATGACTCCGGCTAATAAACGCCGATCAACTTTTGGATCCATTAGGTCTTCTTTGCTACTCGCACTGGTTTATAAGAAAACGAGGTTAAGTAATAAAGAACCACTAAATGGTCTGTCATTCTTTCTGTGACCCTTTTCTCACTTCTCTTTCTTGTAGGAAAGGGGCCACGGTATCCGGTTCTCAAGGTTCGCCGCACCGCCTGTGGTCTGTGCCACCGCGGCGCGAGAAAGAACTATACGCGAGGGAGAGGGGTTTGCGCAAGAGGATAAGGGCAAACATTTTTCCTTCACATCTAATAAAGCTTACTCAAAGTGTCATCTGTAATATTTAATTTACAACTCTATGCTGTAAATAATAGGTTTTTGCAGATAGAAGCCTCAGTAGTACTACTAGATATAATGTTGCACTATTACTTATACCTAGATTATTAGTCAAGCCACCTAAAAGACAAACTCGGCTATTGACCATGTAAAATAATATCTCAGTCTGGCTTCTACATGCCAACGAGACCTCAAACCTCTCAGCAAGATCCTTCAATAACGCTCGTCAAAACTGTCTTATTGAATACAGCTCTAAATAACCTTCATTGAGTATATGAAGATCTCAAACCTTCCCCCAAACGCAAAAAGCCCCGTTGCCACTCCAGTGACAACGGGGCTTTAAAGTGACGCCTAGGGCGGGTCGGCGACGTCCTGCTCTCCCACCGGCTAAACCGGCAGTACCATCGGCGCTCGGGGGCTTAACTTCCGGGTTCGGCATGGGACCGGGTGTGCCTCCCCTGCTATGGCCGCCGACCGGCTCTAAGCGTCTTCGAGGCTCAATCGCATCTGCGTGCCTTGAAGGCCGCACAGCGTCTCTTTCACATGGTGTGGGTGAGCATCTGACTTTTGCTTGTATGGGATGAAAAACAAATACAAGAGCTCGGCCTATTAGTACCGCTCGACTGAGGCGCTCACACGCCTTACATCTGCGGCCTATCAACCTCGTAGTCTACAAGGAGCCTTACCAAAAAGAGAGCTCATCTTGGGACGGGCTTCCCGCTTAGATGCTTTCAGCGGTTATCCCAACCGGACTCAGCTACCGGGCAGTGCCATTGGTTGACAACCCGTTCACCGGAGGTCCGTCCACCCCGGTCCTCTCGTACTAGGGGCAGCCTCCCTCAACTCTCTTACGCCCACGGAGGATAGGGACCGAACTGTCTCACGACGTTCTGAACCCAGCTCGCGTACCGCTTTAAATGGCGAACAGCCATACCCTTGGGACCTGCTCCAGCCCCAGGATGCGATGAGCCGACATCGAGGTGCCAAACCTTCCCGTCGATGTGGACTCTTGGGGAAGATCAGCCTGTTATCCCCGGAGTACCTTTTATCCGTTGAGCGACGGCCATTCCACTCTGGGCCGCCGGATCACTAGAGCCTGGTTTCCCACCTGCTCGACTTGTTGGTCTCGCAGTGAAGCCTGCTTATGCTCTTGCACTCAAAAGGACGGTTGCCGACCGTCCCGAGCAGACCTTTGCGCGCCTCCGTTACTCTTTAGGAGGCGACCGCCCCAGTCAAACTACCCACCAGACACGGTCCCTACGCCGGATAACGGTCGCAGGTTAGGATGCCAGAGCGACGAGGGTGGTATTCCAAGGGCGACTCCCCACCGGCTGGCGCCAGTGGTTCTCAGTCTCCCACCTATCCTCTACACGTCGGACCGGCAGCCAATGTCTAGCTGCAGTAAAGGTTCACGGGGTCTTTCCGTCCTTCCGCGGGTAAGTCGCATCTTCACGACTAGTGCAATTTCACCGGGTCCATGGTTGAGACAGCGCCCAAATCGTTACGCCTTTCGTGCAGGTCGGAACTTACCCGACAAGGAATTTCGCTACCTTAGGACCGTTATAGTTACGGCCGCCGTTTACCGGGGCTTGGTTTCGCTGCTTCGTCTTGCGACTGACAACTCCACGTGACCTTCCGGCACCGGGCAGGCGTCAGACCCTATACGTCGTCTTACGACTTCAGCAGAGTCCTGTGTTTTTGGTAAACAGTCGTTTGGGCCTCTTTACTGTGAGTGGCTCAGGCTCAAGAGGCACGCTCTATCACCCGCGCCACCGCCCCTTCTCCCGAAGTTACGGGGCCATTTTGCCGAGTTCCTTAACCATGGTTGACCCGATCGCCTTGGTATGTTCTACCCACCCACCTGTGTCGGTTTGCGGTACGGGCACCCGCAGACTTGCTAGAGGCTTTTCTAGGAAGCATGGGCTCACTCGCTTCGCTAAAGCGCTTCGTCCGTCGCCTCACCCTTATGCGAGAGGCGCATTTTACTACCCCTCAGGCTACGCGACATCGCGGGGACGTCCAGAACCCCGTCGAGCTACCCTTCTCCGTCACCCCATCACTCAAACGTCTGCGGGAGGTGCAGGAATATCTGCCTGCTGTGCATCGGCTACGCCTTCCGGCCTCGCCTTAGCTCCCGACTGACCCTGGGAGGATTAGCCTCGCCCAGGAAACCTTGGGTTTACGGCGGCGGCGTTACTCTCGCCGCTCTCGTTACTCATGCCAGCATTCTCACTTCCTTAAGGCTCCACCAAAGGTTACCCTTCAGCTTCGCTGCCCAAGGAAAGCTCCCCTACCAACGGTCCTTGAAGGATCGTTCCGCCGCTTCGGCGTCGTGCTTAGCCCCGTATATTGTCGGCGCATGTCCACTCGACCAGTGAGCTGTTACGCACTCTTTAAATGAATGGCTGCTTCTAAGCCAACATCCTGGTTGTCTAGGCAAACGCACATCCTTTGCCACTTAACACGAACTTGGGGGCCTTAGCGGGCGGTCTGGGCTGTTTCCCTTTCGAACGCGCGGCTTAGCCCACACGTTCTGACTCCCGGTCTCAAGACCGTCGCCATTCGGAGTTCGGTTGGGGTTGGTAGGCGGTGAGGCCCCCGCGCCCATCCGGTGCTCTACCTGCGACGGTAAGCAACCGAGGCTAGCCCTAAAGCTATTTCGGGGAGAACGAGATATCTCCGGGTTTGATTGGCCTTTCACCCCTATCCACAGGTCATCCCCTCAGTTTTCAACCTAAGTGGGTTCGGCCCTCCACGGGGTCTTACCCCCGCTTCAGCCTGCCCATGGATAGCTCACCCGGCTTCGCGTCTGCGGCATGCGACTTATACGCCCACTTCGGACTCGCTTTCGCTACGGCTCGCTTATCAGAGCTTAACCTCGCCACATACCGCAACTCGCTGGCTCATTCTACAAAAGGCACGCCGTCACACCAATTAAGGTGCTCCGACTGCTTGTAAGCGCACGGTTTCAGGTACTATTTCACTCCCCTCCCGGGGTGCTTTTCACCTTTCCCTCACGGTACTGGTTCGCTATCGGTCACAGGAGAGTATTTAGGCTTGGAGGGTGGTCCCCCCAGATTCCCACCGGGTTTCACGTGTCCGGCAGTACTCAGGTACCACAACGCGCAGCCGGATCGGTTTTGTCTACGGGGCTCTAACCCTGTTTCGCAGGCCTTCCCAGACCTTTCGACTACCGCTCCGGTTTCTTACTGCGCACAAGACCGGCAGATCCTGTACGTGTGGCCCTACAACACCGACGGCGCGAACCCTGCCGGGCATAGACGCACGTCGGTTTGGCCTGATCCCCGTTCGCTCGCCACTACTAGGGGAATCTCTGTTGATTTCTCTTCCTCCGCCTACTTAGATGTTTCAGTTCAGCGGGTTATCCCCCTTGCCTCTATGGGTTCAAAGCAAGGGTGACAGACCATCACGTCTGTCGGGTTTGCCCATTGGGAGATCCACGGGTCGAAGGCTATGTGCGCCTCACCGTGGCTTATCGCAGCTTGTCACGTCCTTCATCGGCTTCCTGTGCCAAGGCATCCACCGTACGCTCTTAACATCTTGTCTTTGTCTTCATAGCTTTGCTAATAACAAACAAAGACACCTTAGATATATAAGGTGCAGTGTTGCTGGTATACATACATGCTGTGCCATCTTCCGAGTTGAGACAGAGATGGCACGCGATCAGATGCTTATATCTCAGACTGTGTCTGAGACACACAAATGTGTTTTGACGCTATGCGGCTTTCAAGGTACGCGAGGCGATTAACCTCGAGGACCGGATGCCGTAGCTTGCCTTCTTTTGTAGGAGGAAAAGTGAGAGTCACAGAAAGAGGCGATCGGTTGCCGGTAAGGCAAGGAACTAAAAAATCAAAGATAAGTGATGTCTTTTAGAAAGACCGTATGTCTCCCTAGAAAGGAGGTGATCCAGCCGCACCTTCCGGTACGGCTACCTTGTTACGACTTCACCCCCCTTACCCTCCACACCTTCGGCGCCTCCCTCACGAGGTTAGGCCGGCGACTTCGGGTGCAGACGACTCGGGTGGTGTGACGGGCGGTGTGTACAAGGCCCGGGAACGCATTCACCGCGGCGTGCTGATCCGCGATTACTAGCAACTCCGACTTCACGGAGGCGGGTTGCAGCCTCCGATCCGAACTGGGGCCGGCTTTAAGGGATTTGCTCCTGCTCGCGCAGTGGCGTGCCCGTTGTGCCGGCCATTGTAGCACGTGTGCAGCCCAGGACATAAGGGGCATGATGACTTGACGTCGTCCCCACCTTCCTCCGGCTTGACGCCGGCGGTCCCGCGTGAGTGCCCAACTAAATGATGGCAACACGCAGCAGGGGTTGCGCTCGTTGCGGGACTTAACCCAACATCTCACGACACGAGCTGACGACAGCCATGCACCACCTGTGGCGGCTCCTTTCGGCCACGGCGTCTCCGCCGCTTCACCGTCATGTCAAGCCCTGGTAAGGTTCTTCGCGTTGCTTCGAATTAAGCCACATGCTCCGCTGCTTGTGCGGGCCCCCGTCAATTCCTTTGAGTTTTAGCCTTGCGGCCGTACTCCCCAGGCGGGACGCTTAATGCGTTAGCTGCGGCACGGAGCGACATCGCCCCACACCTAGCGTCCATCGTTTACGGCTAGGACTACCAGGGTATCTAATCCTGTTTGCTCCCCTAGCTTTCGCGCCTCAGCGTCAGTGATGGCCCAGAAGGCCGCCTTCGCCACCGGTGTTCTTCCCGATATCTGCGCATTCCACCGCTACACCGGGAATTCCGCCTTCCCCTACCACACTCAAGCCAGCCGGTATCGGGAGCGAGACGGGGTTGAGCCCCGAAATTTGACTCCCGACCTAACTGGCCGCCTACGCGCGCTTTACGCCCAATGAATCCGGATAACGCTCGCCCCCTACGTATTACCGCGGCTGCTGGCACGTAGTTAGCCGGGGCTTCTTCTGCAGGTACCGTCACCTTGCGGCCTCGTCCCTGCTGAAAGCGGTTTACAACCCGAAGGCCGTCATCCCGCACGCGGCGTCGCTGCGTCAGGCTTTCGCCCATTGCGCAAGATTCCCCACTGCTGCCTCCCGTAGGAGTCTGGGCCGTGTCTCAGTCCCAATCTGGCCGGTCGGTCTCTCAACCCGGCTACCCATAGAAGCCTTGGTGGGCCGTTACCCCGCCAACTAGCTAACAGGCCGCGGGCCCATCCCTCTCCGCCAGAGCTTTCCCAACGCTTCCATGCGAAAGCGTTGGAGTATCCGGTATTATCCCCGGTTTCCCGAGGCTATCCCGATGAGAGGGGCAGGTTGCCCACGTGTTACTCAGCCGTTCGCCACTATCCACACCTCCGAAGAGGTGCTTCTCGTTCGACTTGCATGTGTTAGGCGCGCCGCCAGCGTTCATCCTGAGCCAGGATCGAACTCTCCGTTCAAACTATGTCAAGATGCAGAGAACCGCATCTTTAACCAGTCAAAAAATGGTGAGCCTTACCTTATGACTCCGGCTAATAAACGCCGATCAACTTTTGGATCCATTAGGTCTTCTTTGCTACTCGCACTGGTTTATAAGAAAACGAGGTTAAGTAATAAAGAACCACTAAATGGTCTGTCATTCTTTCTGTGACCCTTTTCTCACTTCTCTTTCTTGTAGGAAAGGGGCCACGGTATCCGGTTCTCAAGGTTCGCCGCACCGCCTGTGGTCTGTGCCACCGCGGCGCGAGAAAGAACTATACGCGAGGGAGAGGGTGAGCCTAGCGAGAATTCTCAAATGAGGTTTCCCCACATTTTTCCTTCACAGGCACCATCACAGAGCCAAGATCCTTCTTGCGCCTTGAAGGGGAAACAGAAGCAGCAGCTTCTTTCCAAACCTCAGGGGCGTAGATAAAAGAGTAGCTGCTAGGAAACGTGTTACTGCTTGTCTTGGGGGTGAACGGTAGGCATCTGTCGGCAATCGAAAGATTAGAAACTGTGGATCTTCAAGTAGGTTTTAAAGGACCACAACTGCTGGTAGAGGCCATAAATCCAGACACTAGGCACTTCATACTTCTTCTCTCTTCAAAGGGCGCCTTAAGTCCCGAGGCCACAGAAGGGGTTTCTCGGCAAAAGAACGCCCCAGCAGATCCAAGAATCCACTGGGGCGAAAAATTCGCTGCAGAAAACTCGGCGCCTACTTGAGGTTGGCTGGGGCAGAGAGAGAAGCAGCGTCGGCAAACGAGAAGGTGTGATAGGCAGGGTCATCGTAGGTGGTGTAGCGATAAGTGCCAGTAGCGCTATCGAAACCGCCGGTGTAAATGGTGTATTCAAAGTCGCCAGACTCCTGACGGCAGTAACCCTTGACCATAGAGACTGCATTGAGGGTCTTGAAGAGGCGGGTGATGTTGTCAGCGTCATCGTCTTGGTCGGGATAGCTTGCATTAAGCAGTGCAACGCGAACGAAACGCGAGATGGCAGAGGGGTCGCCTGGAAGACCCATCACGGAGGGACCTACGCCCAGGGCGGTGAGATGAGCGTTGCGCATGGTGCGCTCGGGTGTCCAGTCGCCGTCCAGGTGAATGTAATTGCGCATGTTGTTGCAGTGGAACTGGAAGTCCGGCTGATTGGTCAACACGTCAAAGCCGTCATCGTAGATCTTAAGACCTTCAGCGGTTTGCTCGATGACAATGGACTGGTCTTTGTCGGCGACGAACCAATGCAGGTCGGAAGTAGGAAGCGAAGGATCGAAGGTGTCGTTGGTGATATTGAGGTTCTGAGCAGCTTCCTTCACCTGGGCAACTGTAGTGAACTCGGAGCATACCCAAAGGGGCATCTCGAAACTGGTGACGTTGATCTTGGAAGGATCAGCATCGTTGTAATGTGCGAAGCCTGCGGCAAAGGAAAGGCCGGCGCAGTAAAGGCCCGCCTCGTTCACGGCGTCAAAATAAAGAGGCATGTCCTTCATGAGCAGCCCCATACCAATGATGGGCGACTGAGTGGCAATAGCCCCTATGTGGCGGCTTTGCCAGGTCCAATCTGCAGGCACCAGCAGAGGCTTCTCGCCAAAAGGAACGCCCCAGTCCAAATTGCGGCCTACATAGAGGTTGTTGTTTTTATCGGTTAAGCGAACGGCGGTGCACATAGAGACGCTCCTTACAGGGTGAAGGTGCAGGATAGAGCGAGGCACACTTTGAGAGGCGCCTCTTGACGACAAAGTGAAGCTTCGTCTCCCTGGATCGTTCCCCAGAATGATGCTCGCCCAGAAGAACTTGAAGGTTGCTACCAACACTTCACAAAAGCGCTTTCCGTGCACAAGTTCTATGGACATTTTCCCAGTTAGTGGATGGCTTAACTGCAAATGTCTACCAGCAGTAATTGCGACCAAATTGATCGATAAGTTCGCGCACCTCTTCATCGGAGCAATCCACGCCTAGCTCGCGGAGACGACCCGGAAGCTCGCCTTCGTGAGCCAAAAGCAGAGAGTCCAGGCGACGCTGATTGGTGCGGGCGCATTTGAGAGCCTCGAAGAAGCTGCGAATGAGGGACTCGGCGCTTACCTCTTCTTCGCTGTCCATTTGATCGAGGGCCAAGCGAGCCTCATAGGCGACCTCGGAGGATTCGACGGAGAATTCGCGTGCCTTCATGAATACCACCTCACAAAAGCGGGTTTGCTGATGAACTCTAGTCAAAGGCGCCACAACTTTGATATCGCAGGATGTCGATGGATTGGATGCGGCTGGACCTCGACTGCTCCAGGTATTCCCACCAAACCGGAATTGGGGGACATTGCAAGAGCCCTTCGCAAAAATGCCCCCAAAGCTTGGGATAAACCCCAAATGACCTTGAGAAACAATGAAAAACTGGGGGTTCACGACCTGCCTTGAGGAAACCTGCCTGCAAGAGAGCGGGCAACCCAAAAAAGCCTTGCCGAGAAACCCTTCCGCCGCAGCTGGAACAAAAAGCCTCCAGCCACTGGAGAGTAGCTGGAGGCTTAAGGGCGGAATCAGAACGGCGACCGCTTAGTCTTCATGATGATGGCAGCAGCACTCGTCGCCATGCTCGTGGTCGTGATGGCCGCCACAGCCGCACTCGCACTCGCCCTCCTCGTCCTCGGCAAACATCTCTGCCGCCAAGTACATGTGGTCGATGCGCCCCACATAGAAAGTGTGAGGATCGTGCTTGGGGTAGCACTTCTTAGCAAGCTCGGTGTCGATGAAGTCTGCCAGGTCGACATCCTGGGCGTAGAGCTTGTGGCACACCAGCACCAACTGGGCCTCTTCGAAGGCGACGGATCCATTGCAAGGCTGAGGAGTGAGATGGGTGGCCTGGGCCTTATCGGTATCGCGGCCAGAATGGGTGCCAATGTAGTCCAGCGCCTCGCGCCACTCCTCGCCAAAGAAGCAGAGGGTGAACTCGTCGGTTTGGTCTAAGAACTGCTTGGTATAGCGTTGCGGACGCACATAGACAGTGGCTACGTTGGCGCCCCAAAGCGAACCCATCTGCCCATAGGAAGCGGTCATGGTATTCCAGGCAGAATCGTTGCCGGCGGTGATGAGCATCCAGTCGTCGCCGATCATCTCGAAGGGATTGAACTGCAGGTCTTTGGGATCGATCTCTACAAACTTGTCAGGCATGGGACCTTCCTTTCTGCCAATGTCGTGCATATACCTACCCCAGCGCCACCGGTCCTTGCTGGCGCATGCGCTTGGCCTCTTTAATACACCAGGTGGTGCCTCCATGCTTGGTGGTATAGCCCAACCATTCCATCGCCTGAGAGCGACTAGGGGCGCAAAGCGCCAGGTGCAAGGCGAATTCTACCCGTTGGACGGGAGTCACCCTATCAAAGATACCTTCAACTGCTTCAAACACCTGGTCATAGTCTTTGCCGTCTTCCAGCGTGAGAATGTTGGCTAAAGACACCAGCTGAGAGACACCTTCCACAAAAGTGGGACTCACTCCCGAGGTGTCGAGGGCTTGGAGGGCGTGGACCTCGTCGATCATAGAAGCGGCGTCGCGCTGGTCATAGGCGCAATAGGCACGCACTTGGTGGTAGCAAAACGCGGCCGACCCCGAGGTCACCCCATGCTCTTGGGCGTAGGCGTCCATAAGCCGCTGAGCATCGTCCCAACGGCCTTGCCAGCGCAGGCCTCGGCAATAGTTCCATAGGGGCACCACCAAATCGTGAGGCCACAGGCTCTCGATGTAGGCCAGGTAGCGATCGGCAAAGGTCTGGGGGTCGCAGTCTTCGTCCAACACATAAGAGAATGCACTGCCCAGCTTTTGACGCAACGAGAAGAGCTTCACAAAACCAATGGCCGCGCCGATAAACGCACCATCCACCGCCAGGGTGAGCGCCAGAGGAGCCTCGGGCATCCCATAGGCGACAAACATGGCGACCATCCCTATAAGGCAACACGCCAACACCAGTATCCTATAGCGCTGCTCGACCCCTAAGACCTGGGATTTCACCCAATCTCGAGCCGACTGAGTGGGGCGATCTCCCAACGTGTGAAAGATAAAGCCTGCAGCGTCTTGAGCCTTTGATTTCTTGAGCGGCACTCAAGACTCCTTTCGCGCATAAGCAGCCAGCTCACGCAGGGCAGCAGCTACTGCGTAATCCTTGCTTTGACCAATAGTGTAGCGGGCGGTAGCCTTGACTTTCTCGGAGCCGTTGGCCATGGCCACCGAATGGGGAAAGGCGCCCAGGAACTCAAAATCGTTGTCAGAATCGCCAAACACCAGCACTTCCTCGGGGGCAAATCCCATGCGTCGGGCAAGCTCGAGGGCGCCGTTGGCTTTGGATATGCCATGAGGCAGGATGTCCAGGAGCGCCTGATCGGTCACAGGCATCACAAAATCAAACTCGGGGAATCGGGCGCGCAGGACCTCTGCGATCCCCGGCAGCTCCTCGAGCGAGTCGAAATGCAGGTTGGCCTTGGAATAGGCGCTCAAATCCAGCTGATCCAATTCCTCCAGGCGCTCTTTGCCATAACGTTCTGAGGGACCATGGAGCGGATCGAACAACGTGAGCTCTGAGAAGCCCTGCTCCGCCACAAAATGGCCCAGCCTATTGAGAGCCTCTCCCGGGTAGGTGTGGCGAAAGGCTTCAACCCCATCGATGAAACCCAAAGTTCCGTTCTCATAGACGCCGGTGGCATAGAGGTCCAGCTGGTTGTGAAAGAGATCCGGCAGCATGTTGACGGGGCGCCCGGTACAGGGACCAAAGGCGATGCCGGCTGCTTTGAGCTCACGAATGGCCGCCTCGGTATTGGGCGACACTCCTTCTTGAGCGTCGGGAATGAGCGTCCCGTCCAAATCGGTAAGCACGAGCTTGATCATGAATCCTCCTGGATCGGTGCGATAGACGCGGGCCATGATTATGCCACGGTAACACCTGAGGGCTTAAACGCACGGCAGGCCTCCACCGCGCAGCGCCAACCAGCATAGGCCTGGGCCATGACCTGCGGGGGCCGCTGGGGCTCGAAGCGGCGATCCACCTGAATGGACAGGTCGCCCCAATCCCAAAAGCCCACCGCCAAACCCGCCAAAAATGCGGCGCCCAAGGCTGTGAGCTCGTGGACGCAAAACCGCTCCACCGCACTGCCGCACAGGTCAGACTGGAACTGCAGCAAGAAATCGTTCGCTGCCGCCCCGCCGTCCACTTTAAGGGTGCCAATCTTTATGCGAGATTCGCGCTCCATGACTTCTAGCACGTCTTTTACCTGGTAGGCCATGGCTTCAAGGGCTGCCCGCACTATGTGGCCCGAACCTGTGGAAAAAGTGATGCCTTCGATAGAGGCGGTAGCCCGCGCATCCCAATAGGGCGTAGCCAGACCCGTGAAAGCAGGCACCACATAGACGCCGCCAGAGCTCCCCGCCTCTTGAGCGATGGCGCAGGAATCCTTAACGTCGTCGAAGAGGTGCAAACCGTCTCTGAGCCACTTCATAAGCGCGCCGGACACAAAGATGGAGCCCTCCAGCGCATAGGTGACAGTGTCGCCAATTTGCCAGGCGATGGTTGAGAGCAATCCCTGCTCGGAGCGCACGATAGTATCGCCGGTATTCATCAAGAGGAACCCGCCGGTGCCGTAGGTGTTTTTGGTCATCCCCGGCTCCAGGCACAGCTGCCCAAAGAGCGCAGCCTGCTGATCTCCCACGCAGGAGCTGATGGGCACCTCTGCCCCAAAGAAGGCCCATTGGGCTGTGGTTCCCCGCACTGCTGAGGTAGGAAGAATGTCAGGCAGGATTTGCTCTGGAATCCCAAAGGCTTCCAAAAGCTCAGAATCCCAGGTGGCGGTCTCAATATTGCACAGCAGCGTGCGAGAGGCGTTGGAAGGGTCGGTGGCATGCACGCACCCGCCCGTGAGCTTCCACACCAGCCAGGTGTCCATGGTGCCAAAGAGCAGTTCGCCCGCCTGGGCCCGCTCCCTTACCCCTGGCAGGTTTTCCAGCATCCACACGATCTTGGAAGCAGAGAAATAAGGGTCTATGCGAAGCCCGGTGCGTTGGCGCACCAACGGCTCGAGACCTTGGGCCTTCCAGCGATCGCAGATATCGGCCGTCTGGCGCGACTGCCACACGATAGCCGGCCCCACCGGAAGCCCCGTTTTGTGATCCCATAAAAGACAGGTCTCTCGCTGGTTGGAGATGCCGATGGCGCAAATGGCAGCAGGGTCGATACCGCTCTCGTTC
Organism: Leptogranulimonas caecicola; assembly: GCF_023168405.1. Taxonomy (GTDB): domain Bacteria; phylum Actinomycetota; class Coriobacteriia; order Coriobacteriales; family Atopobiaceae; genus Leptogranulimonas; species Leptogranulimonas caecicola. The sequence continues at coordinate 661,819 of NZ_AP025285.1, read as the reverse complement.
ATCACCTGCGCCATAACCGCCATGGTATCCAGCCATACCCCCATAGCGTCCTGCTCCACCCAGCCCGGTGCAGGATAGCTGAGCGCCCCTTCTTTTTGGGCCAGCGCCACCACCTGTCGATCATGGTCAAACAAGATCGCCCGCGACGATGTCGTGCCATGATCCAGCGCCAAAAGGTAGGAGGCGCCCGGATCAACACGGAGGCTCCCATAGTCTGCATAATCGTCCTTGTGCTGGGCTACGTCGGTCATCTAAGCCTTCTTTCCCACCGACTTGGTAGCGATAAGGGAAGCGCCGGTGCCGAGAAAATCGTCCTCCAACACCTGACCGATGGATACGGGAGCTAACGCCTCTAAGGCAGCCAGACCCCGGGCCACATCCATCACCCGGTCTTTTGGCACCTCCGGCACCGTTTTTACCGAGACCACCGGCAATTGACCACCTGCCACTCGCACCAGCCCTGTAACCGTGCGAGAGGGGCTGGTGGCCTCTTTTATGAAATAGGCCTCGCCTCGCGGGCAACGGTTGCCTTCGACATGCCACTCTCCTTCTGCCAGTTGCCCTTGGAGCGTGCACCCCAACGGGCAACGGATGCAGACGAGCTCTTTGGGCTGGCCTGCTGCATTTTTCTCGACGCATGATCCGTCCGAGCGGCAATCCAACGGCTGTGTTGGGGCGGTAAGACAGCTCATGAAGCCTCCTCTACCAAGATAGTAAGGCCGACCCATGGCTCTCCTGCTTCTGTGAGCAGTTTCGCTGCAGGAATGGCAACGGTTTCCATCTCTGCAGGGACCATGGCTGGCTTATTGCGGCGAAGCACCTCCACCTGTTCCCCTTGGCGCGTGCGCCCTTGGACCACCAAAGAAGCGTCCTTAAAGACATTGGTGACCCTAAAGCGTATCTGCGCTGGACCCTCGAGGCAGCCCACATCAATGGTGGAAGGCACGCTGTAGCGCACGCCCATCCCTGCCTCTAGGGCTATGGGGGCATAGGTGCTCGATATCGCAGCTGCTTCTTGTTCATATTGGGCTACTGGTTGCCTGGTTTGCTTCTCGGCAGCAGGAAAGCGAAGGCACTCCGGTTCGCGCGAGCGGACTGCCAGGTAAGCAGCCGCTGCCCTGCCTGCCTGGGCAGCCTCTTCGCTCACATAGTCCACCAGGTCGTGCACATGCAATACGTTGCCTGCAGCAAAGATGCCGTGAACCGATGTTTCCAAGCTTTGAGTCACTATAGGGCCACCGGTTGCCTTATTAAGAGTTACACCGGCCTGGCGGGAAAGCTCGTTTTCTGGCAGCAGGCCGCAGGAGAGCAAGAGGGTGTCGCATTCCAGGGTGCGCTCGGTACCTGCTATGGGCGCACCTGCGCTGTCTACCTGGGCCAGCGTCACAGCCTCCACGCGCTCCTTGCCCAAAATGCCTACCAACGTGCAAGAGAGCCAAAGGGGGATGTCAAAGTCTTCCAAACATTGCACAATATTTCGCTTAAGCCCGCCGGAGTAGGGCATGAGCTCGGCAACGCCTACCACCTGAGCGCCCTCCAACGTGAGGCGCCGAGCCATGATAAGGCCGATGTCGCCAGAACCCAAGACAAGCACTCGGCGGCCAGGCATGAAGCCTTCCATGTTCACCAGCCGCTGAGCTGTGCCGGCGGTATAGATGCCTGCCGGCCTATAGCCGGGGATGGAGAGCGCGCCGCGCGGACGCTCCCGGCACCCCATGGCAAGCACGATGGCTCCCGCTTGAACAACCTGCACGCCCCGGATACTGGAAGCCATAATCTTGAGGTCTGGCGTTATATTAAGCACCGTGGTACCTACTTGATAGTCTACGCCAGCATCTATAAGTGCGTCTATATATCGCTCCGCATACTCGGGGCCGGTAAGCTCCTCTCCAAAGCGATGGAGCCCAAAGCCATTGTGGATGCACTGATTCAAGATGCCGCCCAGACGCTCGTCGCGCTCATAGATGCAGATGGACTCGACGCCGGCTTCGTGGGCTGCCAACGCCGCAGCAAGCCCTGCAGGGCCGCCGCCTACAATGGCGAGGTCTACCTGTTGTCTGCACGACGCCATTACAACCCCTCCTTCACAGGACCTGTGATCCAGGGGGCCTCACTGGAGTTTTTGCCTATGGCCTCTTGGGGAAGCAAGGCGGCCTGGGCCACCAGCTCTATGACGCGGGGAAGGCAAAATCCCCCTTGGCATCGGCCCATCCCGGCGCGCACGCGGCGCTTCACCCCATCGGTGGTGATCACAGGGATCGACCGCGAGCAGGCATCCAGGATCTCCCCCGCGCTGATCTGCTCGCAGCGGCAAATGATCTCGCCATAGGCAGGATCTGACTCCACCAGCAACGCCAGCTGCTCGACGGAGAGCTCCCGGGTCTTCACAGGCCCCTTGCGCGTGCGTCCTGCCTGTTTGTTGGCAATATAGTGCAACTGGTTTCCTAATAGCTCTTTCATCATGAGCGCGATGGCAGGAGAGGCGGTAAGCCCGGGCGACTCGATGCCGGCCGCATGCACATAGCCGGGCGCCACTTCGCGGACGACAAACTCGTGGCCTGCCTCATGCGCCCTGAGCCCCGCAAAAGAAGTGATGGTTGCCTTGAGATCGAGTTTCGGAAAGCTTTGGTGGGCAAGCTGCGCGATAGCGGCCAGCTCGGCTGCCGAGGTGCAGGTGGCCTCAGGATCGTCCACATCCACCGCAGTGGGACCCACCAGCGTGTTTCCATGAACGGTGGGGGCCACGAGCACGCCCTTGCCCTTGGGCCCTGGCAACTGGAAGAGCGTGTGGCAAGGCACCGGCTCTGCCGATATGTCCAATAAATAGTAGGACCCGCGCCGAGGGGTTATAGAGAGCCTCTGCTCTTGGGGGACCCACGGGTTATACAAGTCTGCCGAGAAGAGCCCCGCCGCAGCTGCCACGCATCGGCAATAGTAGGCGCCCCGGGCAGTAGCGACGCACCAGCGGGCTCCCTGCGAGAGCGCTGCTGCCTCTTGAGAAGAGACCTCATCCTGGGCGTTCAGGCGATGCACCTGCCCCACCGGCTCTGACAGGTGGAACCAGACGCCATTATCGGCAGCCAACTCGGCCTGAGCCACGCAGAGCATGAAAGGGTCCACGATGCCTGCGGTGGGCGCCCAAAGAGCGGCCACTGCCTCAGGCGACACATGAGGCTCCAGACGGCGTAGGCGCTCTTGGCCTATCACCTCGAGCCCCTCCACCCCGTTGGAGCAGCCTCGGGAGGCCAGCTCCTCCAAGCGGGGGATGTCGGCTCTATCGAAGGCCAGCACCAGCGAGCCATTTTGCTCGTAGGGAATGTCGAGGTCGCGGCAGAGTTGCGGCATGAGGGCGGCTCCGGCCACATTGAGGCGCGCCATGAGCGAGCCGGGAGCCGCATCAAAGCCCGCGTGGACAATGCCCGAGTTGGCCTTGGACGTGCCGCAGCCCACGTCGGGCTCAGCCTCGAAAACGGCCACGTTCAGCTGCTCATAGGAGAGCTCTCGCGCGAGAGCGCACCCCACGGCCCCAGCGCCGATAACGGCCACGTCCAGCACAGGGGTCTCAACGGTCGAGGGATGGGCTTCTCGGCAAGGCGGGGCATCAGGAGATGAAGTCATGAGTCCCTCTCTAATGGAAAAACAAATCTAAATGTGAGAATACTTAGCAGACAGTTTACAGGTAGTCCCAAGAAAACCTACAGCTTTGGCTCAGAATGGTCGGCCAAATTAAGAACCCCAGCACTGGGGGTGCATTTTGGGTCTATTTCGGGCATTTGGCCCAATGATGTTTTAGAGGATATAGAAACACCCGCGACACCCAATTGGGATAGAGTGCAATCGACTTGGTAGATGACCTAGAGCGAGGAGTTGGGCGTGGCGCACGTTGAGACACATCCCATCGATCGAGCGATCAATCCAGGTATCGAGGGGGTGGACAAGCGCGCAATGGCCGAGGAGGCGCTGGCGTTCCTTAAGACCCCGCCAGAGCTGCAGCACAACATCTGGCTCTTCTTGCACCTGGTGCGTACCGTGCTGGAAGAGTGCGACCCCAAGCTGCTGGCGGTGTTCGACCGCCTGCTGGTAGACTCCATCATCGTCAACATCTCGCCGGATGCCCAAATGCCCGAGGACTACCGGGAGCTCATCGAAGACTTCGACGCCGACTGCGCCTTTGAAGACGCCATCGAGACCTACGACAACCTCACCACTTCTGAGGCCACGCTGGTGGTGCGCGCCTTCACGGTCTTCTTCCACCTGGCCAACATCTGCGAGGAGAACTACCGCGTCCATGCCCTGCGCGAGCGCGAGGCCCAAGTGCCCACCACCTCGGCAGAGGATCCAGTGAACGACCTCACCGTGGGCTTCTACAACCTCCTGGAGGAGCGCGGCCGCGCCAAAGCTCAGGGCATCTTGAACCGTCTGGAGTTCCGCCCGGTGTTCACCGCCCACCCCACGGAGGCCCGCCGCAAGGCCATCGCCGGCAAGATCCGCCGCATCTCCGAGCTTTTGGAGGAGCGCTCAGGCGCCACCGGCGCCACTCAAGCAGAGATCGACCGTCGCATGCTTCAGGAAATCTCCTCCATGCTGCGCACCTCCCCTATCTCTCACCGCAAGCCCACGCCGGTTGAAGAGGCCGATACCGTCATCGACATCTTTGATCACACCCTCTTTGACGTAGTGCCCCAGGTCTACCGTCGCTTCGACGACTGGGAGCTGGGCGACAAAGCCGGCGCCGTGCCACCCCTCTGCCCCGCCTTCTTCCATCCTGGCAGCTGGATTGGCTCCGACCGCGACGGCAACCCCAACGTCACCGCCAAGGTGAGCCGCCTGGTGGCCGAGAAATACCGCGTCCATGCCTTGAACCGCCTGGCTGAGCGCACGGCAGACGTGGGCCGCAACCTTACGCTGGACACCGTCTTCACCAAGCCCTCCAAAGAGCTACTGAATCTGTGGAACCATCAGGTGGAGATGAGCGAGGTGCTCACTTCCAAGGCAGCCGGCATGTCCACCCGAGAGACCCACCGCGCCGTCATGCTGGTGATCTCCGAGCGCCTCGCCGCCACAGTGGCCCGCACGGCAGACATCATGTATAGCTCTCCTGAGGAATACATCGCAGACCTCTTGGTGGTCCAGCGCTCCCTTGCCGAGGCCGGCGCTGTCCGCGAGGCCTACGGCCCTCTCCAAAAGCTCATCTGGCAAGCCCAAAGCTTTGGGTTCTCCCTGGTAGAGATGGAATTTCGCCAGCACTCCCTGGTGCATGCCCGCGCCTTGGAAGACATCCACGAGCATGGCCGCTGGGGCGAGAACGGCGAGCTGGCGCCCATGACCCGCGAAGTGCTGGACACCTTCCGCGCCATCGGCACCATCCAGCGCAAGAACGGCGTGGCCGCTGCCAGACGCTACATCATCTCGTTCACCCAGTGCGCCCAGGATATCGCCAACGTCTACGAGCTGGCACGCCTGGCCTTCGCCCACGAGAAAGACGTTCCCCAGCTGGACGTCATTCCCCTGTTCGAGCAGGTGACAGACCTCCAAAACGCCGTGGATACCCTAGATGAGATCATCCAGCTGCCCGACGTTCAGCGTCGCCTGGCCCAAACCGGGCGCCGCATGGAAGTCATGCTGGGCTACTCCGACTCTTCCAAAGATGCCGGTCCCACCACCGCCACCTTTGTGCTCCATCAGGCCCAGCACGATATCGCTGACTGGGCACGCCGCAACGCCATCGACCTGGTGCTCATGCATGGTCGCGGCGGAGCGGTAGGCCGCGGCGGCGGCCCGGCCAACCGCGCGGTGCTCTCCCAGCCCAAGGGCTCAGTGAACTGTTGCTTCAAGCTCACCGAGCAGGGCGAGGTCATCTTTGCCCGCTATGGCAACTCCACCTTGGCGCGCCGCCATATCGAGAGCGTGGCCGGAGCCACCCTCACCCATGCCAGCACCTCGGTGCAAAACATCAACACCGGCGCCACCCAGCAGTTCGCCCCTATGACCCAGGTGCTTGAGGAAGCCTCCCGCGCCAAGTATGAGGAGCTTCTGGGCACCGACGGCTTTGTGGAATGGTTTGGCGAGGTCACCCCGCTCACAGAGATTGGCCTGTTGCCCATTGGCTCCCGCCCTGCAAAGCGTGGCCTGGGCGCCAAGTCGCTGGACGACCTGCGCGCCATTCCCTGGATCTTCTCCTGGTCCCAGGCGCGCATGAACCTGGCCGCCTGGTATGGCCTGGGCACTGCCTGCGAGACCCTGGGCGACCTAGAGCTTTTGCGCAAGGCCTACGAGACCTGGCCGCTGTTCACCACGTTTATCGACAACATCGAGATGTCTCTGGCCAAGACCGACAAGCGCTTGGCTCGCATGTACTTGGCTCTGGGAGACCGCGACGATTTGGCTAAGACCGTGCTGGACGAGATGGCTTTGACGCGCTCCTGGGTGCTACGGATCACCGGCAACGAGTGGCCGCTGCAAAACCGCCGCGTACTTGGGCCGCTGGTGCGCATGCGCCTGCCCTTTGTGAACGTGCTGTCGCTGGCCCAGGTGCGATCGCTGGAACGCCTGCGCAAGACTGACAGCCTAAGTGACGAGGAGCGCGCAGAGCTTACGTACCTAATCTTGTGCACCGTGAGCGGCGTTGCTGCCGGCCTGCAGAATACAGGCTGATACGGGCTGCCGGCCCTAGGCGGGATCCCCAGTGCGTTGTCGCGGAGCAGATGCTGCAAACATGGGCTCCACACCGCGCTAGGGCGCCCGGGTACCGGGACTCTATGGCAGCACATGGAACTCTGCGGCTCATAGGATTCTGTTCCATACAGTCCTTGGACACACTCTGAATTAATACTACATACGCTACATGTTGATACATACTTATCTGCGTTAATGCAGATAAGTCACTAATTTCTATACATTATAAGGTAGCTAACGTAGTACTTTTTCAGAGGACACAAAGCAGCTTCTTCCGGTCCATCTCTTTCTTCTCTCACGCCCCAGCCTCAAAGTGATCGTCTTCCTATCTGCCTTAGAGCCGTCAGGCAGCCTGCTTTTGGATCCGCTTTAAGCCTCTCTTTCGAGTCGCGCCGTTCCTCAGCGCCATGTCCAGCCGGTATATCCTTCCAGCACCGCGTTGCCCTTGCCACCAATTAAAAATCTCTGGCCTCGTAGAACTTCGCGGCCAGTTGGGCGGTAAGCGCCAACACCACAAGCCCTACGCACACAATGGCAACGCACGTCAGAATGAGCACCCAGCCTTGGGCAAACAACCCGTCCAGCACACCGCCCAGCGATGCCACCAGGGCGTCTAGCGGCGAGTTATCCATCATGCCCAAGGCAGACAGCATTATCAGAGGCACCAAAGTGACCAGCAAAAGGATGAAGGGCAGCTGTTGGGTGGTCTTGGTCATTCCCAGCTTGAAGCCCACGGCCAAAAGGATGCCCAACATCACACAGCCTACAAGCAATATCAGAGAAGACGACAGCGCCATGACGCCTAGGTTCTCGGCGGTAAGGGCAAAGGCGGCGGCTTGCTCGGCAGGCAGATCCAGGCCGGAAGCCACCAACCCCACCGCCACGCAGATAACCGCGCCCAGGAGCGCAGCCAGAAGCCCTACCGCTGCCGCAATGCAGTAGCGGGCATAGACCACTTCGCGCCGAGATATGGGCATGACCAGGCGTGCGCACTCCCACCCATGGGAATCGTTGGTGAGGCCGGTCTGAGCGCAGCCAATGAGAAGAATCGTGCCCATCATGCCAGGCACAGGCGCCATGCTCTGAAGCGCCACCATCTCAAAGACCGTGATCACCAGGGCAATGCGGAAGGTGCGCATCAAATAGTCGCGATAGACCCTAAGATCTACCAGGAAGGCAGGTTTCATTTATCGGTCGCCACCTTTGAATAAAAGAGTCATGTACTCATCAATGCTTAACGGGTCGCAGGGGATCTGAGGGAAGCTCTCCTGGAACGCGAAGCGATCGGGCACCCAAAGATCCCAGGACATGCCCTTATGAAGCTGCCGCCAGGCATCGGGATCGATGATCCCTGCCGCTTGCACCCGCTCCAAATCCGAGGTGCGGCAGTGCGCCACACCCATCTCGTCGGTGATGGTTTCGCGGGCCAGGTCGAAGACGATGGCGCCGTCGTCGATGCATACCACGCGGTCGGCGATGTGCTCCAGGTCAGAGGTGATGTGGCTGCTCATCAAGATGCCGCGCTCGCCGTCTGACACATAGTCGCGAAGCACCTCGAGGATCTCGTCTCGAGCGATGGGGTCGAGCCCCGCCGTGGCCTCATCCAACACCAGCACTCGCGAGTCGTGGCTCAAGGCCATGGCCAGCTGCAGGCGCATGCCCATGCCGCGGGAGAGGTCCTCGACCTTTTTATCCTTATCAAGGCCGGCCTCGCGAGCAAGCTCCCAAAAACGCGGAGCATCCCAGGTCTCGTAGGCATAGGATCCTATGGCAGAAACGTCGGCCACTGTGAGGCTGCCGGGATAAGGGGTGCTGTCAAATACCACCCCCAGATGCTCCTTGGCGTCATTTCCTTGGGCGCCTCCCAGCAGCGAGCTGGGACAGGAGAGCACCTGCGCTTCTCCCCCATCGAGCTTGATGAGCCCCAAAAGCGCCTTCAAGGTAGTGGTCTTGCCGGCCCCATTCTTGCCGATAAACCCCACCACCTCGCCCGGGGCCACTTCCAGGTTCACAGCTTTAAGGGAAAAGTCTTCGTAGTATTTTGTGAGCCCACGCGCCAGGATAAGAGGGGCGGTGGGATCACGGGTTGCCATGGTTGGAATCCTTTCCTTACAAATAGAGACTAGTCCATAACGAGCGAAAGCATTTCATCTATCTCTTCGTTGGCAAGCCCCAGCGAGCGAGCCTTTTCCACCGCCTGGCCAAGGAGCTCCTCCACCTCGCGCAGTTGTTCCTCGCGCAAAAGCTCGCTGTTGCCGCCAGCCACAAAGCTGCCTTTGCCAGGCATGGTGGTGATGAAGCCGGTGGCTTCCAGATCTGCGTAGGCGCGTTTGGTGGTGATGGCGCTCACTCGCAGGCTGTTGGCCAGCGACCGGATGGAGGGCAGCTGCTCGCCTTCTTCAAGGTCGCCGGTCATGATGGCGGTTTTTATCTGCTCGCAAATTTGCTCGTAGATGGGCTTGCCGCTGGAGTTTGAAATCACCAGTTCCAAGTGAGTGTCCTTTCTGTACTGCTTCGCCCGGCGTCCCTGGCGAAGCCCGCTGCGCCCAAGCGTCCTTGTTCGCAGCCCGAGGATTCCAAACGTCTCTGGGCACCTCGTTGAGCATACTGTGTATACCCGATAAGTACAGTATGTACAGATGACCATCGCTTTGCAAGAGCTTTTTTAGTCCACAGAAGTCCCGCCACTGCTTTGAAAGCCTCATCGCAATTTTGCAGAAGCCTTACTTAGGTCTGAGCATCCCTTGATAGAGCGCCTCCATGCTAAGAGGCGTCATCGGCCGCCTGGGTTTCCTTAAGTTTTGTAGGTCAACGTGAGAACCCGCAAACCAGGCGTGCCCCCTTAGAAAGGACGCATCGTTATGGCACCGCTTCCTACTCGTCGAACGTTTTTGCATCTGGCAACCTCAGCCGCCCTTATGGGCGCGCTGGCACTCGTTGGCTGCGGATCTCAACCAACGGACAACGCCCAAGCCCAGGCGCAGACAGACCAGCAGATCTCTGTATACTCCCGCGAAGACGGCTCGGGCACCCGCAGCGCTTTTGTCGAGCTCTTTGGCCTCGAAGAGAAGGGTGCCGACGGCAGCAAGGTAGACACCACCACGTCTGCAGCCACTATCACCAACTCCACCTCGGTCATGATGACCTCCATCGCCGGAGACCCTGCCGGCATAGGCTACGTCTCTTTAGGGTCGCTCAATGATTCTGTGAAGGCCCTTACCATCGACGACGTCGAGCCTACGCCAGAAAACGTGCAGAACGGCTCTTATAAAATCTCCCGACCCTTTAATATTGTCGTACCTCACGGCGCTTCGGCAGCGGCCCAAGACTTCAAGAACTTCATCATGAGCGCTGAAGGCCAGGCCGTGGTGGCCGAGAACCACTACATACCTACCGCATCCTCTGCACCCTCCTACGAAGCCCGCCAGATAGAGGGCAAGGTGGTAGTGGCCGGCTCCTCCTCGGTGACGCCCGTGATGGAAAAGCTGGCCGAAGCCTACAAAGCGGTCAATCCACAGGTGACCGTGGAGGTGCAGCAGTCGGATTCCACCACCGGCATCACCATGGCTACCCAAGGCACCTGCGATGTGGGGATGTCTTCTCGCGATCTCAAGGACTCAGAGCTTAGCTCCTCCTTGGAAGTGGTGGCCATAGCCCAAGACGGCATCGCAGTCATCGTGACGCCGAGCTTTTTCGCGGATGGGCTTAGCTCTTCTCAGGTAAAAGACATCTTCAATGGCACTGTCACCACCTGGTCCGAAGCGGTGAAGTAGCCCATGGCCCTGTCTGTTGACTCCCAACACTCTGCGACGCTTGCAGAGCCTCGACCCAACGCCTTCCCACAGCCCCATGGCAAATCCCTCTCGCCTCAGCGCCTGCGTTTTGCCAGCCAACTAAAAGAGGCCTGTGCCCAAACGGTCTTTTGGACGGCTGCCGCCTTCTCCATCGCCGCGGTGGCTCTGATCTGCTTGTTCCTCTTTGCCAACGGCATCCCCGCAATTGCCAAGATCGGCCTTCCCCAGTTCTTGTTGGGAAGCACCTGGCGTCCCGGCAACGATCTCTTTGGCATCTTCCCCATGATTGTGGGCAGCGTCTATGTCACTGCCGGCGCCATGCTTATAGGGGTGCCGGCAGGAGTGCTCACTGCCATTTTTCTCTCGCGGTTCGCAACCCCAAAGCTCGCAGCCCCACTCAGGGCTGGCATCGAGCTTTTGGCAGGCATTCCCTCGGTTATCTACGGCTTCTTTGGCCTCATGGTCCTCGTGCCTTGGGTGCGTGTCCTAGGCCCGGGCAACGGACTGTCGCTTTTATCGGCATCCCTGTTGTTGGGCATCATGATCTTGCCTACCGTCATCACGATCTCCAAAAACGCTCTGGACGCGGTGCCGCAGAGCTATTACGAGGGGGCCGTGGCACTAGGGGCCTCCCATGAGCGTGCGGTGTTTTGCGTACTGGTGCCTGCGGCTGCTTCGGGCATCTTGGCAGCGGTGGTGCTGGGCGTAGGTCGCGCCATCGGCGAGACCATGGCCGTGGTCATGGTGGCCGGAAACCAACCGATCGTTCCCGAGTCGCTGCTCGCAGGTGTGCGCACCCTCACTGCCAACATCGTGCTAGAGATGGGGTACGCAGCAGGGCTTCACAGAGGGGCCCTTATCGCTACTGGAGTGGTGCTGTTCGTCTTCGTGATGGCGTTGAGCCTGCTCTTCAGTGCCATCAAGAGGCGAGGTGAAGCCTTATGAGCGCCAAGCTCTTGCGCGGATGCGTATGGCTGGGGGCGCTTCTCTCGGCAGGGGTACTGGTCTTGTTGGTGGGCTTCATCCTGATCAATGGAGTGCCTCACCTGACGCCTCGGCTCTTTGCCTGGGAGTACGACTCCACCAATGTGTCGTTGATGCCCGCGCTGGTAAACACCTTGCTCATGGCGCTGCTCGCCCTGGCCATCGCGGCGCCGGTGGGCATTGCCTCGGCGATCTACCTGGTGGAATATGCCAAGCCTCGCAGCCGCTTCGTGCGTTTGGTGCGCCTTACGGCCGAGACGCTTCAAGGTACGCCGTCCATAGTCTTCGGGCTCTTTGGGCTTCTCTGCTTCACCACCATCTTGGGCTGGGGGCTTTCCCTGGTCTCAGGTGCCTGCACGCTGGCCATCATGGTACTTCCGCTGCTCATGCGCACCACCGAGGAGGCTCTCTTGGCAGTGCCTCAAAGCTACAAACAGGGAGGACTGGCTCTGGGGGCCGGCATGTTGCGCACCATCGTTCGCTGCGTGCTGCCCAGCGCCATGCCCGGCATCTTTGGCGGGCTGCTTTTGGCCTTTGGCCGCTGCGTAGGCGAAGTGGCCGCCCTCTTGTTTACCGCAGGCACGGTCGCTCAAATCCCCCATTTCGCGACTCAAGGGGCAGCCGCGCTCTTTGACTCTACCCGAACCCTGGCCGTTCACATGTACGTGCTCGCCAGCGAAGGCCTTCACACCAACGAAGCCTACGCCACCGCTGTGGTGCTGCTGGGGTTGGTGGCCTTGCTCAACGGCGGCGCCAACTGGGTGGTCGACAGGCTCAATGCCCGCCTCTCTTAGCGCACCGACGGCGTCTGCCCTCCCCTTGCCGCCCTCAAACCCCCTATCAGAAAGATCATCCATGAATGCTTTTGCCACCCTTGATGCGGTTGCCGAGAAACCCGCGGCCTCCGGGATTGAGACCGCTCCCTCGCCCCAGCCCCATCCGACCGCTGCCGCCAAGATGCAGGTGCACGGCCTGGACCTTCGCTACGGCTTGTTTCAGGCGCTGAAATCCATCGACCTTGAGTTTCCCGCCCATCAGGTGACGGCGCTTATCGGCCCTTCGGGGTGTGGGAAGTCCACCCTGCTCAAGACCCTCAACCGCATGAACGACCTGGTACCGGGCTGCACCATCACCGGCGCCGTGGAGCTGGACGGCAGCGATGTGTACCAGGAAGTGCCTTTGAACGACCTGCGCCGACGCGTGGGCATGGTCTTTCAGCAGCCCAACCCTTTCCCCATGAGCATCTACGACAACGTCGCCTTTGGCCCGCGCACCCATGGCGTCAAGAAGCGGGAGTCGCTGGATGCGCTGGTGGAGCAGTCGCTGCGCGATGCCGCCCTTTGGGACGAGGTGAAGGATCGCCTGCACAAAAGCGCCCTCGGACTCTCGGGCGGCCAGCAGCAGCGTCTCTGCATTGCCCGCGCCCTGGCAGTAAAACCCGAGGTCTTGCTCTTAGACGAGTCCACCAGCGCCTTGGACCCCATCTCAACCGCTAAAATTGAGGAGCTAGTAGTCCAGCTCAAAGACCGTTACACGCTTATCATGGTGACCCACAACATGCTCCAGGCGCTGCGCATCTCCGACAAGGCGGCCTTCTTTCTCATGGGCGAGATGGTAGAGACAGGCGACACTCAGCAGCTCTTTACACAGCCTGCCGATAAGCGCACCCTCGACTATGTGACTGGTCGCTTTGGTTAAGCTTTTGGGATATCCCAAGAAAGGCTGTGTATCAGGCTATGGTCTACTACGTCGAAGATGATCAAAATATACGCGATCTTGCCATCTATGCCCTCAAGGCAGCTGGTGTCGAGGCCTGCGGATTTCCCAACGGCGACTGCTTCTTTGAAGCCTGCAGGCGCCAGATGCCAGAGGCCGTCTTGTTGGACATCATGTTGCCAGGAAAAGACGGCCTAGCCCTGTTGGCCGAGAGGCGCGCCCATCCCGGATTGGCGCATATACCTGTGATGATGCTTTCTGCCAAGGGCAGCGAGATAGACAAGGTCACCGGTCTTGACGCAGGCGCCGACGATTACTTGGCCAAGCCCTTTGGCATGATGGAGCTGGCCAGCCGTACCAAAGCCCTGCTCAGGCGGGCCCATGGGACGACGACCTCACAAGGCGCGGACCTTTTAGTCTGCGGCCCTCTGACGCTGGATGCAGCCTCCCATAAAGCCTTTGCCCAAGGGGCAGAAGTGACGCTCACCCTTAAAGAGTTCTCGCTGCTCCAAGAGCTTATGGAACATCCCGGCCGCGTGCTTTCCCGTTCGCAGCTCTTAGAGCATGTGTGGGGTTGGGCCTATACCGAGAACACCCGCACCATAGACGTCCACATCCAGACTCTGCGCCAAAAGCTCGCGCAGGTTGCCCCCGGTTGCGACTCGCTCATCAAAACTGTGCGCGGCATAGGTTATGCGCTGGAGGCCTAAGTTGGCAAAAGCCTCTATGAGAGTGAGACCAAAGGGGTCTCATAAGCTATCCCGCAGCCTTTTTGTCGCACTGTTTGCCAGCTCGCTGACAGTCATAGGATGCTTTGCTGCTCTCTTCTCGGCATTCTTTCACTTTTCCCAAGAGCAGGCGGCGGCCACCCGACTGCAGTCTGTGGTCTGGCAGGCGGTGCAAACTATGGGAGATGATCCGGTAGAGCAAGACGTCGACGCCCTTAAGCTGCAGTTTGGCGAGAACATACGCTATACCCTCATCGGCGAGGGCGGCCAGGTGCTCTATGACAGCCACGGCGAGGTGACAGAGAGCCACGCCAATCGCCCGGAGTTTGTGGAAGCCCAGGCGACGGGCGCCAGCTCGGTGGTGCGCCATTCGGAGACGCTCGATCAAGACTCCATCTACGCCGCGGCTCGCATGGCCAACTCCTGCGTGCTCCGAGCATCTGAGATTCGCCCATCCTACTTTGCCATCGTGCAGTCCATCGCCTTTCCTTTGGCGATGACCGTAGGGATACTGGGCCTTTTGTCTCTGGGCCTCTCTCGCCTGTTGGCCCGATGCATTTTGGCGCCCTTGAACCAGATCGACGTGGCGTACCCCCTGGCTCATGCCACCTATCAAGAGATCGAGCCGCTGCTCGAGCGCATCGACTCCCAGCAACGCCAGCTCATCTCCCAAAACCAGGAGCTCACCCGCGCCGAGAACCTGCGCCGCGAGTTTTCTGCCAACGTCTCCCATGAGATGAAGACTCCCCTGCAGGTGATCTCCGGCTATGCGGAGCTGCTCAAAAGCGGCCTGGCGCCCTCCTCCGATACCGAGAAGTTCGCCTCCATCATGTTCGATGAGTCGCGTCGCATGAGCGCCCTTATCGACGATGTGCTGGTGTTGTCGCGCCTAGACGACCCGGTTCAGCTCGATCTGGAAACCCAAGAAGTGGAGTTGCTGGAGCTCGCCACGGCTGCAGCCCGTCGTTTGCTCCCCTTGGCAGAAGACAAAGAAGTGCAACTAAGAGTGCTAGGGGCACCTGTGACCATTGCAGGCAATGCTTCGCTATTAGACCAGCTGGTCTCCAATCTCATTTCCAATGCCATCCGCTATGGCCGCCACGGAGGACACGTTACGGTGCTGGTTGGCAAGAATCTTGTGGATGCCTCTGGCTCCCCTGCTCCCGAAGCCTATATACGGGTGAAAGACGACGGCTGCGGCATCGCCCCTGAAGACTTGGACAAGATCTTTGAGCGCTTCTACCGCGTGGACAAAAGCCATTCCAAAGAAAGTGGCGGCACAGGCCTAGGCCTCGCCATTGCCAAGCATGCCGCCGACGCCCATGGCGCTACCATCACCGTGGACTCCCACCTCAATGAAGGCTCGCTCTTTACGGTTCATTTTCCTTTAAGCTAGGGGTCTATCGCGTTTTTGACTTCACGCCCGCCAGGAGGCAGCCATGACTCAGCCCTACCCCATGCAAATGAAACATCGCGAACTCTCCCGCCAAGAGGCCTTTGAGATTTTGGAAGAGGGCGAGTTTGCCACCATCTCCACCGTAGACCCCGACGGCACCCCCTACGGCGTCCCGGTTTCCTACGTGATGATGGACGAGAAGCTCTACATTCACACCGGCAAGCGCCCCGGCCACAAGATCGATGACTTCACCCATGACAGCCGCGTATGCGTCTCTGTGGCCTCAGAGCTGGAACCCATCTACGAGGACACCTTCTTCACCACCCGCTTCGCCTCCGCCATCGCCACCGGCCGCATCTCGCGGATAGAAGATCGAGTAACCGTCAAACAAGTGCTCGCGAAACTCTGCATGAAGTATTGCCCGCAGTTCAAAAAAGAGATTGGCGGCGCCATCGAGCGCGAACTGGACGCCACCGATATCTGGGTAGTCGAGTTTGACGAAGTGCGCGGCAAAGCCGGGAGACGATTGAAGAGGCGGTCTTGAAACAGCACACGTAGTGGCCGAAGGCACTTGAGTTCGGCTTGCCAATTTGCAAACGGAGGCCATCCATGAGAAAACCGCGTCCCATGCAGCGCAGCGACCGTGAACTTTCCCGCGAAGATACCCTTGAGATCTTAGAGACTGGGAGATTTGCCTCCCTTGCCACAGTGGATGCAGACGGCGCCCCCTACGTGATCCCCATCTCCTATGTGATGATGGACGGAAAACTCTATGTGCACACCGGCACAGCCCACGGCCATTTTTATGAGAACGTGATCCGCGACAATCGTGTGTGCCTGACGGTGGTGGGCGAAGATGCGCCCATTCAGAGGCCTGGCTACGGCGCCACCCGCTTTGCCTCGGTAGTGGCTGCTGGCCGCATCTATAACGTGGACAACCCCATTCGCTTCAAGCAAGCCCTGGCAAGATTGGCTCGAAAGTATTGGCCCAAGTTGAAGAAAGAAGTGGGATCTATTATCAACAATCAGCTGGACGTCACTGCCGTGTGGTCCATTGAGCTCGATGAGGTGAGGGGCAAAGGCCGCCACCGCGACGAGGATATCTTTTAAAAAGATGGCCCTCTGGCTTAAAATGATGAACGCGCAACTGAGCGCAGCCTTCGCTCCGTCAGGCCAACGATGGGCGAGTGACGCTGTGCCACCCGTCGCAGGCTTCACTCCCCTTCCCAACGGGTGGAAAGGCGGGTCCTAGAAGCTATGGACGAGCGTTATTGTGGGGAGAGTTTCTCGGCAAATCCGGAAAAACGATTTGACCTTCCATTCACAGGCATCGCATCGTTTATGAAAGCGCGCATTTGCCCCGCGTTGGATGAGCTATCAAAACTGAAGCCCGATGTAGCCATTTTGGGATTCCCCTACGATCTGGGAACCAGCGCGCGGAGCGGGGCGCGCATGGGGCCTCGGGCGGTGCGCGAGGCCTCGACGGTCTATGCAGACGGATTATGCGGGCTTTACGATCCGGTGCTTGACGCCACTTTCCTGGACAAGGGGCAAGTGATCGTGGACTGCGGCGATGTGGACGTGAGCCCCTGCGAAAGCGGGCAGAGCTTCGCGAACCTGCAGGAAGCAGTGGGCCGCATTGTGGATGTTGGCGCCATACCCATGGTGATCGGCGGCGATCATGCGACACCCATCCCTATTCTGCGAGCCCTAGGGCCTGGCGAGGATCTTTGTGTGGTGCAGATCGATGCCCACCTGGACTGGACAGACAGCTATGGAGGGCTTAAAGAAAGCCATAGCTCACCTATGCGTCGAGCCTCGGAGCTGCCCTGGGTTGCCTCGATGGTTCAGATTGGCCTGAGGGGTTTAGGGAGCTCGGGGCCGCAGGCGTTCCAAGATGCCAGGGATTGGGGGAGCATCCTTGTGCCCGCTCCTGAGGTAAGGTCTCAGGGCGTCGAAGCCGTATGCGCAAAGATTCCCGATGCTCCCCGCTACTATGTCACGGTGGATATCGACGGGTTGGACCCTTCCCTGTGCCCAGGGACAGGATCACCGCAGCCAGGCGGCCTGCTCTATGAGGAAGTACGGGAGATTATCCGGGCCGTGTGCGAAAAAGGGCCTCTGGCAGGCTTCGATGTGTGCGAAGTAGCACCGCCTTACGACTGGGCGAACCAGACCTCGCTCTATGCCGCCCACCTTATGCTGGATGCCATTTGCTTTGCCACTTTTGAGAAGGAAAACGGTTCAAATCACTTGACTAAACTATAGGTACGCCCCCGTTCTTCTGGACACTCTAAAAGAACATCCAGAGGGAACAGCTGTTCTCTTAGACACCCTAGGAGAACAGTTCTGTGAGCCTCCTGTTCTCCTAGACAGCTAAATAGAACCCATTCTGTTCTATTTAGCTGCCTAGGAGTCCATTACCGCTTGAAAAGCGTTCTATTTGGAGTCTAATAGCCATCACCGCTTTGCAGGTTGTTCTCCTAGGTGCCCATCTAGAACATCGGGATTGGCAGCTCAGATGGCCTCCACAGGAGGGGTCCCAAGATTGCCCCCCCTGTCAGCGAATGCATTCTGTGTCTACGGCGTAATTCCGCCGAAATGTTGGAGAGAACTGCCCATTCAATCATGCCATTATCTATGACCTTGCTGCATCAAGCAGTCCACGCCCACTTTGATAGGACTCGCCTGTACCGTCAGCAGCAACGATCTCATCTTAGATATACCACTCAATCCTTCCTCATCAACCTGTGTATATTCCATTGGACTTACTGTGAGCAATGTCCGTTATTATCGGTAGTTTTATCTATATACATGCATATTTTTACGGCTAAGTATCAAGATCCAATCTGGCTAAAGTGCCATCAATTAAGGGGCTTAGAATCTCTCCACACAACCGTCTTTTAAGGGGCTGCGGGACAGCTCCAAAGATAAGGAGATGATTCTTGTGAATCCTTTGGCATGCTCAGAGCCCATGGAACCAGCGCTGTTGGTGCTGGAAAACGGGCAGGTATTTGAGGGTTTCAGCGCAGGAGCACCAGGCACCAGCTTTGGCGAAGTGGTCTTTAATACTTCGATGATCGGCTACCAGGAGATCATCACTGATCCTTCCTATGCAGGCCAGCTGGTGTGCTTCACCTACCCGCAGATTGGCAACTACGGCATCAATGCGCTGGACGGGCAGGCGGCGCATCCCGCTCTTGCAGGCATTATCGTGAATGATCTGGTGCGCCAGCCCAGCCACTGGCTCTCGGCTATGACGCTGCCGGACTACCTTATGCAAGAGGGTATCGTGGCCATCGAAGGCATCGACACCCGTGCGCTTACGCTCGCCCTTCGCGAGACCGGCGCTCAGCGAGGCGCCGTTTCCACTCAAATACTTGATGCTGCCGAGCTCTTGGATCTAGTGCGCCAAAGCGCCCCTATTGGCGAGAAGAACCTGGTGGGCGAGGTGTCCTGCTCGGCGCCCTATGAAGTCGAGGCCTCCCCGCTCCCATGGCCCAAGACCGCTCCCCAAGACCTCAAGCGCGTAGTGGCCTACGATTGCGGAGAAAAACGCACCATCCTGACAAGGCTCATTGGTGCGGGGTGCGCGCTTACCGTAGTGCCTTGGGACACCCCTGCATCTCAGGTGCTCGCCTTAGAGCCTGACGGCGTGTTCTTCTCGAACGGCCCGGGAGATCCCCAGAGCGTGCCTCAAGTGGTAGAGGCAGCCGCAGAGCTTATGGGGCGCATTCCTGCCTTTGGCATCTGCTTGGGCAATCAGGTGATGTCGCTGGCTGCCGGCGCCTCCATAGAGAAGCTGCTCTATGGCCATCACGGTGGCAACGAGCCGGTGATGAACCTGCTTACGGGCCGGTGCGAGGTCACCTCTCAAAACCACAACTACGGCCCGGTGTTTTCCAGCTTTGGGCCCCTTATCCCGGAGCTTTCTGGGGGCATCCAAGAGCATCAGGAGGATTTACGCTTCTGGGCGCGATGCCACGTGGCGCCAGTGGCGCTCAACCCGCGATTCGGACGCGTGCGGCTCACCCATGTGAATCTTAACGACGGCACCTGCGAGGGCATTCAGTTTTTGGACATCCCAGCGTTTTCCATGCAGTATCACCCTGAGGCCGCACCGGGCCCTCATGACGCCGCTTACGCCTTCAAAGCTTTTAGAGCCTTGATGGACCACGATCCTCGCTACCTGGATGCTCATCAAGAGAAGGCAGGGATGCTCTATGCCTAAGCGCACCGACATTCATAAGATTTTGGTCATTGGCTCCGGCCCCATCGTCATCGGCCAGGCATGCGAGTTTGACTACTCGGGTACCCAAGCGGTAAAAGCCCTGGTCAACGAGGGTTACGAGGTGGTATTGGTGAACTCCAATCCCGCCACCATCATGACAGACCCCACCACTGCAACCCGCACCTACATCGAGCCCATCACCTGTGACAGCGTGGCCTCCATTATCCAAAAGGAGCGCCCGGACGCCCTTTTGGCCAACATGGGCGGTCAAACCGCACTCAACTGCGCTATGGAGTTGGCAAAAGCCGGCGTGCTAGAGCGTTATGGAGTGGAGGTGATCGGCTGCTCTATCGAATCCATCGAGCTCGGAGAAGACCGCGAGCTCTTTGCCCGCGCCATGGCAGACATCGGCCTGGAAGTGGCGGCTTCAGGAGTCGCCCACTCGCTGGAGGAATGCGAAGCCATTGCCCAGGAGCTGGGCTATCCCGTGGTCATCCGCCCGGCCTTCACGCTGGGCGGCGCCGGCGGCGGCATCGCCTACACCCATGAGGAACTGATGGCCATCGCAGCTGAGGGCCTGTCGCTCAGCCCAGAGACCGAGGTGCTGGTAGAGCAGTCGGTCATTGGCTGGAAAGAGATCGAGATGGAGGTGGTGCGTGACAGCGCAGGCAACGGCATCGTGGTGTGCTCCATCGAGAATCTGGACCCCATGGGCGTGCACACCGGAGACTCCATCACGGTAGCTCCCTGCCAAACCCTCACCGATGTGGAGATTCAAAAGCTTCGCAACTACTCGCTGGCCGTCCTCGAGCGCATTGGCGTGGCCTGCGGCGGCTCCAACGTGCAGTTTGCCCTAAACCCCACCGACGGCCGCATCCTGGTCATCGAGATGAACCCTCGCGTCAGCCGCTCCTCTGCCCTGGCCTCCAAGGCCACCGGATTCCCCATCGCCAAATGCGCCGCACTTTTGGCTGTGGGCTATACCTTGGACGAGATAATCAACGACATCACCGGCGCCACCCCCGCCTGCTTCGAGCCCGCGCTGGACTATTGCGTGGTCAAAATCCCCCGCTTCGCCTTTGAGAAATTCCAAGGCGCCTCAGATGTCCTCACCACTCGCATGAAAGCCGTGGGTGAGGTCATGGCCATAGGCTCCACCTTTGAAGAAGCGCTTCAAAAGGCCGTGCGCTCGCTGGAGCAGGGATACCTTGGGCTGGACGCGCCGAGCGATATCGAAGGGCTCACGCCTGAGGAGTTCCTCTCCCATGTAGCCACCCCCACTCCAGAACGCATTTTCTACCTGGCCCAGGCGCTGCGTCAGGGCACGGGCACTCTGGAGGTCGCTCGACTTACCGGCATCGATCCTTGGTTTATCGGCCGCATCGCCGACATCGTCTCTGCCGAGAAAACCATCGCCTCACTGGGCCTTTCTGGCTTGTCCCCCCAGCTCATGCGAGCTGCGAAACAGCTGGGCTTTTCCGACGCCGCCATCGGCAGGCTCTGCGGCCAAAGCGAAGAGGTGGTCCGCGCCTTGCGCCTCATCATGGGCGTCGCCCCAAAGATTCAGACGGTGGATACCTGCGCCGGCGAGTTTGGCGCCACCACGCAGTATCACTATCTCACCTATCGCGGCAACCCCACACCCTCCGAGACCAGCGCCTGCACCAAGCCCAAGGTGATGATCTTATCGGCAGGGCCCAACCGCATTGGCCAGGGCATCGAGTTTGACTACTGCTGCGTCCACGCCGCTTACACCTTGCGCGAGCTGGGCTATGAGACCGTCATGGTCAACTGCAACCCAGAGACCGTCTCCACCGACTATTCCACTTCTGACAGGCTCTACTTCGAGCCCCTCACCTTCGAAGACGTCATGAACATCGTGGATGCCGAGAAACCCGCCGGGGTTATCGTGACGCTTGGAGGACAAACGCCCATCAACTTGGCTGGAAGGCTCAAAGCCGCAGGGGTCCCCATTTGGGGGACGCAGCCTGAGGCCATCGACCTGGCGGAGGATCGCGATCGCTTTGCCGCCCTGTTGGATAGGTTGGAAATTGCCTATCCCCCTTCGGCCGTAGCGACAACGTTAGAAGAAGCCACCGCCGTGGCCCGCACCATTGGCTACCCGCTGCTGGTGCGCCCCAGCTACGTGCTAGGTGGTCGCGGCATGGCCATCGTCTACAACGCATCCGAGCTTGAACGCTACGTGCGCCAAGCGGCCAAGGTGTCGCCTGACAAGCCTCTTTACTTGGATGCCTTCCTGGAAGATGCCATCGAGCTGGACGTAGACGCCCTCTGCGACGGTCAACAGGTCTACGTGGGTTCGGTGCTGGAGCATCTGGAGGAATGCGGCATCCATTCCGGTGATTCTACCTGCTGCTTTCCACCCTTCTCGCTCTCGGCCTCCATCGTGGCCACGATCCGTGACATCACTCGTCGCCTGGCGCGCGCAGTGGGTATCTGCGGCCTTTTGAACGTGCAGTTCGCCGTCAAGGACGAGCAGGTATTTGTCATCGAGCTCAATCCCCGCGCCAGCCGCACCGTGCCCTTCTCCTCCAAAGCCACCGGCGTACCTCTAGCCGCCATGGCCACCCGCCTTATGGCCGGCGAGAAGCTCTCTTCGCTCCATCTGCCGCCCGAGGACAGGCCCCACAGCCACTTTGCCGTGAAGGAATCCGTCATGCCCTGGAGCCGCTTCCCCGGCACCAACGTGGTCCTGGGCCCCGAGATGCGCTCCACCGGCGAGGTCATGGGCGTGGGCGCCACCTTCCCGGAGGCCTACGCCAAAACCCGACAGGCCATCGATTACCAGTTGCCTAGCTCCGGCACCGTCATGGTGTCTGTGCGCGACCAGGATAAGCGCTCCATCGCCCCGGTGGCCCTCATCTTGCAGCAAATGGGTTACCACCTGGTGGCCACCGCCGGCACCGCCAAGACCCTGCGGGCCGCAGGCGTCGCCTGCGACACCGTCCAGCGCGTCGCCCAGGGCCACCCCAACATCTTGGACCTCATCTCCCAGGAAGAGGTGGCATTCCTCATCAATACCCCCAAGGGCAACGAGTCACGCGGCGACGGCGTCCTCCTTCGCTCCGAGGCCGTCATGCGCGGCATCGACCTGGTAAGCACCATGAGCGGAGCCAGCGCTCTCGTCCAATCCCTCATGTTGACCCGCAACCACACTTTCGACTCCTACTGCCTACAGGATCTTTTGGCAGAGCTGGCCTAGGGATTGCCGAGAAACACCTACTACCAGGGATTGGGACTGTTGCAGGGTTTGAGGGAAGGTGCTGATAGGAAGATTCTCTCTTCAAATGAGGCTTATAGGACAAAACGTGTGCTGTGATAAGGGGTGTTGACCCGTGTCAGACCTGCGTCAACACTCCCTAACCTGTTGGCCAAATCTACCTTTATTATTTATTAGTACTCTTTGCGGCCAGAAGGGGGGCGGTTTGAAAGTAAAGATGCTTTCAAACCGCAAAGCCCCCAGGTAAATTCTGGAAAGTCAAAAGCAGATCCACCTGCGAGATGGGGACGCAGGGCAGATGGGGTTTGGACTGAGCGGCATTTCATGCCTACTAAGTACCATTCCATGCATTCGCGCCTACTAAGTACTTAGTAGGCCAATTTTGCCTAAAATCTGCGTCACTTTATATTTAAGTATCACATCACCCAAGCTCACAGAGTTGGTTTCATATTCAATTGTACTTAGTAGGCGCGTGCCGAAGGAGATGTACGGAAGAAATGTACTTAGTAGTCGCAAGCGTTGTCGCTCCTCTGCATCTTGGCCCCGCAGGTCCCATAGATCACCTTTTTCATCGAGCCCTCCTGCCTCTAGGATGTAACGGCTCGATTCTGCAGTCTTTATCTGGGGCAACACTGCATTTGACAGCACACTTTCTGACTTGCTCGCTGTACAAGACAACCTCCTTTTAGACAGCTAGCTGTCCAGGAAATCGTCCGGGTCCCCGACTCAACGTCGACGAAGGATAAAGAAGGGCCCGACTGCACAACAGCCGCGCCCTTCTTTATCCCAGAAAGTGCTCTACATTCAATGGTTAGGCGTCCAATAGGCCTTCTTCACCTTGCTGGATCGCTTTGCGGTCAAGCATCATAATGATTAGAGGAATGAGTGCCCATTGGCACACCAGGCCAGGAAGCCCTGCCAACGTGGTGTTCCAGAGGATAGCCAGTGCTACACCCGGAAGCATGGCACTCACGGCACAAAGAGCACAGCCTCGAACTAGACGGCCAACGATTTGAGGAGCAATCACCTTGAGAAGCACAGGACGCTTAGCGCTGCGCACAAGACCAGCTACGAGGCCATAGGCGCCCAACTCAAGCACCATAAGGGGAAGCATGGGGATTCCAGGCATGCCCGAGAGCGCAAAGGAAACCAGAGGGCTTAACAGGCCGGCTGCGCAGCCTGCCCAGGGACCCACCAATAGTCCCACCACCAAAATAGGCAGATGCATGGGCAGAAGCATCTCGCCCAAGCCAGTACCTACGCCCATCATCGCCCCGGCCCAGTGAACGATCTGAGGAAGCACCACGGCGCTGGCCACTGCCAGCGCTCCAGCTGCCGCCTGTACACGGATCTTTGGCAGTGGACGTTCTAGTACAGAAACTAAAGCGCTCATAGCTTCACCTCTCATGCGTTAGCCGCTCCCCGTTACATGGGATGAGTGTTTGTCGGTAAGGGATTTTTGGAATGGTAGGCTTTAAAACTCCACCTCAACCAGTTCATAGTCTTTGGAACCGTAGCCGAGGCGCGCCGCGTCGTCGATGGTCTTGGTGCCATGGCGGGAATCGATGCGCTCTAAGAGATGGTCGCGGCCGGGATCGGTGGAGTTCCTTACGGCATCGATGCAGGCCTGGTCGATAGCCACGGGATCCAGCGAAGCAAAGACGCCGATGTCGCTCATGCAGGGATCCTCGGCCTTGGCGCAGCAGTCGCAGTCCACCGAGAGATTGCAGGCGACGTTTACGTAGGCCAGGTGGTTTCCAAAATGATTCACCACGGTCTCGGCGGCTTCTGCCATGCCCTCGAGAAAATCGTCTTGGTCTGCCACGTGGTCCCAGACCGTGTATTGATCGAGGCTCTCCCCTGCCGAGTGGATGTTCACCTTGCCGGCAGTGGAGGCGCAGCCGATGGAAAGCTGCTTGAGCGCTCCGCCATAGCCACCCATGGGATGGCCCTTGAAGTGGGAGAACACCAGCATGGAGGCATAATTGGCCATGTGCTCGCCCACATAGTTCTTCTTGAGGATGCGGCCGTTCTCGATGGGAAGCACCAGATCGTTGCCCTCAGCATCCATGATGTCCACGGCAAAGTGTTCCGACCAGCCGTGCTCTGCCATGAGCTTCTCGTGCTTCTCTGTGGTGTTGCGCGCACCTTCATAGGCTGTATTGCACTCGACGATGGTGCCGTTCACCTCGGCTACCAAAGGCGCTACGTACTCAGGACGCAGATAGTTTTGGTTGCCCTCCTCGCCGGAGTGAATCTTTACTGCCACCTTGCCAGGCAGATCTGCCTCCAGCTTTTTGTAGAGCGCCAAGATAGTTTCTGGTGTGATGGTTTTTTGTGAAGTACACCACCGGTTTGCCCATGAGGCACGCTCCTTAGATGACCTTATTAGATTGCCTTGTATACTAACTGAATATCTACTGAAATACATAATAAGGGATATTGAGGGTTACGACTCGCTGGTCCCCAAATTATTGAGGCATTGCACTGCACACAGCCGTGATGCTGGCAATAGCTTGGATCATTGCGGTTTATTCGCAATGACGCATTCAAGTTCGCTACAGCGCATAAGCAAACTGCTCTTGAGCAGTGTCTGCAATCCAGTCCTTACAGCTTGATCCTATAACGCCTCATCAATCTGGCGTCCTCCTCAAACACCCCCATAAGGACTCCTCCATTACGTACGATGGTTTTGGCCGAAGCGGCATTGTTCGCCCGGCAAACCATCATGACTTCAGAAAAGCCGCGCTTCCGGTATTCCTCAAGAGCAAGCCCTATCATGGCCGTTCCATAACCTTTTCCGCGATCAGTCGGGCGCACACCGTCGCCAATGTGGCCGCATCCTTCGAGAGATATGCTCGGTGAGGGAAACCGCAGCTGGACAGCTCCTACCAAGCGGTTTCTATCCATATCCATACAGAACCTTGTATGGGCTTCCGCACGGCCTCGAACCGGATCGGCTTCCTCATCTAAATTCTTTTTATATTGGTCGAAATCCTCCAGAGAGCATTTCCACAGCACACGCGGTGATGGATCGCCATGCGCCTGCAAAATATCGGTCCCCCCACTCATCAAGCATGTCTTGGAGTGCGTCTTTGTGGGCTTCCTCCAAAGCAATGAGCTTCAAGTTCATGATTCTCCCATCAGCCGTCGATCACGTCGCAAAACCGTGATACATGGCAACCAACCCAAGACTGCCTAGAGCGCCGTATCATCCCCATGAAACGCGACGTCCTTGCTCGCCGCCGCCTCCTTCACTCCACGACGAGGCCAAGCTGACGGGCGAACACCGCTGCCTGGTAGACGTCCATCCTGGAGCCAAACAGTTCATCAAGCCCAGCAGAGACG
Organism: Leptogranulimonas caecicola; assembly: GCF_023168405.1. Taxonomy (GTDB): domain Bacteria; phylum Actinomycetota; class Coriobacteriia; order Coriobacteriales; family Atopobiaceae; genus Leptogranulimonas; species Leptogranulimonas caecicola. The sequence continues at coordinate 635,706 of NZ_AP025285.1, read as the reverse complement.
ACAAGACCCTCGATTTGCGACGTTGTAAAATCGATGCCAATAAATTTAACGTGCACGCACTCTGCTGCGATAAGATTACATTCATTAATGGATACTGACTTGAAATCACCCTCACTCAGAGTAGCCTCTGAGAGATTGGTTTCTCGCAGGAGGACGTTGCGCCAACGCGCCTGGTAAAAGGATGCGAGACTGCAATCTGTCCCCTGTAGGACTACCTCTCTCAGCAAGCTGCGGGAAAACGAAGCACCCAGGCACTTCGAGGTCTCAATGACACACCGCTCGAACACAGCCCTCTCAAACGACCCGTTGGAAAAGTCGCAGTTTTTGAACCGCACGTCCTTGAAGTAGGCTCCGGTAAAGTCGCACTTCCTGAAGCTGCAGCAGGAAAACGCCGAATTCGCGACTTCAATCCCAGAGAAATCCTCCTCTTCGAATGTCGCTCCTTCTAAAGCCGCTCCTACCAACGGCTCTTCACGAGCCCCAAAAAGATCGTAGGGACGACAGGGCACTGCAGCCCTCACTCGCGGCGCCATGGGATCGCGCTTCGCTTTGCCCTTCTCAAACGCCTCTTGCGCAAGTCGCTGTCGAAACATGGCTCTCCCTCTCGCTCAGATCCCCCAATATGCCATGGATCACCAAGCAGCTCAACCGATCAGTGCGAGAGAAGACCCGCCTTGAAGGGTTCCTTACCGAAAAAGGCTGCCTCAAAGACCGCATCCAAAGCTGTCATGGTAGACCTGTGTAGCAAGATACTTGAATTACCTAGCACCAGCCAACCCCTAACCCTGCCGGACATTTCACATAACGTATGCGATCGATCACGGACGTCCAATGTGAAGCCAGCTTGCTCAAGGAAATAAAAAGCTCGGAGCCACCTGTGGCTCCGAGCTGAACTTTTGGTCGCGGGGGCAGGATTCGAACCTACGACCTTCGGGTTATGAGCCCGACGAGCTACCAGACTGCTCCACCCCGCACTATTTGGGTGCGCTTCTGCGCAAGTAAAGAGACTACGCTGCCAGCGCCCTTTTGTCAAAGAGAACCTCCCGCTGTGAAGCCATCTCCACATGAATGGAACTGAACCAAACACGGAGGCAGCCTTTCTCGGCAAGGAAAAGAAAGCCTATGCGCGCTACTCTGCCCCCAACACCTTAGGTACTGAGCCAAAGCCCACACCGGCGCGATCCATGCCTAGATCGATGAGCTCGAAGAAGCGCTCTTGCGTGCGAATGCAGCCAGAGCCTTTGACTTTGATCTTGCCACCGGCAGCTTTGAGCATGAGAGAGACCACCTCAGGCGTGGCGCCCTTCTGGGGGCCACCAGTGTAAAAGCCCGTGGATGACTTTACGTAGTCTGCGCCTGCCTCAATAGCGCACTGGACGCCCAGAGTGATCTGCTCGGGGGTAAGGGCGTCTGTCTCAAGGATGACCTTGAGGATGGCTCCGTTATCATGGGCTACCGCACATACCGCCTGGATGTCATCCACCACATAAGCTTTGTCGCCCGCGCGGAGCATGCCGTAGTTTGCCACCATATCCATGTCAGAGGGCTTGACCCTCTCAAAGACCTCCACTGCTTGGGCAACCTTGGAAGCAGTAGAGCTCTGGCCAAAGGGAAAATCACAGGTAGCGTCTATGCCCGTTTGAGTACCCTCCACCATGGAAGCCAGCAGCTCGAGATAGCAGGGGTTCACACAAATGGTGTCCACCCCTAAATCAATGCCCTGTTGGGCGTACTTTTTGATGTCTTCCTCTGTGAACTCGGGCTTCAAAATGGCGGAGTCGATATAACGGGCCAGCTGAGCTTGCGTCATATCTTTGGCGGGTACAGGAGGTTTCATGGGCAGCTCCCTAAGCAGGTGGATTGGCCAACTTAGCCCATTGTATCCGGAGTCCAAAAGCCAAAACGGGCATCTTCTTCGCACACCGACTGGACGAGCTCCTCATAGCCGGTGAGCGCGTCAAACGGGGCAAACTGCTTTGCGCGGTCTGGCAGAGGGGCGCAGCTTCGCAGCCCATCGCGCAATTGACGAGCCAGAATGTCTTCCAGGATTTGGCGGCGATGGCAGCGTTCCTGCTCTGAGGGGGCCGCATCTAGAAGAGCCTGGATTTCTTCCGGTAACAAAAGGGATGCCTGTTGCTGATGGAAGGCCTTCTCGGCAGGTGTAGAAAAAAGCGCATCTCTACTCATGATGACCGCCTACTTGGTGGGCTCGCATGCGAGCGGTGCCCTCGGGCAGCAGGCTTGAGGCATGGAGGAGCGCGTCTTTGCCGTAGCGCCGACGCACAGCGCCCCAGGTTTTTGCAAGGCTGCGCTGGCGCTCCTGAGCTGCCACATCGTCGAAAATAGCGGTTTGCAGGTTGGACGTGGAAGTAAGGCGTCCCAAGCAAATCATGATGCGGCGTATGGGCACATCGCGAAAGGTGGTCTTTTCGAAGCAATCCATGACGCGCGCCTTGAGGGCAGCAGGAAGATCGCACGGCGTGGACAGACGCTTGGAGGAGCCGGTATGGCCCAGATCGTAGCGAGTGACTCCGGGTGGAACAAGCGCACGGATGTGCGGTGGCATAGTGGCTACGTTGGCGCTATAGCCCACGAAAAGTGAGATCTCCCGAGCGGCCAGGTTTTGGCTCGCCAAGTCCAGCAGGACTTCATCAGCCATCTCTGACACTACCGTAGCTGCCTCGCTAAAGCTGTAATCGCGCATAAGGACCTGTCCGCAGGAAAGCGAGCGGCTCTTAGGGCGGATGGAGCGCATGCCTTGAAGCGTGGCATTCTCAAGGCCCCAGGCGTGATCGATGAGATACTCCCCCACCTTGCCAAACTCCCGGCGCACCACCTGAGGATCAAGAGCACAAACGCCCGCCAAGTCATAGACCCCGCGCTTAGCAAGGCGCCGGGCAGTGCCCCCAGAGATCATCCAAATGTCTGTGATGGGCCTATGAAACCAAAGGCGCTGGCGAAAGCCATGTTCGTCAAGCTCTGCGATGCCGTCCGACTCATGCTTGGCCAACACATCTAGGGCTGCCTTGGCCACAAAGGCGTTGGGGCCTATGCCGGCAGTAGCAGTGATGCCAGTTTCGCGATAGACAGTGTCAATGAGGTCGCGGGCAAGCTGGCGGGGAGTCTCTGCGTAGTAGTCCAAATAGGTAGTGGCATCTATAAAGACCTCATCCACCGAATAGACGTGGATGTCTGCTGGGTCGATGTAACGGCGATAGATGGCCACGATGCGCGCCGACACCCCCATGTAGTAGGCCATGCGGGGTTTGGCCACGATGTAGTTCATGGCGGAGGGGATCTGCCCTATCCGGCAACGGTTTTTGACCCCGGCAGCCTTCATGGCAGGGGTGATGGCCAGGCAAATGGTATTGCGAGAGCGTTCTGGATCTGCCACCACCAAGTTGGTGGTGAAGGGGTCGTAGCCGCGAGCCGCGCATTCCGCCGAGGCGTAGAAGCTCTTGAGGTCGATGCAGATAAAGGTGCGCGGACTTGCATGGCCGCCCTTCAGGCCCCTGGGCACAGGCTTTACAGCAATACGTTGTGGCTGCACCCCCATAGATCCTCCTACACCCCTACGCGAACATTTGTTCCTATTATAGAGACCCACGGAAAATTAGCCACCACTTTTTTAGAAAGGGTATTTTAGAGAAGGTCAAGCGAGCGTGAGGTATATCAGGAGTTGAAGGATGAGTCTTCCCAAGGTCGCCTTTTTTGACATCGATGGCACTCTCATAGATAGCAATCCAGAGATCTATGCGCAGGCCCAGGCGCCAGACGCCCCAAAAGAGCTTGTAGAGAGCGTCTTTTTGCCTACCCCTGCAGTGCAAAGGGCACTCAGGCGCTTTGTTGAGGCAGGCAACCTCGCCTTTTTGTGCTCGGGGCGGCCGCCAGAGGGGCTTTCTATGCTCTTGGACGCCCTGCCTTTTGCCGGCTACATCGCTCTGGCGGGCTCTTATGTGCAGTTAGGCGACACTCCCCTGCTCGCTTCCGAGGGCCTTTTTGAGAGGCTCGTCCCGGCTTTGGAAGCCTTTGAAGCCTGCGATGTGGCGGCGTTGTTTGAAGGTCCGCGGGGTTCTGCCGTCTATCTGCCCAGCCCCCATCATGAGCTTCCCGCTATGAATATCGAGGTTATCGAAGATGCCCAAGAACTAAAAGAACGCGGAGACGAGCTCACGCTGGTGAAAGCCTTTTGGATGGCCGAGGAAGACAAGCGGCTGGGTCCTGTGCGCGACGAGCTGAATCGCCTCTATAGGATCAGCGATTTAGGGGTAGGCGGCTCAGAGCTCACCCTGCCAGAGTTTTCCAAGGGATCCGCCATAAAAGTTATGCTGGACGCCATAGGCCCTCATGAAACGGTCTATGGCTTTGGCGATTCAGAAAACGACATTTCCATGTTGGAGGCCGCCGAGGTGGCAGTGGTCATGGATAATGCTACCAATGCCATAAAGGCCTACGGCGACGTTATTGCTCCTGCCGTTACCCAGGACGGGGTGGCCCAGGTGCTGGATGCCATTATGCAGGGAAATAAAATACCGCACCTCGATTAGAGACACGGTATCCAAGAGTCATATTGTTTGCAATCACTCGATCGGCACCCATAGCGAGAATCAGGTTCTCACACAGCAGCCTTACTGCTTGATCTCCAGCAGCTTCTTGCGCAGATCGTTTTCCATGGCGGCCAGCTCGCGCTCGGCCTCGGCACGCTTCTGGCGCCCCTCCTGCTGGATCTGCATGACCTCGTCAAAAGTTTGGATGAGGTTCTCGTTGGTGTGCTTGAGGGTCTCGATGTCGACGATGCCGCGCTCGTTCTCGCGTGCGATCTGAGCTGTGGTGGTCTTGAGCTTCTCGGAATTCTTGCGCAAAAGCTCGTTGGTCATGTCGGTCACGGCAGTTTGGGCGCGCACTGCAGCGTCGGCATTGGCAATGCCCAGCGCCAACACCATCTGCGACTTCCACAGAGGAATGGTGTTCACGATGGTGGTTTGAATCTTTTCCACCATGAGCATCTCATTGTTTTGCACGAAGCGAATCTGAGGTGCAGTCTGCATGGCGATGGTACGGGTGAGCTCCAAGTCAGAGAGCTTCTTTTCAAAGCGATCGATAGCTGAGGTGAGTTTTTGCACCGCCTCGGCATCCTCGGTACGGCCAGAGGCCAGCGCCTTGGCCTTGGCTTCCTCAAGCTCGCCGGCCTTGAGCTCAGACAGGCGCTTTTTGCCCGCCAAAATGTACATGGTGAGCTCTTTGTAATAGGTGAGGTTCAAGTCATAGAGCTTGTCCAAGATCTTGGTGTCCTTCATCAGAGAGATTTGCTGCTCCTGAAGGCTTGCCACGATTTTGTTGACGCTATTCTCGGCCTTGTCGTATTTGTTCTTGAGATTCTCTACCTTGTTGGCGCCGCGGCGGAAGAAGCCCAAGAAGCCCTTCTCATCCTCTACCTCAAAACCGCGCAGCTCGCCTACCACGCCGGTGATAAGGTCTCCCACCTCGTCAAGGTCTTTGGTGCGCACCTTCTCGAGCGCGGTCTGAGAGAAATCCGCCATCTTCTTTTGGGCGCCTGAGCCATAGGTAAGCACCTGGGAGGCATTGGTGACGTCGATCTGGCGGGAGAACTGGTCTACCTGGGCCTTCTCGGCCTCAGAGAGCAGATCATCGGCACCGGAAACCAGCGCGTCGGGCTGCTCTTCCACCAATGTAGGTGTGACCTGCACCTCTTCTACCTCGGAGAGGGTGAGCTGGGGAACATCGTCAAAGTTAAGATCATCCATAAGAGCTCCTAGAGTATCCAGTGGACCCAATAGCGATACGTGCGTTCAAACAGGCAGTGCCCTGGGCGAGCACCCAGCCTGGTTAAGACTCCTGGGGGACTTCAGAGCCATTACCAGAAGAACGATGCTGCTTGCGGAGGAGCCCCTGCTGTTTGAGCACATCTTGAAGCACCGAAGCATCAGCGGAGACATCCCAGGCCATGTCGCGAAAGAGACCGTCTAACAGGTTCTCGTAAGCCTCGGTGAGCATATCGAGCGTGCGAGAGATCTCTTGGCGAGAGGAGGTGATGTTGGCCCCCTGCACGGGCTGCTCCTCTAGTTTGTCATAGGCATCCAGCAATTTGACAGTGGTAGGCAGATAGTAGGTATTGAGCATAGAGATGTCATCGGCAGTCTCGGGATGGGTGCCCACATAGTCATAGATGCGCTCCACGATGGATATGATGACATCTACTTTAGAACTGATAGCCGGATCGTCGATGTCGACTTTTGCCGCAGAGATCTGCGCCACATAGGCGTCCCCAGCAGCCACAAGCTTTGCCACCTCAGGAGCCACCTGGCGCGGCGGCTTTTGAGACGTTGTCGAAGCAGGCTGCGACGAAGCCGCTGCAGCGGCTCGTGGATCAACAGGGGTATTGGCTTTCTCCACGCGCTCCACCTTGGCCTCTACTGGAATGCCGGCCTCACGCGCCTTTTGGTCTTGCTCCAAGAACTCCTCGTAAGCACTGCGGGAGAGGATGTATTCGCGATCTGTGTCCACCAGGTAGGTGTCACACAAAAGGCCGCGGCTAATAAGCATCGTCAAGTCTTCGTGCACCTCTGCCACAGGCAGATCCAGTTGATCTGCGAGCTCTTCCACCGGATAACGGTCGAAGATGCCTACCACAGAGCGGTACCCCTGATAGCGCTTGGAAAGCCGCACGCGCCTGTAGCCTGCCACGGTGACCCTCAAGCACAGGATGAACAACACCAAAAAGAGCACCAGCGAAGCAATGCCAGCGGCGCCTAGATACTCCACCTCGACCAGGGCGGTAATACAAGACAACAGCATGCCAAAGCTGAAGAATCCGCCTAGGATCTCCATGGTGTAGCCAGAGGCAGAGAGGCCTACCCCGTTCTTGTAGCGACGGGAAAGCAGCTTTCGCTCCTGGGCAGCCGTAAGGGTGCCTCTGCCTGCACCAGGCCTCGAGGCTTTGCGCTTAGGAGGCTGAGGGGAGCCAGGCTTGATTGTGGCCTCGGGCTTTGCGGGGGCGCCAGGCTTTCTTGTGGCGGCGGGGCTTGCAGGCCCCTGCGAATTGGCTTGAGCTGAAGCGGCCATAGACTGAGCGGCTTTGCCTACCGCCTCTCCCACCTGCGATCCTGTGGTGCGAGCCATCTGTTTGGCCGCGTCTACCGTAGCGCCCACCGCGTCGCGCAGCCGAGCGAAATCCTCGCTGCTCACAGCCTGCTGGATTGCCTGAGAAAACTCGTCAGCGGCCTGCGCAAGAGGGTCTTCTGCGCGCCCTGGGCGGTTCTTGTTCTTAGGGTCCTGTGCCATTGAGCTGCCCGTCCTTGCGAAATGGAGTTTGCGGTATCCTCGCGGGGATAGATATGAATCGAGTATTGATTCTACTCTATGGGCTTCGTCTCCCCACCCTTGTCAGCAGGCTTTCATGAATCTGGGAATCGCAAGCGTGGCCCATCCTCTTAGGGGCCCTCTAAAGTGGCTATCCTAGAAAACGCATGCAGCCTCTCGTAAGAAGGACAGGATTGGTCCCATGGTGATTCTTGGTGCATTGGTGAATGGGCTGGCTACCGTAGCCGGCGGCCTCATTGGCCTTTGCGGGCGCTCCTTTGTCTCTCAGGAACTGGGAGACTTTTTAATGAGCGGCCTGGGTCTCTGCGTCATCTTGGTGGGCATCGACGGCATGCTGGGCGACACCAGCATCCTTGTGGTCATCGCCTCCATGGTCATAGGCAGCCTTGTGGGCTATGCCATCGATCTGGATGGCCTCATCACCAAGCTAGGCCAGACCATCCAATCCAAGCTCACTTCGAAGTTCTCTGGATCTGCCAAGCTTGGACACTTCTCCGAGGGCTTTGTAGCCGCCACCCTCTTCATTTGCGTAGGCTCCATGGCGGTGGTGGGATCGCTTCAGAGCGGTCTCCAACTGGACCACTCGACCCTTTTCGCCAAAGCCGTAATAGACATGGTGGTAGTTGCAGTGATGGCCACCACCCTAGGCATTGGGGTTCCCTTCTCGGGCATTTGCGTCTTTTTCTATGAGGCTGCACTGAGTTTGGCGGCCTCGGCGCTCTCTCCCCTGCTCACCGAGCCTGTCATTGGCGCCATGACCACTACGGGCTCCTTGCTGCTCTTGGCGGTGGGACTCAACATGTTGGGCATCACCCACATCAAAGTGGCCAACATGCTGCCGGCAGCCTTCGCTCCCCTGCTGTTTATCCCGTGGCTGTAGAGGCGGGTTCTCAGAGCCAGCGGCGACGCTCTTCGAGATAATCTCGAACAAACTGCTCTTCGCTGCGACTCGCGTAGATGACTCCTTCAATTGCCGAGAAAAGCACCGCCACGACCAGAGGCAGCCAACTGTCCACCACAAAGGCCGCAGCCAAGGAAGTAAGAGTAAGCGTAATGTGCACGCAGCCTTCTGCCAGGTGCCCCAAATAGAACTTATGGACTCCCAACGCGCCTAAAAAGATGGCTAGAAGCGATGCCTTCTGACGACAGGTGAGGGAATCTTCCTTTTGAGGGGCTTCTAAAAACGAAGGTCCGTCAACGGCGGGTTGAAACGGCAATACCTGTGCGGGCTGATGGTGGTACCTTCGCTGTGCCATGGACTCACCTTCCTCGCCAAGGGACGCTCAGTTATTCATATTGATGGACTTAGAACTAATATTACTGTAAGCGAGTTGAATTGTGCACCCTCAAAATCGGAGAAGGCCAAAATGCTCTGCACGATTTAGAGGCCTATGGCGCTTCTTGCGCCATAGGCCCTGTCAAAGGGTTCTCCATTGCAACGCGGACCCTGCCTAGTTCTTCTCCTGAGCCTCCTCTGCCAGGATCTCTTGACGAGCGATCTCTGCATCCCTTGCCACATACTCTGCGGTGGCCTCATCGCTGGTCAGAGCGCCAGACTCATAGCCTAAAGAAGAGCTAAGAAGGCCCTCGATCTGCCCATCTTCTTGATCCAGATTGGCATCTGCAGAAGAGGAGTCGCTGTCTTGGTCAGACACCGGGCCTACTGTCTGATCGCAGGGGTCGAACTCTTTGCCGCGGTAAGGCGTATCTTTCTCAAACTTCATGGTCTGTCCAATCGATTAAACCCTAGAGGATGGAAATGGCGCTAACGCAGGCGAGGAGTGCCTTTGGTACGCTTGGAATCCCGAGATGTTTTGCGGGCGCCTTCGCGGGGATGAGCCACAGCCACGCTTCCTGTGCCGACCGCCATAGCATAGGCCGGCCGAGCGGCGCCCTCACCAGAGACCTCTAACTCCTCGACCTGGGCTTCGCCGGCCAATTCCTCAGGTAAAGCAACCTCCGCTGACGTCTCAGGCAGCGGCAAAGGCCCTAAAGGCCCAGACAGGCGCCTCTCCAGCTTCCAGAAACGCGCGGGGATAGAAGGCAGCACTGAGGGATCATAGCCCTTTGTGCCAGCCCCCGCCAAAACCAGCGCTAAAGGCGGCGCCACGATGGCAACAAGGATCAGTGCCGGGCTGCCATGGAAACACTCCGCTACAGAAACAGCGACAAGCACCTCCAGCGACCAAAGTAAGCCTAAGGGCAAAATGCCTAGCTGTTGAAGATCGCCTGTAGGCAGCGACCAGCAAAAGAGCGTTGCCCCTACGCACAGCACGATGGCCCAAAACAGCGTCACTACCCTACCGGCATGCGCCAACCGATAGGGACCATAGACAGGTATCAATATTTTCAAGGGATTCTCGCCAGCACGGGCCAGCACCAGGCCCCCGCCTACAAAGCACAGGATGCTGCCAACAATGGCCGCTGCACCTAATACTCCCATAGCTGCCGAGAAGAGATGGGCATTCACACGCAGGTCCTTTCCCCGTCAAAAACCTGGAGGATAGATACCCGCCGGTAGTCTCCCCTTTACCAAAGTTGCTGCTCAGACATCGTTCTATACAAAAGCCGACCATAAAAGAAAGGAAGTTGAAGGCGCCTTCGAACCGTTGGCGAAGCCACGGCCGCCGTTGGGCTTATATGTATGGGTATCGATATATTCTGAAGGCTTGTTGAAGCGATAATCTTAGATATATATAGGAGGCATTGGCACTGTCCGTACATTTATACTGCAATTGTTTACATGTGGGATATTCCTCTATTTTCCTAAATCTTCCCAGTTCAATAAGGTACGTGGTCGTCCTATGAACAAATATTTGGCAGCTTATGGAGTTGGAAGTTGAGGCCCATTACCGCCTGGCTTTATCAGATTATAGATACCGGTACGTAGTGGGACTAGCCAAAAGGGGTGGCCCTATGATGCGACAAGCTGCTGGAAAAGCGCGCATTGCCCTCGCCGGCATCGCCGCGGTGGCTGCCGCTGCTTTTCTTATCACCACATTTAGCCAAAGCCCTGCCAAGCCTACGGTCACTGTGCAACTGCCGGCCAATGAGGCGGCGGGCTACACCTGGGTATGCGCCGTGCAACCCAAGGGATCCTTTGTGACGTTGGAAGAGTCCTACGCTTCCGACGACGCCAGCGACCCTGCATGCGGCGGCATCCAAACCTTCGTGCTTCAAAGCCAGCTGGAGGGTGACTCCTCTGTCTCCTTCGCGTGCTTGGATGCCGGCGGCAACATCGACTCCACTGCCACCTACGAGTTTGAGACTGTGGACGCCACTATCGTGTCGCGGGATACCAAGGCGCAGATCTCTGAGAAGCTGCTGGCTCCCTTCCAAGACGAGGCTCAGGAGTCTTAGCCTGAAAAAGGCGTGCCCTCGCACGCCCAGCCCAGACGCTGCACCCTAAGGTGCGGGCCCTCACTCAGAAGGCCTGCACCTTAGGCTTTGTTGCGCGCAGAACCAACCTGCATGCAAAACCCTCAGCTCGCCGCAGGCCTCTCCGCCAAGAGGGCGCAGAGGCTTTGGAGAATGTCCACAGTGACCTCCAGGCTGCGCACTGGGATGAACTCTCGGACCGAGTGCGCCAGGTATCCGCCGGTGGCGATGTTGGGGCACAGCAAGCCGCGGAAGGTGAGCTGGGCGCCGTCGGTGCCACCGCGCACCGGCACGCAGCGAGGCTCGACACCCTGCTGGCGGTTGGCCATAAGGGCGGCATCGATCAAGAACTCCGAGCCCTTGAAATGCTCGGCCATGTTGCGGTACTGGGGCTTCACCGCCACCTGCACGCGGGCCTTTCCCTCCCGCTCGTTGATCATGGCAGCCGCATCTTGAAGAAGCTTCAGGCGACGCTCGAAGCCCGCAGCATCAAAGTCGCGAATGAGGTAGTGGGCCTTCACCTGGGCCGGCGTGCCCTCGATAGAGTGGCAATGGAAGTAGCCCTCGCGGCCTTCTGTGTGCTCCGGGCGCTCGGCGGCCGGCAGCATAGAGTCCAGGTCGCGCCAGAGGCTGATGGCGTTGACCATGCGATCTTTGGCAGCCCCAGGATGCACCATGACTCCCTCGACGGTCACCAGGGCGTCTGCTGCCGAGAAGCATTCGTAATTGATCTCGCCCAACTGCTCGCCGTCCACCGTATAGGCATAGGCGGCGCCAAAGTCTTCCAGGTCCAGCAGAGCGGCTCCGTGGCCTATCTCCTCGTCGGGCACGAAGGCCACCGCCAGCGGAGGATGCGGAAGGCGCAGATCTTTTTGGTAGCGGGCCAGAAGCGCCATGATCTCGGCCACTCCAGCCTTGTCGTCTGCCGATAAAAGCGTGGTGCCGTCGCTGGTCACGATGGGTTGTCCCGCCATCTGGGCAAGGTCGGGCACAGAGCCTGTCGTGACGCGCACCCTACGGCCGTCCACCTCGCCTATCACCAGGTCGCCGCCCTCATAGGCCACAATCTGGGGTTTCACCCCATGAGCGGGGGCATCCGAAGTGGAATCGATGTGGGCGATGAGGCCCAGGCGCGGAGCCTGGGCCGCCTCTGGCGACCCGTCGAGCTTGGCGGTCACATAGCCGTGTCCGTCCACCTTGACGTCCTTGGCGCCCAGCTCCTCCAGCTCCTTGCCGAGAAGCGCCGCCATCGCCAACTCCTCTTCATTGGAGGGGGTGGTCTCTTCTCGGTCAGGATTGCTGGGAGAGTCTACCTGCACATAGCGAAAGAAGCGCTTGACCACGTCGCTTATGTCGGGGCTTTGGGCCACCTGGGATGCGTCCATCACGCAAACCTCCTCATCAAGGAAGGCCCGCCTCATGCGAGGCGGGCCTTTCTGTCTCATGCTATGAGAAGTGTAAGCCTTACGGGCTCAGGGGCCGGCTTAAAGGCCCATCTCCTTTTTAAGGGCAGCCAGCTCGTCATCCACCGCCGCCGAAGCGCCGGAGGCCGCGTACTTCTCTTCCAGGCTGGTGACGGGATCCTGGGGCTGGGCGTCCAGCTCTTCCATGGCCTCACTCTTGTCTAGCATGGCGTCGGTCTTGGCCTCCATGCGCTCGAAAGCAGAGATGGCGCTCTCGGCGCGGTCGGCGCCGCCGGTCATCTTGGAGACCTTCTCCTTGGTCTTGGCCACAGCCGCCTTGGCCTTGATGGTGTCACGGCGGCCCTTCAAGGTATTGATGTCGTTTACCAGCTTGTCGTGCATCTGGCGCATCTTTTGGGCGTTCTCATGAGCCGCCTCATAGGCCATCAGGGCGCCTTCGTTTTTACCTACCAGCTCCTGCTTCTTGGCCAGGAAGGTGCGGGCGTCGTCCTCGTTGCCTGCCGCCAGAGCCTTGCGAGCCAGCCCGTCGTACTTGTCGATCTGCGCCTGGTTCTCGTCCACCATGCGGCGGCAGCGCTTCTCTTCGGCCATGACGCCTGCGGTGGCGTCTTTGACCTCGGCCAGGCTCTCGGTAAGGTCACGCAGATACTGGTCTACCATCTTGGAAGGATCCTCGGCGCGATCCAAAAGCTCGTTGACGTTGGCCTTCACGATGGTGCTAAAACGATCGAGGATTCCCATGGCGAGACTCCCTTCCCGGCTCTTATGAGCCTTAAGAAAACTGGACCTGTCCTAGGTCTACCCGTACAACTTGGCTACTCCGAAGGTCCCTTGTCAGTGTACTTTTTCTCCAGATCCTCCAGCTCTTGGTCCCCAAAGGTTTCGAGCGGCTGGTTGAGCAGATCGTCGAGGCGCTTCTGCTCGGCCTGTCGTTTTTTCTCGCGGTTCTTGTGCGCGCCGTAGATGGTGATGGCCACCACCAGCACGCCTATGACCACGGCTCCCACGATGAGCGGGCGTCGGGCCTCGGCAGGGTCTGCCATGATCTCTTGGGCTGTCCCAGAAAAGGCTTCCGAGAAGATCTCTTCCTCGCTCAACGATTGATTGGCGTAGGCAGCGTCGAGGTTCTTGGCTAACACAGAGACCGCCTCGTCGTCCATGACGCTTCTGGCGGCAGAGCCCACGCAGTAGCCACAGTTATAGCCTCCGGAGCCGTTGTCGCAAAACACCAGCACAAAGTGGCCTTCATCATCAAAGTTTTGTGCATAGACCTCCTGGGCCGTCTGGGTGAGCTCGGCGGTGGAGGTAGTGTAGCCGTTGGGCAGGATGTAGACGTAGGGCATCACGCCGGTCTCATCTGCAAAGGCGCGAAGACCTGTCTCCAGCACGGCGGTGTTATGGATCCAGTCGCCATCGAGATCGTTGTAATAGGGCGTGATTTGCGCGGTACCAGCCGGCAGCTTCTCCCGCTGGTGGGTGGAGCTGGCACTGGCATAGGCCCCCGATCCAGCGCCATCACCGGATCCGGCGCAACCAAAGGCCGAGAAGAGCGCCCATGCCAAAAGGGCCGCACACAAAAGGACGAACAGCGTGCCGCATCCGCATCCGCCGGTGCTCTCTTGGGGTGTGGCGGGCGGCGTAGAGTCGGCACCAGGATTCGAGGAAGCGGCAGGAGCAGGTTGAGAGCTCGAGGCAGCGGTGGCTCTTTTGCTGCTGTTGCCCATAGAGCTTCCCAGCATGGAGCCTAAAAAGCCGCCCATAAAGCTGCCGCCTCTATAGCGGCGGCGAGGGTAACCCATAGGTGGGCCGCCAAACCCGCCCACAGGTCCGAATCCAGGGCCAAGGCCGCTGTGGGAGCCAGAGCTTGGACGACTGGAGCGGCCGCCCGAGCGCGACCCTCCCGAGAAGCCGCCGGAGGAGCGACCACCACCCGAGAAGCCACCGCCTCCCCCTCCGCCTGATCCTGCACCGCTCGACCTGCCCATAGGGACCTCCCATCGTTTGCTAGATGAAAGTGTACCCGAGTGCCGGCAAAGCTTCGGATGGACGGGCAAAATCAGTCGGGCGCCCGGTTCCTGCGGACGAGAGGATCCTCTGGAGCACCCCGCCCCAGGAGAGGGCCGTGGCATCTAGGACAGGGGAAGGATCAGCTAGGGAGGCCGCGATCTTCTCGGCAAGGCGAGTCTCGAAAGCCGGGAGGTCTGAGAGCTTGGGCTTGTCCACGTCGGCGATGGCAGGAGGCGTCACCCAGCGCACCGACGCCTGGGGAAGCCCCAAGGAAAGCCAGGGACGGATGCCGGGGAGATCGGTGAGCACCGCCTTGCAGCCGCAGGCCAGAGCCTCCACCGCCACCAACGGGAGCCCCTCGAAAAACGAGGGGAGCACAAAGGTGCTCGCAGCTCGATACTCCTGGGCGAGATGCTCTGGATCCAGGCGCCCAAGAAACTCCACCGGGGTCGCAAGGCGCGCTGCCTGGGCGCCTATGGCGTCGCACTGAGCTTGAGCGCTGCCCCAGCTCCCGGCCAGCCGCAGCTTGGAGGACGCTGACGCCGTAGCTGCAGCCGCTGAGTTCGTCTGCCGCTTGCGCACTGCCGGCGCCGCCGCGCCCATCGACATCTTCACGGGCTACACCGACACCGCGGTCATGGCAGCCGCTACCGGCAACTTGGAATTTTTAAGCTATGGACCCGGCAGCCTGGAAGTGGCGCACAAACCCAACGAGCATGTGCCGGTGGCAGACCTTGTCCGGGTCCGCCGGGTCCTCTCGAAGCTCGCAGCCGATTGCTGCCTCTAGCTGCGTGCAACCTCTGAGCGCTCAACCTCTGCGTCTTCCGCCTTGGCCCGTGCCCGCTGCGCGGCCTCGGCCTCGGCCGCCGCGATCATGCGCAGCTGGGCGTCGGAGAGGCGAATAGGTTCGGCAGCGTTCATGTGGGCATGGCAAAGAGAAGTGGCACCTCGGCGCAGCTCACGCTCGTCTACCGGCTCATAGCCCAGGGTGGGATCTTCGGGGTTCACCAGCTTGAAGGAGCCGGCGCCCCTGCCGGCAGCCTGGGCTGCGCGGAAGTTCTCCTTGGCCACCGAGATCATGAGCTTGATGCGGTTGAGCTGGTTGACCTCGGAGGCACCGGGGTCGTAGTCCACCGCCACAATGTTCGACTCCGGATGCATCTGGCGCAGGCGCTTGATGACGCTCTTGCCCACCACGTGGTTGGGCAGGCACGCGAAGGGACTGCAGCACACGATGTTGGGGCAGCCGGTCTCGATGAGGTCCACCATCTCGGCCGTGAGCAGCCAGCCCTCGCCCATGGTGTTGCACAGGGACAGGATCTGGCTGGCCTTCTCGGCCAGCTCGAAGATCTGGGCGTAGGGCTCGAAGCGGGTGGTCTCCTCGAGCATGCGGTTGATGGGGGCACGCAAAGAGTCGATGAGCTTGATACCCGCCATGTGGGTGGCGCGGCGCTTGAAAGAGCTGCCCAGCTCTCCCCTCATGTTGATGGGGCTGGTGAGCCCAAAGAGGAAGAAGTCCACCAGGCCGGGCACCGCCGCTTCGCAGCCCTCGGACTCGATGACCTTGACCACCTCGTTGTTGGCGGTGGGATGGAACTTCACCAGGATCTCGCCCACCACGCCCACGCGGGGCTTGGAGCGGTCGTTGACCAGCGGCAGGATCTCGAAGGCGTCGATGGTGCGCTGGCACAGGCGGTAGAAGTCGCGAGGGCCCATGGTGGGCATGGCGGCCTCGGCCTCGGCCATGATCTGCTCGAAGAGCTCGTTGGCGCTGCCGGGCACATCCTCGTAGGGACGGGTGCGATAGAGCAGCTGCATGATGAGGTCGCCAAAGAGCAGCGCATAGCAGGCCTTCACCAAGACGGCCGGCTTGAGCAGGTTGAAGCCGGGGTTGTCCTCGTCCAGGCCGCCGGCCACTGCCAGAGAGATCACGGGAATGTGGCCGTTGCCGGAGTCTTTGAGCGCCTTGCGGATGAGGGCGATATAGTTGGTGGCGCGGCAGCCGCCGCCGGTCTGGGTGATGAGGACGGCGGTCTTGTCAAGGTCGTACTTGCCGCTCTCGATGGCTTCCATGATCTGGCCGGTCACCAGGATGGAGGGGTAGCAGATGTCGTTGTTCACATACTTGAGGCCAGCGTCCACGGCGCCGCGGTCCACCGAGGGCAGAAGCACCATGTTATAACCAGCAGCCTTGATGATGGGCTCCACCAGGGCGAAGTGGATGGGAGCCATCTGGGGCACCAGGATGGTGTAGCCCTCCTCGAACATCTCCTGGGTGTAGCGGGGCTTGGCGAAGGCCGCGCTGGCAGCAGTGCGCTCCTGCGGCAGGTGCTCGGCGCCGGGGTATTGGGCTTCCAGCTCGGCACGCTGCTCTTTCAAGGCCGCCATGAGGGAGCGGATGCGGATGCGGGCCGCGCCCAGGTTGGAGACCTCGTCGATCTTCAAGACGGTATAGATCTTGCCGGCAGCCTCCAGGATCTCCTGCACTTGGTCGGTGGTGAGGGCGTCTAGGCCGCAGCCAAAGGAGTTGAGCTGGATGAGGTCCAGGTCGTTGCGGCTGGCCACAAACCGGGCGGCACGGTAGAGGCGGCTGTGGAACATCCACTGGTCCACCACGCGGATGGGGCGCTCGGGACGCATGTGATGGGCCACCGAGTCCTCGGTGAGCACCGCGAAGCCAAAGGAGGCCACCAGCTCGGGGATGGCGTGGTTGATCTCGGGGTCGTTGTGGTAAGGGCGCCCTGCCAGCACGATGCCGTGGGCGTCGTTGGCCTCGATCCAAGCCAGAGCCTCGTCGCCCGCCACCTCCATGGCGCGCTTGAAGTCCAGGTCTGCCTGCCAGGCGGCGTTCACTGCGGCGTCGATCTGGGCGCGGGTGATATGCTCGCCGCGCACCCGGCCGCGGCCCGAGGCTGCGTCGGCCTCGCGCTGCACGCTCACTACCTCGTAGAGGCGGCGCTTGAGCTCGTTCTTGTCGTCATAGGGCACAAAAGGCGCCAGATACTCCACCGAGGGGTCTGCCAGCTCGTCCATGTTGAGCTCCAACGCCTGGGGATAGCTCATGACGATGGGGCAGTTGTAGTGGTTGCCTGCGGTGGGATCCTCCTGGCGCTCCCAGCGCACGCAGGGCATCCAGATGAAGTCCACGTCTTTTTGGAGCAGGTTCACCACATGGCCGTGGGAGAGCTTGGCAGGATAGCACACACTCTCGGAGGGCATGGACTCGATGCCCGCCTCGTAGGTGGCCTTGGTGGAATTATCGGAAGGAATGACCGAGAAGCCCAACTCCGTAAAGAAGGCATGCCAGAAGGGATAGTTCTCGTACATGTTCAGGGCGCGGGGGATGCCCACGGTGCCGCGGGGGGCGCGCTCGGGATCCAAGGAAGGACGGTCGAAGAGCAGGCGGTTCTTTACCTCGAAGAGGTTAGGGGCTTGCGACTTTTGCTTGTGGGAGCCTGCACCCTTCTCGCAGCGGTTGCCGGTGATGAAGCGGCGGCCTCCGCCAAAGTCGTTGATGGTGAGCAGGCAGTTGTTGGAGCAGCGGCCGCAGTGGGCCTTGATGCGCTTGACCCTAAGGTTGTCGATCTCGGCGCGGGTGAGCAGGCTCGAGGTGCCGTCCTTGCCGGCACGATCGCGGGCTAGCAGGGCGGCACCGTAGGCACCCATGCAACCGGCGATGTCGGGGCGGATGGCCTCGCGGCCGGTGAGCAGCTCGAAGGCGCGCAGCGTTGCGTCGCTCATGAAGGTGCCGCCCTGAACCACCACTGAGGCGCCGATCTCTTCTGCGTCGCGGAGCTTGATGACCTTGAAGAGCGCGTTCTTGATGACCGAGTAGGACAGGCCTGCCGCGATGTCGCCTACGGTAGCGCCCTCTTTCTGGGCCTGCTTCACGCGGCTGTTCATGAACACCGTGCAGCGGCTGCCCAAATCCACCGGCTTGTCGGCGCCCACCGCGGCGGCGGCAAAGTCGCGCACGTCCATGCCCATGGAATCGGCGAAGCTCTCGATGAAGGAGCCGCAGCCAGAAGAGCAGGCCTCGTTGAGCATGATGGAGTCGATGACGCCGTCTTTTACTCGCAGACATTTCATGTCCTGGCCGCCGATGTCCAAGATGAACTCCACCTGGGGCACGAAGGCCTTGGCGCCCCGCAGGTGAGCTACGGTCTCGATCTCGCCAGAGTCTGCCTTAAGCGCTTCGATGAGCAGCGCCTCGCCATAGCCGGTGGTGGTCACGTGCCCTATGACGCAGCCCTCAGGCAGCGCATCATAGAAGTCGTCCATGATGATGGTGGCGGTGCCCAGCACGTCTCCGTTGTTGTTGCCGTACCAAGTGCGGAGCAGCTGGCCCTCCTCGCCCACCATGGCGGCCTTCATGGTGGTGGAGCCAGCATCGATGCCGATAAACACGCGCCCTTGGTAGCTGGCAAGATCTGCGGTGGGCACTACCTCGCGGCTGTGGCGCTCGTGAAACTCGTCCAGGTCTTTCTGGGTGGCAAAGAGCGGGTCGAGACGCTCTACCTCAGAGCCCTGGGTGTCGCCCAGCGAGTCCAGCGCATCGATCACCTGGCTGAAGGTGGAGCGCTTAGACGACTCGCCTGCCAGCGCGGCGCCCGTGGCGACAAAGAGATGGGCGTTCTCGGGCACAATGCGGCAGTCCTCAGGCAGCTCCAGCGTCTCGTAGAAGCGCTCGCGCAGCTGAGGCAGGTACTGGAGAGGGCCGCCCAAAAAGGCCACATGACCGCGGATGGGATGGCCACATGCTAGACCGGAGACCGTCTGGTTGGCCACTGACTGGAAGATGGAGGCGGCAATGTCTGCCGGAGCAGCGCCCTCGTTGAGCAGGGGCTGCACGTCGGATTTGGCAAAGACGCCGCAGCGAGAGGCGATGGGGTAGATGTGGGTGGCCTTCTCGGCCAGGGTGTTGAGACCCGAGGCGTCGGTATGCAAAAGGGAAGCCATCTGATCGATGAAGGCGCCGGTGCCGCCTGCACAGGTGCCGTTCATGCGCTGCTCGATGCCGTTGTCGAAGTAGATGATCTTGGCGTCCTCGCCACCCAGCTCGATGGCGCAGTCGGTTTGGGGGATAAGGGTCTCCACGGCACGCTTGGAGGCGATGACCTCCTGAACAAACTCCAGGTCCAGCCATTGAGAGAGCAGAAGGCCACCGGAGCCGGTGATTGACACGCGCATAGGGGTATCGCCCACCCAGGCCTGAGCCTTCAAGAAGAGGTCCTTGGCGCAGGCGCGGATGTCGGTGTGGTGGCGCTGGTAGTTGGCATAGACTAGCTGGCCCTGAGAGTCGATGACCGCCACCTTCACCGTGGTGGAACCCACGTCGATGCCCAGGCGGAGGTCTTCAAGGGAAGGCACGGGCTTCTCGGCAGCAGCAGAGAGCGCGCAGGGCACCAGCTCGGCGCCGCGAGCCTCAAGACCGTAGGGGTTTTCTTGGATGTTAGTCACGGTGTTCCTCCAGGAAAGTCATCAGGGTGAGGCCGTAGAGGGGGATATTCAGGTCGTAGGAGTTGTTATAGAGGTCGCCAGGGCGCACGAACATGAGCAGGGTCATAAGGCGCGCCATAGCCTCGACGGGCTCGGACATGCCGCCTATGATCCAGCGTTCGAGCACGCCGCATTCGGCACTCACGGCGAAGGTGATGTAGTAGTCGAAGAAGGTGCCGAGGGCCCGCTCGTCAATGCCGCTTAGGGCTCTCGCCGAGAAGCTCGTATGCAACTGGGCTTTGAGCCGCTCCATGAAACGGGGATCTCCTGAGGGTCCCAAAAGGGGCGCCAGATAGCTGCCACGCTCTTTGAAATAAGTGAGCAGCTCCACGGCCCCGGGCACCGGCTCCAGGTTGTCACAGGCTGAAAAGACATCTTCAAGATGGGTCTCGCAGATGGTCCAGGTAAGGTTCTGGATGTCTGAGAGGGCCTCGTCCTCGATGGAGGTCACCAGGTCTTGGATGTCTTTGTAGTGGGAGTAGAACGTGCGGCGGGTAAGCCCTGCGATGTCTGCCACGCAGGTGACGGTTACCCGAGAGAGATCCCCCTCTTGAGCCACCGCTTGGCCCAGCGCATCGCGCAGTCGCTCGCGGGTGCGCACGCAGCGAGGATCTGCGTTGGTCTGAGAGATTGTGGGCACAAAGCTCCTCTGGGTCGCGGCGTAAGTCTAGAGGCAAGCCGAGGCGTTTTATGCGCTTGGGCTCGAGGGATGGCAGAAGCGCCAGCAGCGAGGGCACGGGCTTCTCGGCAGCCATAGCCTGAAAGCTCCCTGGACTTACTACACAGTGTGTGCACTAAGTAACAGCATGAGTAGTATTGCACAGTCTGTGAAATAGTGGAATAGGCGCGATGCCCCCATGAGGCGCGCACAATTGTCTAGATGGAAGATCTTCACAGGCAGCTGGAAGCAGCCTTGCACGCAAGCCAATGGGAGATGCAGCCATGAGGAGGACCGCCTTTGAAAAGGCATGGCTGATTTGGAGAGGCACCGCTAAAAAATAACCTTAAAAGTAGAAAAGGCAGCATTATATGCATGAGATCGTATCTTTAAAGAATGCTTTGCGTCCTGCTGCACAATCATAGCTATTTGATAAACGCTTTGTAACGGATGGCCCAATGGCCCTTAACGGCAGATGAAAGGTGGCACTATAGGCTCCACGCACTGGCCCACGCCTAAAGTTTGATGGATGAGCCCACAAATGCCGGCCATCGTCCTTTGGGATAGGACTGCATTGGTTCTGGCCGCAGTGCGTGCGCTTTGGCGAAGACCTACCACACAAGGAGTCCTCATGAAAAAGAACACGTTCATCAAGGTGCTTGGCTGCCTTATGGCCTGCACCCTGGCGGTAGTGCTGGCGGCCTGCGGCTCTGCCAACAACCAGTCGGCCAACCAATCCTCCTCCACAAGCAGCGACAGCGCTCAGACGTCCAGCGACGCCGCAGCGACCGACGACTACACCCTGGTGCAGGACGGCAAGCTCACCATGATCTCCAACTTCTACTTCCCGCCCTTCGTGTCCATGTCCACAGACCAGAGCCACGAGAATCCCGTCGACAACTTCGAGGGTTTTGACGTGGACGTCTACAAGGCCGTCTGCGACAAACTGGGGCTCGAGCCCAACATCTTGCCCTCTGTGCAGTTCGACACCATCGTGCCCACCATCAAGCAGGGCGGCAAGGCAGACGTCTCCATCGGCGCCATCACCATCACCGACGAGCGCCAGCAGGAGGTGGACATGACCGACCCCTACATGGACTCCAACCAGGCCATCGTGGTGAAGAAGGACGCCACCGCCACCGACATCGACACCCTCAATGTCTCCGGCATGAAAATTGCCGTCCAGGCCGGCACCACCGGCGAGGCCTGGGCCCAGGAGAATCTTCCCAACGCTACTATTGTTCCTCTAGACGACGTTATTCAAGCTCTCACTGGACTCCAGACAGGCACCTACAACGCCGTGGTCTGCGACTTGCCGGTAGCCGAGTACGAGATCAGCGTGGCCTACTCCGACCTGCAGATTACCACCGAGATTCCCACCGGCGAGCAGTACGGCATCGTGGTCTCCAAGGACAACCCCGGCCTCACCAAGGCAATCAACCAGGCACTCCAGGAGCTGCAGGACGACGGCACCATGGATGAGCTTGAGCAGAAGTGGTTTGGCACCACCCTCTAAGGAGCCGCCAGCCCTAAGGTTATAGCTGCAACCGCGAGCTCTCAGGTTGCTGAGATATGACAAGCACCCCAAAAGCCCAGGCTTTTGGGGTGCTTTCTTGTGGCAAGGCGCCGGGAGGCGTATGGGCGGGCCGAAAGATGCGTGAGCCGGCCGGGAGATGCGTGGACGGAGGCATTTCTCGTTATAAGCGGGTCCAGTTGCACTGGGGTTTTACAAAACCCCAGTGCAGAAAACCCGCTTATAACGTATCAGCTGCCAAAAAACCTCTTCTGCTGCCAAAAACTCGTTATTAGCGCCTTGACTGCATGGATGCCAGATCCCAACGCAGCCAAAAGCCAGGAGGCCAGGGCGTCTCTTGGCCATAGACGCTAGGCCCCTGCCTGAGTCATCTCTTCTGGGGTGAGCGGGGTCACCGTGGCGCCCTCGGCGATCATCTGGGGAGCCACTGTGCGAGAGATGGCGTCTAGGTAGGCGCGGGCCCCCTCAGGGCGCAGATGGGTGCCGTCGCCCCAGAGGTATTCCTGCTCATGGCCGGCCACCACGCTGGGCCAATCCACATAGGCGACGTTGTCGTACTTGGCGGCGCAGGCTTGGAGGTTGGCGTTCTGCTCGTCCTGGAAACCGTCGCTGTTGACCGTCCCTACCAGATAGATTTGCACGTTCTCGCCGGCGGCAGCCACCATTTCGTCCAGCTGCTCGGGTGTGGCGGTGGAGTTGGAGAACGTCGCCAGCACCAGGCAGTCAGAGAGCGCCCCTTGCTCCACATAGCCCTTGAGCAAGCTTAAGGCCTGGGAGGGATGGCGGCCGATGTAGGCATCCATAAATCCCGAGGGAAACCACAGGTTGAAAGGGCTGTCCCCCGGCACCGAATCACCAATGAGCAGCGGCGCGAACGCCCCTTCTTGAATCTCCTGAGCGCCGGCGGTAAGCGAGAAGGGCTCTTGGGGCAGCTGGGCCGAAGGATCTGCGGCCTCGCCTTGGGCAGCCTCGCCCCCAGCTGCCTCTGATCGATCGATCTTAGAAGTATCCACCGCAGCATCGGCGGCGTCGCCGGTGGACTTGATCGCCTCCTGGGGAACCAGGTAGGTCTCTGGCACCAGCGCCAAGCCCACAGCGGCCACACCCACCACCGCAAGAGCTGCTATGACGGCTTTGCGATGGCGAGCATCGGCAAGCCGCGCCATCACCGCGCCGGACTGGAACGGCCGCTCGATAAAGTGAAACGACAGCATAGCCGCACTGCAGGCCACGCCCACCGCCGCCACAAACTGCGCCAGCTGGCCTTTGGCCAGGTTGCCGCCGATGAGCAGCAACAGCGGGTAGTGCCACAGATAGAGCCCGTAGGAGCGCGCGCCCACCCACGCAGCTGCAGGCAGGCCAAAGAGGCGCGTCACCCAAAGCCCGGGCACCGCCAAGGCCCCCAGAAGCACGCAGGTAGCCACCGTCACCAAGCCCATACCGCCCCAGTAGAAGAAGGGGGCATCGGCGGGCACGAGCACCATGATGAGCGCCAGGAAAGCCAGGGCGCCCAGAGAAGCCCCCTGCATGACCGACCGAGAAACCCGTACCACCTGGGGTTGAACGGCCGCGCGGAAAGCTGCGGGCTTCTCGGCAGCAGAGGCGCCAGAAGCTCCACGGGCTTTGAGCAAAGGCAAAAGGCGCGAGGCAAAGGCAAAGCCTTGGGCCTTGGAGGCCGCCAAGTTGGGCGACCACACCACGGCCAGCCAGGCGCCGGCGAGGAAGGAGAAGGCGCGGGTGTCGGTGCCGTAGTAGACGCGGGAAGGGTCGGCGGCGGGGTTGTAGAGCAGCGCCATGGCCACCAGCGAGGCAAGGGCGCCCAGCAAGGCGAGCCGGCGGACCCAGGTGAGCGATCGGCGGGGAGCCAGCTTGGCCACCAGCCATACCGCCATCGCCCAAATGAGGCAAAGCTGGGCATCCAAGGACACATACCACAGCGGTGTGAGCGGCGAGGGCGAGCCAATGGCGCCGAAGTAGCTTTGACCTGAAGCGATGTAGTGCCAGTTGTCGAAGAAGAGCAGGGAGGGCACGATGTCGGGACGAAGCTTGGTGAGCAGCACGTGATTGGCCACCACGCAAAGAGCGGTGAGGGCGACCACCATGGCGGCCATGGACGGCCATACACGCAGGAAGCGGCGGCGGCAGATGGCGGCCAGCGAGTAACGTCGTGCGCGCAGGCGGCGCAAAAGCGACACGGTGAACAGGTAGCCCGTGAGCACCAAAAAAATCACCACGCCCATATGCCCTGAGGGAAGCCAGGGGCATTGGGCGTGATAGAGCACGATGGCCACGATCGCCAAGGTGCGAAGGCCGTCCAGGGAGGCCACGCGCGCCTGAGGACGGCGAGGCGCAGATTGCGCGGGTCGCTTATGAGGGGGCCTGGCAGATCTATGAGGAGCACGGCGGGAGGCCTCCTGAGCGCTGGAAGAGGTTGTGGTGCGGGCACGAGAAGACGAGGTCACCTATGAGCACTCCTTGAAGACGTCGAACATGAAAACCTGCATTGCGTTGAGAGTTCCATTATTCCATGGTTTGGTACCATGCAAAATGAAAGGGCGTTGCCGAGAAGAACCCCCATCTGAGGATGCAAGGGTTTCTCGGCAGGAGCGCCTTGAGATGTTGGCTCTTAAAGACAAGGAGCGTTCATGGCCATTACGCCAAAAGAGGTGTTTGAGACTCTCAACATGGTGTCCCAGCAGAATCTCGACATTCGCACCATCACCATGGGCATCTCTTTAGCAGGGTGCGCAGATCCTTCCATGGACGCCCTTTGCCGTAAGATCTACGACCACATTTGCACGGCCGCCCAAAACCTGGTGCCTACCGCAGAGGCCCTGGAGCGCGAGTACGGCATCCCCATCATCAACAAGCGCATCTCGGTCTCCCCCATCGCCCAAGTTGCCGCCTGCTGCCCGGACGAGAGTTTTGTGCCGGTGGCCCATGCGCTCGATCGCGCTGCCCAAACGCTGGGCATCGATTATCTGGGCGGCTTCTCGGCCATGGTGCAAAAGGGCATCGGCGACGGCGACCGCCGGCTCATCCACTCCATCCCCGAGGCGCTGGCCACCACCCAGCGAGTATGCTCCTCGGTGAACGTGGCGACCCTTCGCGCCGGCGTCAACATGGACGCCGTGGACCTCATGGCCCACAAGATCTTCGAGTGCGCCGAGCTCACCCGCGACGAGCAGTGCGTGGCCGCCTCCAAGCTGGTGGTCTTTGCCAACATGGTGGAAGACTCGCCCTTTATGGCCGGCGCGGTCCACGGCCCCGGCGAGGCGGACGCCGTCATCAACGTGGGCGTCTCGGGCCCCGGCGTTATGGCGGCCGCGCTGGAAGAGCTCCCTGCCACCGCCAGCCTGGGCGACGTGGCCGAGCGCATCAAGCAGACCGCCTTCAAGATCACCCGTGCCGGCGAGCTCATGAGCCGCGAGGCTGCCAGGCGCCTAGGTGTGGCCAAGGGCATCGTGGACCTGTCGCTGGCTCCCACTCCTGCTGTGGGCGACTCGGTGGCTCGCATCATCGAGATCATCGGCGTGGGCCAATGCGGCGGCCCCGGCACCACGGCCGCGCTGGCCATGCTCAACGACGCGGTGAAGAAGGGTGGCGTCATGGCCAGCTCCAGCGTGGGCGGCCTCTCCGGCGCCTTCATCCCCGTCTCCGAGGACGCCGATATGATCCGCGCCGCTCAAGACGGCGCCATCTCCCTGGAAAAGCTCGAGGCCATGACCTGCGTATGCTCGGTGGGCCTGGACATGATCGCCATCCCCGGGGACACACCCGTCGAGGCCCTGGCCGGCATCATCGCCGACGAGATGGCCATTGGCGTCATCAACAACAAAACCACTGCCGTGCGCATCATCCCGGCCATCGGCAAGAAGGCCGGCGACACCCTGGTCTTTGGCGGCCTCTTTGGCGAGGCTCCGGTCATGGAGGTAAACCCCCATGCAGGCACCGTCTTCGCCCACCGCGGTGGCCACATCCCCGCGCCTTTGAACTCCCTCAAAAACTGACGGCCATGAGCGACTCCGGATCCTCCACGCACCCAGGCGCCGACCCTCGCAAGCGCCCTTCCGGCTCTCGAGCCCGCGGCCGCAATCCCCGCGCCGGCGACCCTGGCGACCGCTACAGCTCTCGACAAGCTCGCGACTCTTGGCGACCTTTCCCTGCCGAGAAACGCTCGACTGCCGCCTCGAGGCCTTCTGGCCTCCCCAACCCAGCTCCTGGCGCCGCTACCCGGGGTCGCTTGGGTTCTTCGCAGCGAGAGGCCTCCACTCGTCATAGGGCCGAGCGCCAGCAGCGCAGGGCTTCTCGGCAAAAGCCTCGTCGCAGCCGGTCTATGCCCCAACTCCCCTCTTGGCCGCAGACGGCAGGACGCGGGCTTCTCGGCAGGAAACCCAGGCGAGCCCCTCAAGGGTCTCTGAGCCAGCGCTTCATGAAGGAGTGGCGCAGAAGCGCGCGCTTTCGCAAGCTGGCGACCAGCGCCGCCGGGCTGCTGGCAGCGCTGGCGGTAGGCCTGGTGATCCTAGGGATACAGCACCATGGGGCGAGGGTCGCCGAGCAGGCACGCGCCCAGACCAATCTGGAGGCCCTGGGGACTTTCGAAAACACGCTCATAGAGAGCTACCGCTCCATCGCACCTTTATATGTGCAGGTAGGCACAGATATTGGGGCTATCCAAGCCTCGGGCAACCAATGCGGGTTTTATATTTGCACCGCCGACGGCCAAAAGCTGACCGCCTACAATTCCCAACAGCCGTTTTATAGTGCGAGCTCCATCAAGGGGCCCTATGTGCTCTCGGTGCTCTCGGAGCTTGAAAGCCCCGACCAGCTGGGCTCTCTGGAAGACAGCGTGACGCTGGCCATCACCGAGTCGGACAACAACAGCTACATCGCCGCCAAGAATGCCTTTGGCACCGCCACCATCAACCAATGGCTGAACAATGCAGGCTCCTCCGAGACCTTGGGCGACAACTGGGGCTCCTATGTGGATTTGAGCTCTGAGCAGCTGGCAGACCTCTGGGTGGAGTCTGCAGCCTGGTGTCTGGGCGACAGCGAGGCCGAGACGCTTCACGACTACGGAGCCGCCATCTTCTCAGAGCCGCTCAACAGTCCTATCGCTCAGCTGCCCGATGCCGTCACCTGGTCGAAGCCCGGCTGGATCGCCACCGAGTCCCAGAACTCCACGGTGGACGCCGGCCTGGTGGTTCGCGACGGCGACGCCTACATCATGGCGGTGATGACCAACAAGGGCGACGACTTTGACGCCCTCGACCCCCTGGTAGCCTCTCTGGACACCCTGGCCCAACGGCTTATCGAGGCACGCACTTCTCGGCTGGCCTAGCGGCAGAGGAATTAATGGTTCTCGTGGCCCTCGTGCTCATGACCCCCATGTTTGGGGTGCGCGCGCCGCCCGGGTTCGTGGTCCTCATGACCATGCTCGCCATACTCGCAGTAGCCTTGCTCATGGTCGCAGTGGGTATGGTCGTGATGGCGCTCCTCTTCCTGGAGGCGCTCCTCGGCGTGCCACCTGAGGGGCAAGAAGGCCTCGCGCAAGAAATTGCGCTCCAAATCCTTGCCGATAAACACTGCCTTGGCTTCCTCGGCGTCGAGCTCTTCTCCCAGCTCCTCCGCACCAGTGACGGCCCAGCGGCGGGCCACCACGTCAAAGCGCAGCAGGCCGTCCAAGGTGCGCACGAAGCCCTTGGCACGCGCCACCTTGCCAAAGACCCCTGCCACCAGGGCATCCAAAAGCCACGCCAGATGAGCTGCAGTAGACACAGAGGCGTGGCCCAGGGCGAAGGTTTCAAGTCCGGGATCCTCGTCAGGCGAGGGTGCTGGCTCAGCGGCTGCCTGCTCGGGGTTGAGGTCGCGGTGAAGCAACGACTCAAACCACTCGTCGGGAATCTCTGAGAGCGGGACTGCCTTGATATCGACGCCGGGCTTAGCGTCGCAGATGGACCCCACCAGGTCGTCGAGGCCTTCGTCAACACCCTCTGCCTGGGCATCATCCCGAGCGGGTATCTTGGAGATCACCACAGTGGGAGCGGCGTCCAGCTGGTCGTTGAAGATCTCTGGGTAGGCCTCTTTCTCAGACTGCCAAGACTCCCAGTCCACGATGCACACGGGCTCAAGGAGGCTGATGCGCTCGTAGGTGACCTTGTCCACGTTGTCGAGCACTGCGGAAAGCTTGGCGACGCCCGTAGGCTCGACCACCAGGTACTCAGGGTCTAAGGTGTTGGCGATGGTGAGCACGCTGGTGGCGAAATCCTGTTTGCCAGTACAGCAAATGCAACGATCAAGCGATTCCCAGACCTCGAGGCCAGTGCCCTCTTTGAGCACCTGACTATCGATATCGGTCTGACCGTATTCGTTCTCATAGATCACAAAGTCGCGGTGGGTGCGCCGCGCCAGTTCCTGGATAAAGGTGGTCTTGCCTGCTCCCAGAAAGCCTGAGATCACGAGTACCTTCATGGTGCCTCCCCTAGAAAAAAGGGCGGCGCCACAATCTGTGACACCGCCCGCATTGCTGCAAATAGCGAGAAGCTGGCGCGCCTTCAGAGCGCATCAACCTTGATAAGACTAGTCTTCCTCGATGACCACGACGGGCTTGATGAGGTCGGCAGGCTTGTCGCGCATCAGGAAGAGGGCCTCCTCTAGGTGGTCCCAGCCATGGAAGACATGGGACAGGAGGGGCTTCAAGTCCAGGCGGCCGCAGGTGACCAGGCTGGCAAGCTTCTCCATACGCAGGCGACCACCGGGCATCAGGCCACCGTTGATCTCCTTATGCCCCATGCCAACACCCCACTCAACACGGGGGATGTCGATGTAGTCGCCGGAGCCAAGATAATTCACATTGCCGATCTTGCCGCCGGGCTTCACAGCGACGACGGCCTCCTTGAAGGTATCCACGTCCCCGCCGGCGATGAGGACCTTGTCGACGCCCTTGCCGTCGGTCATGGCCAGCACCTGCTCGCCGATGGGGCCGTTCTTGTAGGAGATGAAGTCGGTGGCGCCATAACCACGAGCAGCCTCGATGCAGTTGGGACGGGTGCCCACGGCGATGATACGAGAAGCGCCGCGGAGGGCAGCGCCGGCCACGGCCATGAGACCCACGGGGCCAATGCCAATGACCAGGCAGGTGTCGCCAAACTGGACGTCAGCCAACTCGGAGGCGTGGAAGCCGGTGGGGACCATGTCGGACAGCATGCAGGCCTCAGCCACATCCATGCCCTCAGGCATGAGAGCCAGGTTGCCGTCAGCGTCGTTCACGTGGATGAGCTCGGCGAAAACGCCGTCCTTGAAGTTGGAGAACTTCCAGCCCGCCAGCATGCCACCGGAGTGCATGGAGTAGCCGGCCTGGGCCTCCAGGGAGTTCCAATCGGGGGTGATGGCGGGAAGAAGCACGCGATCGCCGGGCTTGAAGTCGTGCACGCACTCGCCCACCTCGACAACCTCGGCGCAGCCCTCATGACCCAGGATCATGTTGTGGCGCTCGCCGATGGCGCCCTCCCAGAGGGTATGCACATCGGAGGTGCAGATGGCTACCGCCAAGGGCTTGACGATGGCGTCGTTGGGGCCGCAGACGGGGGCTTCTTTCTCAATCCACCCCGACTCACCGATCTTGAGCATTGCATAACCCTTCATGACACACTTCCTCTCTTTGGTGGCACTCTAAAAGGGCGTTTGTTACAAACTAAATGCAAGCTTAAGGATAATAGCCATTTCTCGGAGCAAAACCACTGGCAGTATGAACGGAGTAATTCTAGGCTACGAGCAGTAAATGGCATGTCAATGGCACCCTATATCCCTAAATATTTTTCTATAATTATTTTACTTATATGTGAATATTCTTGGCATATAACCCCATGTCAGAGCTGTAAGTTATAAAAGGCTCCATATTGCTGAATATTTTCTTTATATCTATTTTCATCTATACTTTCCCTAGACCTGGTTCTTTGAGCCCTCTACCCTCTTACACTTCCTCCACAACTACGAGGGTACGGCTGCCCCGTCCTACTCTATAGATATAGGACGGGCCAAGGAGTCTTTCTCACCCCTTGGGTACAGTCCTAGAGGCGTTCATTAAGCAACCGAGTTTGCGGCCCTAGGCCGTGGTGGGAGGTTTTTAAGCATGAGCGAGATGGTGAAATGGGGCATTTTGGGCTCAGGCGGCATCGCACGCCGCTTTGCCGCATCCTGCGCGCAGGAACCCAATTGTGAACTGGTTGCCCTATGGAGTCCCACCCAAGACCATTGCGAGAAATTCGCCGCTGAGTATGGCATGGAAGCTCAAAGCTCTGCCCAAGAGCTTTTGGCGCGCCAGGATATCGATGCTATCTATATCGCCCTGCCTCCGGCATCGCACGCACCCTATTCGTTGGAGGCTATCGAAGCCGGCAAAGCCGTCCTATGCGAGAAGCCTTGCGCCCTTACCGCCGCAGAGTTTAGCCAGGTGGCCAAAGCCGCCCTGGAGCACGATCGCTTTTACATGGAAGCTATGAAGCCTCGCTTCACCCCGCTCTACCAGCTGGTGCGCCAGCGGGTGAGCCAAGGGGCCATAGGCGAGGTTTCGGGTGTCGAGGCATCCCTTATCCGCAAGGTGGACCCTTCGCAGGCACGCCCCTGGTTTACAGAGCCTATAGGAGGCGGCCAGGCGCTCGATATGGGCATCTATGGCGCCACTTACCTCGCAGAGTATTGCTCGGGCGATATCAAGGTACACAAAGCCAGCCATCTTTATCGCGACGAGGTGGACTGGCAAGACAGCGCCACCATGGGCATTGGCACCTATGGGTGCACTCTCACCTGCGATGCCACCCAGGACTTAGGCTGCGCTGCCACCATCTTTGGCAATGAGGGTTCCATTGAGATCTCCGATATAACCCGTCCGGTGCGCGCGGTGCTCCATCGCCAAGGCGGCGAGGACGAGCTTCTAAAAGCCCCGCTGCCTGGCGACGACTTTAGCGCGCAGATCCAGCACTTCTGCTCCTGCTTCTTGTCGGGCGCCAAGGAAAGCCCGCTTATGGGCTTGGACGACTCCTTGCGCGAAGCCCGCATCTTAGACGCCCTTGTCAGCGGCTTCGATCGCTATGCCATCGCCCAAGAACTGGGCGATATCTTGGGCAAGGACGGCGTCGTCTTGGGCGAACCCATGAAAGATCACACCACGTTCAAGATCGGCGGGCCGGCAGACGTCTACATCACCCCTAAGAGCCGCGGCCAGCTCATAGACTCCGTGCGCCTTCTGCGCGACAAGGGGGTCCCCTTCTTCGTCTTGGGCAAAGGCAGCGACCTTTTGGTCTCTGATGCCGGATACCGCGGCGTCATGGTGGATGTGTCCAGCGGGCTTTTAGATGTAGCCCATGACGGCACCCGCCTCACCTGCCAAGCTGGCGTGGCGCTCGCAGATGCCGCAGAGATGGCGGCGGCCCTCTCTCTGAGCGGCCTGGAGTTTTCCTGCGGCATCCCCGGCACCGTAGGCGGCGCCGTCTTTATGAATGCCGGAGCCTACGACGGCTGCATAGCCGACGTGCTGGAGAGCGCAGAGGTGCTCTTCAGCGACGGTCACACAGAAACCTTGGTAGCCAAGGACCTGGACTTGGGCTATCGCACCAGCCGCGTGAAGACAGACCATTTGGTGGTCATCTCTGCTACCTTCCGCCTCGCGCCCGCCGACAGCGGCGACATTCGCTCCAAGATGGACGACCTCACTTGCCGCCGAGAAGAAAAGCAACCTCTTGAGATGCCCAGTGCAGGTTCGACCTTCAAGCGCCCCGAGGGCCACTTCGCCGGCAAGCTCATCACCGAGGCAGGCTGCCAGGGGGCTCGCATAGGCGGCGCCGAGGTCTCTCCTAAGCACGCAGGCTTTGTGGTAAACGCCCACAATGCCACCGCTCGCGACGTAAAGGCGTTGATCGAACATGTCCAACAACAGGTGCTCGAGCACTCCGGCGTGACGCTTGAGCCCGAAGTGAGATTTGTAGGGCCATATACATCATGACAAGTGGAAACCCCATGCCAGATACCCCACAACTTCACTGCCCCGCTTCCTGGAGCGACTTGGCAGAGCTGCTTGGAAGCCCCGAGGTCTCAGGCACCATGGCGCTGCCTGCCGTGGTCTATGCCGACACGCCCGTGACCATCCCCGAGGGCGCTCGCATCGACCTGCTCTGCTGTGCCACACGGCTGCGCGTGGCCCCTGGCGTAAAGACGCTCTTTAGCGTCCCTGCCAGCGCCACCCTCCATGTGGCGGGGTCCATCATCTTGGAGCCTCCCTTCCCGGCGGGAGAATCGCTCTTCTCGGTGGCCCCAGAGGGGTTGCTCGAGCTCGACGTGGCCTTGTTGGCCAAGGCGCCCAAGGCAAAAGAGGAGCTTCCCCAAGGCTCGGTGGTGGAGTGTGAAGGCACGCTGGTCATGGGGCACTGCGCCGCCATCGAGGGCTGGCAGGTAAAGCCCCAAGATGACAAAGCTTCAGGGTGCGCGGTGAGGGTCAGCGGGGAGAACGCCAAGTTTTTTATGGGTGGCGGCCGTATCACCAACTGCTCTACGGCCCAAGCCAGCTCGGCGGTGCCCGGAGCGGCGGTGCAGATTCTTGAGGGAGCCTGCTTCACCATGTCTGGGGGAACCATCGCCAACAACAACCGCGAGGGCTCGGAGGCACGCCCCTTTGGCGGCGGCGTCTACTGCGACCACGCTGCCTTCAAGATGACCGGGGGCACCATCGAGGGCAATGCGGCCACCCACGGCGGCGGCGTCTACTGCGTGGGCAAGGGCTCGGTGGATGTCTCTGGCGGCCGCATCACCGCCAATGAGGCAGACCATCGAGGTGGCGGCATCTATTCCACCGGCGAAGTGATGCTCGCGGGAGGAGACGTCTCCCATAACTCTGCTGCCATGGGCGGCGGCGTCTTTAATTCTGGCCGCCTCCAGGAGGCAGGCGCGGTGATCGTCGCCAACGAGGCCGACTCCGGCGCGGGCATCTATAACCGGGGCAGCCTGGCCATGGAAGGCGGTTCCATCGTGAAAAACGCGGCCGAAGGCACGCAGGGCTCGGGCGGCGGCGTCTTCAACACCGGACGCCTGTCGCTGGCCGACGGCACCATTGCCGGCAACTGCGCCCTCTATACCGGCGGCGGCGTCTTCAACACTCGCACCGGCTCCATCGAGATCGCAGGCGCGGGGCTTTCCCGCAACCGCGCCCTCTACGGAGGCGGCATCTACAACGCCTCCGGCCGCGTGCACATCACCCAGGGCGACATTGTGGACAACCAGGCCAACTCCACCCAATATGGCGGAGGCGGCATCTATAACACCGGCAAACTGGAATGCGTGAGCGCCACCATCGTGCACAACGCCTCCCAGGGCATGGGCGGCGGCATCTACAACACCGGCACGGTGCTTTTGGGCTCCTCGGGCCTGTCGCACAACGCCGCCCAAAACGGAGGCGGCGTCTTCAACCGCGGGCATCTGGCCACCGAGGGCGCAGTGCTTGTCTACAACATGGTGGAGGATATGGGCGGCGGTATTGTGAACACCGGCTCGCTCACCATGGCCAGAGGCACCGTGGCCCATAACACCGCCCGTCGAGGCGGCGGCATCTTGAACGCCGGCAACGCCCAAGTCCAAGGCACCCTG
The DNA here is from genome assembly GCF_023168405.1 of Leptogranulimonas caecicola. Lineage (GTDB taxonomy): Bacteria > Actinomycetota > Coriobacteriia > Coriobacteriales > Atopobiaceae > Leptogranulimonas > Leptogranulimonas caecicola. Next base: position 602,231 of record NZ_AP025285.1, on the reverse strand, counting down.
CTGGGCCGCAACCGCGCCGGCCGCGCCCGAGACTTCTACAACTACCGCGACGACGGGGCCCGGGGCACCTTCACCTTGACCCTTCCCGAGAATGACCCTGCCTACCAGGGTTTTGGCTGGCTTGAGGAGGGAGCGGCCACCACCGGCGATCCCGATTCTTCCGACCAGTTTGTAGACGACCACGAGGAGCGGCTCTTATCGGCACGTCCCGTATGCGAAGTGTGCTTCTATACCTCTGACGGCGCGCTTATCGACACCCATCTGGTGGCCCCTGGCTCTCTGATCGAGAAGCCTGGCGAGCCCGGCGTGCCCTCGGGCCAACCTTTGGCGGTCTTCAGCGGCTGGGCCAACGCCAAAGACGGCGAGTCCTTTGACTTTGACACTCCGGTGGAGACGGATTTGCAGCTGGTAGCCCTCTACGACGAGCCTGCCACCCAGCAGCCTTTGGAAGAGGATCCCCTGCCTGGGCTGGATTCGGCGGCCCAAGACGGCATCTCGGCCGCAGCGCAAAAGAACGCGGCCGCGGCCGCGGAAACCATCCATCCGTTCCCCGCCACGGCGTTCCCTCGCGTGCCTCAAGAAAACGAGACGTCCACCGAGCTCTCCCCTATGGTGGCCGGCCTCCTCTGGGGAGCCAGGGCCATGGGCACCGTCGCGGGATTCGTGCGCTCGCGTGCTCCTCGCAGGCAGGATTCAGCCTCTTAGGGGTTTGACGCCCTTTCTTGCAATGACCGCTCTCGCTCCTCTCGAAGGTTGCATTTGGCCCTTTGAGAGGAGTAGAGTCTCACCTGACGTTTCAGGGCGGGGTGCAATTCCCCACTGGCGGTAAGGCGTCTATGCCAAGCCCGCAAACCGCGCATGCGGCCGATCCAGTGCAAGTCTGGAGCCAACGGTGACAGTCCGGATGGAAGAAACGGGGTGCAGCCATGACGTGGCAAACTTCCTCATCTAAAACCAAATCATCTACCCAGCCCGCCAACGGGCAGAGGCCCTCGGCCCACGCCACTTCGAAGGATGCGAGTTCCTGGAACTCCAGGCGCGTGGCGATCTCGGCGCTCTTTTGCGCCGCTGCCCTGGTGGCCAGCTTCATCGAGATCCCCATCTTTCCTTTGGCCCCGTACCTCAAGTACGACCCCTCCGGCGTGGTATGCCTGGTGGCAGGCCTTTTGTTTGGGCCGGCCATCGGCGCTTGCACCGCAGTGCTTCCCTGGGTGATCCGCCTGTTCACAGACCCCTTTGGCGCCATCATGGCCATGGCCTGCTCTCTGGCAGCCACCCTGCCCGCGGCCTTTATCTACAGGCGCCATCACAGTTTCAAGGGAGCTGTAGCAGGGCTGCTCATCGCTGCAGTCGTCACCCTTGCAGTGGCCCTCTTGGGAAACCTGGTGATCACGCCCCTTTACTCGGGCATGCCGCTGGAGACCGTGGCCACCCTCATCGTGCCGGTGCTTTTACCCTTCAACCTGCTGAAGATCGCCATTAACACCGCCCTTACGCTGGCGGTCTACAAACCCGTCTCCACCATGGTAGGCCAATGAGCCCTAGGGAAGACTTGCAGGTAGCCAAGCTAGAGCACGTGCGCTTTTCCTACGACGGCGGGGCCACCTGGGCGCTAGACGATGTGTCCTTATCGGTAGAGGCCGGAGAGCGCCTTTGCCTCTTGGGGGCCAACGGCTCGGGAAAATCCACGCTGGCACGCCTTTTGGCAGGCATCCTGGCGCCCGATGAGGGCGCCGTGGAGCTCATGGGCCGCACCTGCTTTGTGGACGGCGTCCCTGACGGCGAGGCCTATCAGCAGGCGCGGGACAGAAGCGCCATGGTCTTTCAAACCCCCGAGGACGCCATTTTGACCACTCAGGTGGACCAAGACGTGGCCTTTGGCCCCGAGAATCTGGGTTGGGACCCCGCCGCCATCGATCAGGCGGTCGACGACGCCCTTGAGGCCACGCACCTGGAAACACTGGCAAGCCAAGATCCCACTCGGCTTTCTGGCGGCCAGCAACAGCGGGTGGCCATTGCAGGGGCGCTGGCGTGCGACCCGGCGCTCTTGGTGCTGGACGAGCCTGGCGCCAGGCTCGATGTGGAGGGCCGCCGTCAAGTGGCTGCCACACTGGCCTCGCTGGGCGCTCCGCATGCCTGCGTGCTGGTGACCCACTCCATGGACGAAGCGGCCGCCGCAGACCGCATCATTGTGCTGTCCAGAGGAAAGATCGCACTGCAGGGCGCCCCTGAGCAGGTGCTCACTCAGGCGAGCCGCCTCGCCTCGTTTTCGCTGGAGCCCCCCTTCGCCACCTCGCTGGCATTGGCTCTGGCTCGCTCTGGCATGCCCGTGAGCCCCACCGTCTCTCCTGCGACCCTTTTGGACCAGCTGGCAGGTGGCGCCTCATGAGCCTCGACTTTTCCCAGGTGACCTTTGGCTATGAGGCCCAGCCGGTAATCTCCAATCTGAGCCTTGCTGTGCCCGACGGCGCTCTCACCGTGCTGGCCGGAGCAACTGGCTCGGGCAAATCCACGGTACTCAAACTTGCTGCCGGTCTGTTGCGTCCCAAGAGCGGCACTATCGAGGTCGACGGAGCCCCAATTTGGCGCTCGGGTTTTTTGGGCCGCCCCAGGCGCGACCCTGAGCTTCCCTGGCGCCTGGGCTATGTGATGCAGCGCCCGGAGCGCCAGCTCTTCGCCGCCAGCGTGCTCGACGACGTGGCCTTTGGCCCCAAAAACGCCGGTCTCTCTGCCCAGGAGGCCGCCTGCGCCGCCACCGAGGCCCTGGATCTTTTGGAGGTCTTGCATCTCGCCCGCCGCTCGCCCTTCGAGCTATCCGGAGGCCAGCAGCGCCTGGTGGCCATCGCAGGCGTGCTGGCCATGAAGCCGCGCAACCTGGTGCTCGACGAACCCCTCTCTGCGCTCGACCCTGAGGGCCGGTCCCTGGTAGAGCGTGCCTTGTCCCAGCTGGTCACCCCCACCGGCGCCCTGCTCATGGTATGCCACGACATGGATGCTGCCGGACGCATCGCCTCCCGGATGGTGGTGCTCGACCAGGGTGCCGTCGCCCTAGAAGGCCCCTGTGCCCAGGTCTTTTCCCATGCCGAGAAACTCCGTCGCCTGGGGCTGGGCCTCCCTGCTCCCCTGGCCTTCGCCCATCAGCTGGAAGCGCGCACCGGAGCCTCCCTAGGCGCCCCTCTCACAGAGGATGCCCTGGTAAAAGCCATCCTCGCACAGCGGGATTTGATACCCGGCGCCCGTCGCGCCGCCTTGGAGACCCCCGGCTCTGCGGACTCCCCTGAGAACGCGCCCTCGAGCGGCAACACTTTTGGCGGCCCGTCTTTGGGAGGCGCCTCATGAGCGCGCTAGGGGAGTTCGGCCGCTACCAGAAGGGCTCCTCGCCTCTCCACAGAGCCGACGCCCGCGCCAAGATCCTGGTAACCGTGGCCTTTATGACCACCATCTTCTTGATCGTCTCACCGATGCAGGCTCTCTGGGCGCTGGCAGGCTTTTTGGGACTCTGTGCGCTGGGGCGCATCTCGCCGATGTCGCTTTTGGCTTCCTCGGCACCACTTCTGGTGTTGCTGGCAGTCTTCTCGCTGCTCAACCTGTTCGTGAATCCAGAAGGCCCGCTGCTTTGGAGCTGGGGGGCGCTCGCCATTCATGAGGGCGGGCTCTTCTCGGCAGCCCTCACCGCCACCAGGCTGGGGCTTTTGGTGGTGAACGGAGCTCTGCTTTTGGCCGTGACCGAGCCGCTGCAGCTCACCCGTGCCCTTTCGTCGCTGCTCTCTCCTCTGGGTCGCCTGGGCGTGCCGGTGGAGCAACTGGCCTTTGTGCTGGCACTGGCGCTGCGATTTGTGCCCACCCTCACCTTAGAGATCCAAAGCGTCATGGATGCCCAGCGCGCTCGCGGGGCCGCCTTTGACTCCGGAGGCCCAGTGAGGCGCCTGCAGGCCCTTTTGAGCATTTTGGTGCCCACGTTCGCCGGCGCGCTGCGTCATGCCCAAGGGCTGTCACTGGCCCTCGAGGCTCGCCATTACGATCCCAACCGCCCGCGCACTATTTGGAAGAAACCGCATCTGGGGCAGGTGGACGCGGTATTATGCATCTATGGTCTTATATACGTGATAGGGTTGTCCCTGCTTTAATTCTCCATGGGGAGTGGACGCGGGGGCCGCAAGGGACTACCATATGTGAGCTCAAGGAATCCCCCGCTATGCATCTGGTATCCTGATTTGTAGCTTAAAGATTCTCACTACACGACAGGCACACGCAATTTGAATGGAGCCGCCATGTCGCACACGCTTTCTGACGGCTCCGGCCGTCAACCGTTTTACCATCGTCCTGCCGGAGATAGGTCCGCTATTTTTTCTCCTATGAATCAAAACTCAACCCTTTCACGCCGTGGCCTCCTCAAGGCGACGGCCGGTATTGGCGCCCTTGGCGCAGCTTCCGCGCTCACTCCTTCCCTCGCTTTCGCACGGCCTTCGGCCTCTCAATCCACCTTGGACGCGTTGGCCTCAGCTCAAGAGCAGCTGGACCAAGTTCAGGGGCAGCTCGACCAGCTAGGCGAGGAATACGAAGCCATTGCCGAGAAGCTCTCGGCCACCATGGACCAAATCGAAGAGGTCAATGGCCAGATCTCTGAGACCGAGACCACCATCGCCCAAAAAGAGGAGGAGCTCGCAGCCAAAAAAGAGGTGCTGGCTCGCCGCGTCAACGCCAGTTACAAAGCCGGCGACTCCAACCTCTTGGAGGTGCTTCTCGCCTCCTCCAGCTTTGATGAGCTGACCTCGAACATCTATTACATGAACAAGGTGACGCAAAACGACGTCTCCTTGATCGACTCTGTGACCCAGGCCAAAGAGGCTCTGGCCCGCACCAAGGCCGAGCTGGAGAGCCGCAAGAGCCAGCTAGAAGAGCTCAAAGCCCAGCAGGGCGACGATCTTGCCGCCGCCCAGGCCAAGCAGCAGGAGGCCCAGCAGCTCTTAGACAGCCTCTCTGGCGAGGTCCGCGACCTCATGGCCCAGCGCGACGCAGAGATCTTGGCCTCAGCAGAAGAGGAGAAGGCAGAGCGCGAGAAGGCCCGAGCAGCAGCGGCCGCGGCCGCTGCTGCGGCCAGCCGTCCAGCCGCTTCTGGGGCCGGCGGCGCCACTTCGAATGCCGCAGGCTCTGCCTCTGGCAAAGGCGCGGCCATCGTGGCCGCCTGCTCCCGGGTTGGCTCCCCTGGCGGCGGTCTGTGCGCCATGTGGGTGAGCCAGGTCTACCAGGCAGCCGGCTGCGGATACCCTGGCGGCAACGCCGTGGACCAGTACTATGCCTACTGCTCTAGCTCCGATCGCTCTACCCTTCAGCCCGGCATGCTCATCGCTGTGCCTTCCCACCCCCACACCGCTGCCGGCCGCATCTATGGCCACGTAGGCATCTACATTGGCGGCGGCCTGGTGATGGACAATGTAGGCTACATCCGTACCATCAGCCTGGACTCTTGGATCTCCTACTACGAGTCCGGCGGTGTGCGCGCTCGCTGGGGCTTCGCCTAAGATCTCGCAGGTTCATGCGTTTTCAGTGCCTTGCAGCACCTTCTTTGGGCTGCAAGGCATTTTTATGAGGGGCAGCCTCTGCGGTTTTCCCCTGCAGACCTGGGTGCAACCCGCATTAGGCGCCCTGTTTGCACTATGTTTTGCTTACCAGCTATGCCAGGAGGCACCGCATAAAGGTGCCTCCTGGAAGGTCTCATGAAGAAAGGACCCTCATGGAAGCCAAGAAGCCCGAGGACACTTGCGTCCTCGTCACCGGTGGCGCCGGTTTTATCGGCAGCCATACCTGCATCGACCTGCTTGAGAACGGCTACCAGGTAGTCGTGGTGGACGATCTGTCCAACTCCAACCCCAAGGTGTTCGACCGCATGCGCCAGATCGTGGGCGACAAAGCCTTCGAGCGCCTGAGCTTTCACCAGGTGAACATCTGCGACCGCGCCGCCCTCGAAGAGGTCTTCGCCAACTACGACGTCGACCGCGTGATCCACTTCGCCGGCTTCAAGGCCGTGGGCGAATCTGTGGCAAAGCCGCTGGAGTACTATTCCAACAACATTGGGGGCACCCTCACCCTGTGCGAGGTCATGCGCAACGCCGGCTGCAAGGCCATCATCTTCTCCAGCTCGGCCACGGTCTACGGCGACCCCGACAGCCTCCCCCTCACCGAGCAGTCCCCCAAGAAGCCTGCCATCAACCCCTACGGCTGGTCCAAGTGGATGATCGAGCAGATCTTGACCGACCTCCACACTGCCGACCCCGAGTGGGACGTCGTCCTGCTTCGCTACTTCAACCCCATCGGCGCCCATCCTTCAGGGCTCATCGGCGAGGACCCCAAAGGCATCCCCAACAACCTGGTGCCCTACGTGGCCCAGACGGCCGTTGGCAAGCGCGAGGCCGTGCATGTCTTTGGCGACGATTACCCCACCCCCGACGGCACCGGCGTTCGCGACTACATTCACGTAAGCGACCTGGCCTCGGGCCACGTCGCCGCCCTGGCTTGGATGAACGGCAAGACCGGTGTAGAGATCTTCAATCTGGGCACCGGTGTGGGCTCCTCGGTCCTCGACGTGATCCACGAGTTCTCCCGCGCCTGCGGCCACGAGATCCCTTATGTCATCGATCCTCGTCGAGACGGCGACGTTGCCGAGAATTACGCCAACTGCGACAAGGCAGCCCGCGAGATGGGTTGGCACGCCAAGAACAACCTGGCCGACATGTGCCGCGACTCTTGGAACTGGCAGTCCAAAAACCCCGATGGGCTGGGAGAGTAGCATGGACTTTGAGAGTCCCGCGCCCCGCACCGGCGCCGATGACAATCCCTTTGCCATCTATGTGGCTTCTCAGCGCGATGCCATCGACAGCGAGCTGGCCGGCTGCTATGCCCTCTCCTTCAACCCTGACGTGAAGCGCTACCTCACTCGCCCCCTGCAGGACTTTTGCGCCCATGGCGGCAAGCGCGTGCGCCCTGCGTTGGTGCTTTTGTCGGCAGAATGCCTAGGCGGCTCCAGGGCCGCCGCCCTGCCTGCAGGCGCAGCCATCGAACAGTTCCAGACGGCAGCCCTGATCCATGACGACATCGCCGACGAGTCTGACACCCGGCGCGGCCTGCCTGCCATGCACATCACCCAGGGCGCTGGGCTTGCCATCAACGACGGCGACTATGCCTTAGTTGAGAGCTTTAGCTCAGTATTAGAAGATGAGCGCATTGATGACAGCCACAAGCTCTTGGTGCTCACCGAGATCTCCGAGATGATGCTTCGCACCGTCGAGGGCCAGGCACTGGATTTGGGATGGGCGAGAGACGGCCGCTGGGACCTTGACGTCGAGGATTACCTGGCCATGGCCACCCTTAAGACCGCCTATTACTCTGCCGGCTCGCCGCTGGCCATTGGCGCCATCCTCTCAAACGCCAACAATGAGGTGGTCGAAGAGCTGCGGCAGGCAGGCCTAGATGCAGGTCTTGCCTTCCAGATCAAAGACGATCTCCTTAACCTCTACGGCAATCCTGAGGTGGTGGGCAAAGACTATCGCGGTGACATCACCGAGGGAAAGCGTACCTTCTGCGCCCTCTGGGCCATCTCTCAGGGCACCCAAGAGCAACGGGAGAGTTTGGTATCCATCCTCTCCTCTCATACTGCCGACCCTGCCCAGCTGGAAGAAGCGGTGCACATCATGGAAGAGGCCGGCGCCATTCGACGTGCCAGCCAAACGGCACAAGACTACGCCCAGCGTGCCCAAAAGCGCCTCGAAGGCCTGGATTTGGCAGACACCCCAGCCAAGAAAGCCCTTCTGGCCATGCCCAGCTTTTTCGTAGACCGCAAGATCTAATGCCAAACCCTAGACGGCGCACATCTTTAGCCGACGCCGTCTTTTGCAATATCTTCGTGCGTGCCTGAGGACATGCACGTGAACTTATAAAGGAGCAACATGGAACCCATCCACGAGGGGATGAGCGGCATAGCCGTAGAAGACATTCAAGACCGTTTGGTCTCTTTGGGCTATACCATCGACGCTGCTGAGCGTGAGGGGGACCTCTTTGGCCCTTCCACCGCCAGCGCTGTGGCACGTTTCAGAGCCGATCATTCGTTGGCCGCCGGTGACGCGGTGGACACCGACACCTGGTCTGAGCTGGTGGACGAGTGCTACCACATGGGCGACCGCACGCTCTACCTTCGCCTCCCCAACTTCCATGGCAACGATGTGCGCACTGTGCAGACCGCCCTTTCCATCCTGGGCTTTCCCTGCGGAGCGGTTGACGGTTACTTTGGCGCCCACACCGAGGCCGCAGTGAAGCAGTTCCAAGAGAACGTGGGCATGTTCGCAGATGGCATGTGCTTCCAAGATACCTTCAAGGCCCTCTGGCGTCTCTACCATGTGTGGGGCGGCAAGGAGGCCAATGTTCCCCCCGATCCCATGGGCATTGGCTTTGCTCGAGCGGCCTCCGTCCTTGAGGAGAGCTCCATCGCGCTGTTCGCCTCTGATCCGGTAGGTCGCACAGTTGCCAGCCGCATTTGGAATCTGGCGAGCGCCACCAGCGAGAACTCCGGGCTCATGTTGCTCAACGACGGTTCTGAGATTCCCGAGGGGGCCACTGCCATTTTCGAGCTGGTATGTGAAGCCCCCGCACCCGAGCCCGGTATCACCACGGTTCGCATAGATGAAGCCACCGATCTTCCCCGCCGCATTCGCACCTCCTATGCAGCCAGCCGCCACAAGCCGCCCTATGTGCGCATCGAGCTGCCAGCGTCTGCCAGCGCCTATGACGGCACCTTTACCGCCAACAGCGCCCAAACCATCGCCGGCCTTATCCTAGACGGCATCTGCGCCGCCTTTGACGAGCAGAACTAGGCTGTCAATCAGCACCTTTCTCAAGTGGCAGGCCTTCCATCCTTAGCAGGACGGAAGGCCTTTTTGCGCTCTTGATGGCAACACGAAGCTCGAATAAAAAAGAACCCGCAGACAGGCTGCGGGTTCGAAAAATAGCCATTGGCTGGGGTACTAGGATTCGAACCTAGATAACTGGTACCAAAAACCAGGGTCCTGCCATTGAACGATACCCCAAGGGACAACCTAGTGTAACATGCCACGGCTGCGAGCTCAGTGAAAATATCTTCTGCATTTTTGACGCTTGGATCGAGAGTCCCGTGACAACCTTGAAGGGAATGGGTTTCTCGGCAAGGAAAGGTGTCAAGCGGTTAAGCATTCCTTCTGAAAGATGTGCTGACGGTCTCAGATGGCATTGCAAGGGCTTGAACCTTAAGCACCTGCGCTATGATGACAATGGTGCGCTGTTTTTGAGCGCCCGGCTTAGGAATAAGAGTCCTGATAAGACCCTCGTTTAAGCAACGCCTTGGAGGCGCATTCATGGAAACTACTGCCATCGTCTTAGCCGCTGGCGAAGGTACCCGTATGAAATCCAAACATCCCAAGGTAGCTCACAAGATGCTGGGGCGCCCTTTGGTGAGGTGGGCGGTAGAGGCTGCAAAGCAAGCTGGCGCCCAGCGCGCCATCGCCGTCATCGGCAATGGCGCCAGCGAGGTGAGAGAGATCCTCGCCGGCGAGCATGTGGAATGCGTGCTGCAGCAAGAACGTCTAGGAACCGGCCACGCCCTCCGCGTCGCATTGGACCAAGCCAATGTAGAGAGCGGATGCGTGGTTATTTTATATGGCGACACTCCCCTGGTAGAGCCTGCCACTATCAACGCCCTGTCTCAAAAGGTGATTCAAGAGGGCTATGCGGCAGCGGTGCTCACCATGGAGCCGCAAGACCCCACCGGCTATGGTCGTATCCTCTTTGACGAGAACGGCGCGGTGGCCGCCATCATCGAGCACAAAGATTGCACGCCAAAGCAGCAAGAAGAGCTGCGGGAGTGCAACTCGGGCATCTATGCCTTCGACGGGAGGCTGCTTAAGGCCCACGTGGGCGAGATCACCAATGACAACGCCCAGGGCGAGTACTACATCACCGACATGGTGGAGATCTTGAACCGTGCCGGCGAGCGCGTGGTGACCGTTCATGTGGATGACGACACAGAGCTTCTGGGAGTGAACTCCCGGCGTCAGCTGGCAGAGGCAACCAAGATCATGCAGAGGCGCATCAACGGCCGCCTGATGGATGCTGGCGTCACTATGCTGGACCCTGAGTGCGTGTGGGTAGGGCCCGAGGTCACCGTAGGCCGCGACACCGAGCTGTTACCGGGCACCTTCCTGTGGGGTTCCACCGCCATTGGCGAAGACTGTGTTGTGGGCCCCAATACCCGCCTCACCGATACCCAGGTGGGCAACGGCTGCACCATCGACGAGACGGTTGCACAAGACGTGGTCATCGAGAACCAGGTGGAGTGCGGCCCTCGCGCCTATCTGCGCCCGGGCACCCACATGCTGGACCATTCCAAGGCAGGCACCCACGTGGAGATCAAGAAATCCACCATTGGCCAAGGATCCAAGGTGCCCCATCTCTCCTACATTGGCGATACCACCATGGGCGAGGGCGTCAATGTGGGCGCCGGCTCCATTACCTGCAATTATGACGGCTACTCCAAGCATGCCACCACCATTGGAGACCATGCGTTCATTGGCTCCAACACCATGATGGTCGCCCCTGTAGCCATTGGCGAAGGCGCCCTCACCGGCGCCGCCAGCTGCATTGTCGAAGACGTCCCTGCAGGAGACCTAGGCATCGCCCGGGCCCGCCAGGTCAATGTCGAAGGGTACGCTGCCAAGCGCGCCGCCGCTCACGAGACTCATTAAGGAAAGGTAGCCATGAACTTGGATCAGGACCTCAACAAGCTCACGCCCATGGTAAAACGCTTCAAGCTCTATTCGGGCTCAAGCAATCCCGGGCTTGCCCAGCGCATCGCCGACGACCTTGGTGTCGAGCTTTCCGGCCTGCTGCTCGAGAAATTTGCCAACGGCGAGATCTATGCTCGCTTTGATGAGTCGGTACGTGGCGCAGACGTCTTCTTCATCCAGTCTATCGTGGGCACCAACGTCAACGACATGCTCATGGAGACCCTCATCGCAGCCGATGCGGCCCGCAGGGCTTCTTGCCGCACCTTCACCGCAGTAATCCCCCACTACGGCTATGCGCGCCAAGACCGCAAAGCCGCCCCTCGCGAACCCATCACCGCCCGCCTGGTAGCCAACCTGCTGGAGACCGCCGGCGTCGACCGCGTGGTCACGCTGGACCTGCATCAAAACCAGATCCAAGGCTTCTTTGACATCCCGGTGAACCACCTCACCGCCCTGCCTCTCTTTGGCAACTACTACAACGCCATGGGCTTCGACACCGACAACCTGGTGGTAGTCTCCCCCGACGTGGGCCGCGCCAAGGCAGCCAAGAAGCTCTCTGACATGCTGGGCTGCTCGCTGGCCATCGCCCACAAGGGCCGTCCTCGCCACAACCAGGCCGCCGTCACGGGCATCATCGGCGACATCGAGGGCAAGACCTGCATCGTCAACGACGACATGATCGACACCGCAGGCACCCTATGCGCCGGTGTGACAGAGCTCAAGAAGATGGGCGCCGGCGACATCTATGTATGCGCCACCCATGGCATCTTCTCGGGCCCCGGCGTCCAACGCATCGAGGAAGCCCCCATCGTGGAGTGCGTGGTCACCGACGCCGTGCCACTGGACCCCACCTGCCATGACGACAAGATCAAGGTCATCTCTGTGGCTGACGAGTTTGCCGAGTGCATCCAGCGCATCTACAACGAGATCTCTGTCTCTGGCATGTTTGGCGCCGACATGAACCTGTAGCGCGAAAGCTACGCTCACCTGTCTAAGGCGCCGTGGACCCTCATCAGGCCTGCGGCGCCTTTTCTTAAGCGTTTTGAGGAGTCCCCATGGCCATCAACGGCACCAACTTCAGGCTTGAGGAGTACCGGCGCTACGCCAGCCGCACCGAGGCGGCCGTCATCGACTTTGTCATAGGTCACATCGAAGAGGCCACCGATATGACCATCCGCCAGCTGGCCGACGCCAGCGGCACCTCCATCTCCACCATCATGCGGCTTTTGCAAAAGCTGGGCTACTCGGGCTATCGGGAGTTCAAAAGCGCCCTCATCTACGATTTGGCCGCCCGCCGCCGCTCCGAGCGATCCACCCTGGGCGACGTGGCGCCCGGCGACTCCACCCGCTCCATCATCCATAAGACTTGCGCCCGCTCCATCCGCGCCATCGACGCCACCGAGGGCACCCTGGACATCCCTGCCCTGGAAGAGGCGGCCCGGCTCCTGGAGCAAGCCCGGACAGTGGCGCTCTTTGGCATGGGCGCCTCTCAGCTGGTGGCCCAGGACCTCTCCCTCAAGCTCCTGAGAGCCAACATCTTCTGCCTGTGCTTCGAGGATTGGCACGCCCAGCTCACCGCAGCCAAGAACCTTACCGAGAAGGACGTGGCCGTCGCCTTCTCCTACTCGGGGCGGACTCAGGAGGTCATCAAGTGCGCCCAGACCGCCACGGCGGCCGGGGCCCCGCTCATCGCCATCACCAGTGTGGCAGAGAGCCCTGACCTGGCTCGCTGCGCCAACGTAGTCCTAGGGGTGGCTGCCAGCGAGCATGGGCTGCGCAGTGGCGCCATGGCCAGCCGCATCGCCCAGCTCACCGTCATCGACATCCTGTTCACCACTCTGGCTGCCCGTAACTACCAGCGCACCACCCAGCTGTTCGCCAGAAACTACTACGAGCAAGGCTAGCCGCAAGCTCAAAAAGCCCCGCCCGGCAATCCAGCTGCCGAGCGGGGCTTAAGCGTTGGGTGTCCTGCGCCTTAGGGCAATGCGGCCCCACGAGCCTTGAAGTCGTCGTGATAGCTCTGGATATAGCGCTGGTACCAGGCGAAGCTGTCCTTCTTAAGGCGTCGGTAGGTCCCCTGGCCGGCATCGTCGGCGTCTACATAGACCACGCCATAGCGCTTGGACATCTCGCAGGAGCCTGCGCTCACGATGTCGATGACGCCCCAGAGGATGAAGCCCAACACGTCCACGCCGTCTTGCTGAGCCAGAAGGATCTGTTCGAAATGCCGCTTAAGGTACTGAATGCGGTAGGGGTCGTGGATCTGGCCGTCGGCCTCCACGGTGTCGCGGGCCCCAAAGCCGCACTCGCTCACAAAGACCGGCTTATGGGTGCGGTCATAGAAGGCGTTGAGCTGGGTGCGCAGGCCCTCTGGGTCGATCTGCCAGCCCCACTCGCTGGCCTCAAGATAGGGGTTCTTGAGGCTGCACACCAGGTTGCCGGCCGTTTGCTCGCCGTTGCCCTCGGCGGCAAGCACCGAGCTGGAGTAGTAGGAGAAGCTCACAAAGTCGCAGGAGTACTTGGCAAAGAGCTCCAGGTCCTCGTCGCGGATATCCACGGTGATGTGGTGGTCCCTGTAGAAGGCGTCCATGTAGTAGGGCTGGATCCCGTTGGCGAGCACGTCCACCGGATACCAGACGTTAACCTGCTCGTCGTGGAACTTCACCCAGTTGTCTTTGGGCGAGCAGCTGTAGGGGTAGTAGCAGAAGGCCGCCACCATGCAGCCCGACTGAGCCTCAGGGCAGATCTGGCGCTGGGCGCGGATGACCCGGGCGCTGGCCACAAACTGGTGGTGCAGGCTTGAGAAGACCTGGGACTGGTCGTAGGGGCCGTCCTCGGGCTTTAGGAGCCCCACGCCGTTCCAGGGCGAGAAGTAGCCGGCATTGATCTCGTTGAAGGGCAGGTAGTAGTCGATCATCTGCCCCCAACGCTCAAAGACCACCCGGGCATAGCGCTCGTAGAGGTCGATGAGGCGGCGGTTGGTCCAGCCCCCGTAGGCCTCCACCAGGTGCAGCGGCACCGCATAGTGGGTGAGCGTGAGGAAGGTCTTCATGCCCGCAGCCTTCACGGCCTCAAAGACCCGGTCGTAATAGGCCAGGCCCTCAGGATTAGGCTCAGCCTCGTCCCCTTCAGGGAAGAGCCTGGCCCAGCTGATGGAGAACCGATAGATGTCGATGCCCAGCTCGCGCAGTAGGTCGATGTCCTCCTGCAGGTGGCTAAAGCCCTCGGTGCCTCGGGTGAACGGGTAGTTTCCCTGGCCTGCCTCAAGGTCGCGCTTGGCAGCCTTGACCGCTTGGGCGGTAAGCAGGCGGGTCTCACAGGTGGCGTTGGAGGTGCGGGGCTTCCAAGGGCGCACGTCCTGGGTGTCCAGCCCTTTGCCCCCTGCCCTGAAGCCGCCTTCATACTGCGACGAGGCGGTGGCGCCGCCCCAAAGAAGCTCGCGAGCCATAGATAACCTTCTTTACTTCCTAGAAGCTTGTGTGATCGATGGACTACCCATTGCCGAGAAGCCCTTGGCCTCGGCAGCCGAGACCCTGTACCTCTAGAGCGCCAGCTCCCCCAGCGTCATCCGGGCGTTGAGCCAGGCCCCATAGAGCGGGCTGTGGCGTGGGGCCACCAGGCGCACGCGCTTGTCCAGCCGGGCCTTGAGGGGCTCCAACAACAGTGCCCCTGCCGAGAAAAGGCCCCCTGTGTAGGAGCAGGCTACGCTCTGTTGGGGCTCAGCCTGGCGCAGGCAGCCGGAGACCAGCGACGCCAGCTGGCAGGCCGCTTGCTCCACCAGGGAGCCTGCCGCTCGGTCGCCCTCGGATGCCAGCCCCATCAGCACGGGCGCCAGAGTGCCCAGCAGGCGTCGAGCGTCTGCTGCCTGAGCCAGGCGCTCTACCAGGTCCTGAGGCTTTTGGATGTCCAAGGCCTCGCAGAGCCGGTCTTCCAGGGGTTGGTCCTTCTCGGCACCCCCATCTGCGGCCCTCAAGACGTAGCTGGCTGCGGCTTTGCCCAGCCAGGCTCCCGAGCCCTCGTCGCCCAGCATGAAGCCCCAGCCGCCAGCGCGCACCCAGGCTCCGTCGATGACGCCCGTGCAGATGGAGCCGGTGCCAGCCACCAGCAGCAGACCCTCTGCGCCTTCCAGGGCGCCCAGGCGTGCGGCCTCGGCATCGCTGATCACCAACAGCGAGCGGGCATCGCCCAGTCCTTGGCGCACCGCCTGATCCAAGGGCCGCTGGCGCCCAGGCCCATAGCCGGCGAGCCCCAAAGAGACCACGCAGTCAGCCAGAGACACGTCCGCCTCGGCACAGACCCTTCTGGCTCCGGCAGACAGGCGCTCGCCCATGGCCTCAAGGCCGATCTGGCCGGGATGGCAGGTGGCAGTCTCCAGATAGGCCAGCTGGGAGCCCCGGGCGTCCATTACAGCGAAGCGGCAGCGGGTTCCCCCGCCGTCCACAGCGATCACAGGCATAGGGCCTCCCTTCTCTTCAAAGGTGCGGGCAGGATGCGCGGGCGGGAGGCTGCCTGGCAGCTCCCGCCCAAAGGTCAGTCCAGAAAGGCTAGCAAGCCTTGGCGGCCTCGGACTCGTCCTGCTTCTCCTCGTCCAGGATCTGCTTCTCCCAGGCGCGGAAGAACGGGTAGTAGATACACACGCCGATGGCGATGAGCACGACGTTGAGCACTGCCGCGCGCCAGTCGCCGCCGCAGGCCAAGAAGGCGCCCACAGGGCCAGGGAGCGTCCAGGGGACGATGGCGCCCACAAACCGGCCCACCAAGCCCACGGAGAGCGCGAAATAGGCGATGAGGGTGTTCACCACCGGGGTGAGGATGAGCGGGATGAGCATGGTGGGGTTGAGCACCAAAGGCACGCCAAACATCAGAGGCTCGTTGATGTTGAAGATGGCCGGGATGATGGTGGCCTTGCCCATAGTCTTGCCGTACTTGGAGCGGGCGCAGAAGAGCAGCAGGATGGCCAAGGAGATGGTGCAGCCCGAGCCGCCGATCTGCACAAACCACTGGAAGAAAGGCTCGGAGATCACATGGGGCAGGGCCTGGCCGGCGGCATAGGCGGCGGCGTTCTCATCCAGAAGCACCAGCCAGAGCGGGCGGGCGATGGAGTAGACCACCGAGCTGCCGTGGATGCCAAAGAACCAGAAGAGCATCTCAAGGAAGACGATGACCAGGGCGGCGCCCAGGGTGTCGACGCCGGAGACCAGCGGCATGATCAGCGCGGTGATGAAGTCGTGGATGTTGAAGCCGCCCCACAGGCAGACCGCGGAGAACAGGAAGAAGATGATGGCCGTAGGGATCAGGGCCGCGAAGGAGTTGGACACAGCCTCGGGCACCTGGGGCGGCATCTTAATGGTGAGCTTGTGCTGGATGCATTGGCGATAGATCTCCACCGCCACGAAGGCGGCGATGATGGCCACGAAGAGCTGGCCAGTGCCCAGGTAGTTCATGTTCATGACGTAGGCCCCGTTGACGGCGGCCATGGCGTCGGGGAAGCCGGCGTCTGCCAGAGGAGAGGCGGCCAGGGCGGCGTTGACGGCGTCGTTTAGGTCAGGCATCATCACCGGCACGATGGTGAGCAGCATGGCCATCACCGAAAGCAGGCCGCTCATGAGGCCGTCCACCTTATAGGAGCGTCCCAGAGAGTAGCCTATGCCAAAGCAGGCATAGAGCGACAGGATGTACATGGACATGCGGTAGGGCAAAAGGATCTTCACTGCGTTGGCCTTGAGCCAGGCGGCCAGCGCCCAATCGGCGGGCATCTGGTTGTAGGCAAAGGCGATGACCATCAAGAACGAGCTGACGATGATCAAGGGCAGCGTCGAGACGATGCCGTCGCGGATGGCGCGCAGGTGACGCTGCTCGGCGACCCGCGCCATAGGGCCGGCCAAATGCTCATCGATCCAGCCGGACATGGTTTCGAAGAATGACATGCTTGCTCCTTTGAAGCTTGGCCAAAAGGACGGCTACTGGCTGACCAGATCAGGCACCAGCTCGGCCAGCTGGCCAAAGAGCTTGGAGCCTCCCATGGGGCTGTAGGCCATGGGAGCGATCAGGACGATAGGCACACCCGCAGCCTGAGCCACAGCCTCCAGGTCCTTATAGCGATGGCGCACCTGAGGGGCCACCATAACCGCGTCGATGGCCTCTTCCTTGAGCTCGTCCTCCAGAGCAGAGGTGCCACAGGCATCCACCTGGATGGCCAGGCCGCGCTTCTCGGCCTCCTTCTTGAGGGCGTCCTCGGCGATGGTGGAGCTCATGCCGCCCGAGCATACGATTAAGACCTTCATTGCTTCCTCCTTAACGAGAAGTGCTTAGCGTGCGACCAGCGAATCTGCCGGGTAATGCGTAGCTTTCTCCTTTTAGGCTACCTATTGCCTTGTTCTTAGTTTGCTTTAAGTAATCCATTACGCTCTTGGATGGTGCTTTTAGACATCCTATTGCCTAGTAAGCGCAGCAAAAGATAATGAAGAGCACCAGGGCACTGGCGAGCGAGAGCAGGCCTCCCACCCACCAAAAGGCTCTGACGGGGCCGCGGGACTCCTCGTGAAAGAACTGCATGATAGCAATGGAGAACCCTATGGCCATCCCGCCGAGAACCGCCGAAGGCAGCTGCCAGGGACCCAGGGTGGCCCGGAAGAGGTCGGGAATGAAGAAAAACGCCAGCACCATGGCGAACACCGCCACCGCTGCCGAGGCGAAGCCAAAGCGCGGGATGTCGTAGTCTGTGGCGCCAAACCACTGGCAGGCCAGGCCGTGGCCTGCCACAGCCTTAAGCTCTGCCTCCGAGCGGCTCTCGAGCACTTGGGACACCTGAGGCGCACCAGAGGGTTTCTTAGACATGGGAGGCTCCTTCCAGCTCTTCCAAACGCTTCTCGAGCTTGGTGACCTGCTCCTGCAAGGCGATGAGATGGCCGATAAGGGACTGGGCTTCCAGGGCGCACATGAGGTGGTCCTGGGCATGAATGAAGATCATGTCGATGGGGATGTCTTCCCCGGCCGCAGACTTCTGGATGAACTGGGTCTGGATCTTATGAGCCTCCACCAGGTCTCTCTCAGAGGCACCCAGAAGCTCTCGGGCTTGGGCAAAGTCGCCGGCCTCGGCCACTTCCAGCGCCTCGTAGGCCATGCCCTTGGCATTGCCGCCCACCGCGACGATCTCAAAGCTCTTCTCCAGACAGGTTTCGCGATCCATAAGTGAGGTCCTTTCCCTCTAGCGGGTTGATGTGCGAGATCTTGGTCGGAGCCTTTAGGCTTCCCAGGAAGGCTAGTGGCCCCCACAAGCAACGGTGTCTGATCCCACGGGTCTTCCGGCCAGCCTCAAAGCCTCTCTCACCTGGCCGGAAGCCTGGTCCAAATAGCCCTGGGCCGCCTGAGCGTCCACCTGGGCCAGGGTCATGACTATGGCGACTTTGGGATAGTAGTGAGCCTCTGCCAACAGCCGCTGGGCCTTCTCGGCATCGAGGCCTGTGGCCTCCGCCACAATGCGCACCGACCGAGCGCGCAGCTTGTCGTTGGTGGGCTGCACGTCCACCATGAGATTGCTAAAGGCCTTGCCCAATCCCACCAGCGAGCCCGTAGAGATCATGTTGAGGATCATCTTTTGGGCGGTGCCTGCCTTGAGGCGGGTGGAGCCGCAGAGCACCTCAGGACCGCAGGCAGGCTCGATGGCCAGGTCGGCGGCGCGGCCCACCGCAGAACCGGGCGTGCAGGCGATGGCCACGGTCTTGCAGCCCTGGCTACGGGCGTAGTCCAAGCCCCCCAGCACATAGGGGGTGCGACCGCTGGCGGCGATGCCGATGGCCAGGTCGGCAGGGCCAAGGTCGATGGAGGCCAGGTCGGCGGCTCCGAGCGCCGGGTCGTCCTCGGCCCCCTCCACCGCCTTCACAAAGGCCTGCTGGCCGCCGGCGATAAGGCCGATGACCACGTTGTCGGTGACTCCAAAGGTGGGGCGGCATTCCACCGCGTCCAGAAGGCCCAGCCTCCCTGAGGTGCCCGCGCCAAAATAGACGATGCGGCCCCGGGCCTTGAGCGACGCGCGGCCCCAGGTGATGGCCTGGGCGACCTCAGGGACTACCTGGCCCACTGCGGCTGCCACCTGGGCGTCCTCCTGGTTCATGGCCTCAGCCACCTCCAGGGGGGTCATTACATCAAGGTTTATGGTATGCGGGTTTCTTCCTTCAGTGGTCAAGCCCGAAAGATCAACCATCTTCGTTGCCTTTCTGAGGGGGTATCCGGCTGCGATGCGCCCTTGGGATCTTGGGGGCGTCTCTGCCATTGAGTATCCCAGTGAATTGGTAAATGCCATTTAAGATTGTTTCAATGAACTGTTTGTTTCGCATATTGAGAAAGCCAGGCCGGAATCAGGCCGCTAGCGGCACTCCCTTAACCGCTGGCCGATAGGTTTCTAAATCGCCTATGACTTATCTATGCAATGGCCTGTCACCGTTGCCGCTTGGCCGCAGATCTGGCCACCCTTGGCCCAGATGCTTTCAGCCCATGGATAACCTTGGGATCGCACGGCCCCAAGCAGCCCAGAAGGACTTCTTATGTCGCGCATTTATGCGCAATCTTATTGCTTATATATGATCGTTTTTGCCTATTCTTGCTACCGTTTACAGGCTATTTTCAACCGTTGGCCCCTAATATGCGCATATTCGCGCGTTATGAGCATTTCTGCGCAATAATGGTCATCGAAGGACGCCCGGGCAGCCAAAGCGCAAAACGCCAGCCCTTGCACCCTCGGGCTCCCTCGCTTTTTTGACCATCCTCTTCCCTGGAGGTTCCCATGGATCAAGCCAACGCCCCTTTAGACGCCGCCCAAGCCGCTGACGCCGCCTTTGCCCGCGCGAAAGAGAAGCCCTTCCCCACCTCTGAAGTCTTTACTGCCCCTGAGCTTAGGTGGGCAGTGATTGGCTGCGGCGTCATCGCCAACCAGATGGCAGAATCGCTGGCATTGGCTGGCCGCACCATCCACGGCGTCGCCAATCGCACCCGCGCCAAGGCTGAGGCCTTTGCCGAGCGCTATGGTGTCAAGCGCATCTATGACAGCTGTGAGGAGCTCTATCGGGACCCTGAGGTAGACGCCATCTACATCACCACCCCGCACAACACCCACATCCACTATCTTCGCGACGCGCTGGCAGCCGGCAAGCACGTGCTCTGCGAGAAGGCCATCACGCTCAACAGCACCGAGCTGGACGAGGCCCGCGCTCTCGCTCAGGCCAACGGTGTGCAGCTGGTGGATGCCACCACCATTTGGCATATGCCCCTCTACCATGAGTTGGTCCGCCGCGCCCAGGAGGGCGAGTTTGGCCCCCTCAACCTGGTACAGGCCTCCTTTGGCAGCTACAAGGAGTACGGCGACCTCACCAACCGCTTCTACAACCCCAAGCTGGCCGGCGGCGCCATGCTCGACATCGGCGTCTATGCCCTGACCTTTGCCCGCACCTTCATGAGTTCCAACCCCACAGAGCTGGTGTCTTTGGGCAACCTGGCCTCCACTGGCGTTGATGAGGCAGGCGGCATCGTGGCCCGCAACGCCGAGCAGCAGCTGGCCGTAGTAAGCCTGTCGCTCCACTCCAAGCAGCCCAAGCGCGCCGTGGCATCCTTTGACAAGTGCTACATCCAGGTGGACAGCTATCCCCGCGCCGACGAGGCCACCATCGTGTGGACTGTCGACGGCCGCCAGGAGACCGTCAAGTGCGGCGAGGAGGCCTACGCCCTCTGCTACGAGATCGCCGATCTGGAGCGTGCCGTGGCCGGCGACGAGGCTTGCCGCGCCATCACCTCCAAGGCAGCCGACGTCATGGACCTCATGACCGCCCTGCGTGCCAGCTGGGGCGTTGTCTACCCCGAGGAGCGCTGAGCATGATCGCCCGCCAGCGCCATGACCTCATCGTCGAGGCGGTCAAGCGCGCCGGCACCGTCACCGTGCCAGAGCTGGCCGAGTCCTTCAATATCAGTCAGTCAACCATTCGCCGAGACTTAGAAAAGCTGGACGCCGCCGGCCGCCTGATGAAGGTCCACGGAGGCGCGGTGAGCCTGGAGGACGAGCACGTGCGCCGCGACCTCACGTTGCCCGAGCGCGCAGAGCTCCATACTGCCGAGAAGCTCTCCATCGTGCGCTATGCGGCCTCCTTGGTGGGTCCTGACGACTTCGTCTACATCGACGCAGGCACCACCTGTCGTGCCCTGGTAGATGTTTTGCAGGAACGCTCGGCCACCTACGTCACCGACTCGTTGGGCACCGCCCTGGCCCTTTGCGACCGCGGCTTTTCCACCATCGTGCTGGGCGGCCAGGTGAAAAACGCTACCGAGGCCGTCATTGGCCCCGAGGCCGTCGACGCCCTCTCCCGCTTCCACTTCTCTTTAGGCTTCTGGGGCACCAACGGCATCGACCTTGCCCAAGGCTTCACCACCGTGGAGCGCCAAGAAGCTCAAATAAAAGCGCTATCCATGGCGCAGACCCAGGCATCAGGCCGTTACGTGATCTGCGATGCCACTAAATTCGACCGCATCGCCCCCATCTCTTTTGCGCCCATTGATTTTGCTCACGTGCTTACCAACGATATCCCCGCTGCTTATCGTGATCTTGATTCGATGTTCGTCGTCGCAGGTTAGAGGCTATGGGGCCTCGCTCTGAGGCCCCATAGCCCATCCTTTACGTTCCAGCCCGCGAGCCTTGGGTTTCTCGGCAAAGGCCTGAGTCTCTCTGCCACCAACCCTCTCTCTTCCTCGCGCAGACCTTCCCATCTTGGGCATACTAAAGAGGTTGTCAGACACTGTGCTGGCAGCCTCTTTTCATGGTTAGGAGCCATACATGGCAGACAAGTACGCAGCCAAAGAAGCTGCCGAGAAGGCCGCCCGCCAACATGCCCCCTCGTCTAAGAAGCCTCGGGGAGCCAATCCCAAAGCGGCGCCCAAACCCATAGTGCTCATCGCGGGGCTGGGAAACCCAGGGGCAGAGTATGCCCAAAGCAGGCACAACTCCGGCTTTCAGGTGGTGGATCTTTTGGCCCAGCGTTGGGGCGCCGGTTACTGGAAGCAGCAGCTGGGCTCGCTTGCCTGCAAGGCCACCATCGAGGGCGCGCAGGTGGTGCTGGCCAAGCCCCAGTCATACATGAATGTGTGCGGAGGGCCGGTGGCAAAACTGCTGGCTCAGCTCAAAGCCGCTCCGGAGCAACTGCTTGTGGTCCACGACATGCTGGATATCCCCGCCGGCACGGTGAAGTACAAGCTCGATGGAGGTCTGGACGGCCATAACGGCCTGCGCTCCATCGCGGCCAAGCTCAAAACCCGCGACTTCAAGCGGATGCAAGTGGGCATTGGCCGACCTCCCGGACGCATGGATCCCGGGGTCTTCGTGCTCAAGCAGCTCAAGGGCAAAGACCGGCAAGCCCAGCAAGACGTGGTGGCCCTGGCGGCCGACGAGATCGAGCGCGTGCTGCGCGAGCAGGCTGCGAAGTAAGCACTTAACCAACCCACTAAATTGCGCAATATACAGCAACCTAATACCTAAGATCCTATTTTGGGTATTAGGTTGCTGTATTAGTATTTATGTTTTACATACCTTATATATATTAATATTATTATATAATTCCGCATTCTATCCATTTTTGTCTCTACCATTGACACCCCCCCATTCAGATATTTTTCTGTCAATGTTCTGAATATTTTCTGGACAAATTGTTGGAAGAGAAAATAAGTTTCCTAAGTATGAGGGGGCATAATGAAAATCGCGGGAAAAGAAATCAACAATAAATTAATCATAGTTGTCGTAGTGGTACTCCTACTGGCAGCTATTGGTTCCGGAGGTAAAAACAACTCGGCAAGCTCCTCAAGCAAGTCAAACGAGACTCCTCAAGCCGCAGCAACAACCAGCAAAAGCGAAGATACCAGCAGCACTAAGAAAGAGAAGAAACCAGAAAAGCCCACGGTAGACAAGAAAACTCTCGAAGGTGTAGTGACAAATGCATCCAGCCTTCCAAACGAAAACTATACCGATGAGAGTTGGGCAGCCTTCCAAACGGCACTTCAAACAGCCCAAGCTACTGTAGACGATGAGAATGCCACTCAAGACCAGGTTGACAGCGCAAGGACAGCACTCACGGATGCTATCTCGGCACTTCAGGAAAAGCCTAAGACTCCTGAGGATTATCAGGTAATTGCTTACGAAGATTTAGCACGTGACCCCGATTCCTATACTGGCCAAGATATTAAAATAACTGGTAGGGTTCTACAGGTTCTAGAAGGTGATACTGAAACCACCCTTCGCGTGGCAACGAGCGGCAACTACGATGATGTCGTAATGGTTGGATTTGATCCTACAATTCTCAACGGCACTCGTGTTCTAGAAGAGGACAATGTAACTGTGTGCGGTACGTATATTGGAATCTATAAATATCAATCCGCAATTGGAACTACGATTAGTGTTCCCGGACTCTATGGCGAGCTTGTCACCATTAACTAACTAGCTTCCACTGAATAATTAACTACTCTTCTAATACTAGGCTCTGTCCACAAGTTATCAAGGCTTGTGAACAGAGCCTTTAATTACAATAAATGGGAAGCCTATATCTTACAAAGCGGGCCTGCCATGTCTAACATCGTCCTCGTCGACTCCCCTACACATCCGCTGCCTGTACCTGCGAATTTATTGCTTAGCTCGCAGCTCATTCGCTATCAGGTGGACGAGTGGGAGGACGCCCTTACCCCTTGGCCTGCCCCTGCGCTTTTTGCGGGTGGGCCTCCCTTTGGCGGCCAGGCGACCTCCACGTTAGCCGCTATCGAACGATCGCTTCCCACCAACGAGCCCGTCACCCTTTGCGGCTACTCGCTGGGCGGTCTCTTCGCCCTCTGGGCTTTCATGTCCAGCGCGCGTTTCTGTGCCGCTGCCAGCCTCTCTGGATCGCTTTGGTATCCCGGCTGGCTGAACTGGCTCACCGCTCACCCACGCGACCTCTCTGGATGTGGGGCGTTTCTCGGCCTGGGCTCCAAAGAGGCCAAAGGCCCTCGTCCCCTCATGCGCACGGTGGATGTAGCTACCGATAAAACCCGGCAACTATTGGCAGGCTATGGCGCTAAGACTGCATTTCGCTCCTTTGCCGGAGGCCATACCCACCACATGGAAGAGCGGCTGAGTTGGGGTCTAGAGCAGATTGATAGGTTTTTGAATAGATAATGTACTAGAAATTAGGCTGCCGACATCAAGCGTTTCTTGGCGAGACCGGCTTTTGGGCGCGTGCGAGGCTTTTTTGTTCGAGCGCCGAGTTTTCCATGAGTGGCGAGCTTTTGAGCTGGCAACCCAGTTCTACTCCCCAGGTATGACTGGATAAGTCATGCAAACCCGGTCCTGCCCTATGGGTTGGACCGATCACAGATCAGAGATCTTTGCATCAAAACCTCTAGATCCTGCATGTTTCCATAATCATGCAAAACGGGAGTGACCCACCGCAGTGGATCACTCCCGTTCTCATAGCGCGTGCATGCGCAAATAGGCTGCTAACGGCTACTCGGCGTCGTCGCCCAGCAGGGTCTTGGCAATGGAGGCAGCGGCCTGCTTGCCGGCGCCCATGGCCAAAATGACGGTAGCGGCACCGGTGACGATGTCGCCGCCAGCCCAGACCTTGGGGTTGGAGGTCTTGCCGTCTTCGTCAGCCTCGATGTAGCCCCACTTGTTGAGGTCTACATCGGCAGCCATGTTGGCAAAGGGGTTGGCATTGGTGCCGATGGCGGTGACTGCCACGTCGCAGGGAAGCTCGAACTCGCTGCCCTCGACGCGCACCGGACGACGGCGGCCGGACTCGTCGGGCTCGCCCAGCTCCATGCGCTCCAGCTTGACCTTGGCCACAAAGCCGTCCTCGCCTGCCTCGAACTCCAGCGGGGAGACGAGCTCCATCACGCGGACGCCCTCCTCCTTAGCGTGGTGCAGCTCGGCCACACGGGCAGGCATCTCCTTCTCAGTGCGGCGGTAAGCCAAGGTCACGGAGTCGGCGCCCAGACGCAGCGCGGTGCGGGCGGCATCCATGGCCACGTTGCCGCCGCCAAAGACCACGACGTTCTTGCCGTGCTTGATGGGGGTGTCAAAGACGAGGAAGTCCATGGCCTTCATGAGGTTCACGCGGGTGAGGTACTCGTTGGCACAGAAGACGCCGGGGAGGTTCTCACCGGGGATGTTCAAGAACTTGGGCAGGCCGGCGCCCACAGCCATGTACATGGCGTCGTAGCCCATGTCGTTGAAGAACTCGTCGCCGTCGTAGAGGCGGCCCACCACGGCGTCGTACTCGAACTTGACGCCTAGGTCCTTGAGGCCGTCGATCTCACGCTTGACGATGGCCTTGGGCAGACGGAACTCGGGGATGCCATAGGTAAGCACGCCGCCGCCGGTCTGGAAGGCCTCGTAGACGGTGACATCAAAGCCTTCGCGCGCCAGCGCGCCGGCGCAGGCGATGCCAGAGGGGCCAGAACCCACTACGGCCACCTTCTTGCCGTTGGCAGGCTTGCATACGGGAGTGGCGCCTACAGACTCGGTCATGTCACCCAAGAAGCGCTCCAGCTGGCCAATGGCGATGGGATCGTTGCCGGTGCGATTGAGGATGCAGTTGCCTTCGCACTGGTTTTCCTGGGGGCACACGCGGCCGCAGACGGAGGGAAGCATGTTGGACTCGCGGATGGTGGCTAGGCCGCCGGCGAAATCCTCCTCGCGGATCTGACGGATGAACGTAGGGATGTCGATGCCCACAGGGCAGCCCTTCACGCACATGGGCTTTTTGCAGTCCAGGCAGCGATTGGCCTCTTCCAGAGCGTCCTCGGTGGTATAGCCGGTATCTACAGGCTCGAAGTTCTTAGCGCGAACCTCGGCAGGCACCTCATTGGCCGGCACGCGCGGATCCTTGTTGTTCGCGCGGTACTTTCCGTTTACGAGTGGCATTTGCAACCCCCCTCATGAGCGTGCTCGAGAGCCACGTGCTCCTCGGCACGGTAGGAACCCTGACGAGCGGCCAGGTCGGCCCAGTCCACCTGAGTGGCATCAAAGTCAGGACCGTCCACGCAGGCGAACTTGGTCTTTCCGCCCACGGTGACGCGGCAGCAGCCGCACATGCCGGTGCCGTCTACCATGATGGGGTTGAGGCTGGCGGTGATGGGCATGTCGTACTTCTCGCAGGTAAGGGCAGAGAACTTCATCATGGGCACAGGGCCTACGGCAAAGACCTGGTCGATGGCATGGTCCTCGCAGAGACGCTCCAGCGGGGCGGTGACGACGCCCTTCTCGCCCTCAGAGCCGTCGTCGGTGGTGATGATGAGATTCTCCAGCGGCAGCTCGCGGAACTGCTCGGTCAGGATGAGCAGGTCTTTGGTGCGGGCGCCCATGATGACGGTGACCTTGTTGCCAGCGTCCACCAGAGCACGGGCTACGGGATAAGCGATGGCTAGGCCCACACCGCCGCCAATGACGCACCAGTTGCCCGGCTTCATCTCGGTGGGCTGGCCCAGAGGACCGGTGACATCCAGGATGGAGTCGCCCGCCTGAAGCTGAGACAAGTCCTCAGTGGTCTTGCCAATGACCATGAAGATGAACTCGATCCAGCCCTCCTCAGGATTCCAGTCTGCGAAGGTGAAGGGCACGCGCTCGCCGTGCTCATCGGTGCGCACCATCAAAAATTGGCCGGCGTGAGCCTTCTTGGCCATTTGTGGCGCATGCACACGGAACTTAAACACCTTCTCCGAGTACTGCGTCTTTTCGAGGATTTCGAACATGCAATCTCCTCTCTCTTCCTCGATGCCTTCTCTGCATAAAAAGAGGCGACGACCCAAGGCATCGCCCCAACGCACGCATGCATCCCAAACCCACCCGAGGCGGCAGGATGTCATTTGCGATCTGTGCTTAAGTTTACCGCAAAGCCAACAGGCGGCTTGCCACAATGAACGGAGAGCCCCTCATTATCAACAGGCAATGGGTTGGCATGCTCAAAAAAACCTGGTGCCTCCCAAGGGATGCTTCACCGGCGCCCACAAGAACCGCCTTTGTGCCTAAAGCCCCTCCATGGGCGCATAGTCCACCAGCCGCACCTCATGGGCGTCTTGCTCCAGCGTCGCCTGCCACAACTCCACCCCCGCAGCCCGCGCCCCAGCGACACCAGCCACCACTTCGTCGTAGGTGGTGCCGTGGTAAAAGTGGAACCCATGGTTTTGATAGTACATGCAATACAAAATGATGGCTCGCTCATGGGTCTCCATGGATCGGGCAAGTTCCTCTAAATGCCGCAGCGCGCGATCGGTGGAGGAGAATTTAGGCTGGGGCAGCCGTGCCACAGACGCAGGGACTTCGCATTCCAGCTGCCTTAACGGCGTCTTTACTTCTAGGTAGAGATCCTCGTCGATCAAAAAGTCCAGCCGAGAAGAGCCCACCTTCACCTCTCGGCGCACCGACTCCGGATGGGGCGCCAACTGCCCGAAGGCTCCAGTGCGCAAAAAGTGCTCGATGTAGCGGTTCGAGGCAGTCTGATTGAGCCCCACCCAGCGTTTGAAGGGTTTCTCTGGCTCATCGAAGGAGAGCGCCTCCACGGTATGGGCGAACTTGCGAGAAGGATTGTCGCTTGCCGAGAAAAGACAGGGCCTGCCAGCCGTATCGATATCCCCTATGCGAGTCACCACAGGGCAGTGGGCACGAAAGACCTCGCCATTGGCCTCGACATCCATGATGAAGCGGTTGGGCCTGCCTAAGATGACGCCCTCTAAAAGAGGTGGCGCGAAGCGATAGGGTTGCAACACCGCAGGTTTCATAGGGGCGCTCCTCACAGCGTGCGCAAGAAGGACGGCAGGCACTTCCAAAGAGCCTTCCCAAAAAGCCTCAGATCGTCTCAAAAATCACGGGATTTGCTAAGCTTCTGTCCCATAATGAACAGAAGGTCAGCCAAACGCCAACCCTAGGGGGCATCTGTGGAGGTTCTTGAAGAGCGCATCCGCCGTGACGGCATCGTCCGCGAGGGCAACATCCTCAAGGTCGACAGCTTCCTCAACCACCAGTGCGATACCGAACTCTACGAGGAGCTCGGAGCCGAGTGGGCGCGCTTGTTCGCAGGCTGCCCTGTAGACAAGATCCTCACCATCGAGTCCTCGGGCATCGGCCTTGCCTGCGTGGCAGCCCGGCACTTTGGCAATGTACCGGTGGTCTTTGCCAGAAAGACAGAGTCGCTCAACCTCGACGGCAGCCAATACCGCACCCATATCGTGAGCTACACCAAGAAACGCGAGTACGACGTCATCGTAGCGAAGCGCTTCATCCAAAAAGGCGAGCATGTGCTTATCATCGACGACTTTTTGGCCATGGGCTGCGCCCTCAACGGCCTTTTGGAGATCTGCCAGGATGCGGGCGCCATCGTCGAGGGCATAGGCATCGCCATCGAGAAGGGCTTCCAACCAGGCGGCCAGAGCCTTCGCGAGCGAGGCTATCACCTGGAGTCGCTGGCCATAGTGCAGTCCATGGACCCTGCCACAGGCGCTATCGAGTTTGCCTAAACGGAGGCCTGAGGGGCAGAATGCCGCAGCGGGAGCCTACCAAAGATCGAGAAAGCCACGTGCCCCTGAAAAGGCACGTGGCTTTTATCGGCCAGAATTGGCGCAAGAGCCCTACTCCACGCTCACCAGCTCGATCTCGAAGTTCAGGGGCTTTCCTGCTAATTCCGGGTTGGCGTCGGCGGTGATAGTGCCGTCATTGATGGCAGTTACCGTAGCTGTACCGGTGGTCCCGTTGCTGCCGGTGAAGGTCAGGCGGTCCCCTACTTGCAGCTGGTCGCCATCGCGCACATCGGCCTGGGGGATCTCGAAGACCAGCGACTCGTCGCGCTCCCCGTAGGCCTCGGAGGGCTCCAGGTGCACGGTCTTTTTCTCTCCCACCTTCATGCCCTCGACCGCAGAGTCAAAGCCGCTGATCATCTGACCGGCCCCCACAGTGAACTCCAGAGGAGTGCCGCGGTCGTAAGAACTGTCGAACTTGGTGCCGTCATCCAAGGTGCCCGTGTAGTGCACCTTGACTTTGTCGCCCTTGGCGGCCTGGGTCTTGGCCTCAGAAGGCTCTTGGGTAGCCGCCTCGGAAGCGTTGCTTTGCTCGGTGGTGGCAGCCTGCCCAGAGCAACCTGTCAGTGCCACAAGAGACGCCAGCGCCAGCGCACAGGCGCAGCGCGCCACAGTGTGAGTCATAGAAATCCTCCTTTAAAGAAAGCTTGGATTCCCATGGTAAATGAGCGTCTGAGATTTCGCAGAGACAAACACCGATATGTCATGAGGGCGTGGGCGCCCTGGGAGAGGATGCGTCTTGGGTCGGAGGCGCGCCCTAGATCCAGAGGGCGACAGCGCAGCTAAGCGGAGCGACCCGTCGCTTCTTCCAAGTACTTCACCCACTCGTCAGCCACCTGGCGGCAGTCTGCCACTGCACCTGCTTGGGCCACAGAGAAGATAGGGGCGTC
The DNA here is from genome assembly GCF_023168405.1 of Leptogranulimonas caecicola. Classification (GTDB taxonomy): domain Bacteria; phylum Actinomycetota; class Coriobacteriia; order Coriobacteriales; family Atopobiaceae; genus Leptogranulimonas; species Leptogranulimonas caecicola. The sequence continues at coordinate 572,962 of NZ_AP025285.1, read as the reverse complement.
GGGGTCTTCGTTGACCGCAATGACCGTCTTTGCCCCCGAGATGCCCGCCAGATGCTGGATAGCTCCCGAGACGCCCATAGAGATGAGCACCCGCGGCGCCACCGAGACGCCCGTCTGCCCCACCTGGCTCTCATGGTCCATCCAGCCGGCTTCCACCACCGGGCGGGTGCAGGCCACCTGCCCTCCCAACAGCGCAGCCAAGCGTTCCATGGTAGGCAGCGCCTTCTTGTCGCGGATGCCGCGGCCTACCACCACGAGCACCTCTGCATCCGCGATGGAAGCACCTGAAGAGGCCGGCTCTTCTGAGAGCACTTGGATGCCTGGCACAGAAGAAGGGGCCGCTGTCAGATGATAGATGGTGCCGCAACGGCCCTTCTTCGGTTCCGGCCGAGAAAAAACACCTGGGCGCACTGTGGCCATCTGAGGCCTCGCAGCAGGGCTTGCGATAGTGGCCAGCAAGTTGCCGCCAAAGGCTGGGCGGGTTTGCAGCAACAAGCCCTCTTTATCGAGCGCCAACTGGGTGCAGTCGGCCGTCAGGCCGCAGGAAAGCTCCCGAGCCACCCGAGGCGCCACCTCGCGTCCCAGATCGGTAGCCCCAAAGAGCACCGCCTCGGGCTTGAACTGCTGGATGACCTGAGCCACCGCTTGCCCGATAGCTGCTCCATCGGGGATGGCGAAGGCGGGATCCTCCAGCACCAGCACCTCATCGGCACCGGCATCTATAAGCGGCGCATAACCTCCGGTGCACTGGCATCCCGGCTGCAACCCGGAGATCACCAGCACGCGCAAAGAGCAGCCGCGCTCGTGTGCCAGGTCGCGAGCCACCCCCACCAACTCATAGGCCACCGGCAGCGGAGTTGCGCTCTTATCGGTTTGAGCCACCACCATCATGCCGCTCCACGCGGAGAGGTCGGCAGAAGCGCGAGAAGTCTCGCGGCAGACGGCGCCTTTGGGGCACGCATCGACGCACAGGCCGCAGGCTATGCAATTCTCGGTAATGGAAGCGCGGCGGTTCTCCACCTTCACGCCGTCGTTGGCGCACACCCGCACGCAGAGGCCGCAGCCTATGCACAGATCCTGATCTATCCTAATGACTGCCATGGGATCTAGGCCCCCTCTGACTGGTCGACGATGGCGCCGAGCTGCTCGGCGATCTGGGCCGGGCTGCCGGCGAGGAACTGGCAGGCCCCGCTGGCCTCCGGCACGCAGCAGCGCACAACCTGCGTGGGCGAGCCCTCGAGGCCGCATTGGGCAAGATCGGCGCCCAATTGGGCGGCGCCACGCACCTCTACCTGGATCTTTTGGGCTTCGAGCACCCCTGTGACTGAGGGCATGCGCAGGGTGGCCGCGTCTTTGTCCACGGTCACCACGCAGGGAAGCGGCACTCCTACGCGCTTTTTCTCGCCATCGAAAACCTGGCTTACCACCAGGCCTGCCTCTGCAAGCGTGGCGCGGGTCATCTGCGAAGAAGGTGCCATCTCTACCGAGAGGGCACCGGTTACGCAGGGCCAGCCGCGGCCTGCCGCCACCTCGGAGCCGATCTGGGCTGTGTCGCCATCCACCGCCATCTTGCCGCAGAGCACCAAGTCTTGATCGCCCAGCTCGCGAAGGCCCAGCTCCAGCGCATAGCTGGTAGCCAGGGTGTCGCTGCCGGCAAAGGCGCGGTCGGAAAGCAGCAGGGCCCGAGTGGCGCCGCGAGCAACGGCGTCGCGCAGCAGATCGGCCGTAGCCGGGATTCCCATGGAAAGCACCGAGATCGCCACCGGCACCCCCTCCCCCTCAAGCTGAGCTTTGAGCTTTAAGGCCAGCTCAAGGGCGGCGGTGTCGTAGGGGTTGAGCACCGCGGCTCCCCCGTCGCGCACGATGGTGTGGGTCACGGGATCCATGGCCACCTCGGTGGAGGCCGGGACCGCCTTCATCAATACGGCTACCGAGAAGGGCGCGCCTTCCCAGGTCGTCTGCTTGTCAAAGCTCACGGAATCCTCCTTGGAGGGGCGGACGGGTTCGCAGGACATGGCTAGCATCCCTTAGGAGGGGCGCCTTGGAGTGCCGCTTCTTCTTGAAGAAGCTCGAGGCTAAAGAGGGTGCCCTGGCCAAAGAGCCCCTCGGGATCCAGTGCCAATTTGGTGCGGGCCATGGCCCGCACGCCCTCAAGGCCATACATGGGCATCAAAAAGTCGCGCTTAATCTTGCCTACGCCATGCTCGGCAGAGACGGCGCCGCCCATAGCAGAGACCTCTTTGGCCCAAAGCGCCAGCAGGTCTTTGGCTTGATGCCATTGGGCCTCGTTGTGAGGCAGCAGGTTCACATGGAGGTGATTGTCGCCAATGTGGCCCCAAGCAGCGCTTTGAAGGCCCGACGCCTGGATGGTAGAGCGATAGAGCTCCATGACCTGGCGCAGCTTGCCCCGAGGCACGCTCATGTCGCTGCCCACCTTGGTGACGGCGGGGTCTTTGGCACGGTAGCTGTCGATAAGCATGTTCACTGACTCCGGCACTGCATGGCGGAAGAAGCGCTGGCGCTCGCGGTCGGCAGCCATGGTGCCCACCCAGCTCAAGTCCGGCTGTGCCCCCACGGATTCCATGGCTTCCGAGATCTTAGCCACTGCCTCCACCATTTGGTCGTGGTCAGAGGCCGCCAGCTCGCAGTAGACGCAGACGCGCTCCTGGCAGAGCAGCTCCGGCAAGGAGCTGAAGGCTGGGTCCTGTGCGCGTTGGGCTCGCAGGATGTCGAGGGCGTCGCCATCGAAGTATTCCAGGGCCACTATGGCGTCTTTCAACACAGAAGGCCCAGCTTCCAAGGCCACGGGTTTCTCGGCAGCGGGAACGTAGGCAGGCGCCGCCGCAGCCTCTTGGAGCAGCTCCACAAAGGAGAGGGCAGCGTCCTCTGCAGAAAAGAAGCAGTTGACGCCCCAGATAAGGGCGGGTACCGGCAAAAGGTCGCAGGTAAGCTGGGTGATGACGCCCAGGGTGCCGTCGGAGCCAATGATGAGATCCACGGCGTCCATAGCAGGCGAGGCAAAGTAACCGCTGGCACATTTGGCCTGGGGCATCTCATAAGTGGGCACGGGAATCTCAAGGGTCGCGCCGCTTTGGGTGGGAAGGGCAAGGATGCCGTCTTGAGCTTGTACCTGGCCGCGCACGAGGTCGATGACGTCGCCTGTGGCTGTCACCAGGCGCAGGCCCGAGATATGGGGGCGCACCGGGCCATAGCGAAAGGAGCGGGCGCCAGAGGCATTGCAGGCCGCCATGCCTCCTAGGCAAGCCGAGGTCTCTGTGGGATCGGTAGGAAAAAACTGCGCCGGCGCCGCCTTGAAGGCCTCCAGGGCATCCAGGGAGTCTTGGCTCCAGCCGGTGGTATCGAAGCTTTTGCGCTCCAAGTCTCGGCGCAGGTCTTGGAGCACCACACCCGGCTGCACCTGCACGGAGAAGCTGCCGTCGCCATGGCTCATGAGCCCTGTAACCCTATTCATGCGGCTGGTGTTGAGCACGGTGCCACTATAGGGCACCGCACCGGCGGCCAGCCCCGTACGAGCGCCTTGAACGGTGATGGGGCCGCTCGCTTCCCGGCGTACTTGGCACACCACCTCGACGACTTCTGCCTCAGAGACAGGAAACGCGATGGCCTGGGCGGTACCGTGGGTTCTTGACTCATCTGCCAGATACCCCACCAAAGTCTCGTCCATGGGCTTGAGGGCCGCCATAGCCAAACCTCCTGGGTCGCAAGGGTTAAGGAGGCGGCCGGACCCTTGCCGCACCAGCGCGAGAGATCCCAGCCTACCTCATAGTGCTACCTAGCCTAGGGACTCTTAGTTGCCGAGGAGTTACCAAGTGTTACCAAGTCGCACACCGCGAGCCAAGCCAGCCTTAAAGACGTCCTGCGACAGCCGCCGAACTGCCGCATCTCAAGCCCTCTTGTGAGCCAGGGGTCCTCATCGGGCGCCTACAAAAAAAGCCGGCCCCCTTCAGGAGACCGGCCCCAAGGATCAGGTGAACGAGCAGCGAAGACCGACTAGTCCTCAACCTCCACCAGCTCAAGGTCGAAGTTCAATGGCTTGCCTGCCAGGTCATGGTTGGCGTCCACGGTTACGGCCTCGTCTGTGATCTTGGTGACCGTAGCGGGGATGGGCTGCCCGGCAGGGCCTTGCAAGAAGATCTTGGTGCCCTCAGAGAGCTGATCCACGTTGGGCACTTGATCGATGGGGAAATCGATGATGAGCTCAGGGCGCACGTCGCCGTAGGCCTCAGCGGGCTCCAGGTGGATGGTCTTCTTGTCGCCGGGCTCCATATCGATCACCGCGTCGTCGAACCCTTTGATCATCATGCCCGAGCCAGCCACAAACTCTATGGGCTCGTCGCGATCGTAGGAACTATCAAACTGCGTACCGTCATCTAGGGTGCCGCGATAATGTACTTTTACCTTTTTGCCTTCATTAGACATAGGATGTCCTTTCCTAAGGGAAGCGGATGAGTCTCCCGCCAGTGACACTAAAGGCTAGCCTACCCGCTTAAGAAAGACTCTGTCGCAGACTCTTCCAAACGGCAGGATTGCGACAGGGAACCCCGCAATCTCCTCGCTTCTTCCCTTGCCGAGAAGCCCCGCCGTCCCTCGCAGTGCGCCTGTGGGACGTCCCGGCTATCTGCGAGCTTTGAGAAGGGCGAAGATGCGCCCGTTGGAGCGCTTGACCATAGAGATGAAGTTGCCCTCTGCAATGGCCATGGAGACGTCTTTGCGGCGAATGGGGATGAGCATGAGCTGCATCATGGTTGAACGCGGACGGGCGAGCTCCACAGCCAGCTGAGCGCGAGGCGACATGATCATGGCGCTCACCTGAGCGCGGCGCTCCTCAGGGGTGAGGTCGCAGGCGGGATTGCACACATTCTCGATGCAGCCTATGAGGCGCTCGATATAGCGACGCTGCACCATCTCGACGCTGGCAGGGTCTGCAGCCAAATCCCAATGGTTATAGAGATCCAACATCCAGCTGTGCTCTTCTTCTCGCTTCTCATACATATTGGGGCGCCAGCGGGCGGTCTCAGATTCTGCCCGGCTACGAGAGAAGTGGTAATAGCAGCGGCTGGTGACCCCTACGCGCTCCACGTCCCGGATGTAGTCCAGCACAAAGGGGAAGTCATCCCAAAAGGTGGGGCGAAAGCGCAAGTGAAGCTCCTCGATGCGGCTGCGCAGGAAGAGCTTGTTCCAAGGCACATAGAGCAGGTTCTGGTCGAACAGGCGATAGGCTGCAGCTCTAAACGCCTTTTGGCTGGAGAAGACCACGTCGTCCACCGACTTCTCCTCTACCAGATGCTCGCCGGCATCGCCATAGTAGGTCTCGATGGTGAAGCCGGCGATCACCAGCTCCAGACCATGCTCCTCTGCCAGGGCCACCTCGTCGGCAAGCATGGTGGGCTCGACCCAGTCATCGCCATCGATAAAGTGCACATAGCGACCGCGGGCGCGATCCAAGGCCAGATTGCGGGCAGCGGGAGCGCCGCGGTTCTCAGTATGGATGACCTCGATGCGCCAGTCGCGAGATGCCAGGCGATCGAGGATCTCGCCAGAGCGATCTGTAGAGCCGTCATCGATGCAGAACAGCTCCCAATCAGACAAGGTCTGGTTTTGGATAGACTCCACGGCACGGGTGACATAGGACTCTATGTTGTACACCGGCATGATCACCGACACGCGGGGCTGCTTTGGCACCATAGGCGATCTCCTCCCCTCGCATCCTCGAACACGGCATCCGTTCACCCCACGATACCAGCCGATTTATACAAGAGTTTGATGCAGGCCAACCCTCACATCACATACACGCGACATCCAGGGAATGCCCATAAGGGAGTTTTATGAATGCCCACAGCCGCCAAATGTGCTAGAAGACGAAACCTGAAAGATTGACGATAAAGCCGCAGAGCACCGCCACAAAGAAGAGCAGGGCCACAATGCCAAGGTTGGAGCGCATGGGGCGGTTGGCCCTAAAGAGCACCAGCAGGCCCACGCCGGCTCCCACCAAAAGTCCGGAGATCATGGCGCCAGAGCCCAGCGCGCCCTGAAGGTAGAGCTCGGAGATGAGCACCGAGGCCGCGCAGTTAGGGATAAGCCCCACCAGCGCCGAATAGAGCACCGCTTGATCTGGATGGGCCAAAAGGAATGTGGCGAATACGTCCTCGCCCACGCCGTCGATGACGAACTCCAACACCAGGGTGATCACAAAAATGAACAGCGTTACCTGCACCGTATGAACGAGGGCGCTCTTCCAAATGGAGCCATGGCCGTGGCTATGGCCATGGGCGCAGCAGCGGTCGTGGCCGGCAGCCCCATGGTCGCAAACGCGGTCCTGGTGGCTATGGCCGCCCTTATCGACAGCCGAGAAGTGCCCCGTGCACTCAGGATCATGGGCGCATTGGTCCTCAGCCTCTGCCAAATCGCCGTCATCCAGATAGACGTTCTTGGCTAGGGCCTCCACCTCATGATCTTTGCCCTCCTGGGCAGCGCAGCTCTCGCAGAGCCGCTGATGGGCAGCGGGGCCATCTGTTGGCTGGGCAGGCTCTTGAGCCAGCTGATCGCAGCCGCAATGGTCCTGCTCGCACAGCTCATGGATGCGCAGCACAGAGTGGGTGGGGATATGGAAGATGCGCACGGCCAGGTCCACCAGAAGGCCTGCCACCATGCCGATGCTCACCTTGAATGCCAGAATGGTGACGATTTGGATAACCGGGGCGCCGTTGGCTATGAATACGGGCAGCATCTCGTCTGAAGTGGACAGAAACACCGCGATGAGGGTGCCCAGCGTGACCACTCGGCCGCTGTAGAGGGTGGCGCCCATGGCCGAAAAGCCGCACTGAGGCAGCGCGCCCAAAAGAGCGCCCAGTATGGGGCCTGCTTTGCCTGCTTTCAAAATAACGCGCTCAGAGAATCCCTGAGCGCTGTGTTCCAGCCACTCCATGGCGAGGTAGGTGACGTAGAGGAACGGCATGAGCACCAGGGTGTCTTGCACCGACTCGCCCACTACCTCGCCAATGAACGTGACCATGTCTTGCATGCTGAAACCTCGACTTTTGAAACGAAGGCCGTCTACTCCTTAGGCCTCTTCGCTCCCAAAAGTGTCGCGATCAGGCGCTATGGCTTTCATACCCTCAATCACCATGGCGAACAGCTCATCCAGCTCAAGTTCATTGATTTCTGCGCCGCGGCGGATATCGTCGCGGTTGCAGCCGGCTGCAAAGCTCTTGGTCTTGAACTTCTTCTTGAGCGACTTCACATTGAAGTCCATGACGCTCTTGGAGGGGCGCATAGCCACACAAGCGGTAATAAGGCCCGAAAGCTCGTCTGAGGCATAGAGCATCTTTTCCATCTTGGACTCCGGCTGAGGCAGGTCAGGATTGAGATCCGACTGATGGGTTTGGATGGAATGGGCCAGCTCCTCAGAGGCCCCGGCCTCTTTGAGCAGGCGCGCCGTCTCGATGGTGTGAAGATCGGGGTCGAACATCTCCCAATCAAGGTCGTGAAGCAGCCCCACCTGAGTCCAAAAGTCCACGTTCTCGGGATCGTACTCGGCCGCAAAGTAACCCATGAGACCTCCTACGGTCTCGCCGTGTTGCACATGGAAGGGATCCTTGTTGTACTGGCACAAAAGGTCATGGGCCTGCTCGTAGGTAAGCCCGCTTTCGAGTTTCGCCATTGTGCTCCTCCTTCGCATTCGCTCTCACAGCCCAAGGCGCCCTCTCGCAGCTGCCTTGAACCCTTAGATCCAGTCTAGCCCAGGCCTGCGCGAATCCCTACCAGGGGTGCAACAGCCCATTGGGGTAGTGTACCTCAATAAAGAACAGGCCTTCAGGAGGAGCGGTGGGTCCAGCGGCCCTGCGATCGGCTGCCGATAAGACCTCGCCCACCCAACTGGGGGCACGTCTGCCGGCCCCCACTTCCAGCAGGGTGCCCGTGATGATGCGCACCATATTGTGCAAGAAGGCATTACCCTCCACGTCTATATAGACCAACGGCTCGCCATACTCCTGGCCCGCACTCACCTGACAACGCAGGATCTCGCGACAGGTGGACTTCCCTTCAGCCGAGGCTGCCTTACAAAAGCTTTTGAAGTCATGCTCCCCCACCAGATAGCCGGCAGCCTCATCCATGGACGCCACGTCCAGCTCCTGGCGCACCCACAGGGCCGTTCCTTGCGCCATGACGGGCCGAGGGCCCGTGGCGATGCGGTAGCGATAGCAGCGTTTCTCGGCATCGAAACGAGCCGAGAATCCCGCCGGAGCCTCCCAAACCCCTCGAAGCGAAATATCGTCGGAGGTGAGGGCATCCAACGAGCGCAGCAGTCGAGCAGCAGAGTAATCCCTGCGCTCCCGAGCACTCACCGGCAGAGATACATATTGGCCCAGCGCGCTCACGCCGGCATCAGTGCGGCCGGCACAGACCACCTCGGCAGGGCGCCGCAAAAGCACCGACAGCGCCTCGTTGAGTTCGCCGGCAATGGTAGGCTGGCCTTCTTGGGCTGCGAAACCCGAGAAGCGTGCCCCGCGGTAGCCCACCTTTAGCACCAAAGTGCTCGAGTCAGATCCCAGATCCTCTGGGCCACAAGGCGCCCTGTTGCCCAGAGGCATGTCTGCTTCTGGGTGTGCGAGAGGCTCCTGGGTGTGCAGTAAACGCGCTTGAGGCTCCATGGGTTTCTCCTTGAGGGCGGAATGGGATGCGATGTTGAGAGGCGGTTGCGCAGGTGCTCAAGGGAGCCAGATTGAGAGGACCACCAATGCCGCAGAACCTGCGATCGCTCCCCACCCGGAGGCTCCCAATGGTTTAGGGGCTACCTGTGGCTCCTTATAGCCCCAGCAGCGGCCTGTCATGGATTGTGCGGTGCGCTGCGCCCGTGCAAAGAGCGACACAGTTACCGGTATAAGCACTGACACCCAGCTCTTGAGGCGGGTGACCACCGATCCCCCATCAAGGTCGAGGCCACGGGCTCGCTGGGCATCGCGCAGCTTATGGATCTGCGTGCCACAAAGGGGCAAGAAGCGCAGGACCAGCGAGAGCATCATGCCCGCTTGGGCAGCAGAGACGCCCACATGCTTGAGGGGCCTCGCCATAGCTACGAACCCGTCGACCAGAGACTGGGAGCTTGTGGCGCAGGCCAAGGTGAGCGACCAAGCCACCAGGCACAGTATGCGCGCTACGGCATGAAGGCCGCGGCCAAAGCCTGCCCAGGAGATGCCCCATGGGCCCCAAAGAGCGATGTCACCGCCACCATCGACCACCAGGGCGTTCGACAGAAATGCCAGCAGCAAAATGACCAGCGCAGGCCCCAAGGCTCCCGCCAGCGACCTTAACGGCACCCCTTCGCGCTTGGCAGCCACAAGCGACAACAGCAGCAAGAGAGCAGGCACCCAAGCAGAGGCGGCGCAAAACACCGCGACGGTCACTGCGAGCAGCCAGCAAAGCTTTGCCCTGGCGTCCAACCGATGAAGAGGCCCGTTTCCAAGAAGGTAGGTACCATAGCTGCTGGTAATCATAGGGCGCCTTCCCCTGTGTTTGGGGAGTTTGAGAGGTTCTGAAGCTTTGCAGGGTGTGATTCTCTGCCTGCAGCCAATTGGCGGCGCAGCCTAAGCGACAGGGGCTCTCCTGCCGCCGAGGAGGCCAGAGGCGCTTGGGCCACCAGCTCGTAGGGACTTCCCTGCCATATCACCGCACCCGTCTCAAGGATCACCACCTGATGGGCTACTTGAAGCCAAGGCTCGGGATCATGGGTGGTCACCAACACCGCTGCCCCCGCACTGGCCTGGGCAGCCAAGGCTTTCACTACCTGTACAACGCCTTGAGGATCGAGATTGGCGCAGGGCTCATCGCAAATGAGGGCCGGAGCCTGCTGGGCGATGACCGCCGCAAGGGCCGCCTTTCGCCGCTGGCCGCCCGATAGCTCATAGGGTGACCGCAGGGCTAAGGACTCGTCTAGCCCCACCGCGGCGAGCGCCTCTTCCACTCGCATGCGAAGCGCCTCGCCAGAAAGCCCCGCCAAACGGGGCCCATAGGCCACGTCCTCTGCCACCTGATCGCAAAAGAGCATATCCTCAGACCTCTGGGCACTGTAGGCCACCATCCCTGCCTTCACAGGCATCCCCTGAAGCGAGGCTTGGCCCTTATCGGCAGCCAAAAGCCCTGCTGCCACCCGGCACGTGCAGGTTTTACCGGCCCCAGAAGCCCCCAGCAGCAACGTGATCTGGCCTGCAGGAACAATGAAGGACACGTCCTTGAGAAGGACGCCCGTCTCACTCGCAAGGGTGACCTTGTGCAACGTGAGACCCTCTGGTGCAGGATGGGATGTCGCGTGCGAAGGCATCGAAGGCACAGGGAAACAGGCTTGATGCCAGGCTTGCATACAAGACTTGGGGTTGGTGATGGCTGCCACGGGCTTGTGCGTGAGGGCGAGTGCTCGAGCCGCCTGCCCCAGGAAGCTGCGATGGTAGCCCATAAGGCACCAGAGAGCTTCATCTTCGAAGAGCTGCTGAGGACTGAGGACGCGCTGGATACGACCCTCATACATGAGCACCACTTGCTGTGCCTGACACACCTCGACAATATCATGGGTGCTTAAAAGCTGGCCACAGGCTGCAGGATCACCTTTGTAAAGCAGCTGGCGGATGGTTTGGGCAGCCGCGGCATTGAGCGATGAGGTGACCTCGTCAAGCAAGAGGAATTGGGGATGGAGCGCCAAGAGGCCTGCGAGCTGCAGGCGCTGAAGCTGCCCACCGGAAAGGGCGTCGGTGCGTTGGGAAGCGATGGAGCCTAGTCCCACGGCATTAAGAGCTGCACGAACCCGCTGTTGAACCAAGGTTGGGGCCAGGCCTAAATTGCGGGGGCCAAAAGCCACCTCGTCCTCTATCAGCGAAGCCACGATGCTTGCCTCTGCATCCTGGGACGCAAAAGCCACCTGCTGAAAGAACTGCGAAGGCTGGAGATCTTGGCCAAACGCATTCCCATCGAGGGTGAGTAGGCCTTGTTGAGGAGCAAACCTTCCCGCCAAAAGCTGCAGCAGCGTGGATTTTCCTGACCCGTTGGGCCCCACCAATGCCCAATGAGTGCCCGAGGACAGCGAGAGCGCATCTACGGAAAGCTGGGGCTTCTCGGCAGCGGTATAGCTAAACTGCACTGCGTTGAGTGCCAGTTCCATAGGAGACCTCCTTTTGAGCTACCAGGACGGACGGGGTGCAGGATGAGATGGGTCGGACTTCTCGGCAGGAAATGAGGGCGCTAGAGAAAAAGGGAGATCCCGCACAAGGCGAGACCTCCCTTCATAATTGTGCGCAGTGGCAGCGGCTACTCAGCGTCTACCTCGGCAGGAGCCTCCTCAGCGGGAGCCTCGTCCTTGGCAGGTGCCTCCTCAGCCTCAGTGGTCTCGGGCTCGTCGGCCTTGACAGGCTCGACCTTCTCCACCTTGGTGGGGGCTGCCTTGACCTTGGCCTGCACAGGCTCAGTCACGAGCTCGATGAGCGCCATCTCAGCGTTGTCGCCCTTGCGGGGACCGAGCTTCATGATGCGGGTGTAGCCACCGTTGCGGTCAGCCCACATGCCCTGCTCGACCTTCTCGAAGATCTCGCGAACGAGCTGGGGGTCGCCCACCTTGGCGATGGCCAGGCGACGAGAATGCAAGTCGCCCTTCTTTGCCCAAGTGATGATGCGATCCACGTCGCCGCGGATGGCCTTGGCGCGCGGCAGGGTGGTTTTGATGCGGTCGTTTGCAAGCAGAGCGCCGACCAGGCTCTTCTTCATGGCTTTGGTATGGCTGGCATCGGTGCCGAGCTTCATACCATGCTTCTTCTGGTGCCTCATGGTGTATTACTCCTCAGTGGTTCTTTAAGTGTTGGTCGCAGGGTTAAGCCTTGAGGCCCAGGCCCATAGACTCGAGCTTATCCTTGACTTCCTCGATGGACTTCACGCCGAAGTTGCGGATGTTGAGGAGGTCATTCTCCGAGTAGTCCACCAGCTGGCGCACGGTGTGGATACCGGCGCGCTTGAGGCAATTGTAGGAACGCACGCTGAGGTCGAGGCCCTCGATAGGCTTGTCGAGCTCAGAGTTGTCGTCCTCCTCGTTGCTCACGAAGATGGACACTTCTTCCTCGTGGTCGCCTTCCTCGTTCAGCGTCATGAATGCGCTCATGTGCTGATTGATGATGTTGGCGGCCTCGACCACAGCCTCACGAGGATCCTTGGCGCCATTGGTCTCCACCTCGAGCACCAGGCGATCGAAGTCAGTATGCTGACCCACGCGACAAGGCTCGACGGTCTTGGCACAGCGACGCACAAGAGAGTAGAGGGAATCAACGTGGATGATGCCGATGGCATCGTTGTCGCCCTCGTTGTTCTCACCAGAGACATAGCCACGGCCACAGCCCAGATAGAGGGTCATCTTGAGATGAGCGCCCTCACCCAGGTGGCAGATGACGAGCTCGGGATTGACCAGCTCAAAACCTGCAGGCACCAAGAAATCCGCACCAGAGACAGTGGCGGGACCCTCGATGTTGACCTCAGCCTCAGCTTCCTCGGCAGAGCCGGTGCGCTGGAAGACGAGTTTCTTCACATTGAGGACGATATCGGTGACGTCCTCATAGACGCCCTCTACCGTAGAGAACTCATGCTGCACGCCGTCGATACGAATAGCACGAACAGCTGCGCCCTCCAGGCTAGACAAGAGCACGCGGCGAATGGAGTTGCCGAGGGTGTCGCCAAAGCCGCCTTCCAGGGGCTCGACGGTCACGCGGGCGACGTTGGTCTTGACCTCTTCTACCGACACCTGCGGTCGGATGAATTCGGACATGTATACCTCCAACCGGGGTTGCTCGTTACTTGGAGTAGAGCTCGACGATGAGCTGGGCGTTGATGTCGAGATCGATCTGATCGCGGGAAGGGATCTGCAGCACCTTGCCCGAGAGCTTCTCGATGTCGACCTCAAGCCATGCAGGAACGGCCATGTGCTCAGAAGCGATGATGGCCTCCTTGATGGGGAGCAGGTCAGAGTACTTGGGGGCGACAGAAACCACGTCGCCGGCCTTTACGCGGTAAGAGGGAATGTCCACGCGCTTGCCATTGACCTGAATGTGGCCGTGACGCACGGTCTGGCGAGCCTCTTTACGGGTGCGGGCAAAGCCAAGGCGGAACACCACATTGTCCAGGCGAGTCTCAAGAATGCTCATGAGGTTGTCGCCGGTGATGCCCTCGACCTTAAGAGCCTGCTCATAGTAGCCATGGAACTGGTTCTCGAGCACGCCATAGATGAACTTGGCCTTCTGCTTCTCGCGAAGCTGACGACCATATTCGCTCTCCTGCCGACGCTGGCGCTTGGGCTGACGGTTGGACTTTTTGTTAATGCCCATCACGATGGGGTCGATGTCCAAAGCCCTGCAGCGCTTCAGGACAGGAGTCCTATCAACTGCCATGTTAGCTATCCTTCCTGATCCTGATTACTGGCGACGACGCTTGCGCGGACGGCAACCGTTGTGCGGAATGGGCGTCTTGTCCTGAATGCTCTTCACCTCAAGGCCAGCGGCCTGGAGTGAGCGAATAGCAGTCTCACGGCCAGAGCCAGGGCCCTTGGTGAAGACGGCTACAGAGTGCATGCCGTGCTCCATAGCGGTCTTGGCACAGGCTTCAGCGGCCATCTGGGCGGCAAAGGGGGTGGACTTGCGAGAGCCCTTGAATCCCACGGTGCCAGCAGACTGCCAAGCAATGACGTTGCCCTGCGGATCGGTGATGGAAATAATCGTGTTATTGAACGTGCTCTTGATGTGGGCCTGACCCACAGCAATGTTCTTGCGTTCGGCGCGACGGATGCGCGTCGTCTTAGCGTTCTTCTTCTGAGCCATCTGTCTCCCTTAGCCCCTCTTCTTGGCACCGATCTGGCGCTTCTTACCCTTACGGGTGCGAGCGTTAGTATGGGTGCGCTGACCGCGGACAGGAAGACCCTTGCGATGGCGAAGACCGCGATAGCAGCCGATCTCCATCAGGCGGGCGATATTTTGACGAGTCTCACGACGGAGATCGCCTTCGACGGTGTAGTGAGCGTCGATGTAATCACGCATCTTGGCAACCTCTTCATCAGTGAGGTCGCGGACGCGGGTATCGGGGTCCACGCCAGTGGCGGCGCAGATCTTCTCGGCTGTAGTGCGGCCGATGCCATAGATATAGGTAAGACCGATCTCAACGCGCTTCTCGCGCGGGAGGTCGACACCGTTAATACGGGCCACCTTGTAGCTCCTCTCGTTCTGCTTTAACCCTGACGCTGCTTGTGGCGGGGGTTCTCGCAGATTACGAGCACCTTGCCATGGCGCCTAATGATCTTGCACTTGTCGCACATCTTCTTGACAGAGGGACGGACCTTCATCTGTCTTCCTTCCATTGATGCTTTCTATATCTTCGCCCAGCCGCTGGCGGTTATATCCACAGCTGTGGCCGACTCTTTATAAGAGGGCCGGCTTGTATCGCTTCACAATCTTCAAGGCAACCACTGGACGTTGTCGCCTCAAACACTGCTATTTGTAGCGGTAGGTAATGCGACCACGCGTAAGGTCGTAGGGAGACATCTCCACTACCACGCGGTCACCTGGCAAAATACGAATGTAGTTCATACGGATCTTGCCTGAAATGGTGCAGAGAATCGTGTGTCCATTCTCCAGCTCCACATTGAACATGGCATTGGGCAGCGGCTCAAGCACCTTGCCCTCCAGTTCGATTGCGTCTTGTTTGCTCACGCAACTACCTCTCTTCACAGCGAACAGCAGCTAATCAGTCTATCTCATGGTTTTGTGTGAGTCCATGCTCGAAAGCTCAATTCGCCCCTACCGAGAAAAGACCACACAGCACATTCATTTATATGCGTTGTAGAAGTACAGGCTTACCGCCTATGAATGCTTCATGCAATCCCGGCACGCTAAGCTACTCCACCCTCCAGAGGACACCAAGGACCCTTCCCGTCTGAGGTGAGGATCACTGGACCATCTGCTGTTACAGCCACCGTGTTCTCATAATGGGCTGCCGTAGAATGGTCACGACTCACTACCGTCCAACGATTGCGCTCGACTTGAGTTTGGTAAGCGCCTCGCACGATCATTGGCTCGATAGCCAATACCATACCCTCTTGAATCTTGATGCCTCGACCTTTATGGCCAAAATTCCTTACAGAAGGCTCTTCGTGCATCTCACGGCCTATACCATGACCTGCATAGTCGCGAATGACTCCAAAACCATGACGTTCCGCGTGCTCTTGAACTGCATGGCCAATGTCACCTAGGTGATTTCCTGGCACAGCTTGCTTAATGGCAATCTTCAAACAGTCACGAGTGACTTCGCAGAGCTCTTTATCTTGAAGACTAGGAGTGCCGCAAAAGAACGTCCAGGCGTTATCCCCTACCCAACCGTTGACAATGGCGCCGGTATCTATAGAAACGATATCGCCGTTCTTAACCACGACATCATCAGTGGGAATACCATGAACTATCTGGTCGTTGACAGAACAACAGATAGAGGACGGAAAGCCCATATACCCTTTGAAAGCAGGAACACCACCATTGGCTCGTATGACAGACTCTGCGATCCTGTCTAGATCAAGAGCTCTCACTCCTGGGACAATTGCCGCTCCAACGCAACGCAGGGCCGCTTTAGAAACGGCCCCGGCTGCTTTCATCGACTCAATCTCTGCCGATGTTTTAAATTTGATCATAGAGATAATCCCTAGAGGCCCAGGAGGGCGACGACGTCATCAAAGACCTCGGCCTGCGGTCGATCGCCGTCCACTTCGCGAAGGATGGCACTCTCACGGTAGTAATCCACCAGAGGAGCAGTCTTCTCTTCATAGACATCCAAGCGCTTTTTAATGGTTTCAGGCTTGTCGTCATCACGCTGATACATTTCGCCACCATCGCGTGGACAGACCTTATCGGCAGCGGTACCGGTATAACCACAAGTACGGCACACACGACGAGAGCTCAAACGATCAATGATGACCTCGGGTGCGACGTCGACAAGAAGTGCCGCATCAAGCTTCTTCCCCATACCCTCAAGCTCGGTATCCAAAGTTTCTGCTTGAGCAGTGTTGCGAGGGAAACCATCAAGAATGAATCCCTTTTGTGCAGCTGGAGTAGCGAGACGCTCTTTCACAAGACCAATTACAACAGAATCAGGCACGAGCTGACCTGCATCCATATAGCTTTTGGCCTCAAGGCCCAAAGGTGTCCCTGCTTTCACAGCGGCACGCAATAGGTCACCAGTAGAGATGTGATCAAGACCATAACGCTCAACCAGCATCTGAGCCTGAGTACCCTTACCGGCGCCAGGCGCCCCGAGTAGGACGATATTCATGGAAGTTCTCCTCACTTCGGGGCACCTAAGCCCACCGGACATTAACGAATGAACAGGCCCTCGTAGTTATGGGTCTCAAGCTGACTCTGAACCTGAGTCAGAGTGTCTAGAGCAACACCCACCATGATGAGGATGGATGTTCCTCCGAAGGCTTGAATGAGGGTATTAGAGGTGAACGTGAACAAGATCGAGGGAACCACTGCTATAAGGGCCAAGAAGATGGCGCCCGGCAGAGTAATGTGATCCAGAACGCTCTTGATATAGGCGGCAGTAGTGGCACCAGGGCGCACGCCAGGGATATAGCCGCCCTGCTTGCGAAGCTGATCTGCAGTCTCTTCAGGATTAAACACCATAGAGGTGTAGAAATAGGCGAAGACCACGATGAGCACTACAGACAGGACCCAGTTGAGCCAACCTGCAGATACGGCATTGGCAAAGACCTGCATCCATCCCACCGTGGGGAAGAACACAGCGATCTGTGCAGGGAAGTAAAGGATAGCCGAGGCAAAGATGATGGGGATAACGCCTGCAGTGCTCACCTTTACAGGCAGATAGGTGGACTGACCACCCATCACACGGCGACCGGAGACACGCTTTGCATACGACACCGGGATGCGACGCTGACCACGCTCGATATAAATGATGAAGGGAATAACCGCCAGGATCACAAGGATCACCAGCACGGTCATAACCACACCGTTCTCAGAAGAGGACACCGAGCTGAAGATGGCCGTTGGCAAGCCGCTCATGATGTTGGCAAAGATAATGAGAGACATACCGTTGCCTACACCACGCTGGGTGATAACCTCGCCAAGCCACATGATGATCATGGCGCCAGCAAGCATGGTGAGCACCACCATGGTGTCCAGCAGCCATGCAGGGGCAGCAATGGCAGAGAAATCGATACCGTAGGCATCGCTCTTGAATAAGAAGAGATACCCGATGGCATTGAGCAGTGCCAGGCCCACAGTGACGTAACGGGTGTACTGCGTGATCTTGCGCTGACCGGCGTCGCCCTCCTTGGCCATCTCGCCCAGAGAAGGAATCACGGCCTGGAGCATCTGCATGATGATTTGGGCAGTGATGTAGGGCATGATGCCCAGAGCGAACACCGATACGCGCGCGAGCGCGCCGCCGCTGAACAAGTTCAGGAGAGCGAGCGCGCTCTGGTCATCCAGGGCAGTCTGAAACTGGTTCAGCATGCCCTGGAAGGGAATACCAGGCACCGGTAGATAAGCACCGATGCGATAGATCACGAGGATGCCGATCGTCAGCAGGATCTTGTCACGGAGCTCCTTGACATGGAACGCGTTGGCAATACCTTTGAGCACGATTAGTCGACCTTTCCTCCTGCGGCCTCGATCTTGGCCTGGGCGGAGGCAGACACCTTGTCTACCTTGACAGTAAGGGCCTTGGTCAGCTCACCGTCGCCGAGAACCTTCACCGGTTGAGTGGCCTTCTTGATGACGCCCTTCTCAACCAGAGTGGCACCATCTACCACATCGCCGTCGTTGAAGCAGGCCTCAAGGCGAGCAATGTTTACAGGCGCATACTGAATACGATTGTGATTGGTGAAGCCGGGGAGCTTAGGAAGGCGCATAGCTAGAGGGTTCTGGCCGCCCTCAAACCCAGCGCCTTTGCCGCCGCCGGAGCGTGAAAGCTGACCCTTGGTGCCGCGGCCGGCAGTGGTGCCGTTACCGGAAGAATTGCCGCGGCCCACGCGCTTGCGATTCTTACGGGAGCCCTCGGCGGGGCGAAGATCATTGAGTTGCATTGCTATTTACTCCTAGTTCTCTTCCACCTCGACCAGGTGCTTGATCTTGAAGATCATGCCCCTGATGCTCTCGTTATCAGGCTGCTCGACAACGTCGCCAATGCGGCGGAGACCCAGGGCACGAGCGGTGCGAGTCTGGTCCTGCTTCACCTGGGTGACGGCGCTCCTCACGAGCTTAATCTTGAGGGTGTTCGCCATGGTTAGGCCTCCTTCGTGCCGAACATCTTGGCAACGGTGATGCCACGACGATCAGCGACTTGCTCGGGGCTTTCCAGTTGCTTGAGGCCCTCTGCGGCGGCCTTGATAACGTTCATGGAGTTAGCGGTGCCGAGGGACTTGGACATAACGTTCTTGATGCCAGCCAGCTCGAAGAGAGGACGCACGGAGCCACCGGAGATGACACCGGTACCCTCGATAGCTGGCTGAATAAGTACACGACCGGCGCCAAAGTGGCCAGTCACGGCGTGGGGCACAGAGCCCTCGTCAGTCACAGGAACATGGAACATATTCTTCTTGGCATCGTCGACGGCCTTCTGGATAGCCAGAGGCACCTCGGCGGACTTGCCCATGCCAAGACCCACGTTGCCCTTGCCGTCGCCTACGACTACCAATGCGACCAGGGAGAAACGACGACCGCCCTTAACTACCTTGGACACACGGTGAATGAAGACAACGCGCTCCTGAAGATCGGAGGCGTCGCGCTGCTTAGGATTACGAGCCATCTGCAATACCTCCTAGAACTTCAGGCCCGCTTTGCGGGCACCATCAGCGAGGGCCTTAACACGGCCATGGTAGATGCGACCGCCACGATCGAAGGTGACGGTGGTAACGCCCTTGTCCAGAGCGCGCTTGCCGATAAGCTCGCCCACGAGCTCGGCAGCTTCCTTGTTGGAACCGAGCTTACCGGTGGCACGGAACTCGGGATCAAGGGTAGAGCAGGTGCAGACGGTCTTAGAATCGACATCATCGATGACCTGCGCATAGATGTTTGCGTTAGTGCGGTGCACGGAGAGACGGGGACGCTCAGCGGTACCGGTGATTTTGCTACGGACGCGACGCTCGCGGCGCTTGAGCCCGAGCTTCTTCGCCTTCTGCTTGTTCATGCGGACTTACTCCTTCTTTCACGCCGCCACCTGACGGGGTAGCGGTCTTTTAGAGGCAGAATCGCTACTTAGCAGCCTTGCCGAGCTTACGGCGGACATGCTCATCTATATAGCGGATGCCTTTGCCCTTGTAAGGCTCGGGGGGACGCTTGGCGCGAATCTCAGCAGCCACTTGGCCCACCTGCTCCTTGGAAATGCCCTTCACTACGATATGGGTGTTATCAGGCACCTCGAAGGTGATGTTCTCAGGGGCGGGCATAATCACAGGATGAGAGTAGCCCAGAGAAAGATCCAGGTCGCGGCCTTTAAGGGTGGCACGGTAACCAACGCCAACCAGTTGCAAACGCTTCTCAAAGCCTTCGGACACGCCTAGCACCATATTGTGCACCAGGGTACGGGAAAGACCCCACTGGGCGTTGGCTTCCTTCTCCTCATTCTCAGGGGTGACAACAACCTCGTTGTCCTTGACCTCAAAGCTCACCAGAGGAGAGAAGGTACGAACCAGCTCGCCCTTAGGACCTTTTACAGTCACAGTCTTGTTGTCAACTGTCACGGTGACTCCGGCTGGAATCTGGACAGGCATTTTACCGATACGGGACACGGTAGCTCCTTTCAGTCCTGCCGGTTACCAAACGTAGGCGATGATCTCGCCACCGATGCCCTGGGTACGAGCATCGCGGTCACACATCATGCCCTTAGAGGTGGAAATGATGGCAGTGCCCAATCCGCCCAACACACGGGGCAGATCAGCGGCTGCAGAATACTTACGCAGACCAGGCTTAGAAATACGTTTGATGCCCTTGATGACACGAGCGCGCTTCTTACCATACTTGAGCGTAATGACAAGGGTCTTCTGAGGCTTGGTGTCGTTTACGACATAGCCCTCGATGTAGCCCTCCTCGGCCAACACGCGGGCAACCTCAACCAGCACCTTGGTGGAAGGCATAGAAACATCTGCCTTGCCTGCGCTGTTGGCGTTGCGAATGCGTGTGAGCATATCGCTGATGGGATCGTTCACGTTCATTGAGATTCTCCTTCGTACCAGATGAAATCCCTGCATGCGGTTCGTCTGCACCCGTGGCACAGACGCCTAAATGCGGGTTCTCCTTGAGGTCTTAGAGGCAGCAGAAATTACCAACTGGCCTTGCGGACACCAGGGAGATCGCCCTTGTTCGCCAGCTCACGCAGGCAGACACGGCACAGCCCAAACTTGCGGTACACCGAGTGCGGACGACCGCAGCGCTGACAACGGCGCTGAAGACGCGTCGAGTACTTGGGCGTGCGCTGGGACTTGACGATCATCGAAGTCTTAGCCACAAATCCTCCTTCACATTGCAGCCCTCGCTTTTCTGGGGCAACAAAGATTGAAACCTGTTGACGCTTATAAAGTTACTTGCCGTTCTTCTTGAAGGGGAAGTTGAAGCCCTCAAGCAGGGCTTTGCCCTCCTCATCAGTCTTGGCGGTAGTAACGATGGTGATATCCATACCGCGCACGTGATCGACCTTGTCAAAATCGATCTCGGGGAAGATGGTTTGCTCAGTGACGCCCAGTGAATAATTGCCACGACCGTCAAAGCTCTTGACTGGCAAACCACGGAAGTCGCGGATACGAGGGGTGGCAATGTCAATAAGGCGGTCCAGGAAGTCCCACATACGGTCCTTGCGCAGAGTGACTTTGGCGCCAATGGGCATACCGGCACGCAGGTGGAAGGTGGCGATGGACTTACGAGCACGGGTTACCATGGGCTGTTGACCAGTGATCTGACGTAGGTCAGCCACAGCGGCGTCTATAGCCTTAGCATCGGTAGCGGCCTCGCCCACACCCATATTGACTACGATCTTCTCAATCTGAGGAACGGTCATGGGGTTGGTGTAGCCAAACTGCTCTACCAGCTTGGGACGAACCTCTTCCTCATAGCGGGTCTTGAGACGAGGAACATACTTCTCTTCTGCCATGTAAAACTCCTTTGGGGTTTTTCAGCGCGGGGTGTCTTGGTAGCCCAAGATCCTCGCGCCCCCACAACCTATTGGCATAAAGGTAGTGGGGCCAGACACAGTGCAATTCCAAATCATAGGCCATAGCAAGGGTAATTAGAACGAGAAATTCTCTTTGTGTAGCCGCATTCATGCTTTGGCCATCTGAGCCTCGTTCAAAAGAAAAAGCGCCTCGATACCAAAACATCGAGGCGCTTAACCACATTAAGGGTGTGTGCTTAGAATTGATTGCCGCACTTCTTGCACACGCGGACCTTCTTGCCCTCGTCGTTGACGGCATGGCCAACGCGAGTGGCCTTGTCGCAGGAAGGGCATACCAAAGCGACGTTAGACACATCGATGGCAGCCTCCTGGCTTACAAAACCGCCCTGCTGGTTGGTCTGAGTGGGACGCTGAGCCTTTTTGACCAGCGCAACACCCTCAACCACGACTTTGCCGTCGGCGGGAAGAGCGCGCAGCACGTGGCTGCGGGCACCCTTATCCTTGCCGGAGAGGACCTCGACGAGGTCGCCCTTCTTGATGTTCATCTTAGGCATGTCGTCTCACTCCTCTTACAGCGTCTCGGGTGCGAGCGAGACGATCTTCATGTACTTGTGGTCGCGCAGCTCGCGGGCGACGGGCCCAAAGATACGAGTACCTACGGGATTGCCGTCTTTATCGATCAGAACGCAAGCGTTCTGATCGAAACGAATGTAGCTGCCGTCCTTACGACGGTTCTCCTTGACGGTGCGCACGACGACGCAACGTACTACGTCGCCTTTTTTCACGTTGCCGCCAGGAGTAGCCTCCTGCACAGCGGCAACGATGACGTCGGCGATGCCGGCGTAACGGCGCTTGGAGCCGCCGAGGACCTTAATGCACTTCACCTTACGAGCGCCGGAGTTATCGGCGACGGTGAGCATGGTCTCCTGCTGAATCATGTTTCTATCCTCCGTGCCTTAAAAGTACCAGAGGTGCGCCCTGGCGTGCGACGCACATGGTCTTCTGGGCCATATTGCGGGTGGCTACTTGGCCTTCTCGACGATCTCGACGAGGCGCCAGCGCTTGGTCTTGGACAAGGGACGAGTCTCCATTACGGTGACGGTGTCGCCGAGGCCAGCCTCGTTGTTCTCGTCATGGGCGTGGAGCTTCTTGGAGACGGTGATCATCTTGCCGTACTTGGAGTGCGGCTTGCGCTCGGTGATCTGGACCGTGATGGTCTTGTCGCCGGAGATGGACGACACGACACCGGTGCGAACCTTGCGCGAATTGCGGGAATCGCTCATGTTTCTTCTTCTCCCCTCGCGTCTAGTTTGCAGCATTGGCGGCCGCGATCTCGCGGGCGCGCATCTCGGTCTGAATACGAGCAATGTCACGCTTGACATTGGACACACGGGCAGTGTTGTCAAGCTGGCTCGTGGCCATCTGGAAGCGGAGGTTGAAGAGCTCCGCGCGGGCCTCATCGAGCTTCGAAGCGAGCTGCTCGTCAGTAAGCTCGCGAATCTCTTTGGACTTCATAGGGATTACTCCTCCTCGGCCTGGTCGGCGCGGGAGACGATCTTGGTGCGGATGGGAAGCTTGTGCTGCGCCAGACGCAGAGCCTCCTTGGCAACCTCTTCGCTCACGCCGTCGATCTCAAACATAATACGGCCGGGCTTGACGACGGCCACCCACTCCTCGGGGTTACCCTTACCGGAACCCATGCGGGTCTCAGCGGGCTTCTTGGTAATGGGCTTGTCGGGGAAGATGGTGATCCAAACCTTACCGCCACGCCTCATCTGACGGGTCATGGCGATACGGGCAGCCTCAATCTGGCGGTTGGTGATCCAGTGAGCCTCCTCGGCACGGATGCCCCAGGAACCAAAGTTGAGCTTGGTGCCACCCTTGGCGTGGCCCTTCATAGAGCCACGCTGAACCTTACGGTGAAGGACGCGTTTAGGAGCCAGCATTAGTTGCCCCTCCTCTCATTGCGGCGACGAGGACGAGAAGTGCCCTCGAGTGCGGGATTAGGTGCAGGCTGGCCAGGGAGCTTCTCGCCCACATAGATCCAGGTCTTCACGCCGCAGGCGCCCATGATGGTGCGGGCGGTAGCCTCGGAGAAGTCAATCTTGGCACGCAGGGTCTGCAGAGGCACGCGACCCTCGCGGTACCACTCGCGACGACCCATCTCAGCGCCGCCAAGACGACCGGAGCACTGAATACGGATGCCCTTGGCGCCGGACTTGCGAGCAGACTGCACGGCCTTGCGCATGGCGCGACGGAAGGCGATGCGCTGCTCCAGCTGCTCAGCGATGGACTGAGAGACCAGGCTGGCATCAAGCTCGGGGCGCTTGATCTCAATGACGTCTACGTTGACGTCGCCCTTGCCCACACCGGCGATCTTCTCAAGCTCGCGGCGCAGAGCGTCGATCTCGGAGCCCTTCTTGCCAATGACCAGGCCGGGACGGGCGGTATAGATGGTGACCTTCACCTTTTTGCCAGCGCGCTCGATGTCCACGCGAGAGAGGGCAGCACGCTCGAGGCGCTTGGTCAGATACTTGCGGATCTTGAGGTCGTTGCCGACGTTCTTGGAGTAGTCCTTATCGGCGTACCAACGGGAGCGCCAGTTCTCAGTGACGCCCAGGCGGAACCCGGTGGGAGATACCTTGTGTCCCATGGATCTGCTACGCCTCCTTTCGAGGAGCAACGGTGACGGTAATGTGGCTGGTGCGCTTGTTGATGCGCGAAGCCGAACCCTTGGCGCGAGGACGGATGCGCTTGAGGGTGGGACCCTCGTCCACATAGCTCTCAACGATTACGAGATCGTCGGGACGGAAACCCTTGTTCTCATAGGCGTTGGCCACAGCAGAGCGCAGGACCTTCTCGACGTCCACGGCTACTGCACGGTTGGAGAACTGAAGAATCTCCACGGCCTGGGCCACGGACTTGTTGCGAATCTGGTCTACGACCAGGCGTGCCTTACGGGGGGCAACGCGAACGTACTTGGCGGTCGCGGAAACGTGCGACGCGTTATCGGAATGCTTCATGCCTGTTCATCCCCTCTTTAAGCCTTGTGCCCGCGGAAGGTGCGGGTCGGGGCGAACTCGCCGAGCTTGTGCCCGACCATGGACTCGGTAATGTACACGGGCACGTGCTTGCGGCCGTCGTGCACGGCAATGGTGTGGCCCACCATGTCGGGGAAGATGGTGGAGGCACGAGACCAGGTCTTGATGACCTCCTTGGTGCCAGCCTCGTTCTGCGCGACCACGCGCTGGAGGAGGCGGGTCTCGACGTACGGGCCCTTCTTGAGACTCCTGCTCATAAGTGATGACTCCTACTTCTCGCGGATGCGCTACTTCGTCTTGCGACGACGGATGATGAGGCGGTTCGAACCCTTCTTGGGATCGCGGGTCTTGGCGCCCTTGGAAGGCTTGCCCCAGGGGGACACAGAGGGACGACCAGAAGTGTGGTTCTTGCCCTCGCCGCCGCCGTGGGGGTGGTCCACAGGGTTCATGACGGTACCACGGACGGTGGGACGTACGCCCTTGTAGCGGTTGCGGCCGGCCTTGCCGATGGTGATGTTGGAGTGCTCGGCATTACCCACTTCGCCTACAGTGGCACGACAGGTGATGAGCACGCGACGCATCTCGGAGGAAGGCATGCGCAGCACGGCGTAATTGCCCTCCTTGCCCATGAGCTGCACCGAGGTGCCGGCAGATCGGGCGATGGCAGCGCCTTTGCCCGGCTGGAACTCGATGGCGTGGACAAGAGTACCCACGGGGATGTTGGCCAGAGGCAGTGCATTGCCAGGCTTGATGTCGGCATCGGGGCCGCTCAGTACGGTGTCGCCAACCTTAAGGCCGCGAGGGGCCAGAATGTAGGCCTTGGCGCCGTCTGCATAGTGGAGCAGGGCGATGCGAGCAGAGCGGTTGGGGTCATACTCGATGGTGGCAACCTTGGCAGGTACGCCGTCCTTGTTGCGCTTGAAGTCAATTTTGCGGAACTTGCGCTTCACACGGCCGCCCTGATGGCGGGTGGTGATGCGACCGGTGTTGTTGCGACCGGCCTTGACGGGCAGCGGCTCGAGAAGGGACTTCTCGGGCGTGGTGCAGGTGACCTCAGAGAAATCCGAGATCGTCTGGAAACGCCTGCCGGGGCTCGTCGGCTTGAGGTGCTTGATTCCCATAGTTAGATTCCCTTTCGTATGTTCCGATGGCCACAGGCTTCTAAGGGAAGAGGGCTACCGATAAGCCCAAACACCTGTGACGCCGGATTACCACGGCTCCGCGCGTATCCATAGCAGAGCCGTAAAGGCAGGCCCTCAGTGGTTGCAGAGCCTGGCATTGACGGTGGTTACTCAGCGACCGATTGGCCGAAGATCTCAATGGAGTCGCCCTCGGCCAGCGTGACGATGGCCTTCTTCCAGCGACGAGTCTTGCCAGCGACATAGCGCACGCGCTTGGTCTTAGGCTTGACCCAGGCGGTGTTCACCTTGGTGACCTTGACGTCAAAGATCTTCTCGACAGCCTGAGCGATTTCCTCCTTGGGGGCCTGGGGGGCCACCTCGAAGGTGTATTTGTTCTCGCCCATCTGATCGAAGGTGCGCTCAGACACGACAGGGCGAATGATGACGTTGTAGACGGAGTTCATTAGACGAGCGCCTCCTCAAGGGTCGTAACAACGGCCTCAGGCATGACCAGGGCAGCGTTGTCAACGAGATTGTGGGTGTTAGCCTCGCGCACGCCAATGACACGTACCTTGGGAAGGTTGCGGAAGGACAGGAAGGCTTCCACGGCGTCATTGGGGAGTACCACAGTGACGCGCTTGTCGGCAACGCCCAGAGCAGCCAGCAAGGCCTTAGCCTGCCTGGTGCAAGGCTTGTCGAAAGCCATCTCGTCTACCACAAGGAGCTCGCCGTCGGCCAGCTTGGCGGAGAGGGCCGAACGCATAGCCAGCTTGGCCTCTTTGTTGTTGGTGCGCTTGTTGTGAGTGCGAGGGGTGGGGCCAAAGGGCACGCCGCCGCCTACCCACTGGGTGGCACGAATGGAACCCTGGCGGGCACGACCGGTGCCCTTCTGACGCCAGGGCTTCTTGCCGCCACCGGAGACCTCAGAACGGCCTTTGGTGTCGTGGGTGCCTTGACGCAGCGAAGAGAGGTAGTTCTTCACGACCAGGTGCATCACCGGGATATTTGGCTCAATGCCAAAGACGCGAGAGTCGAGCTCGGCCGTGCGAACCGCCTGCCCCTCTGCGTTCTTGATTTCGATGTTGGACATCTTCACTCCTTGAATAGCCTAAGAGGTTCTACTAGAGATAAGGGCCCTTAGGCCATGCGGATCTGAACCAGCGCGTTCTTGCCACCAGGTACCGCACCCTTGATGAGCATGAGGTTTTGCTCGGGATCGACGGAGACCAGCTTGAGGTTCTTGACCGTGACGCGCTCGTCGCCCATGTGACCGGCCATGTGCAGACCCTTGCGCACGCGAGCGGGATAGGCGCACTGACCAATGGAGCCGGGCTTGCGCTGGTTGCGGGAGCCGTGGGTGATGGGGCCGCAAGCGAAGTTCCAGCGCCTGATGGTGCCTTGGAAGCCCTTGCCCTTGGACGTACCGGTGACATCTACCGCAGCAGCCTCTGCAAAATCAGCCACGGTAACCACGTCGCCCACCTTGTGATCGGCGGCGTTGTCCACGCGCACCTCGCGCAGGTAGCGCATAGGCTCTACGCCAGCCTTGGCGAAATGGCCCTTCATGGGCTTATTCACGCGGGAAGGCTTGATCTCGCCAAAACCAATCTGCACGGCGTCGTAGCCGTCAGTGGCTTCAGACTTGACCTGGGAGACAACGCAGGGGCCGGCCTGAACGACCGTCACGGGAACGACGTTATCGTCCTCGTCCCACACCTGAGTCATCCCGATCTTGCGGCCGAGAATCGTGTTGACCATACGTATTCCTTACCTTTGGTGGTCATGGGACCGCAGGCGCTGTTTGTGCCTGTCCCCAGCGGACCACATCCTGTGGGAATATGCCAATAGGGATACGCCCGGTGCCGTGGTATAGTCGCAGCACAGAAAGACCCAAATTGACAGCTTGACCAGTATAGGGCCTAGAAGCCGTATCCACGACTTCTCCCAAATCTTTTTTTGAAGCCCAAAAACCCTGCATATCACTTCTATGAGAGGTGGGAGTGTTTCTCGGCATTGAAAAGAGCTGCTGAGAAAAGCTCTCCTTGCTCACAGCGGCCTCTTTGGGCAAGAAAAGCGCTCCCCTCCTGGCTTTGGAAGGGAGCGCTAACTGTGCAGTAACCAGTGAATTACGAGCTTATCTGGGATGCGCAGGCCTTAGGCGTCGAGCTTGATGTCGATCTCCACGCCAGCAGGAAGGTCGAGACGCATGAGGGAGTCGACGGTCTCGGAGGGGGGATCGAGGATGTCGATGAGGCGCTTGTGAGTGCGCATCTCGAACTCCTCGCGGGAGTCCTTGTCCTTGTGGGGCGAGCGGATGACGCAGTAGACGTTGCGCTCGGTGGGCAGGGGAATGGGGCCGGACACGCGAGCGCCGGTCTTCTGAGCGGTTTCGACGATCTGCTTAGAGGACTGATCCACCAGCTCGTGGTCGAATCCCTTCAGACGGATCCTGATCTTTTGGCTAGACACTTGGTACCTCCATTGGTGAGCGGTAATGCCCGCGGTTATCTTTAGGCGTTGCCGCCGGCTTTGCTAATGATTTCGTCGGCGACGCCCTTGGGCACCGGCTCGTACTCGGCGAACTGCATGGTATAGCTAGCGCGACCCTGCGTTTGCGAGCGGAGGTCGGTAGCGTAGCCAAACATCTCGCCCAGGGGCACCTTGGCCTTGATGACCTTGGTGTTACGACGGTCCTCCATGCCCTCGATCTTGCCGCGGCGGGAGGACAGGTTGCCCATGACGTCACCCATGTACTCCTCGGGAGTCTCGACCTCGACGGCCTCGATGGGCTCCAGCAGCACGGGCTTGGACTTGCGCAGGGCATCCTTGATGGCCATGGAACCGGCGATCTTAAAGGCAGCCTCGGAGGAGTCGACCTCGTGGTAGGAGCCGTCGGTAAGGGTCACCTTGACGTCTACGACGGGGTAGCCGGCGACCACGCCAGACTCCAGGGCCTCCTGGATGCCTTTGTCGATGGAGGGGATGTACTCCTTGGGCACCACACCGCCCACGATGGCGTTGACAAACTCGTAGCCGGCGCCGGGCTCCTGGGGCTCCAGGTCGATGATGGCGTGACCATACTGACCACGGCCACCGGACTGACGAACGAACTTGCCCTCGGCATGCTTGACGGGCTGGCCAGCGGTCTCGCGGTAGGCCACCTGAGGCTTGCCTACGTTGCACTCCACCTTGAACTCGCGACGCAGGCGGTCGACGATGATCTCCAGGTGCAGCTCGCCCATGCCGGCGATGATGGTCTGGCCGGTCTCGGGATCGGTGTGCACCTTGAAGGTGGGGTCTTCCTCGGCCAGCTTGGCCAGACCCACGCTCATCTTCTCCTGGTTAGCCTTGTCTTTGGGCTCCACGGCCACGTCGATGACGGGATCGGCGAACTCGATGGACTCCAGGATGATGGGATGATGCTGGTCGCAAAGGGTCTCACCGGTGGTGGTGTTCTTGAGACCCACCACGGCGACGATGTCTGCGGTAGAGCAAGACTCGCGGTCCACGCGGTCGTTGGCGTTCATCTCGAGGATGCGGCCAAAGCGCTCGCGATCTTCCTTCACGGAGTTGTAGACATAGCTACCGGACTCGGCGACGCCCGAGTAGACGCGCACATAGGTGAGCTTGCCCACGTAGGGGTCGGTCATGATCTTGAAGGCCAAAGCCGAGAAGGGCTCGTCATTGGAAGGCTTGCGGATCTCGGTCTCGCCGGTCTTGGGGTTGACGCCTTCCACGGGAGGAATGTCCAGGGGGCTGGGCAGATAGTCGATGACGGCGTCCAAGAGCTCCTGAATGCCCTTGTTCTTGTAGGCGGAGCCCACGAATACGGGGTTCATGCCATTGGCAAGAACGGCAGCGCGGATAGCGGCCTTGAGGACGTCTACGGGGATCTCCTCGTCCTCCAGGACCAAC
Source organism: Leptogranulimonas caecicola (assembly GCF_023168405.1). Lineage (GTDB taxonomy): Bacteria > Actinomycetota > Coriobacteriia > Coriobacteriales > Atopobiaceae > Leptogranulimonas > Leptogranulimonas caecicola. The sequence goes on along the minus strand of NZ_AP025285.1, from coordinate 543,681 downwards.
TCCATGAGCTCGTCGGAGTAGTCGGCGGCAGCGTCTACCAGCTCGCCGCGCTTCTCCTCGGCCAGCTCAGCGAACTCGTCGGGGATGGAATCCAGGGGCTCGGGATAGATCATGCCCTTGGCGTCCTCTTTGAAGTCCCAGGCGGTCATGGTGACCAAGTCGATGATGCCCCAGAAGTTGTTCTCGGCACCCATGGGGACCTGAGCGGCCACCGCAGGAGCAGAGAGACGATCCTTCATGGTCTCGATGGCATTGAAGAAGTCGGCACCCACGCGGTCGTACTTGTTGATGAAGGCGATACGGGGGACGTTGTAGGTAGAAGCCTGGCGCCACACGGTCTCAGACTGGGGCTGCACGCCGGCCACGGCGTCAAAGACGGCCACCGCACCATCGAGCACGCGCAGGGAACGCTCGACCTCAGAGGTGAAGTCCACGTGGCCAGGGGTGTCGATGATCTGGATGACATGATCCTTCCAGAAGCAGGTGGTGGCGGCGGAGGTAATGGTTACGCCACGCTCCTGCTCCTGAACCATCCAGTCCATGGTGGCAGCACCGTCATGGACCTCGCCGATCTTGTGGGTCTTGCCGGTGTAATAAAGAATGCGCTCGGTAGTGGTGGTCTTACCAGCATCGATGTGGGCCATGATGCCGATGTTGCGCATGTTTTCTAGCGTGTACTTACTTTTGGCCATAGGTATTAGCTCTCCTCTAGGCTGTGTGGGTTACCAGCGGTAGTGCGAGAAAGCACGGTTGGCCTCGGCCATCTTGAAGACGTCCTCGCGCTTCTTCACCGAGGCGCCAACGCCGTTGGAGGCGTCGATGATCTCGTTCGCGAGACGGTCGGCCATGGTCTTCTCCTTGCGGGACCGAGAAAAGCCCACGATCCAGCGGATGGCAAGCGTAGTGGAACGACGGGAGTTTACCTCCATGGGTACCTGGTAGGTGGCGCCACCCACACGCTTTGGCTTGACCTCGAGGGTGGGGCGCACGTTGTCCATGGCCTTCTTGAAGACGGTCAGAGGATCCTGGCCGGTCTTCTCGGCGACCTGATCGAAGGCGCTGTAGACAATGCGCTCAGCGACGGACTTCTTGCCGTCGAGGAGAACCTTGTTGATGAGCTGAGTGACTAAACGGTTGTTGTAGACGGCATCGGGCGCGATTTCGCGACGGGTTGCAGCTGCACGACGCGGCATATAAATCTCCTTAAATGTGCTTTAGTGACGGGAGCGGGTGCTAGGAGCGCTTGGCGCCGTAGCGAGAACGGGACTGCTTGCGGTTCTGCACGGCTGCGCAGTCGTAAGCGCCACGAATGATCTTGTAACGCACACCAGGCAGGTCGCGTACACGGCCGCCGCGCACGAGCACGATGGAGTGCTCCTGGAGGTTGTGGCCCTCACCAGGGATATAGGCCGTAACCTCGATGCCGTTTACCAGGCGCACACGGGCGACCTTACGGAGTGCGGAGTTAGGCTTCTTAGGGGTGGTGGTGAACACACGGGTGCATACGCCACGCTTCTGGGGATTGCCCTGAAGTGCGGGCTTTTGGGACTTAGCCTTGGTGCTCTTGCGGCCCTGACGGACCAGCTGGTTGATGGTAGGCAAGTTTTTTCTCCTTCGTACCTTTTGACACTCACATCGACCGTATGTAAGAGGCGACGCAGCACAACATCGCCTGGATCGGCGCAAGTGAGAATACTATGACTGGTTTTATTCGATGTCAATTGCACACCGGCCCGGGCGTATCCCATTTCACTGGGCCTCCACGGAAGCCCTTCCTGAAAAGCCCTCCCCCTACCCTTACACGGTATCCACACATAAAAAGAAAGCCTCCTTTCAAAGGGAGGCATTCTTTTCAACAGGAACTCACGAGCACCTATGCGAGTGTTTCTCGGCAATTACGACGTTTAGAAGCGCATCACAAGGCGCCGCTCATCCCATAGCGCACAATTAAGCGTTCTTGCGAGGACGGCCGCGCTTCTTGGGGCGCAGTGCCGCGGCACCGCCGTCACGATAAGAGGCACACCAACGGAAGAATGCGCTCTTGGAAGCCACACCGTGGCTCTGCATGGCGTCGCTTGCCGTCATACCGCGATCCAGATGATCCTCGACGGCCTTGAGCTTAGTCTCGTAAGTGTACGAGTTGCGCTGAGCTCCGGTTTGCATAATCCCACCCCGTTACTTTTTGACGCTTGCACGCCAGGGGCTTATCCCCCAGTTTCGCAAGTTAGTTCAGGTAATCGAACGTTGCTGATGAATGGTTACCCGTGTGAAACCTTATATTGCAAGCCAATGCAAAATAGAGCGGATAGAATCCCATTTCACACAAAAGGGAGTCAGTTTCTACGCGAACCTGACTCCCTTTTTTATGTGTCTTGAGACTTACTGAGTCTTATTCGCCCAGCATTTCCTCTTGATGGGTCACCTGGGCCAAAATGTCGTCCAGCGAGTCGATATCCTCGTTGATCGCTTGAGGATTGATGTTATCGGTCGCAGTGCCACCGATAAGCTCCTCCTCATAACCCTGGTGCGTGGAGGGGGCGCGGGTACCGATCATGATGTTGTCGTCGGGAGCAAACACCATGTTGAGCAGCTGGGACAGATCGTCCTCGTCGGCCTGGTCCTCTTCGTCGGGCTCCAGGATGTAGAGCAGGTTGCGAGCCTCCAGACCGTCGCGCAGCTCCTCGATGGCCTTGGCTCCGATGCCGTCGATGTGGAGCAGATCATCCTCGGTCTTGCCGATAAGATCGCCCACGGTCTCGATGCCTACCTCGCTGAACTTGTTGGTCCACCGCTGGGACACCCCAAGATCGTCGAAGAGATGGAGCTTGCTCTCCTCGGAGGACAGCTTGTGGCCGTTCTTGGAGTAGGTGCCGGGAATGTACTCGTCGCCAGTCCATTCAAGCTGCTGAGGCAGCTCGGACTCCAGCGCCTTGAGCTCGTCGGGGGCCCACTCGGGCAGCGCCTTGGAAATGGGAGACGTGGAGGTCTCGATGGGCTGGCCGTGGTAGGTGAGCTCCACATCGTGGTAGGCCTTGAGGCCGGTACCGGCAGGAATCTGCTTGCCCACGATGACGTTGGACTTGAGGTCCATGAGGTTGTCCACTTCGCCCTTGATAGCGGCCTCAGTAAGAACGCCGGCGGTACGGATGAAGGAAGCGCTGGAGAGCCAGGAGTCGATGGAGCTGGCCACCTTGAGGGTGCCCAGGATGGCAGGCTCAGCGGTAGGAGGCGTGCCCCCGGCCATGGCGATCTCGTTGACCTTGTCGGCGAACTCGTAGCGGTCCACATACTGGCCAAGCAGGTACTTGGAGTCACCGGGGTTGGTGATCTGTACGCGGCGCAGCATCTGGCGAGCGATGACCTCGATGTGCTTGTCGTTGAGGTCGACGCCCTGAGAGGTGTAGACCGACTTCACCGACTCCACGAAGGTGTGCATGGTGGACTCGATGTCGGTGAGCTTGCGCAGGTTGCGGAAGTTCACGAAGCCATGGGTGAGCTGGTCGCCGGCGCGCACGATGCAGCCGTCTTCGATGCCAGGCATGAAGCGCACGGAAGCGGGCACGTCTTTGGCCCAAAGCTCGCGGCTGGGATCCTGCTCGTCCACGATGGAGAGCTTGTAGGTGTTTTGCTCAGGCACGATATGCAGCTCGCCCGAGTAGGGAGCCAGATCTGCCTCGCGGCCCAGGATTTTCTCGTTGACGTTGCCTACCACGTCGAACATACGGCCAACGGTAGGCAGGCCCTGGGTGATGTCCTCGGCGCCGGCCACGCCACCGGAGTGAATGGTACGCATGGTGAGCTGCGTGCCGGGCTCGCCGATGGACTGAGCGGCAATGATGCCCACTGCGGTGCCGATATTGACAGGACGGCGGGTGGAAAGGTCCCAGCCATAGCACTTCTGGCAGACGCCGTACTTGGAACGACAGGTGAGCAGTGCACGGAACTTGACCTTCTCAAGGCCCGCGTCCGCCAGGCGCTTGATGTCATCGACGCTCTCGATGTAAGCATCCTTTTCCATAAGAATCTCGCCGGTAGCAGGATCGACCACATCCTCCAGCAGGCAGCGGCCTACCAGATCGACATTTAGGTCGTCGGTGCCAGGAAGCACCAGGCGATAGGACACACCCTCGGTGGTGCCGCAGTCAGCCTCGCGCACAATGACGTCCTGGGCCACGTCTACCAAACGGCGGGTGAGGTAACCGGAGTCAGAGGTGTGCGAAGAGGTGTCCACCAGACCCTTACGGGCGCCATAGGTGGAGATGAAGTACTCCAGAGGACGCAGCCCCTCGCGGAAGTTGGCCTTGATGGGCAGGTCGATGGTGTCACCGGACATGTCTGCCATGAGGCCACGCATACCGGCCAGCTGACGCAGCTGAGTCTTGGAACCACGGGCGCCGGAATCGGCCAGCATGTAGATGGGGTTGTCTTCCGAGAAGCCCTTGAGCATGACGGAACCCAGCTCGTCGGTGCACTTGGTCCAGGCATCGACAACCTCGGTGTGGCGCTCGGCCTCAGACAGGAAGCCCATCTCGTAGTTCTCGTTGATGGTATCGACCTGCTCCTGGGTATCGGCCAGCATCTTCTCCTTCTCCTCAGGGATGACGGCATCCCAGACGGAGATGGTAAGGCCGGCGCGAGTGGCGTAGTGGAAGCCGGCGTACTTGATGGCGTCCAAGATGGGCTCGACGTCTGCCAACGCATAGCGGTCGCAGCAGTCGTTTACCAGACGACCCATGTCGGAGGAGGTCATCTTGTAGTTGATGAAGGGATAGTCGGGCGGCAGGCACTGACGGTTGAAGATCACGCGACCTGCGGTGGTCTCCACACGCACGGCGCCTTCGGTGACGTCGTAGTCAACGTGCTCGTTCTTGGAGGTCATGACACGGAAGAAGAGACGGTCATCCTCCGTCTGCACATTGGCGTCCTCAGGGCCCACACGCACGGAGATCTTGGCCTGAATGTCGAGGTCTGCGCGAGCGTCATAGGCATGGATGACGTCCTCGAAGTCTGCGAAGACGCGAGGCTCTGCCTGCTCCTGGCTGCTCTCGCTGGTGAGGTAGTAGACGCCAAACACCATGTCCTGAGAAGGCACGGTGAGCACCTTGCCCGAGGCGGGAGTGCGAAGGTTGTTGGAGGACAGCATGAGCACGCGGGCCTCTGTTTGAGCCTGCGTGGACAGAGGCACATGCACAGACATCTGGTCGCCGTCGAAGTCTGCGTTGAAGGGCTTGCAGACCAGCGGGTGCAGGTGGATGGCCTTGCCCTCGGTAAGGACAGGCTCAAAGGCCTGGATGGAGAGACGGTGCAGCGTAGGAGCGCGGTTGAGGAGCACCAGACGGTCTGCGATGACCTCTTCCAGCACGTCCCAGACACCGGGCTCCATGCGGTCGATAGCGCGTTTGGCGCCCTTGATGTTCTCCACCTTGCCCAGCTCTACCAAGCGGCGCATGACGAAGGGCTTGAACAGCTCCAGAGCCATGGTCTTGGGCAAGCCGCACTGGTGCAGCTTGAGTTGCGGGTCGACCACGATGACCGAACGGCCAGAATAGTCCACGCGCTTGCCCAACAGGTTTTGGCGGAAGCGGCCCTGCTTGCCTTTGAGGGTCTCGGCGAGACTCTTGAGAGGGCGGCCACCGCGACCAGTGACAGGACGGCCACGGCGGCCGTTGTCAAAGAGGGCGTCCACTGCCTCCTGGAGCATGCGCTTCTCGTTGTTCACGATGATGGCGGGAGCATCCAGGTCCAGCAGGCGCTTGAGACGGTTATTGCGGTTGATCACACGGCGATAGAGGTCGTTCAAGTCAGAGGAGGCGAAGCGGCCGCCGTCCAACTGCACCATGGAGCGCAGATCGGGCGGAATCACAGGAATGACGTCCAGGATCATGTTGGTGGGGTCGTTGCCGCCCTCCATGAAGGCCTCGATGATCTCCAGACGCTTTACGGCCTTCTCGCGACGCTGCTTTTGACCCTTCTCGTCCTGAAGGATGAGACGCAGCTCTTCGGCCGTCTTCTCCAGGTCAATGTCTGCCAAAAGATCGCGCACGGCTTCGGCGCCCATACCGCCATCGAAATAGATGGAGTAGTAGCGCTTCATCTCGCGGAAGAGAGCCTCATCGGCGATGAGGTCGCCTTTCTCGATCTCCATGAACTTGTTGTGGGCCTCCTGGCGAAGCTCGATCTCCTCTTGGTACTCGGCCTCGATATCAGCCTTTTCCAGACGAAGGTCCTCGTCGCTCATGGCCTCTAGGCCCTCGGCGCGATCCTCGGCCACCTGCTCCTCGAGCGCGGTGATCTGCTCGTCGCGCTCAGTCTTGAGTTCCTCGATATCTGCAGCGCAATCGGCCTCAAGCTCGGTGACGTCAGCCTCGCGGGCTTCTTTGTCAACGCGGGTGATCACATAGCTGGCGAAGTAGAGGATCTTCTCCAGATCCTTGGACTTCATGTCCAGAATGCGGGCCAACGGGAAGCTGGTAGGGCTCTTGAAGTACCAAATGTGGCTTACAGGAGCGGCCAGCTCGATGTGGCCCATGCGCTCGCGACGGACTTTGGAGCTGGTGACCTCCACGCCGCAGCGGTCGCACACGATGCCCTTGAAGCGGATGCCCTTGTACTTGCCGCAGGCGCACTCCCAGTCCTTGGAGGGACCGAAGATCTTCTCGCAGAAAAGACCGTCGCGCTCAGGCTTCAAGGAGCGGTAGTTGATGGTCTCGGGCTTTTTGACCTCGCCATGAGACCAGGAGCGGATCTGATCGGCAGACGCCAAAGAGATCTTAATCGCGTCAAAATCTGTGGTATCGAAATCTGCCACGAGGCTACTCCTTCTCGGAATCGATGTCGGCAACGAGGTCTACGGTGGGGGCGCCAATAAGGTCGTCTGCACCAGCAAACACGTCTACGGCATCCTCGGTGACCTGAGCGGGCACCTGGGAAGGCGCCTCCTCGGTCTTGTAGACAATAGGCTCGATATCCAGGGCGAGCGAACGGATCTCTTTCACCAGCACCTTGAAGGCCTCGGGGATAGAGGCGTCGGGCACGTTCTCGCCCTTGACGATGGCCTCGTAGGCCTTCACGCGACCGTTGGTGTCGTCGGACTTGATGGTGAGGATCTCCTGGAGGACGTTGGCCGCACCATAGGCATAGAGGGCCCAGACCTCCATCTCGCCGAAGCGCTGGCCGCCAAACTGCGCCTTGCCACCCAGGGGCTGCTGGGTGATGAGGCTGTAAGGACCAGTGGAGCGGGCGTGGATCTTGTCGTCGACCATGTGGCCCAGCTTGAGGATGTAGCTGGTGCCCACGGTGATCTTGTCGTTGAACGGCTCGCCGGTGCGGCCGTCATAAAGGGTGGTCTTGCCAAAGGAGTTGAGCTGAGGCACGAAGGACTCCATCATGGCGTCGCCGTACTCCTCCTTAGCGCGGTTGATGAGATTGGTGTTGGTACGACGGATGCACTCAGCCACCTCGTCGCCAGTGGCGCCGTCGAAGACGGGCGTAGAGACCGGCATGGGACCGGGCACATAGGTCTCAGAGTTGGCGTTCTCGGTATCCCAGCCATTGGCGGCGCACCAACCGATGTGGCACTCGAGCAGCTGGCCCACGTTCATACGGGAAGGTACGCCCAGGGGGTCCAGAAGGACGTCTACGGGGGTGCCGTCGGCCATGTAGGGCATGTCTTCCACAGGCAGCACCTTGCAGACCACGCCCTTGTTGCCGTGACGGCCGGCGATCTTGTCACCCTGCTGGATCTTGCGGCGCTGGGCCACAAAGACGCGCACCATCTCGTTGACTCCGGGAGGCAGCTCGTCGCCGTTCTCGCGTGCGAAGCGCACCACGTCTACCACTCGACCATAGGCGCCGTGAGGCATCTTGAGGGAGGTGTCGCGCACGTCATGGGCCTTAGCGCCAAAGATGGCGTGCAGCAGGCGCTCCTCCACCGTGGGGGTAGTCTGACCCTTAGGCGTCACTTTGCCCACCAAGATGTCGCCCGGGCCTACCTCGGCGCCGATACGGATGATGCCGTCTGCGTCCAGATTGGCCAGCATATCCTGGGAGAGGTTAGGGATCTCGCGGGTGATTTCCTCAGAGCCCAGCTTGGTGTCGCGGGCGTCGATCTCATGACGGGAGATGTTGATGGAGGTTAGCAGGTCCTCTTGCACCACGCGCTCAGAGATGACGATGCCGTCCTCGTAGTTGAAGCCCTCCCACGGCATATAGGCCACCGTGAGGTTAGCGCCCAGCGCCAGCTCGGAGTGGTCCACAGAAGTGGAGTCAGCCAGGGGCTGCCCTGCTACCACGTGCTCGCCCACCTCGACGATAGGACGATGGTTGATGCAGGTGGACTGGTTGGAACGCTCGTACTTGGGCAGGTCGTAGCGCTCAAGGCCCTCGTCGCCGGCATCGACCACGATGTGAGCGGCGTCTACCTCTACTACGGTGCCGTCGTGTGCCGAGCAGATCAACTCGCCGGAGTCCAGAGCGGCGCGGTACTCCATGCCGGTACCCACCAGCGGGGCCACAGGACGGATGAGGGGCACTGCCTGACGCTGCATGTTGGCGCCCATGAGGGTACGCTTTGCATCGTCATGCTCCAGGAAGGGAATGAGGGTGGCAGCTACAGAGAGCATCTGGCGAGGCGACACGTCCATGTAGTCGATGTCTGTCACGGGAGTCTCGGCAGGGGCGCCAAAGGAGCCGTCATAGTCGCGGGTACGGGCTACGACACGCTCGGCTTCTACCAGCTTGCCCGAGGGATCCAACTCCACGAAGCGGCCGGTCTTGTTGTCGATGGGAGTATCGGCAGGGGCAATGATGTGATCCTCTTCCTCGTCTGCCGTCATCCAGTCGATGATGTCGGTGGCGCAGCCGTCCACCACGCGACGGTAGGGCGTCTCGATGAAGCCGTACTCGTTCACGTGGGCAAAGAGCGCCAACGTGCCGATAAGACCGATGTTGGGGCCTTCGGGCGTCTCGATGGGGCACATGCGTGCATAGTGGGAGTTGTGGACGTCGCGCACTGCGGTAGGCACGTTGGTGCGGCGGCTGGAGCCAGACTTATGGCCCGCCAGACCACCAGGTCCCAAGGCAGAGAGACGACGCTTGTGAGTAAGGCCAGAAAGGGGGTTGGCCTGATCCATGAACTGCGACAGCTGAGAAGAGCCAAAGAACTCTTTGATAGCTGCCACAATGGGGCGAATGTTGATGAGAGACTGAGGCGTGATGTCATCGGGATCCTGGGATGCCATGCGCTCGCGCACCACGCGCTCCATACGGCTCATACCGATGCGGAACTGGTTTTGCACCAGCTCGCCCACGGTACGCACGCGACGATTGCCAAAGTGGTCGATGTCGTCCACTTTCTTGGTGGCATCGCCGTCACGCAGAGCCAGCAGGTAACGAAGGGCAGCCACGATATCCTCTGGGGTGAGCACGTTGACGCCTTCAGCCACATCAAGATCGAGCTTCTTGTTGATCTTGTAGCGACCTACGCGAGCCAGGTCGTAGCGCTGAGGATTGAAGTACAGGCTGTCCAAAAGCGAACGGGCAGCATCCACTGTGGCAGGTTCGCCGGGGCGCTGACGCTTGTAGAGTTCGATGAGCGCCTCTTCACGGGTCTTAGCAGTATCAGAGGCCAGAGCGTCAGCCAACACGTCAGACTCGCCCAGAAGCTCGGTGATCTCCTCGTCGGTCTCAGCGAGGCCCAAAGCGCGAAGCATCAAGGTGGCGCTCTGACGACGCTTGCGGTCAACGGAGACGATGAGCTTGCCCTTCTTGTCAATCTCAAACTCGAGCCAAGCGCCACGTGCAGGAATGAACTGCACCTTGTAGACGTCGACATTGTTGTCGAGCTCTTTAGAGAAGTAGACACCGGGGGAACGTACGAGCTGGGATACCACCACGCGCTCAGTGCCATTGATGATGAAGGTGCCGCGGTCTGTCATAAGCGGGAAGTCGCCCATGAACACCAGCTGCTCCTTGATCTCACCGGTCTCCTTGTTGGTGAAGCGAACCTCCACCAAAAGAGGGGCCTGGTAGGTGAGGTCTTTGGCGCGGCACTCGGCCAAAGTATGGGCCGGATCGCCAAACTCGTGGGTGCCAAAGGTAATCTCCATAGTGCCAGCGTTGTTTTCGATAGGAGAGCTCTCTGCGAAGGCATTCGCGAGCCCCTCCCCCATGAAACGCTCGAAAGATTCCTTTTGGACGGTGATGAGGTTGGGCAGCTCCATCGCAGGGCTAATCTTGCTGAAGCTCACGCGGCCCGTAGCGTCTGTGGAGGTGACGGGAGAGTTTGCGGTACGCACCAGGCATTTCCTCCTTTGAAACGGCATATAGCGGCAATTGTCGCAAATTAGTAATCTAGCCAAGAAACAAAGCTGAGTCAATGCAACTATTGACATCAGAACAGATTCAGATAAACTACAGCACTTTAGGCTCTGACCTGGGGTCTTGTGATCTTAATATATGAAGATTATGTGGATGGCTTTTCTCGGCCAGAATTGACGCCGAGAAAATCATCCACTCCTTTTATGCCAAAAAAGCGGGCCCCCTTCTCCAAAAGAAGAGGACCCGCAAGCTCTTTATGAAAACTAAAAGCTAAGGCCTAGAGATAAGGCACCAGTTACTTGACGGTAACGGCAGCGCCAACCTTCTCGAGCTGCTCCTTGGCGGCCTCGGCCTCGTCCTTCTTGACACCCTCGAGGATGGGCTTGGGAGCAGACTCCACGAGCTCCTTGGCCTCCTTGAGGCCGAGCTTGGTGAGGCCACGGACCTCCTTGATGACGGCGATCTTGTTGTCGCCGAAGCCCTCGAGGATGACGTCGAACTCGGTCTTCTCCTCGGCGGGCTCAGCGGCGCCACCGGCGGCGGGCATAGCGCCCATCATGACGGGAGCGGCGGCGGAGACGCCGAAGGTCTCCTCGAGCTCCTTCACGAGCTCAGAGAGCTCCAGGGCGGGCATGGCCTTAATGGCCTCAATGATCTCATCTTTGGTGACAGCCATTGCTGATCTCCTTCTTAAGTAAGCGGGACACAGATGATGTCCCCCAACGAATGGGTCTGATTAGACCCCTGAAAGACAGTGCGGGCCAACCATGCGGTTGGCGTGCGGGCGCCTGATCGAGCAGACAGGCTAGGCAGCCTGCTGACCAGACTCTGCGTTCTCGGCGACAGCCGTGAGCGCGGTAACCAGACCCTGCATAGGACCGTTGCACACACGGGCGATACCGGTGAGCGGAGCAGCGCAAGCTGCAGCCAGACGAGCCAGCATTTCCTCGCGAGAGGGAAGGTCTGCGATGGCCAGCGCCTGGTCGGCGTTGATAGCCTGTCCATCAGAGATACCACCCAGGAACTCGACCTTGTTGAGCTCCTTAGACGTGGTCTTGATGGCCTTGGCAGCCTCTACGGGATCCACGGCGTAGAACACGCAAGCCGTGGTGCCCTCGAGATATTCGTCGATATTGGGCATATCGTGCTCAGCCAAAGCGATCTTGACGATGTTGTTCTTGTACACCTTCATCTCGGCGTCGGCCTCATGAAGCTTGCGGCGAAGCTCCTGGGCTTCCTTTACGGTAAGGCCGCGATAATCGATGACAAACAGACCCTTGGAGGAGTCCAGGGAGTTGTTGACCTCCTGAAGCATCTCCACGTTTTTCTTAGACGGCATAGGTACACCTCCTTTATGGGCGGATCGGGCATATCCGTGCGAGCACGGGACCTCTCTGCTCCACAAAGAAAGCCCCGTCCGAAAACCAGACGGGGCCCCGAATGCGATGTATCGAGAACCACCTCGGCAGGCGGGATATCCCATTAAGCCGCAAGGGCGGCGCCGGCTGTCTCTGGCAGCGGACATGCGATGGCATGACGTTGCTAGTATGGACGTTTCTCACTCCCTGTCAAGCGCAAGCCTCCTGTGACTAGCTTGTTCACGGAGCTTCCACGAACCCTCAGCTCACAGATGCTTACAGGCTCCAACCTTGCCGAGAAACCTTTCCTACCCACCGGTATCCGCCTCCTGGGTGAGGGTTTCTCGGTAAAAAGAAAGCGCCCTGTGGTGAGCAGGGCGCTACACGTGCGATGGCGGGACGGCAAAGTGGCCGTCAGATGGATCCCTAATCCTCCAGGAGGTTGCGGATCATGGTGGGGTCAACCTTGACGCCCGGGCCCATGGTAGAGGAAAAGGCTACGCTCTTGACATACTTGCCCTTAGCAGAAGAGGGCTTGACGCGAATGAGCTCGGTGATGAGGGCGGCGTAGTTCTCGGTGAGGTCCTCGCAGGAGAAGGAAACGCGGCCCATGGGGACATGCACGATGCCGTAGCGGTCGGCACGATACTCCACACGACCAGCCTTGAGCTCGCTCACCATCTTGGCCACATCCATGGTGACGGTGCCCAGCTTGGGGTTGGGCATGAGGCCACGGGGACCCAGGATCTTACCAATGCGACCGACCTTGGCCATCATGGGAGGCGTGGCGATAGCGGCATCAAAGTCGATGTTGCCAGCCTGGATGGCGGCTACCAGATCGTCGCCTCCCACCACATCGGCACCGGCCTCCTCGGCCTCGCGGGCCTTCTCGCCCTCGGCGAAGACGGCGACGCGCACAGACTTGCCGGTGCCATGGGGCAGGGAGATGGAGCCACGAACGTTCTGATCAGCCTTACGAGTGTCGACACCCAGGCGAATGGAGGCCTCGACGGTCTCATCGAACTTGGCGAAGGAGAGGTCCTTCACAGTCTGCATGGCAGACTTGGGGGTGTAGAGGCGGTTCTCGATCTTGGCCTCTGCGTCGCGATACTGCTTTCCGTGCTTGGGCATAGGAATGCCTTCCTGTGGTCAACGGGCGCAATGGCGTCCTCCCACATCGTTGCTCTGCGGTCTGCAGAGCCGCGCACCTGAGGTGCGCTACAGGACAAAGAGCTCCTCTTGATGAGGCTACTCGACGATGGTGACGCCCATGGAACGGGCGGTGCCGGCAACGATACGCTTGGCATGGTCGATGTCGTTGGCATTGAGGTCGGGCATCTTGATCTCAGCGATCTTGGTGAGCTGCTCGTCGGTGAGCTGGCCGACCTTGTCGCGCTGAGGGACGGAAGAACCGCTCTTGATGCCCAGCTCCTTCAAGATGAGCTTGGCTGCGGGAGGGGTCTTGCACACGAAGTCGAAGGTGCGGTCTTCGTAGACAGAGATCTCCACAGGGATAATGTCGCCAGCCTGATCCTTGGTGGCAGCATTGAACGCCTGGCAGAACTGCATGATGTTGACCTGGGCAGCACCCAGGGCGGGGCCTACCGGAGGAGCGGGGTTGGCAGCGCCAGCGGGGATCTGAAGCTTGATGAACTTAGCGACCTTTTTCTTAGGGGCCATCGTTAGTGCCTTTCGTACGTTGTTGCAATGCTCTATCCAAGATGCCCCACAGAAGCGTTTCTCACCAAAACGAAGGGCATCAAAGAAGCCTTGTAGTCATGCCTAAGGCGCCAGGGTATCCTCGCGCCTTAGGCAAAGCTATGGTTAGTGGATGATAGACACCTGGTCGGCATCTACTTCCACCGGAGTCTCGCGCCCAAAGATCATGACCATGACCTTGAGCTTGCCAGTCTCCGGATTGACCTCGGATACCGTACCATCGAAATCTGCCAGGGGGCCAGATTCCACATGGACCGCTTGACCGGGCTCAAAATCAGTGACGGTACGGCGAGGAGCTGCTTCGCCCTCCTTGGCGCCATGGCCCATCATCTTTTTGAACTCGGCGCGAGTAAGAGGCGCGGGCTTGCCGTCAATGCCCACGAAGCCGGTCACGCCCGGGGTGTTACGCACTACAGACCAGGAATTGTCGTCTGCCTCCATGCGCACAAGCACGTAACCCGGGAACACTTTGTTCTCCTTGGTCTCGCGCTTGCCGCCCTCCTTGACCTCCGTGACCTCCTCTACGGGGATCTGGATGTCAGTCACTTGACGGCCCAAGCCATAGGACTCGATTCGACGTTCAAGGTCGTTCTTGACCTTGTTCTCGTAACCGGAGTAGGTGTGGATGACGTACCAATGCTTGGCCATGTTAGCCCCTCAAGCCAGAGAAGCCGATAAGGGCAGCCACAACGCCAGAATCGATGAGCCAGGTCGCAACGCCAAAGATCACCAGGATCACAATGACAGCCACTGTGTAGCTCTTGAGATCGGCAGGAGTGGGCCAAGAGACGCGGCGCATCTCTGAGCGGACATCGCCAAAGTAGTTGCGCACACGCTGGAAGAAACCAGGCTTGCCGCTCTTCTTCACAGCCTTAGTGCTCGTATCCTTGGCGGGGGCTGCAGGCGTCTGCTTTTGCGCCAGTGTCTGAGCCTCGGCGCGCTGACGCTCAGCCTGACGTGCCTTACGAGCAGCTCGCTTGTTGCGCTCCTTGTTTGCCATGGACGGCATCCTCCGAGAATCAGTGTAGACAGATAAAAAAACCGGCCCGTCCCTTGAGGGAGGGCCGGTGGTAATAGCTGGCAGGCCAGGTAGGACTCGAACCCACAACAAACGGTTTTGGAGACCGCCGCTCTACCATTGGAGCTACTGGCCTGTGAGTGACCCTCTTATCTTAGCGGGTCTCTTTGTGCACCGTATGGTGACCGCACCAACGGCAGTACTTCTTGAGCTCCATACGCTCAGGATGAGTGCTCTTGTTCTTATAGGTGGTGTAGTTGCGACGCTTGCAATCGCTGCAGGCGAGGGTGACGAGAGTACGCATGAATAAGTCCTTCCAGAGGTGCAGGCCGCGATGAGCATGCAGAGTCACGGCGCGAGTGATTACGCTACCATCATTGCGACGGTCCGTCAATGGTAGATAGTGCGAAATCCATCGATACACGGATTGGCCGCAATTGACCCTCCTCTAGAGGGCGTGTGGCGCAGCCATTAAAAAGCCCGACGCATCTGGAAAAGATGCGCCGGGCTCACAAAAATCAAAGAGAGAAGTTACTCAATGATGGTGGCAACACGGCCGTCACCTACGGTGTGGCCGCCCTCGCGGATAGCGAAACGCAGGCCCTCCTCCATGGCGATGGGGTGAATGAGCTCACCGGTAATGGTGACATGATCGCCAGGCATAGCCATCTCGACGCCCTCAGGCAGGGAGATGTTGCCGGTTACGTCAGTGGTGCGGAAGTAGAACTGAGGACGATAACCATCGAAGAACGGGGTGTGACGGCCGCCCTCCTCCTTGGTCAGAACGTAGACCTCAGCGGTGAACTTCTTGTGAGGGGTCACAGAGCCGGGCTTGCAGAGAACCTGGCCGCGCTCGATCTCCTCGCGCTTAACACCACGAAGCAGGATGCCCACGTTGTCGCCAGCCTCGCAGAAGTCCATGGACTTGCGGAACATCTCGATGCCGGTGGCCACAGAAGAAGAGGTGGGCTTGATGCCAACGATCTCGACAGGGTCGTTGAGACGCAGCTGACCGCGCTCGACACGGCCGGTAGCAACGGTGCCACGGCCAGAGATGGTCATGACGTCCTCGACGGCCATCAGGAAGGGCTTCTCGTTGTCGCGGGCAGGGGTGGGAATGTAGTTGTCCACCTCGGTCATGAGGGCACGAATCTGCTCGACCCACTTCTCCTCACCGTTGAGGGCGCCCAGTGCGGAGCCGCGGATGATGGGCAGGTCGTCGCCGGGGAAGTCGTACTCGGACAGGAGGTCGCGGGTCTCCATCTCGACCAGGTCGATAAGCTCCTCGTCGTCAACCATGTCGCACTTGTTGAGGAACACGACGATGTAGGGCACGCCCACCTGACGGGCAAGCAGGATGTGCTCGCGGGTCTGAGCCATGGGGCCATCGGTAGCGGCGATAACCAGGATGGCACCGTCCATCTGAGCTGCACCAGAGATCATGTTCTTGATGTAGTCAGCGTGACCAGGGCAGTCCACGTGAGCATAGTGACGATTCTCGGTCTCGTACTCAACGTGAGCGACGGAGATGGTAATACCACGCTCGCGCTCCTCGGGAGCCTTATCGATGTCCTCGAATGCGGTGAAGTTTGCCTTGCAGCCAGGGGTCTCGGAGAGAACCTTGGTGATAGCGGCCGTCAGCGTGGTCTTGCCGTGGTCGACGTGGCCGATAGTGCCAATGTTGACATGCGGCTTAGTACGCTCAAACTTCTCCTTGGCCATGTGAGTTCCTCCTTCTGGAAACAGGGTTCTCTGTTTCGCAGCCAATGATGCCTAACTTTATATGCCTAACGGCACGCGCCTAGAAGGCCCGTGCCGCTTGAACGCTGGTAGCGGTGACTGGATTCGAACCAGTGACGCCGCGGGTATGAACCGCGTGCTCTGACCAACTGAGCTACACCGCCGTGCTTGAAATGGAGCCCGCGACCGGATTCGAACCGGTGACCTCTTCGTTACCAACGAAGTGCTCTACCGACTGAGCTACACGGGCATGGTGGGGATACTTGGACTCGAACCAAGGAACCCAGAGGGAGCGGATTTACAGTCCGCCGCAGTTGCCGCTGTGCCATATCCCCAAGTTTTCAAGCAATGCAAGGCTCGCGGCCCTGCAACGCGGAAAGAATACTACGACCTACGGAGAAAGATGTCAACGTATTCCCCTGAGCCGGGCGTATCCCTCCCATTAGTTCTTCACAGGTGGCATAAAACCCCAGGTAAACGAAGTGCCCACACTACCTATTTAGGGTACTGTGGGCACGCAATTGCCTGGAGCTGATGACAGGATTCGAACCTGCAACCGGCTGATTACAAGTCAGCTGCTCTACCGTTAGAGCTACATCAGCGACACGGAAGACATTCTAACCCAACCTTGCCCAAGGCTCTACCGTCGCCAAGAACCCAATCTGGCTCTGTTGTTAGCCTTCTAGCTTTTTCGTCTGCCCAAAAGGGCATCTAGTTTGGCGCGCGTGGCTGGATCTATGCGATCTGCCAAGGTCATCTTGGATAGAGAGCGCTCTTGGCGCTCCGCCTCGATGCCAGCGTTCATCACTTGCACCTCATGGACCATCATTCGGCTGGACATGCGGGTGACACCCGCTCCTTCCACCGTGGCTTGAATGGTGGCGTCACCGGTCACCACGGTGACAAGACGTCCAGTTTCGCGGGCTTGGGTCACCAGCTCTTCAATGACAGAGTCTGCAGACACCCCTCGCCGAGAAAAGACAACCCTCACCCCTGCGGCTCTTGTCTCCGGCCTCTCGTCGCTTTGGTTGTTGGCGCCGTCATAGACGATCACGGGGTCAAAAGAGCCTTGAGCAAAGGCAGCCACGTCGGCAAGGAGCGCCTGGCGCGCCCGATTGAAAGGATCATTTCCCAGACGGCTCTGAGGAGCCTCTTTGTCGAAGAGCGCCTCATAGCGAGGGTCTGCATAGAGCACGTTGTAGCCATCTACCACGAGCAAAGGTAAAGATGAGCGCTTAGCCATTGATCTTCTCGGCCGCCCCAAACGAGCCGATGCCCGTATCGTCGCCCAGCGGATCAAAGGTATCCTGGGCCTTCGCCTCCTCGAGATCGGCGGTGTCGGCGCCTCCGGTGGTGCGACGCAGCCACTCGTAGGCCATGACCGTGGCCGCTTGGGCCACATTGAGAGACTCCACCTGGCCGCGCTGAGGCAGGCGGCAGGAGAAGTCGCAACGATCCATCACCAGGCGGCTCACACCATCGCCTTCAGAGCCCATGACCAGGCAGAAGCGACCGCCCATGGGGGCGCTCCACAGGGTATCAGCAGCGTGCTCTGAGGCTGCTCCGGCCCAGAACCCAGCTTCCTTGAGGCGGTCCACCGCCTTGGCGATATTGGGCACTTGGGCGATGGGCACATGGAACACGGCCCCTGCAGAGGTTTTATAGGCTCCCACTCCCACCGAGGCAGCGCGGTCTCGAGCGATGATAACGCCGGAGGCGCCCACGACCTCGGCAGAGCGGACGATAGCCCCCAGGTTGCCTTCGTCCACCACGTGGTCGAGCACCACTACCAAGGCGTCTCCATCGCCGGCGGCAGCGACAATGTCCTCGATGTCTGCATAGGGAAAGGCTGCGAGCTCCACCATGATGCCTTGGTGGGCGCCGTGGCTCGACAGGCCGTCCAACCGAGCTTTGGACACCCGGTCCACACGGATGCCCTCGGCCTCAAACTCCGCCGCCATGCGCGCCAGCTTGGGGTCTTGGTTGCCCTTGCTCACCGCAATGAGCGCCCGTTTGATAGGGATATTGGCTGCCAGCACCTCGTCCACCGCGCGACGGCCTTCGACCAAGTTCTTGCTGTCGACAGAGGAGATGCGGGGGCTGTTGCTTCCCTTGGCCCCGCGGGCCGAGAAACCCTTGCCGCCTCGACCTGCCTTATTTGTGCCCTTCTTGGGAGAGGCAGCCACTTTACCGGCGATGCCCGCCTTGCGGCCGTCCGGGCTTCGCCACTGGCGGCCGTCCTCGCTGCTCCAGGCTCTGGTTCCTTGCGGCTTGGAGTTCTTTTTTGAAGACCCAAAACCCTGGGCGCGACCCGAGCGGCCAGACTGGGCTCCTCGAGAGCCTCCGCGTCCTTGCATGTGCTGTGCCATGACTATCCTTTCGACCCGCGCCGCTGCCTTGACGCTCCCCCTGCCTGCCCTCAAAAGCCGTGCCTCCCAAGAGCTCCTCTTGAAGGCCGGCAGAAAAGTGAGCCTGTTTAGGCCTGCTGGCGCGTAATACGCGTACCGGCAGCCGTATCCTCTACTACGAGACCCAGCGCGTTGATACCGTCACGAATAGCATCGGCCGTCGCCCAGTTCTTCTCCTGGCGCGCCTGTGCGCGGGCTTCAATGAGCGCAGATACCGCTTCTGTAGGGTCATTACCCTCATAGCCGGCCACCTCGCGGGCCAGTTCGACAACTTCTAAAGGATATTCATTATCGGCGGGGCGCACAGACTCTACGCCCAAGACGCCCAGAAGCTCGATGAGAGTATCCATGGCCCGCAAGGTCACCGAGGTGGAGACCTGGTTTTTCGCCTGGTCAAGATAGGTGTTTGCCTTGGTGGCCAGCGCAAAGATGGCAGCCAGTGCCGCCGAGGTGTTGAAATCGTCGTCCATGGCGCCCACAAAGGCTGAGCGCGCCTCGTCGATGGCTGCGGCCAACTCTTGCGCAGCTTGGGCATCTTGCCCAGAGGCGTCCTCGGATTGCTCGGCGGCCCACTTGAGGTTCTTGACGGTCCCGCGTAGACGCTCCAGGCTCTGGCAGGTGCCCTCAAGCCGGCTGAAGGAGAAATCCAACGGCGAGCGATAGTGGGTTTGCAGCATCAGCAAGCGCAGGGCGTCGGCGGGATAGCGGTCCAGCACCTCTTTGAGGGTGTAAAAATTACCCAGCGACTTGCTCATCTTCTCACCGTCCACCCTCAGCATGCCCGTGTGCATCCAAAGATTGGCCAGCGGCTCATGCCAGCAGGAGGTGGCCTGCGCGCACTCGTTCTCATGATGCGGGAAGATAAGGTCAGAGCCGCCGCCATGGATATCGATGGGAGTGCCCAAGTAGCGATGGACCATGGCCGAGCACTCGGTATGCCAGCCAGGACGCCCAAGCCCCCAAGGAGATTCCCAAGCCGGTTCGCCAGGTTTTGCGGCTTTCCACAGCGCAAAGTCCAGAGGGTCGTTCTTATCGGTATTTTCTTCGATGCGAGCGCCCACCAAAAGCTCATCGACATTGCGGCCCGAGAGATTGCCGTAGGTTTCGCAGCTACGTACCGAGAAGTACACGTCTCCGTTGTCGGCAGAATAGGCATGTCCCTGATCGATGAGGCCTGAGATCATGTCGATCATGGCGTCGATCTCTTGGGTGGCACGAGGGCGGATGTCGGGGGCAAGGACGCCCAGGCGGTCCATCTGCTCGATGAACGCGTCGGAGTAGGTGCGGGCCAGCTCGGCGGCAGAGACGCCCTCCTCGGAAGCTCGTTGGATGATCTTGTCGTCAACGTCGGTGAGGTTTTGGGCGAAGGTCACCTGATAGCCCTTATAGATGAGGTAGCGTCGAATCACGTCGAAGGACAGGAAGGTACGGCCATTGCCAATGTGAATCTGGTCGTAGACCGTGGGGCCGCAGACATACATGGAAATATGATCCGGCTCGACGGGCACGAGCTCCTGCTTCTTGTGAGTCTGGCTGTTGTAGATGAGCATGGCTACTCCTTGGAGGCGTCGGCATCGTTTGCCTGTGCCTTTGGCTTTTGGGCTGTTTGGGATAGTACCGCATCCGCTAAAGGCGCGGCGGCCGAACCGGATTGGCGCAAGATCGTCTTTGAGGTCTCAAGCTTCGTTGGCGGCTGGGGAGACTGAGCGCGCAGTTCCGCCACTTCTTCCTCCAGCTGAGCGATGCGTGCGCTCAGGATGTCCATGGTTTGCTCGACAGGGTCTGGCAGATAGGAGCGACGACGGCCGTCGTTGGCGGCAGCGCCTCTGTGAACCCGCACGCCGCAACGGGTGGTGATATGGCCGGGGATGCCCACCACCGTGCAACCTTCCGGCACGTCTTTTACCACCACGGCACCGCCGCCCACCTTGGAGTCGTTGCCCAAGGTAATGTCGCCAAGCACGGCAGCCCCCACGCCTACCGTCACACGGTCGCCCAACGTGGGATGGCGTTTGCCCGTCTGCTTGCCAGTGCCACCCAGAGTCACCCCCTGATACACCATGCAGTCATCGCCGATGATGCAAGTCTCGCCGATAACGATGCCCATGCCATGGTCGATGATGAAACGGCGCCCAATGGTGGCTCCCGGGTGGATTTCCACGCCAAAACGGTGACGGGAGAGCGTAGAGAGGCACCGGGCCAAGAGCCGGTGGCCATGAGTCCAGAGCCAATGCTGGCGCCTATAGGCCCAGATGGCCCGCATGCCCGGAGAGTTAAGCAGGATAGAGACGGTTGAGGTAGCGGCGGGATCATGAGCGCGAAAAGCTTCGATATCTTCTTTTAGTCGAGCAAACAAAGGAGATCCAATCGTTAGCAGGGACGGCTTTCGAGAAGGCACACCGCCCAAGCCTCCATACCCTCTTCACGGCCCACAAAACCCAAACGCTCTGTGGTAGTGGCTGCGAGACCCACAGAGTCGACGGGGACCTTGAGGGCGCCTGCCATCGCCTGGCGCATGGCCTGACGATAGGGGGCCAGCTTAGGAGCCTGGGCGGCGATGGTACAGTCGCAGTCCAAAAGCTCATAACCCAGGGCGCGAACCCGATCCATCACCTGGGCGAGCAGTCCCAAGGAATCGGCTCCTTCATAGGCGGGGTCCGTGTCAGGGAACAGCTGCCCGATATCCCCTAGCCGCGCTGCCCCGCAGATCGCATCCATCAGGGCATGAACGCATACGTCGGCATCCGAGTGGCCCAAAAGCCCCCGCCCGCAAGGAATGGCGACGCCTCCCAACACCAGGGGGCGGCCCTCTTGGAATCTATGGACGTCGTATCCATGGCCTATCCTGAGCATCTAGCACACTCCTCTGAGACTTCGGGCTCCTAGCTCTGCCTCGATAAACGCAAAATCATCTGGCACAGTGAGCTTGGGATTGATGCGCTGGGCGCTTACCAATGCTACCGATAAACCCATGGCCTCCACCACAGAGGCGTCATCGGTCACCGAGAGTCTATGGTAAGCGGCCTGCCGGTAGGCTTCGCGCAGCAAAGGCGCCCTGAAGAGCTGGGGCGTCTGGGCGCTCCACAGGCAGGAGCGGTCTTGGGTAGACTCGATGATCCCGTCGTGAGCCCGCTTGATGGTGTCTGTGACAGGCCAGCCGGCAATGGCCCCGGCCAAATTCTCATCCTGCCGCACGCGTCGAGCCACTGCATCGAAGGTCTCTGGGGTGGTGAGAGGACGCGCCCCATCTTGCACTGAGATGAAGGGGATTTGCGGCGACACGCACATAATGCCCGCCTGGCAGCTTTCTTGACGGGTGGCGCCACCGTCCACCAGCATCACCGGATGGGAAAGATCGAGAGCTGCCACTGCCTCAACCATGGCGAGGCGATCTTGCGGACGACACACCAAGGTAAGGGATAGGGTGGATTGGGCCTTATCTGCAGCTAAAAGCGACCAGGCCAACAGAGGGCGTCCTGCGATGGGGACCAGCGCCTTGCCTCGGGGATCGCCAAAGCGCTCCCCTGAGCCACCGGCCACTATGACCACCGCCACGTCGCTTTGGGCCCCGCATGCTTTGAGGTGGCAGGCGCTAGGGGCCGTCTGACAGAGCCCCATGGCTACTCCTTTCGACCCCACATGCGGTAAAGGCTGTCGGCCAAGATGCCGGGCTTTTGGACGCCAATGTCGTCTAGGCGGCTTGGATTGTTCTCGATGTCGTCCATGAGCTCTTGGAGGTTGCCGTACTCGTCGACGATCTTGTCGGCCATACCCTCGCGCACCACCGAGATGCGAGAAAGGGTGCGCAGGCCCAGAGGCGCCATGATGGAGTCCTCATTGAGGCCCTCGTAACCCAAAAGCGTGCCCACCTTTTTGGCGGAGTGAAGCGAGGAGGCTTCCACGTTATGGAAGAGCTCGCGCACCCTGAGGGCGTTTTCCTCGGAGGAATCGTGGGCGTAGTCGCGGATCATGAGGGTGTATTCCTCATCCATGTCGCCCACCAGCTGCTCGCGCTGCATGGCGATGGTGCGGCCCTCGGTGCCCAGCTGGTCGATGAGGTCGTCCAGCTCTTCTGTGGCCACCATGAGCACCTCGAAGTAGAAGAAGATCTTGGAGATGTCTGCCAGGGTGACATAGTTGTCCAGCTCAAGGGTGGTCAGGCGCAACAGGTTGCGGTCAAGCGACTGGCGCGTGGCTTGAAGGGTCACCAGCAGCTGGTTGACCATGGTCATGAGCTCTGCCACGGTCTTGATCTCGAAGGAGCGGCCTCCTAAAAACACGTTGACCACCTGCCGGCGCTCGGAGACCGAGATCACCATGGCATTGGTAAGCAAGCTCATGCGGGCTGCGGTACGGTGACGCATGCCCGTCTCGCTGGTGGGCAGCGAAGGGTCGGGGTTCAAGTGGAAATTGGCCCTTAAGATTTGGGTGAGGTCGCGATCGATGACAATGGCGCCGTCCATCTTCGAGAGCTCGAAGAGGCGGTTGGCCGTAAAGGAGATGTTGAGCGGGAAGCCGTCGTTTCCTGCCGCAAGCACCGCCTCTTGATCGCCCACGCAGATAAGAGCGCCCAGGCGACCGGCGATGATCATGTCGAGCGCGCGTCTCAGAGCGGTGCCAGGGGCCGTTTCTCGCATGGCGCGCTCCATGCGTTGGTCTAGGGATTGCGTTTCTTGATGCTCGCCCATAACTCACCCTCTTCTGCCTATGGCCGCCCGCTGGCAGCCTTCGCCCTCGGCGCTGTTCTTACCCTAGCAAAGCTGGAGCCTCTTAGCGGCCCGCGACCTTGAAGAAAAAAGCGCTCGCCCCACACAGGCGAGCGCTTGAAAGACTTGGGGCTTAGGCACCGGCCTCAGCAGAGCCGGTACCCGCAGCGATGGGTCCTCGACGAGAAGAAGCGGAGCCCGAAGGCAGGCCCTTGGAGCCCGACGAGAACTCGGGGGCAGGGATGTCACCGGTGCCGTGGGTAAAGGAGAGCTTATGGCCCTCTTCATCAAAGTCCACCAGGACGATCTCCCCTGCCGACCAGCCACCCTCCAAGAGCTCTTCGGCCAGAGGGTCCTCGATGAGGGTTTGGATGGCGCGGCGCAAAGGACGGGCACCATAGATGGCATCGGTGCCCTCTTGAGCCACAAAGTCGCGAGCAGCATCCGTGAGCTCGATGGACATGCCCTCCATCACCAAGCGTCGACGAAGGTCGGCCACCATGAGATCGACGATCTCGCGCAACTGCTCCTTGGAGAGCGACTTGAAGACCACGATCTCGTCCACACGGTTCAAGAACTCCGGACGAAACTGACGCTTGAGCTCGGCGGTCACCCGCTGTTTGATATCGGAGTCGGAGAGCCCGGCGTTGTTGCCAAAGCCCATGGGCGCGGTAGTGGCGATCTCGCGGGCACCGATGTTGCTGGTCATGATGATGACGGTGTTGGAGAAGTCCACCTTGCGACCCTGCCCGTCGGTGAGACGCCCCTCATCCAGGATCTGCAGCAAGATGTTGAAGACATCGGGATGCGCCTTCTCGATCTCGTCGAACAGCACCACCGAGTAGGGCTTGCGACGCACGGCCTTGGTGAGCTCGCCGCCCTCGTCATAGCCCACGTATCCCGGAGGCGCGCCCACCAGCTTGGAGACGGCGAACTTCTCCATGAACTCGCTCATGTCGAAGGTGATCAGCGCGTCTTCGCTGCCGAAAAGGAATTGCGCCAGGGACTTGGCGAGCTCTGTCTTACCCACGCCGGAGGGGCCTAGGAAGATGAAGGAGCCGCCAGGACGGCGCGGGTCTTTGAGAGGCGAGCGGCTGCGGCGGATGGCTCGAGCCACAGAGGACACGGCCTCCTCCTGACCTATCACCCGCTCGTGGAGGACCTTCTCGGCACGGAGAAGCTTGGAAGCCTCTTCCTCGGTGAGGTTGGAAACCGGCACGCCGGTGATGAAGCTCACCACGTCGGCGATGTCTTGAGCGCCCACCTCGACGCAGACTGAGTCCAACTCTTCGTGCCACTTCTCTTCCAGCTGCTCGCGGCGCTCTCCCAGCTCCTTCTCCTTGTCGCGGAGAAGAGCGGCCTGCTCGAACTCCTGGGCCTTGGCAGCCGCGGCCTTCTCTTCTTTGATGCGAGCCAGCTCAGCATCGCAGGCCAGGATCTCCTCGGGCACCACCACGCGGTGGACGCGGGTGCGGGCGCCGGCCTCGTCGATGACGTCGATGGCCTTGTCAGGCAGGAAGCGATCCTGGATGTAGCGGCTGGAGAGCACGGCAGCCGAGGTCAGGGCCTCGTCGGTATAGTGCACATGATGGTGCTTCTCGTAGCGCTCGCGCAGCCCCTCGAGGATCACCACAGTGTCTGCCACGGAGGGCTCGTTGATGTAGACCGGCTGGAAGCGGCGCTCGAAGGCTGAGTCCTTCTCGATGTGCTTGCGGTACTCGTCGATGGTGGTGGCGCCAATGACCTGGATCTCCCCGCGAGACAGGGGCGGCTTCAAGATGGAGGCGGCGTCGATGGAGCCCTCGGCAGAGCCGGCGCCAATGAGTGTGTGGATCTCGTCGATGAACAGGATGTCGTCCTGAGACTCCATGACCTCGTTGACCACGTTCTTAAGGCGCTCTTCGAACTCACCGCGGTATTTGGAGCCGGCCACCAGCGCGGCCATGTCCAGCGTCCAGATTTGCTTGTTGCGCAGGACCTCGGGCACCGCTCCGTTGGCGATGAGCTGAGCGAGCCCCTCGGCAATGGCAGTCTTGCCAACACCGGGGTCGCCCAGGATGAGCGGGTTGTTCTTTTGGCGGCGTGCCAGCACCTGCATAACACGCTCTACCTCGGAGTCGCGGCCAATGACCGGATCCAGCTTGCCCTCCTGGGCAGACTTGGTGAGGTTGCGGCCGTACTCTTCAAGCATGGAACCATCCACGCTGGAAGGGCCGCCCATGATGTCAGATCCCGTACGCACATCTGCCATGGCAGGGCGGCTACGAGGATCGGGGTTCTCGTTCATAAGGCTGTTGACGGCGTTGCGCACGGCATCGCCGGAGACGCCCATGCGAGAGAGGGCTTCCATAGCCACGCCGTTACCTTCGCGCACGATGCCCAACAGCAGGTGCTCGGTAGAAATATAGGTTTGGCCGCGAGAGATGGTCTCGCGGTAGGCGCCCTCAAGCACACGCTTGGCACGAGGGGTGAAGGGGATGTGCCCGCCGGGCACGGGCTCGGCTTCGCGGCGGGTAATCTCGCGCACGATGGCCATGGTCTCGTCATAGGACACATCTAAGCCTGCCATGGCCTGGGCAGCGATGCCGTCGCCCTCTTTGATGAGGCCAAGCAGCAGGTGCTCGGTGCCCACATACATTTGGCCCAGTTCGCGCGCCTCGTCTTGAGCGAGGCTCATGACCTTGCGGGCCTTCTCGGTAAACTTGTCAAACATAGAGGTCGGGCCTCCTTTTAGTCGAAAATCTCCGGCCGCATGTGCGGGAAGGGCAGCACGTCGCGGATGGAGGGTTGATCGCATAGCAGCATGGCCATGCGGTCCATACCAATACCAATGCCACCGGTGGGCGGCATGCCGTACTCGAGAGCACGGACGTAGTCCTGGTCGTATTCCATAGCCTCGTCATCGCCGGCTGCCTTGGCAGCTACCTGGTCGGCGAAGCGAGACTCCTGATCTACCGGGTCGTTGAGCTCGGTAAAGGCATTCGCGTACTCGTGGCCGCAAATCACCAGTTCGAAGCGGTCCGTCAGGCGAGGATCGGAAGGCTTGCGCTTGGCCAGAGGCGACACCTCGACGGGATAGTCGCAGACAAAGGTGGGGTTCACGATAGTCTGCTCTACCAACTCGTCGTAGAGATTGAACAACAGTTTGCCTGCGCCCCACGAGGGCTCCCAAGCCAAGGAGTGCTTGTCATTCTCGGCACGAAGCTCTTCTAAAG
This sequence comes from Leptogranulimonas caecicola, assembly GCF_023168405.1. Classification (GTDB taxonomy): domain Bacteria; phylum Actinomycetota; class Coriobacteriia; order Coriobacteriales; family Atopobiaceae; genus Leptogranulimonas; species Leptogranulimonas caecicola. Next base: position 517,200 of record NZ_AP025285.1, on the reverse strand, counting down.
AGCTGTCGATGGAGAGCTCGCGACCGCACACCTCGCTTACCAGCTCGGCCATGGTAGCCGAGCGCCAGGTGCCAGAAAGATCGACCTGGGTACCCTGGTAGACGATCTGCTCGCTGTCGCAGATCTCATGGCAGGCAGCCTTGAAGATGCCTTCAGCCAGCTCCTTCATACCCTCGATGTCGCTATAGGCACGATAGGCTTCCAGCGTGGTGAACTCGGGGTTATGGGTTTGGTCCATGCCCTCGTTCCTAAACTGGCGGCCGATCTCGTAGACGCGGTCCATACCGCCCACGATGAGGCGCTTCAAGTGCAGCTCAGTGGCGATGCGCAGGTAGAAGTCCATGTCCAGCGCATTGTGGTGGGTGATGAAGGGACGGGCATTGGCGCCGCCCAGGGTGTACTGCAGGATGGGGGTCTCCACCTCGTAGTAACCCTCGCCGTCCATATAGCGTCTCACTGCGGCGATCATGCGAGAGCGCTTCTTGAAGGTCTCCAGCACATCCGGATTCACGATCATGTCGGCGTAGCGCTGACGATAGCGTGTCTCTTTATCCGAGAGGCCGTGGAACTTCTCGGGAAGAGGACGCAGGGCCTTGGAAAGCATCACCAGGCTGTGGGGCGCCACAGAGAGCTGGCCGCGGCGGGAGCGCATCACCGGCCCGGTAACTCCAATGATATCGCCCAAGTCCACCGTCTTGAGCAGCTCCCAGTCTGACTCGGAGAGGTTGTTGACGCGGAAGAACAGCTGGATCTGACCCTGGCGGTCCTGCAAGCTCAAGAAGGCGATCTTGCCCTGGTTGCGAATGGCGCGCACGCGGCCAGCCATGGTTACCACATCGTCGGTGAACTCGCCGTCAGGCAAGTCCTTATAACGCACTTCAAGATCTGCGGAGAACGCGGTGGGCTCAAAGTGAGACGGATAAGGACTCACTCCTGCATCCAGCATGGCCTGGCGCTTGGCACGGCGCAGCGTGCGCTCGTCGGTGGTGGTTTGGGTGTCCGTATTCTCAGCCATGGTTGCTCCTTGATGGTGGAGGGATTAGTGAAGTGCCATTAACGCAAAGCGCCTGCCCCAGGTATTCCCAAGACAGGACGCTCGCACCTATGAATTGCTATCAGATTAGAGGCGCTCGATATCGTCAATCTGATAAGTCCTGGTCATACCGTTGGGAGAGGTGACAGTCACGGTCTCGCCTTTGGAGTGGCCGAGAAGGGCAGCGCCTACCGGGGACTCCGTTGAGATCTTGTGCTCCAACGAATTGGTCTCTGTGGTACCTACGATAGCCAGGGTAAGCGTTTTGCCTGAATCCTTGTCGAGAACGGTGACCTTGGAGCCGATAGACACCATGTCGCCCAGTGCAGAAGACTCGATGGTGATGGCGTTGGCGAGAATCTGGCGAATCTCATTGCAACGAGCCTCATTGCGAGCCTGCTCCTCTTTAGCGGCGTCATACTCTGCGTTCTCGGAGAGGTCGCCAAAGTCTTTGGCCGTCTTGATAGCCTCAGTGATCTCCTTGGCATGTTCTCCTTCGCGCCACGCAAGCTCATCTACGAGTTTCTGACGGCCTTCGGGAGTGAGCTGGACCTGAGAAGTAGCCACGGGCAAAACCTTTCCTTAGTAAGACACAACACATAGGGGCAACGCCGGTTACCCAAGGCCCTATGATACTCGGGCCATGAGAAGACGGGGGCCTCTTCAGAGATTCCCCGTCTTCTCAAGATAATGCACTAAAGGGCGCTCAGGCCTGTGTGGACAAAGCAAAAGAGCCAGTTACTCCTGGTCGTCCTTGTCCTCGTCCACCACGTCGACATCCTCTGCCTCGATCTTCTTGGGATCTTTGGCGTCCTTGGAGTCTTCGCTCTCCATGCCCTCGCGAATGTTCTTGACGGTCTTGCCCAGAGAGGCACCGAGCTTGGGGAGGTTCTTGGGCCCGAAGATGACCAAAACGATGACGAGGATGATGATAAGCTCTGCCGGACCCAAACCACCTAACATGGGGACCTCCTAGATAGTGAGCCGCGCATCTCTTAAGAAGTCAGCGGCAGGTGAGTCAAACGAATTACTCGGAAGAGTATAAGCGCCATTCATTGAAATCACAAACCCACCACCAGTCCCCTGAAATAATTCTGCACATCACTTCATCAGCAGGCCTGCTTTTCTTTAAGGCTTCTTATTCATTTCTTTTTTATTAACGTTACTCCTCCCCTCTTTATCCCTCGCCCTAAGCTGCGCACAATGCCTACCTAAGCAAAGGCACACACCCGCCTATGACAAAGGGTCATTTGCGAGGAGCCTTGGTTAAGGAGTAACGCCCATGTTCGTAGCTGCCGCCCTCATTCTTAGCAACCTAATTATTAGCTAGCTCGGGGTGCAGCAAACTCGCCCCGGGCTCATCTGGGGCGGCTTTCATTGAGTACGAATGTTATAAGCCGCTGGGTATCACCGGGCGGCTTTTTTCATGGCCACCCACAGCGGAACCGGGCGTGTCACGCCGCATTAAGAAAGGGTTGGTTTTCTCATGAACGGATTAGTGCTCGTAGTTTTAGTAGCGGTGGCGTTAGCTGCCGGCTACCTGCTCTATGGTCGATGGCTCGCTCACACCTGGGGCGTAGATCCCGACGCTCTCACCCCCGCACGCCGCATGGAGGACGGACAGTCCTACACTCCCGCCTCGCGCTTTACGGCCTTCGCCCATCAATTTAGCTCGATCTGCGGCGCAGGGCCCGTTACCGGCACCATCGTGGCCATGATGTTTGGATGGCTCCCTGTGCTTCTTTGGGTGCTGGTAGGCGGCGTGTTCATGGGCGCAGTCCATGACTTTGGCGCCCTCTACGCCTCCATGAAGAACAACGGCAAATCGCTGGCTCAATTGCTAGAGAAGTACGTTGGCCGCACAGGTCGCCGCCTCTTCCTTCTGTTCTCCTGGCTCTTCTGCATCATCGTCATCGCTGCCTTCACCTCTATGGTAGCCGGCACCTTTGCCACCGTCGATGGTCCTGATGGCCTTGTAGACTTCACCCGCTCCTATGCTGGCGGCGTCGCAGGCACCATCTCTGTGCTCTTCACTTTTGTAGCCATCGCATTTGGTTGGGCGTGCCGTCGCTTCTCCCTCACTGGCGTCAAGCAGTTTGCCTTGGGTTGCGCTCTTATCCTTGGCATGTTCGCCGCTGGCATGGCTATGCCTATCTATCTCAACACCGTGGGCTGGGTAGCTGTAGTCATGGTCTATCTGGTCTTTGCTGCGGCCATGCCCATCCAAACCCTTAAGCAGCCCCGCGACTACCTCACTGTCATCATGATGATGGCCATGATCCTCTGTGCAGTTGCTGGCATCGCAGTGCTCGCCTTCAACGGTCAAGCCACCATGACTGCACCCATGATCGTAGACGCCGCTACCTTCGACAAGCTTGCCGAGAATGGCGACTACATCTTCCCCGTGCTTTTTGTCTCTGTAGCCTGTGGCGCACTCTCTGGCTTCCACAGCCTCGTATCTTCTAACACTTCTTCTAAACAGCTCGCTAACGAGACTGACGCTCTTCCCGTTGGCTTTGGCGCTATGGTCATCGAGTCTTTTGTAGGCGTTCTGGCCATCGTGGTCGCCGGCATCATGTTTGGCGACATGAACACTGCCGGTACCGGCGCTCTCAATGCAGGTGTCGCAAGCACCCCCTTCCAGATCTTTGCTGCAGGCATTGCTCGCGGTATGACCGCTATGAGCTTCGACAACACCGTAGCTACCGTTTTCATGACCATGAATGTATCTGCATTGGCACTCACCTCTCTTGATGCGGTGGCCCGTATCGCCCGTACCTCTTTCCAGGAATTCTTCTTCGAGGACAAGGAGACCGGTGAGGTAACTGTCCCCACTTCTCTGGCTGGACGCGTAGTGACCAATGTCTGGTTCTCCACCTTCCTCACCCTCGCCTTCGGTTTGGCGCTCACCTTTGGCGGATACCTCAACATTTGGCCCCTCTTCGGAGCCTCCAACCAGCTCTTGGGTGGCATGACTATGATCTGCCTGGCCGTCTTTTGTAAGGCCACTGGCCGTAAAGGCTGGATGCTCTATGTGCCCGTCGCATTCCTGCTGGTATGCACTTTCACCAGCTTGGGGCTCTCTGCGTGGGGCTGTGTTACCGCTCTTGCCGCCGATGCAAGCTTCGCCACTCTTGCCACCAAGGGACTCCAGTTTGTTTTCGCTGTGCTTTTGATGGTGCTGGGCGTCATTGTTGCCCGCCACTGCCTAAGCCAGCTGGTTCACTGCGAGCCTGGCTCCAAGCCCGACGAGGCTCCCCTGTGGACTGAAACCGGTCGTCGCAATGTGGTCTCCCAAGGTCTCGCTTCTCATGAATCTGAAGTGGTCCCCGCAACCGATAGCGAGTAGCACTCATCCGAATAGCTCTCTAAGACCGCATTAACAAGAGACCCCCTAGGTGATTCTCACTACCTAGGAGGTCTCTTTGTGTCTCAATCGTCTTGAAGGACGGTGGGCGCCGTTCCTAGACAGCCATGTCGTCCTCATGAAGCTCGCGCTCAGCTTCCTCGGCTACATCGCGAGGATAGCCGATAAGGTTCTCTTCTTCAGGCACATCCGTAAGAGAAACCTCGTCCCAAGCCTCTTCCTCCACTGCATGAACCACAGTAGGCGTTGCCACAAAGACCACGTAACGAGAGATCACATAGACCACCAGGGCCGTTGCAATGATGGTCTGAATCACTGCAATGACTTCCATGGGTGCAAATGCGTTACCAGAGAGCGCGAGCTCTCCTGCCAACAGCTGGCTGGCCATAGCAGCGATTACAAAGGGAAAGGTAAAGGCAGCAAAGCTGGGATAGAACTGGCGACGCAAGCAAAGCACTGCATTGACCGCAGCGATCACATACATCAGGCAGGCTACGCCCCAAAGGGCCACCAACAGATGAAGGCTTGCAGAAGGGGCGGAATTAATTGCGCCCACGATGCAAAGATTGAAAGGGGCTGCATAGATGCATATCAGGGGCAGTGTGGCTTCAGGACGGCCACGACGTGCCAGATAGCTGACAGTGACCAGCACCACCAACACCAGCAGAGCGATGAGCGCAAACCAGAACACGCCTTCGCCAAAAGCAATGAAACCAAAGGCAGGAGCGGTTACCGAAGCCACTGCGAGGCCCACGTAGGCGATGAACCAAGTCGCAAATACTTGATCAAGCTGGAAGTGGACCACAAAGCGCCAGGTAAAGAATGCGATAAGGGCCATATGCGCTCCAACTGCAGCACCCCAAATGACTGTTGCTACAGGACCCCACCAAGGTACCACCACCGCCATGAGCTGCATGATTGTCATGGGGAATGTGCCAGACACCGATGCAGAAATGGGGTTTTCCATATTCTCATGGAAGAAGTCAGACACCATCACGCATTTTGCTACTAACAAAGCCAGCATCAAAGCGGCTAGCGCGGCGCCTACATAACGGATTCCAGGAATAAATCCATTGAGCAGGTTACCGAGAGCTATGGTACCGAGAGCCACTCCACATATAGGAAACGGGATCCGTTCGATAGCGTCCTTAAACATTGAAGCTCCTTCTCGCACCGATCCATTCAAGGGCCGATTGTCTTCGAACGCATCGATACATCTCTGTTGACGAAGGAAGCTATACCCCTTGTTCCACCCCGGGTATCTGGGGACTACCTGGCAGAAGGTCATAGGGCATGCCATGACAGAAGGGGTAGGCAAGGATACAGATAAGTGGAATCCACATTGCAGCTCCTTCAAAAATCGAAGGTGAAAATACGCAGAATAACACCAGGGACCGCACTCCATAGAAGAGCGCACGCATCGCTCCTTTACGCTTTTTAGTCTCACAGCTCATGCGGATAAAAGAACCACCCAAGGTCGACCCTCCACGGGTCACCGGCACCAGCAGCTCAAAGATGACAAGGCAGATCCAGAAAGTAATCCAAGCTATATCGTCTGCTTTAGCCAGGGGCAGATATCCAGATAGTCCATGGCTGGCTAAGGTGAGCTGTGGCTGAGCTCCCATCATTTCTACTAAGCCATGGCGCTCGAGTATGTAGATCAGAGCAGCATAGAAGCCCACAACCAATAGGGAACAAATCTGGCAAAGACGAAAGTCGATGATGGCTGCTATGCACCGACGAACAAAGCTGGGCTGATACGTAATCGGTGGCACCTCATAGGCAGATTTTGGCCGGATGACTCCTACCAATCGGGCAAAGCCCAGGTCCACTAAGGCACCCAAGGTATTTGACATAAGGTCGTCCACGTCGAAGGTGCGATAGGCATAAGGGTAGAGCCCAAAAAAGCCTGTAAGCTGCGCCGTCTCAATAAGCAGGGAAACTGCAAGGCCAGCCAAAAGTACCTTTAGCCACCTCCACTGCAATCCCCTACAAAGCATGTAGCCCAACGGCACAAACAACGCCACATTAGCAACTATTTGAAAGACGGCTCTTACCCCGTCTTTTTGAATGTCACCAATGAATGCAAACGGATTTAGCTGAGGGGCAACGCCGTAAGTAATGCCCAAACCAGAGCTGCCTTGAGGCATGGGATATAACGTGAAGCAACCGAGTCCAAGCGCATAGAGAACCGCAAGATAGCTCCAAACTAGAGCCGAAAGCGTGAGTCGGCCGCAGCGATGGTAAATCAGTGCCAAAACCGGAATGGTAAGAAGAGCGGATATGAACGGCCATAAGGTAATAGCCATTCGAAATGGGCCAGAAAATGCATGAAGCATAGGGTGACGCCTCTCTGCATAGAATTCTTCTAAGAAAAGCTGCCATAGACAGACAGTCGTAGGTATCCTCGCAAAAGAGACTTTTAGCTTCCATGGATCTTCGTGACATCTAACTGACGTTTTTGAAAGCCTTGAAGATCTAACCCTCCCAATCAGCGCTCTTTGCCAAGGCCTCGCTTCACAGATCGCTATCGCTTGGGAGCTCTATCGCTCGGAAGGTCGTACGTGATCAAGCACATTCTCATGGACCAACAAGTCATGCTTAAACCTAGTGCCACCCGCATAACCGATAATTGATCCATTTGCCCCTAGAACACGATGACAGGGATACACCAGCGGTAGCGGATTGCGTCGTAAGGCCCCTCCAACTGCCTGCGCAGCCATGCGCCCACCGCGCTCTTCCTCCCATTTGCGAGCTAATTGCCCGTAGGTGACAGTAGTGCCTTGGGGTACTTCAGCCAACGATTGCCACACCCATAAACAGAAAGCTGTTGCATCTTCCGGCCATTCCACCTGTACCAAAGCCGACGAGGGGCCGTCCCCTTGAATATAGGCATCAAGCCATGCACCAAATCCACCAAAAGAAACTGGCTCCTCGTTGCTATCGACTGCCTGCATTTTAGTGACTTCTTGGCCTAATACAGCCTTCTCTTGGTCAGAAGGCTCCCTCAGAAGCACTGCACTGAGCTTGTTTGCCCCCACTGCAGTCACAGGGCCCCAAGGAGTATCGAACACTTGCCAGTACTTGATGCGGTCTTGATTCATTGTCCCTCCTTAACTAGGTAACATGCTATTAGGATACACAATCGAACATATGTTCGAATTCCAAAATAGCGGTTCACAAAGCATTCAAAAATAAGAGATGCTCAGTAACCCATAGGCTTCTTGTCATAAACTGGCACCCCCGAAAAGGTCATTTCAGGGGTGCCTTTGTTCTACTTACTCGTTTCCTTGACCGGCTCAGTAATGGCTCCAAGTTTTGGGGGCTCGCCTTTAAAGGTGAATCGCACAGTGAGCGGGCCTTCTGAGTCGACATTCTCGACCAGCACAAACGCTGCTTCCACCCTTTCAAAACCTTGCTTCATGAGCACATGGGCGTAGTAGCGTGCCTGCATTTCATGAAGCTCGCGTGCTTCATGTTCGCTCAACGTTCGCTCGCCGGTTTTGTAATCAACCACCAACGCGTCCCTTGAGCCATCTGTACACAGCAAATCGATGGAGCCCGTGAGGTATCCTGCTTTACCTTCTGAAGAGTCCAGGTATTCTTCGTTTCCCTCTGCAGAGAAGAACGGAGCCTCCCCTTGCACAATTGGATAGCCGAATGCCTCGTTACAGAGCGGGCTTGCAAGCCAGTTGTCCAGTGCGAGCGATAAACGATCCGTGGCCTGCTCGTTTAGCTCCCGGCTTTTTGCTACTGCCAAAATACGCTGTCGGGAAGGCTTTGCGCGCAGATTAGCCGCTATGCGCGCCAGCTCATGGAATGCATCACCAAAGCACAACGGATCTTCCCCTGTGCTTTGAGGTGGTGCCCAAGGGGTGTAAGACTCTTGCATATTCTGCACGTCGTCCTCAGCAGCCAAAGCCTCGAGAGTCTCTGCTTGATGGCGGTCAGAGGTGTAACTATGGATGTCGTCGCTGGATTTCCAACGACGGAGAGGGGCTGCGGGTTTGAGTGCTTCGTACATAGCAAAACGCTGAGCAGCGGGTACCTCTTCTATCTCCGGCTCATCCTCTGTGTCTTTTTTCTCTATTACTACAGTCTCAATCACACCCTCCTCTTGACCGCCAAAATCAAATCGAGTCACACCCAGTTCTTTTGGCACTTCGCCAACTAAGGAGGACAAATAATAGGCTGCCAACTGGGGGGAGATACCACACTTATGTATATCAGTATTTATACCTATTACCAATGCCTCACGAGCACGCGTAAGGGCCACGTAAAGTAGGCGCGCAGCTTCCTGGCGATCCCTATCTTCTTTTATTTCCTCTAGGCTTAGGCGCCAATCAAGACCGGTCTTTATCTGGTCTTTTTCATAGCCAACCTTTGCAAGATTGCCTTCGGCCCAACTCTTTGCTTTGCTTATAATCCCCTCATCAAGACCAGTAAGCTTGCTTAAAGTTTTTGGATCATAGCTTAATGCAAGACTATGGATTCCCTGACTTGAACAGGCTAACAGGCGTTTTCTTTTATCACCTGAACTGTCATCAAAGGCCTCAGCGATTGCTACTACGGGAAACTCTAGGCCCTTCGAAGCATGAATGGTCATTATCTGAACCGCATCCGCATTTTCAGTAGAGAGGGTTGAAGGACCTTTCTTCGCTACGCTCAACCAATCTGAAAAAACCTTTGGAGCACGACTGTAGCCGAGACCTCGCTTGTCTATGATCTCATCTATGCAACGAACACACTCCAGAAGGTTAGCCTGCCTTGCGAGGCCTTGAGGGCCTTCGTGGCCCAAACGAGCCAACCATCCAGATTGCTCACACACGTCTCTTACTGTTTGAGACACGGGCTTTGAAGCCATGGTTTCCCTGGCTTTTTGCAACACCGCAATTGCATTCATCAAACGTGGAGAAGGGGTTCTTCCTAACACTCGTTCTATATCGGGAGCTGGAGTAAGCAGAGCGTCGGCAAAACCTTTGGCACGTCCCCCCTTCGATAAAAACAGGAGATCTTCGTCGCTCAAATCAAACATGGGACTCTGCAATAGAGGCAGCGTTCCTCTATAGCTATCGCGCGGATTGGCTAAGGTCCATAAAAGGGCTTGAATGACGTGGACCTCAAGAGAACGGGCAAAAGAAGAGCCAGCAGTCACTAAGGCTTCCAGGCCGTGTTCTCGCAGCGACTTAATATAAATATCCACATTATTAAGGCCGCGTAATAAGAGCGCCATGGAACCTACGGATACACCCTGCTTATGAAGAATCTGGAAACGATTCGCTATCTGATCTGCCACCGACTTTATAGCAAGACTCTTTTTTGCCCCGTAATTAGCTGTGTGTTCTATCACCACACGGGGCTCTTCCGCAGGAGGATAGCCATCTTTCCTTTCGTCGAAGGCTTCCAAATCCATAAATCCTTCCAGGATTCCAGAATCCCCTAACGAATGCTTTACAAAGCGAAGTATGTCGTCATGGCTTCGATAGTTGTGATTCATGCGCACCAGACGATCTAAAGACCTATCGCGAACCCGTCGATATTCTTCAACGTCGGCGCCTCGGAATCCATAGATCGACTGTTGTCCATCACCCACATAGCAAATATGGTCATCTCCGCCTGCGAGAAGCCGCACTATTTTGAGCTGCTGAGGATCTGTGTCTTGGGACTCGTCGACCATCACCAGTCGGAATCTATTGGCATAACGCTTGGCAATAACTGGGTTACTCTCAAGAGCCCTAAGCGTAAGAGAAAGCAAATCGTTGTTGTCTACAACACCACGTTCTACCTTAAGATGGTTATATCGTCCACCAATAAGCTGTGCAAGTTTTAGAAGATTATTCTCCTGCTGACGTAAGGGTTCATAGGCAACCTGCATAAGCGCATCACCAAGTTGTCCTCTAAAAGTATAAAACAGCGCCTTGGCATCCTTTGAAAAAGAGCCAGCTTTAAGATCTGCCTCTAGAAACCTCTCGCAGAAGTCAATCAATCCCTCTTTTTTTACCTCTGGCATGTCAGCCAACAATGCCAATTCTTCTGCCAGTTGAGTGACCAAAGGCATCTTCTTATAACCCGCAGTACCTTTATTAGGTCTCCATACAGCCAGTAGATCCTGTAATGCCAAAGAGCACTGGGTCACAAGATAGCGGAGAGAAGGCGCCTCTCCAGGAAAACGGATGCCAGAAAAGCCTTCAGGAGAAGAAGCCGCTAGCTCTGCAATAGCCAGCGCCATCTCTAGCGCAGAAGGCGTGTTGTTACTGCCGGATTTAGACTCTTCAGCAACGCCTTCTTCTGAAGCAGCATTCATAGCACTGCCATAGAGCCTATAAAGCTCTGCAAACTCCGGATCAGAACGAGTAACACTTGCAACATCGCTCGCAGCCCGAGAAAGCAGATAGCTCTGCTCATGACCTTGGACTACCTCAAAGCTGGGATCTATGCCGGCTTCAAGCGCACTCTCGCGCAGGATGCGCTCGCACATGCCATGAATGGTTGAGATCCATGCTCGATCAACTTCAAAAGCCGCTTGATGCATCCCTCGTGAGACGAATTCTTCGCGTACACGTTCGCGAATCTCAGAAGCCGCCTTATTGGTGAATGTAATGATAAGCACTTGATCCAAGTCATCTAGGTAGGCTCTTCCGGTTTCTGGATCAGGAGTAAGCGCATGAACCAATCGCTGCACGAGTGTAAATGTCTTGCCAGATCCGGCACCCGCTTCTACAAAAAGGCCTCTGCCGAGAGTGTCCACAATAGATTGTTGAGCATTATCAAGCGTGGGCATAGTTATTTCCTCTTATCGCAGCCGAGCACCGGACAATTCTTGCAAGCATTGCTATCAACAGGCTTGGCGTATACATCACCAGCGAACATGCCGTTGATAGCTTGAGCAGCACATTCTTCAGCTCGACCGAGCACCTCATCGAAAGTCGCAGAAAGAGTTCTTGGATTCATGCGAGCATAGCTACCCTCATACATCGGATGCAGAGAGGATCTCACCAGAGCCATATCTGCCATGCCCTCTTGTCCCGGGTTTGATCCCGTCATGAGATAGAGGCCGCCTACGGCAGTAAGCTCAGGGAAGAGCTGCTTTAAGACCGATGCATAAAGAAATGCCTGAATATATCGGGGTTGCCACTCCTCCAGTGCTATGGGAGGAGCATCCTGTTTCCTTGAAGGCAAAAGATACTTGCCAGCAGCAGAGCTGCTCTTGTAGTCAATTACTAATGCATGCCCCTCGCCATCCACATCGATGCGATCGATGTATCCGCGAAAACGAGTTCCTCCATAGGTAATGACTTGATCTTCAAAGCCAAACCGGTACTCGAAAGCCTGAGGGGTAAAGCCCTCAAAGAAGAGCCAGTTGTCTGTCACAAGTTTCTCAAGATTGGTCTCAGTAAAGGCCAGATCCTGCTCTTCTGCATAACTGTGTGGGATGGGCATGGTGTTATCAGACTCACCCAACATCCCCTCTGTGACCGCCTCAGCAAAACAATGCTTAAGAGTCTCGATCATAGATTGCTCGTCTTTGATGCCCTCTTGCACCGCTGAGCGAACAGTCCTCTCCAAGGTCTTATGAACCAAATTGCCCTTTTCCAGCGGAGAGAACTCTGCATCCAGCGTATTGGTAGGCAGTCCATACTCGAAGAACCATCGCCTAGGGCACGCCATATAATGCTCGAGTGCAGTAGGTGACAGTACGGGTACATCGGTTTGCTGCCCACGCTTCTTGAGCGCCAATTCCAAGGTCTCACCTTTAAGTAACTCGGGGCCTGAAGATTCCTCCACCAGGCTTGGCTCCGGCTCAAAACCGTTAAGCGATAGGTTGGCCGCCACCAGATCCTCTCCGCGCTTTACCGACGTTGGCTTCTCCTTATAAAGCGACAGAAGCTCTGAGAGCGCCGGAGAAGGATGAGTGGGCATAGCCTCGGTATCTCTAAGGCTTCTTTCAATCAACAGGCGGTGAGTAGGAATAGCCCAGATGGTAAAGGCCTGCGACCTCACCACCTCGTCTGGCGCCACGCCTTCGGGCATGCCGAGAAGAGCCAACAACTCAGGCAGAGCTCCACGAGGAGACGACACGGGATTCTCGGCAGAAGTTTGTCCACTCCAGAGCACAGTCCCTACAGTTTGGGGAGCCCAAGCTTCGGCTGCAGCTGGATTGATCATCTCTACTTGACAGCGCACATCTCCCTCAAACACGCCGCGTTCAAAGGAGCAAGGAAGGTTTTTCACCTCTAAGAGCGACAGGATGAGCGCTGCGTGGGTCTGAGGATCATCGGGGACGATGTCTGCAATTTCTAACTCGTAGGCTGCTTGAGCTACCAAGCCAAGGGCAGAAAACACCTCAGGCTGCTTGGCATTCTTGGCATTTGCCTGCATCACTGCAGCTGCTTGCACCCAATTGTTCTCTCCAAGGGCTTCGAGGGCAGCTTTCAGCGGAAGATTATGGGCCGCCAGCGCATGGAGGTCTTCCAAGACTTGGGCGGGAGCCAATGTGCGCAAACCACGCCAGACCTGATCGGCTTTGTACGCCTCAGTTTGATCTACTCCAGAGAATGAAGAGAGCAAGAAGTCCACGACGTCTCGGGGTGGCCACCAGCGCCTGTCGGCTTCTGCAGACTCCTCCAAAAGACGGGCCGCCTCCTCATCCACAGAGGAAGACTCTTTCTTTTGGGCCCATTGCCAATGGTCTTTAAGAGCCAGGAGCTGACTCACTTGGATGCAGAATCCCAAAAAGATGTTAACTGCTTTGTTTTGAGCCGCAGGGGCGACCCACGACGCTCGAACACCAAGACCGCGAGCTGCAAGTTTTGATGATAGCAAATCCCAAAGATGCTCGACGTCTTGGGTAATGGCCAATATGTGGTCGGCGCCCTCATCGGCTACTTCTACCAGCGCGCGAGCCATAAGCTCCGCCTCCGCTTCAGGGCCTGCTGCTTCCAACAACACAACCGAACCCTGGGGATCGATGCGGGCACCTTCTTCGCCAAAGGCATTGCGAACCAGCTGGGCAAGCTCAGGAGTGCGCAAATCAAGGGCCACACGACTTGGCACCTCTTGCAGAGCCCCTACTTGAGCACCTGCCTGATTCGCGCTACGACTTACCAAACCAGCACTGGAAAGGGCGGCGCTCCCTGCAGGATTATCTGGCGCAGAACAGGCATAGTGCAGATCCCGAACGCTCGCAAGCTGGCCCAGTAGCCCCGCAGTTAAAGGATCAATGTTGGAAAATCCAGTGGCCACCATACAATAGATGGGTTCCGTACTATCCTCACCCAACGCAGCAGGAATTGCGGCATACAGATCAGAGCGGGTGATGAGCTGCTGCGACTCAAGAAGGCTCGTCGCTTCCTGGGCTTTCGCCACTGCTTCTTTTTGTTGCTCTGAAAGTAAATCGTCCTGATAGTCATGCTTGCGTAGCAGTCCAGATGCTCGTTGGGCAAGGTTTGCTATGAGAGCCACATAGCCTCGGGAGGCTTCAAGACCCAGCACTTTCCAGGCGGCTAATCGCGCATCGCCTAAAGTTGCGGGTTTTCTGCCGTCGCCCACGCGTGCCCAGAGTCCCTGAGCCCATGCAAGAGGCGTCTGAACATCAATATTGAACGCTAATCCCAGATCTGCCAACTCTTTGCGCACTCGAAGCGCAATGGTTGAGGAGGGTACCAGCAGCACACAGGGCTCTTTTTCTTGAGCAGCCTGTCTAATAAGCCCCATAGCTGCAGTGCCGAGCACCTGACCATCATGATCAAGATAGTTATAAAGCGCCACGAATGTCCTCCCAAGCCATAAAGAACTTCCTGCGTTGCAGCCCCTAGATTGCCTGAGCCTAAGCCTTAACAATCCTGACGCGTGAAATCTCAAAACTCTCGATAGCTACCTGCGCCCCAGCGATCCAGGCACCGTTTTGGTAGGTAGATGCTTGCCGATATGTCCCACAATAATCTTTTTACGATCTGCATCGTAAAGAAGATAGATGCGCATGGCACCCTCTTGAATGTTGCCAGAGTTGCCTACCTTGATGTGATTGACCATAAGCTGGTCTTTGCCCTGGTACCTAAAGGTGCGCGCCCGCCTGCATTCCTCGATGGCCAGCGTCTCTTGAGACTCATTGGCGGCGTACTCAAACCCGCTCTTATTGCGAAACTCCCGTGCCACATCGACACCGTACTCGCGATTGGTGGCACGCAGAGGCCAGAGCACATCGTGCAGAGACAAGAGGCTTCTCCAATAGCGGTCCAAATCGCCTCCGCGATAATTGCGAGCAGACTCATAGGCGCTCTCAAGAAACTCCACCCGGTCTTGAAGCCCCGCAAACAGCCGCACACACTCTTCGAGGTTGGTGGGCAGCGTACGAATCACGTCCAGAGGCCCTGCCACCGGAGTTATGTCCACCTCGTCTTCTTGACCCGCCTGAGCCAACGACGCCCTGAGCCTTCTCGCCTCATTTTCTAGAGTAGAAATTTGAATGGCATGAGCTCGATCTTGAGCCTCTCTGGCCGCACGCTCCTGCTCCAGCTGGTCGCCGGCGTCTCGCAGCTGCTCTAGCTCTTCTGTCATTGCAGCCACTGCGATTTCTGCCTGTTGCAAAGCCTGCTGAGCTTCTCGATATTGAGCCTCTGCCATGCGCGTGCGTTCCAAAAGCTCTTGGCGCACTTCGCGTCGAGCAACATCCACCGCCGCATCTTCACGCACTTTAGCCGCACGGCGCTCCTGAGCCACAGCCTTGCGCACTGCCTCTCGCAGAGCCTCCTCTTGAGCTGTCTGTTGTCCATAAAACGAGGCAGAGACGCTTTCAAGCGCCTCCCCAAAGCTTTGGAACTCCAGCTCTGGCCGAGAAGAGCCCGCCTCCTGAGCTTCCTCTTCTTTGGCAGATCCCGGTCTTTGAGAAGCCAGCGATTTTTGCGTGCGGCTCAGCTGCTCTGAAAGCCATTGGGAGATCTCGCTCGCGCGCTTCTCAAGGACTTCGTAGTCAGTGGTTGTGCGAGCTGATGCTTCTTCTGGCTGCCCTATCAAAAACTTTTCGAGGTTTTGAGGCCAGTCCACCTCCAGCGGACTCGCTACAGGCGCTTTGGGGGCCAGCAATAGTTTTATTGTCCAGGGGCGAGCACCAAAGGGGCCCGCACTGGCAAATAGAGGGTCTTTTGCAGGTAGAAGCGGTTTTTTGGACCTATCGCGAGCAGATGCTTCTTGAGCACCGTTTTCATAACCAGCTTCTGTCATATCGCGACCCCCCTCCCAAAGATAACGCGCTCCTCATTACCACTCACTATAGCCAATATATCTCTCAGCAAGTCCTGTTACCGTACATTTGTTTGTACTTACTACGGGACACCCGCGCTCTAGCAGCTCAAATAGCTAAGGGTTTCTCGGCCTGTAAGGCGCTCCCCATGGAGCCTTCACGTATCGAAGAATAAAAAAGCCGAAGACCTTACAGGGCCTCCGGCTGTCATTGACTGGTCGGGTTGACTGGATTTGAACCAGCGACTTCTGCGTCCCGAACGCAGCGCTCTACCAAGCTGAGCCACAACCCGAACGGGTGAAAATTCTAACACGTCGGCGACCCGCGCGCAGCCTAAACTTGCGCTTCTGAGCAAACTCACCAGACAGAACAACCGACACGCACGCCACTTGAGACTGCGAAGCAAAACGCCTCGATGCCTACGGCAGGGCGCGCCAGCCGTCCTCGACGATGCGGCAGCCATAAGGGGTGGAAGACACGGCCCTGGACCACCAGCCAAGACGGGCGGCCTCGGTGGCTGCGACGTCGGCGGCGCCAGCGTCGCGGCAAAGCCCAAACACGCAGCTCCCCGAGCCTGTGACCAGGGCGTTTAACACTCCTGGCTGGGCCGATAAAAACTGCGCCACCTGACGGGTCGCAGGCAAAAGCTCGAAGGCAGCGGGCTCCAAGTTGTTGGCACAGGCTGCGGCCATGGCATCTACATTGGCAGCAGCGACGGCGTCCACCAGGGGCTCCAGCGGGGCAGCCGGCTCTGGATGGGCGTCAAAGGCCTCATAGGCTCGGGGCGTGCTCACGCCCACTCCCCCAGGGCGCACCAGGACCGCATGGAACGGCACTGCCGAGAAGGTCTCCTCAAGCTGGTCGCCTGCACCGCCCATTAGCGCAAGGCCGCCGGTCAAGAAGAAGGGGACGTCGGCGCCAACGGAGGCTGCCACTCCGTGGACCAGAGGGTCGAAAGGATCGATGCCCCAGGCAGCACAAAGGCCCAACAAGACGGCGGCAGCGTCGGCAGAGCCGCCGCCTAGGCCGGCTTGGGCGGGAATGGTCTTGTCGAGGGTGATGGCCACATCTGCGGGGCGATCCAGGGCCTCGGCAAAAAAGAGGGCAGCCATGGAGGCCGTATTGTTCTCCATAGAGGTGCGCACCGAGGGTCGGCAGATCAAGGAAAGCCGGTCTGAGGGCTCAAGGGTCACTTGGTCATAAAGACCTACCGTGCCCATAAGAGTGGAGAGGCGATGGTATCCCACAAGCGTGCGCTGCAAGCTCACTCCCAGATAAAGATTGATCTTAGCCGGTGCCTGCACCACGATACGCTGGATAGCCATAGCCCCTCCATTGCGCGAGGGCGGCTCCAAGGGTATCCCCTGACAGCCGCCCCAATGGTTCTTGCTGCTTGTAAATTACTCCTGCGCCTGCTGCTCGCCCACAAAGTCAAAGAGGGGATCGCCGGACTCGGTATCAAAAAGCTCCACGGTGCCGGTAAGCACATCCACATACTGGTAGCTCTGGCGGGCCTTGCGGCCGCGACGCTCCTCTACCTCGACCATAAACAGCGACGGATGAGCGGAGACCAAGGTGCCCGTGCGCTCGACAATGCGGGAGCGGCCCATGTTGGCGCGCACCTTGATGCGGGAACCCGTGAGATGAGCCAGAGACTTATGAATCTGGTCTACGCGGTTTACGGACGGAATTTCGTTCTCCATGCCTTCACTCCAAACTTAGGCCCGGCCCTTCGCAGGCGCCTCAAAACCGCTGGGCACCAAAAGGCCATATTGCGGCCAATGATGATTAGCAAGGATCTATACTAACTCTTTGCGCCAAAAGGAGAAAGTACTCCACCGACCACGCATATCCTAAGGCCTGAGGGGCAATAAACCTTCGTTGCAGCTCTTGCACCTCACCTATCGAGAGAAGGTTACATCTATGAATGAACAGCGCCTTCAGCAGGTACGAAGCAATTTGCGCCTTATGGACCTCGACCAGATGGTCATTGTGGACCCCGTCTCCATCGCCTACCTCACCGGTTACAAGAATGATCCCATGGAGCGCTTCCAGGCTCTCTATGTAGCCGCAGATAACGAGCCAACAATCTTTGTGAACAAGCTCTTCCCCGACCCGTCGGACTATGTGGACTCCATCATCACCCTGGATGACACCGACGATCCCATCGACGCTTTGGCCCAGCTCTGCATCCACGATGCCCCACTGGGCATCGACCGCGGCCTTGAGGCCCGCTGGCTGCTCCCCCTCATGGACGCCCAGGCCGCCAGCGCCTATCGTCTGGCTTCAAGCGCGGTAGACGACGCCCGCGCCCACAAGGATCCCACCGAGCAGCAAGCTATGGCAGAAGCCTCGGCCATCAACGACCAGGGTATGGCATGGCTCGAGTCCCAAATTCGCGAGGGCGTCACCGAGCGCCAGATCGCAGAGGGCCTTGAGGCCGAGTATCGTCGCCTAGGTGCCTGGGGCAACTCCTTTGCTCCCATCGTCTCCTTTGGCGCCAACGCGGCAGACCCTCACCACGAGCCCGACGACACCAAGCTTACCCGCGGCCAGTGCGTGCTCTTTGACGTGGGCTGTGCCGCCAACGACTACTGCGCCGATATGACCCGCACCTTCTTCTTTGGCGAGCCCTCAGAGGAGTTCGAGCGCGTTCACGCCACCGTGGTGGCCGCCAACCGCGCCGCCGAGGCCATGGTTGCCCCCGGCGTCACCTTCGCCCAGATCGACGCCGCTGCCCGCCAGGTCATCGAAGACGCAGGCTACGGCCCCTACTTCACCCATCGCCTGGGCCACTCCATTGGCCTGGAGGTCCACGAGCCCGGCGACGTCTCCAGCGCCCACAACGATCCCGTCGAGCCCGGCATGTGCTTCTCCATCGAGCCCGGCATCTACCTGCCCGGCCGCTTTGGCGTGCGCATCGAGGACCTGGTCATCGTCACCCAGGACGGCTGCCAGGTGCTCAACCACTATCCCAAAGACTTGGAGTGCATCAAGGCGTAATGCCTTGCCGAGAAACCCGCGCCTCCTGAGCTGATGCAGCTTCCTTACCCTGAGATACGAAAAGGAGGGGTGGGGCATATCCCACCACAGGGCTCAACTCAGAGGAAACAGTGCCAAAAGACTCTTGCCCCAAGTAATGTAGGCCTAATATTTAATCGGTAACACTAGGCGAGTTTTTCTATTGCTGGGTTTGAAAAGCGCAGGCTTTTCAATATTTGCAGTCAGGTTCCATGACCGTATCAGCGATTACAACCAAGGGCATATAGTAAAGTCAACAGTCTGTAACACTTGCGGAGAGAGCCGAGCGACTCTTAGAAATAGAGTCTGGGGTTCAGATAAACAAATGTGCTTCGAAATCAAACCAGCCTCTTAGAATAGATAGCTAGAAATTGGGACGTTGACCTGTGTCAACGTCCCAATTCACAGCACACTTTTTGTCCTATAAGCCTCTTATGGCGCTAATGAAAAAGTCGCATCCTTTCGAATGCGACTTTTTCATTAGCGCTCTATTTATCAGGTTTTCGATCAGCCTCATCCTTCCTAGAAGGACGAAGCCTTAGTCCTCCTGGGGGCAGAGGGACAGGGCCTCGTCGTCTGCCACGACCACGCAGTTGGTGTGGAGCTGCAGGATGGAGGCGGGGCACTGGGGGGTCACGGCGCCGTAGATCATGTCATAGACTGCCTGAGCCTTGTCGGCGCCGGTGGCAGCCACCACGATCATGCGGGCGTTCATGATGGTCTGCACGCCCATGGTGTAGGCCTGGCGAGGCACGTCTTCCTCTTTCTCGAAGAGACGGGAGTTGGCCTCGATGGTGGAAGGGGTGAGATCCACACACTGGGTGCCCTTGGAAAAGGCCTCTGCAGGCTCGTTGAAGCCAATGTGGCCGTTGCGGCCGATGCCCAGGAGCTGCAAGTCCACATAGCCGGCGGCCTTGACCATGGAGTCGTAGTCTGCGCAGGCCTCGGCAGCGTCCATGTTGGAGCCGTCGGGCACGTGGGTATTGGCCTTGTCGATGTTGATGTGATCAAAGAACTGATGATTCATGAAGTAGCGGTAGCTCTGGGGATCGTCGCCGGTAAGGCCGCGATACTCGTCCAGGTTGTAGGTGGACACCTCGGAGAAGTCCACATCACCCTTCTTGTACCAGTCGATAAGCTGCTGATAGGCGCCGATGGGGGTGGTGCCGGTTGCCAAGCCCAGCACGCAATCGGGCTTGAGAATGACCTGGGCAGAGATGATGTTGGCCGTCTTGCGGCTCATGTCCGCATAGTCTTTCACACGAATGATCTTCATGGCTTCTCCTGTTCAGCCGCACTCTAGGACTCTTAGTCGCCAGTATGGCACGGTAATCCTTACGGCCCGCGCCGCGCCTGTCGCAATCGACAAATGGACAAAGGTATACCGGCTTTAAGGCACCCAGTGACCCAGGAGATGCGCATAGGTCGCCAGGCATGCGCAAGGATTTTAAGATGGCGCGAGCCCTCGATCCCACCCCTTAGAGCTGGGCGGCCAGCGCCTGCAGCGCCTTGAACCGGTGGGAGATGGCATTCTTTTGCTCAGGGGTGAGCTGGGCCATGGTGAGCCCCGGCGTGGCCTCAGGCAAGAAGTAAGGGTCGTAGCCAAAGCCGTGCTCCCCTACCCCCTCATAGCCAATGGCGCCTTCGCAATCGCCCTCGCCAGCCAGATAAGAGCCGTCGGCGGGATCGACCAGCACCACGCAGGAATGGAAGCGGGCAGTGCGCTCAGGCTCAGGCACATCTGCCATCTCACGGGCCAGCTTGGCGTTGTTGGCCGCGTCGTCGCCATGATGGCCGCACCACCTGGCCGAATGAATTCCTGGCGCCCCATCCAGCGCATCCACTACCAGGCCCGAATCGTCTGCCACCGCACGCAAGCCCGTAGCCTCCGCTGCCGCCCGGGCTTTGATGAGCGCATTGGCCAAGAAGGTGTCGCCGTCTTCTTCCGGCTCGTCGAACTCCCCCAGCTCCCCTAAGGCCTTGAACTCCACCTCAGGCATGACGGGGGCCAAAATCGCTTCTATCTCTGATACTTTGTGAGGATTGCCGGTGGCAACCACGATGGTCTCGGGCATAGGGAATCCTTTCTAGGTGAGAGGGCGCGGTCTTCTCGGCAGGGAAGGTGTGAGAAGCGCGCCAAAAGAACAGGGTGAGGCGTGCGGACTTCTCGGCATTAAGGGTACCGAGAAACGCCGACACGGGCAGCTGGGAAGCGTCGAGCTCTGCCCGTCCACGGAGCCCACACGTCACTATGCCACCATAGGGGTCCTGATACTGTGGAGAGAGGCGGACATGGCAAGCGATCGTCCTATTGGAGTGTTTGATTCGGGATTGGGTGGGCTCACGGTGGCCCGCGCCATTGCCACGGAGCTTCCGCAGGAATCCATCGTGTACTTTGGCGATACGGCTCGGTGCCCCTACGGCGAGCGCTCCCAAAAAGAGGTTCGGCAGTTCGTGGGGCAGCTCTCGCGCTGGTTCGAGCGCCAGAACGTAAAACTGCTGGTCATCGCCTGCAATACCGCCACTGCGGCAGGCCTGGCGGCTGCCCAATACATGCTGGACATCCCGGTGCTGGGCGTCATCGTGCCCGGAGCACGGGCGGTGGTGCAGGCCACTCACAGCCGCAAGGTGGGGGTGCTGGCCACCAAGGGCACCTGCGAGTCGGGGCAGTACCCTCGTGCCATCCACGCCCTGGACTACGGCGTGAAGGTGTGGCAGGCGCCCAGCCCGCGCTCGGTGGAGATCGTGGAGCGCGCAGTGGCCGCGCCCCATGCCATGGGGCGCGACTGGATGGCCGATAAAGACTATCTGGACACCTCTGAGATCCTTGGGGTGGCCCAAGAAGACCTCACCCCTCTCATGGGCCACGGCATCGACGCGGTGATTCTAGGATGCACCCACTTCCCGCTGCTTAAACAGGTCTATCAGCGGGTGTTGGGGCCCGAGGTCTCCATTGTGAGTTCTGCCGAGGAGACCGCCCGCGAAGTGCGCGAGTATCTAGCCCGCTCCTGCGATTTGGCCGACGCCACCCACGATGCGCGCTACCGCTTCGCCACCACCTCCTCTGAGCTGGCAGCTTTTTGTGTAGCCGGAGAATATATCTTTGGTCGCGCCCTGGAGAGCGTGGAGCATGTGGACGTGGAGGAGCTAGAAGCCCTGAGCGTCCCTCAGCTCTCCTAACCGTGACGACGCCCCTACTTATTGGAGATCTATGTCTATTGATGCCCCTCGCTTTGACGGCCGTGCGCCGGCCGACCTGCGCCCCGTAACCCTCACCCGAGAAGTGATGAAAAACGCCCAAGGCAGCTGCTTGGCTGAGTTTGGCGACACCCGGGTGCTATGTGCCGCCACTATCGAAGAAGGTGTCCCAGCCTGGCGAAAAGGCAGCCACGAGGGGTGGGTCACCGCAGAGTATGCCATGCTGCCTGCCTCCACCTCCACTCGCACCCGCCGCGAGCAACGGGGGCGCAAGGGCCGCTCCATGGAGATCGAGCGCCTCATTGGCCGCAGCCTGCGCACCGTGGTGAACATGAAGGCTCTAGGAGAGGTCACCGTTACCGTGGACTGCGACGTCATCCAGGCCGACGGAGGCACCCGAACCGCCAGCGTCACCGGCGCCTGGGTGGCCCTCCATGACGCGCTGGCCCACTGGGTCAAGGCCGGCCGCATCCCCCGCATTCCTCTTATCGGCCAGGTGGCCGCGGTTTCCATGGGCATCGTGGACGGCCGCTGCCTATTGGACCTGGCATATCAGGAAGACTCCCATGCCGAGGTAGACATGAACCTGGTTGGCACCGCCACCGGCACCATCGTGGAGATCCAGGGCACCGGCGAACAGATGGCGTTCTCCCGCGACCAGCTAAACCAGCTATTGGACTTGGGCCAAGCAGGCCTTGCCACTCTCCTGGAGCTCCAGCGCAAGGTCACAAGCTGGCACTAAGGAACACCCATGGTTCTCCTGCACGCCGGTCCAGTTCTTGGATCCAGACACCCATTGCCCCATTTGGTCCCTAGGGCCGCAGTCAAGAAAAAAGGCCACCGACACCAAGCCGATGACCTCGTAAAAGTCTGGTGGGCGATAAGAGATTTGAACTCCTGACCTTGTGCTTGTAAGGCACCTGCGCTACCACTGCGCCAATCGCCCGTGCGAGAAAGAAGTCTAACACAGGCGGGAGGCTCTTCTCGGCAAAACAGACAACCTGCAAATCTCGAAACGGACATCTCATGAATTCGATCACGCTTCAAGACCTGGCCAACCTTCTTACCAGCAAAAGTATTGCCACCGCGCTGGTGGGAGATCCATCTTGTCAGGTGTATGGATGCGCCTGCGACTCACGCGCAGTAGAGTCTGGCAACCTTTTTGTGTGCAAGGGCGCGGCGTTTAAGCCAGTCTTTTTGGACGCTGCCCTTGGCGCGGGTGCCGTTGCCTATCTTTGCGCTGCTGAGAGAGAATCCGAGCTAGCTCTGCAAGCCCCTGGTATCCCTCATCTGGTATGCACAGATCTTCGTAAGGCCATGGCCTATGTCTCGGCTGCCGCCTGGGGTTACCCAGATCAAGACCTCACCATCATTGGCGTCACCGGCACCAAAGGCAAGACCACCACCACATGCCTCATTCGCTCCATGCTCGACAGCGTGTTGCCTCGGCCCTGCGCTTTTATGGGCACTCATGACATCTTCGACGGCGTGAACACCTACGAGTCCGCAAACACCACCCCTGAAGCCCCCGACCTTTGGCGCTACTTGGCCCATGCGAAGGAGGCAGGCCTCACCCATGTGGTCATGGAGGTCTCCAGCCAAGCGCTCAAATACGACCGCACGCTGGGGGTTCACTTCTCGGTAGGATGCTTCCTCAACATTGGGCACGACCATATCTCTCCGGTGGAACACCCCTCTTTCGAGGATTACCTGGACAGCAAGCTGCGCATCTTTGACCAAGCCACAACCTGCGTGGTGAACCTTGACACCGACCACTATGCAGAGGTTGCCCGCGCGCTTGCCACCAGCAACTCCACCGCGCTTACCTACAGCCTGGATAATCCTGCAGCCAACGTCTATGGGTCCTGCATCAAACCCCAGCAGGGAGGCACCCGCTTTGTGGCCCATACCCCCCAAGGCGCCTCCAAGGTATTCATCGACCTTTTAGGCGCCCACAACGTGGAGGATGCCCTGGCCGCCATCGCCTGCGTCGAGGCATCGGGGGTCGACGGGCTGCAATGCACGAAAATCCTCTCTAACGTGCGAGTACCTGGGCGCATGGAGCTGTTTTCCACCGCCGACAAACGCCTCACCGCCATTGTGGACTACGCCCATAACGACGTATCCTACCGGCGCTTTTTCGAGACCGTGAAGCAGTACTTCCCCACGGCCTATATCATCTCGCTCTTTGGCGTCTCGGGTGGCAAAGCACTGGACCGTTATGAAGACCTGCCCCGCATCGGGTCGCAGTTTTCAGACTACGTTATTTTGACTTCTGATGATCCTGGTCCCATCGACCCCACCACGCTTCTGGACGAGATAAGCGCCTATGTGGCACCAGATACACCCTATGAGAAGATCCCCTATCGCCCTCAAGCGCGGCTGCGTGCCTTTGAGTTGGCTCAGGCCCAGGCCGCACAGGATAAAACCCCTGTAGTGATGTGTCTCTTGGGCAAGGCCGATGAGGGATCAGTGCGCATCCACAACATAGACGTACCGCAGGAGTCAGACGTATCTGCCAGCGCCCACATGATCGCCTGGTACGACGCGGTGCATAAAGAGGACTAGCATCGCGGGGCATCTGACACCTCCGGCTCGCTCCAAAACGCCGGGGACTCAACGCTCTCTGGCATGGAGAAAGCCTTGGCCACCAGGTGACCAAGGCTTTCTTCTAAGAAGTCACGAGTTTCCGAGCCCCTTCAAACAGTACGTCCTCCTTGGGTCAGTTGCGCCTGGGCGCGACCTTCCATGCCACCAGAGCGATGGCTAATGCTGCACAGGCCATCATGGCAGGCAGCAGGGAGTGGGTGTCGCCGGTAGGAACGATCTTGCTCGTCTGGCTCTGGCTGCCCCCGCCGGTATTTGGGAGGCTTGGGTTAGCAGGATCCTCGGGCTTCTCAATCTCTACCACATTGGAAGGCACGGGATCACCCGGATCCTCCTCGCCCAGCGGGGTGAAGACCACGGTCCCCAGGTTCTCCCAGGACCTGGCGCCTTCCACTTGGGGCACCTTGACCTGGAAGGTGACGCTCTTGGTCGCGCCTGCCTCCAGATCCCCCAGATTCCAGGTCACCTTGGCGCCGTCGTAGGAGCCGCCGTCAGAAGCGCTGCCCTCTACATAGATGAGGTCGTCTTCCAGGAGGTCTTCCACCTGCACCTCATGGGCTGTGCTGCCGCCGGTGTTGGTGACGGCAAGTCGATAGGTGACCGAGGTGTCGGTCTCTACTTGGAGCTTCTCACGGGTGAACTCGGAGCCGTCGGTCTTTTGCTCTTTGACAATCTCGAGCTTGGGGTCGTCAGGGCGCTCGCCGCGGTAATTGAAGAAGCGGGCACCCTTGAATTGGTCGGCTGCCACCACCCCTTCCACCTTCCCGGAGGCAGGATAGGTATAGAAGCCTGTGGCATTGGCCTCCGCTTCGGTTATCTTGAAGGTCGTGCCTTCGGGGATGCCGAGAACCACCAGCTCCTCGGCATGGGTGAGGACCAGCTGGTCGCCACTCTTGACGGTACCTGCACGATCACGGCCGTAATAGTTGAAAGATTCCGGGAGCGATTCGCCCTTTTCATTGGTGAACTCCACCGTGAAATGATACTGGCGGGTGAAGTCCTCTGCCGTGGCGGTCTCGCCGCCCACGGTCTTCGAGATCCTGAGGCCGCCGGTGGCCGGCTTGGTGGTGTCCTTATCGGTCACCACCACCGTGTTGATGAGGCTGAACAGGCCGGTGATGTCCTGATCGCCCAGATCGTCGCACTCGGCGGTGGAGTAGTAGGGGTCGTCGGGGTTGGGGTGAGCGTTGAGGTTTTGCTGGACGCGTGTGCGCACGTAGCCGGTGTCGGTGACAAAGAAGGGCATGTAGTTCTTGCCGCCGTCCTTGTCCCCCAAACCATAGTCCACCACCGCGTTGACGCCGTAGTGCAGGTTCATGGAGCGGCGCAGCTGCAGCGTGTTGGTGTCGGGCAACAGGGTGTCCTGCCACCCGGTGAGGCTGAAGGCGCCCGACTCCTGGTGCTGCGCAATGGAGGTGATGTCGCGCAACGTCACGTTCACGTCGCCCTCGGAGGCGTATTTGACCATGGTCTGGGCCAGCTTGCCTACGCCGGCCATGACGGTGACGCCGTCGTTTTGCACGCCGGCATCTGCATAGATGGAATAGACACCGACCTTGACGTCGATGATCTCTTCGTTGATCTCGCAACCTTCAGGCGCCTTGATCTCGCGAAGGTAGTAGGTCACCGGCTCTTGGGAGAGCTCCACGTCGGGCCAGATCATGTCGGCATAGCCTGCAGTCGCCCTATGGCCCTGAGTGGGCTCGAAGATGAGCATGCCGTCAGTGCCGTCGACCGTGGCGGTCTCGCCCTGGGCCACGGCGGAAGCAGGATCTGCAGCCTGAGCCTTCTCTAGCGTGTCATAGAGAGCGAAGGTCGCACCGTTGCGGCCGGCTCCCGTCTGGTCGACCTTGGACACGCGCAGCTCGCGCTGCTCATTGGGGATGTAAATGCGCGAACGAAAATTGCGTACGAACTGCTTGATATCTAAGGGAGTGTAACCGCGGGTGAGATAGTTGTTAGTGTCAGGATTGTCGGGGTCGTCGTAAGGGTTGATTTGAGTCAGAATGGCCTTAACGTTCTCGCCGTACTGGCCCCCATCCTTTGCCAGCGCCTGGGCCACCTTCTGGCCTAGGGCCTCATAGCGCTCCTCGCTGGTCATGGCATGAAGCGCGTCCCGATCAACTCCAAGCACGCGCATAAGCGCCTCAGGTTTGATGATGGCATAGAAGTTGCGCATATCGCCGCTTTCAGGGTTTAGCAGCAGATAGCGATCGGCACGGCCGGAAAGATTCTCAAGGTAGCCGCTCAAACGTTGGGTGTCATGATCCCAGGTGAGGAACCAACCGTTGGCGTTTACAGAGTTTTGCGCTTGGGCGCTTTGCATGAGGGCGCCTTTGAGAGTCACCACGCGCACTTGCTCCTTAAAGGACTCATACTCGGCATCGCGGTCTTCCCCGTAATGGATGGCCTTGAAGCCATCCAAATTGTCACCATAGAGCGGTAGCCATTGGTCTTCTGCTCCCACGCGGGTCTTGAGCATGGGCACTACTACGACCAGCCCGTCTTCCTGGTCGGCCACCGCAACAGGGCTGGAGCCAGGGATCTGGTCGACCAAGCCGCCGTCCGGACCCACCTGCCCATAGAAGACCTGGGCGCTATTGCCAAAGATGTGGCTTACGAAACTGGAGTAAGCGCCAACCTGATAGCGGTTGTTCACCACCAGCATCGTGTAGTCAGGCTCAAATCGCAGCAAGAGGTCTTGGGGGGTTGACTTATAGCCCTCGGGCGCCTTGGTCTCGCGCAGGATATAGAGCAACCCCTCTCCCGTGCTCTCGTTATAGCGGTCTGAGAAGTTGAAGGGCTCTTGAGCGGAGCCGTCACGGCTTGGGAGGGTGGGATCTGTGAAACGGGCAATGCCGTTCTCGTCGGTCACCAGATGGGTCAGCGCCGCCCCACTCGCCTGCACGTTGTCCAGAGTATAAGTGCTGCTGTTAGAGACAGAGGGAGTGGTGCCATCGGTGGGGAGTGCCGCATAAAGGTCGAATTCTGCGCCCGCTAGAGGACGACCGAACTGGTCCACCTTCTCGATCTGCTGATAGAGCGTGTCCTGCAGGTTGAAGCGCACCGCCAGCGAGGAGTCATAGTTGCCGCGCTCCAAGTAGAACATCTTCAAGGTATGGCTGGTATTGGAGGCAAAGGTGTTGCCGTTCCACCGCTCGTCGCCAGAACGTCCCGCCCTGTCGAACATGTTCTTTATATTGGTTTTGATTGCCGGCTCGGTGATATAGGAGCCGTCTGCATTGAAGATCTCGCCATTGGAGTTGAACGCGGTGCCCATATTGACATCGCCGGTGGAAAAGTCGATGGTGCCGTAGATCTCGGAGTGGATGCCGCCCAGATCCAACACCAGCACATCGTCGATAAAGACCCAGACGTCGTCGTCTCCCACGAACTCGAAGGTCATGGGGTTGGCGCCCACCTTGCCGTCGATGGGCTGTCGGAAGGTAGTCTCGACGGTCATGCCCAAATGATGGTCCACAGGCTCGACATTGCCCTG
Source organism: Leptogranulimonas caecicola (assembly GCF_023168405.1). GTDB lineage: Bacteria > Actinomycetota > Coriobacteriia > Coriobacteriales > Atopobiaceae > Leptogranulimonas > Leptogranulimonas caecicola. Next base: position 489,236 of record NZ_AP025285.1, on the reverse strand, counting down.
GTTGTTGGCGTTCAAGGCGTTTCGCAGCTGGCCGTTGTCCAGGCTAAAGGCGTTGGCTGCGCTGTTGAAGGGGAAGAAGTTGCCCACGGAGTTCGTGCCGTCGGTGCGCAGGCCGGCCGGCGCGTCGTAGAGCACGAAATGCCCGTCACTGCCCTCTTGGGGATCCTCCACATATTGGGCGAAGTTGTCACGCATGTTGTAGTAGTAATAGCCTTCGTCGTCCATCTGGAACAGGCCGGTAACGTTGTTGTAGGACTCTTTGCCGGAAGCCTCGGTATCAGGGTCAAAGAGGTATTGGAGTGAGCGGATGGACTCGGGCAGCTCGTAGCCATGGGCATAGTCCACCGGCGAGGAGCCGCTCGAAAGCGTCGCTTTGAGGTTTTGCCCTTCAGCAGTGTCGGAGTTTATGGTGACGTCGTTGTTGAGCGCGGCAAAATCGATGTTTCCCGTGCCGGCTGCCACAGAAAGCGCCTGGGCCTGCACGGCAGGGTCGATGTTCCAGCCCCACACGGGGTTGAACAGCGGGTTGGTCCTGCTCGAGGCCAGCGCGCTCGTGTAGAGCGGACCCGCATTGCCATAGATCATCTCGTTGGTGTTGCGAATGGCGGTGCTATAGAGCTCAGGATTGGAGTTATAGGCGCCCACGGCGCCGCCGTTGGGGCCCAGCAAGCTGTCATCGGCATTGATGACGGGGTAGCCGCCTGAAAGGGTGGGGGCCACGATGTTTTGCATGCCGGGACGGCTTAGCGCGATGTCACCATAAGCAGCCACGATGCCCTGGTTCCAGTAACCCAGGTGGCGCATGCCGTCGCCAAAGGTAAGCAGGCGCCCGTAATTGATGCCGCCAGGGTTGGTGAGCCACGTGTTGTAATTCACAGAAGGGGTGGCCCCACCGGTGGTTCCCAGCGTATCGGTATTGCCGGCACCCCTTTCCCCCGTGTCATAGTCAAAGAGGTTTACTTTGGTATTGGCAGGATTGAGCCCCTCGACCACATGGCTTTCGAGCTGTTCCTGGGTCACGGCCGCATAGGCAGGCGTCCCGGCAAAAAGCAGGGCACAAGCCACTATCAATGCGACGGCCTTACGCATGCCTTGGCCCAATGAAGATCTCCTCATCTTCCTCTCCTCATCCACAATGAGCACTTGTGTCTTTAAATTATCGGCTTCTATAACTATATATTCAAGCACATAAGCAAATTTCATCTCTCAGTTTATTTTCATAAATGCTGGTAGTAAGCGTTATTTTTTAAATTCAATTTGGCAACAACATCTCTTATTGTGATACATATAACATTATATATATCCAGGTTGCCCAATCTATGGGATCAGCTCGCGGGCTGTTCAAGTTCATTGGTCTCGCTTTGCTTTGCCAACAAAAAAACGCCTTGTCGCAGATGCGGCAAGGCGGTTTTCGATATCTAGTGCATAAGAGAGTTGTGGCGCGCCCTTCGCGGCAGGAAGAACGTTAGAAATCTACGTCCATGTCGTAGTAGACGCACTTGAGCAGCTTCTCCATCTCCTCCTGGGTGGGAATGCGGGGGTTGGAGCCGGTGCAGGCATCGCCGATGGCGTTGGCTGCCACCTCGGGCAGCTTCTCCAAGAACTCGGTCTCGTCGATGATGGAGACCTCGGCAGGCAGGCCGCCCTCGCCGTAGTTCTTGATGGCCTGAGGGATGTTGAGCTCGTCGTTCATGTGGCGCAGCTCGGCCACCAGGGAGGCTACCAGCTCCTCTGTGGTATCGCCGGCCAGGTGCAGGCGACGGGCGATGTCTGCATAGCGCTCAGCGGCATGGGGATCCTTGGCGTTGTACTGGATCACGCGAGGCAGGTACATGGCGTTGGCGGCGCCATGGATGATGTGGCCGCCGGAGAATGCGGCGCCGGTCTTGTGGGCCATGGAGTGGACAATGCCCAGCAGCGCGTTGGAGAATGCCATGCCGGCCAGGCACTGAGCGTCGTGCATCTGACGGCGCGCCTCTTTGTCGCCCTGGTAAGACTTGACCACGTACTTGTGGATGAGCTCGATGGCCCACAGGGCGTCGGCATCGGTGAAGTTGCAGGCCACGGTGGAGACATAGGCCTCGATGGCGTGGGTCATGGCGTCCATGCCGGTGTGGGCGCAAAGCTTGGCGGGCATGGTGTAGGCGATCTCCGGATCCACCACAGCCACGTCGGGGGTGATGTTGAAGTCTGCCAGAGGATACTTGATGCCCTTGTCGTAGTCGGTGATGACGGCGAAGGCGGTCACCTCGGTGGCTGTGCCAGAGGTCGAAGGGATTGCGCAGAACTTAGCCTTGGTGCGCAGCGTGGGGAAGCTGAAGGGCGTGATGAGGTCCTCGAAGGTGATCTCGGGGTACTCGTAGAACGCCCACATGGCCTTGGCAGCGTCGATGGGGCTGCCGCCGCCGATGGCTACGATCCAATCGGGCTCGAACTCCCTCATGGCCTCGGCGCCACGCATGACGGTCTCTACTGAGGGATCAGGCTCGACACCCTCGAACAGCAGGGTCTCCATACCGGCCTCTTGCAGATACTCCTCGGTGCGCTGAAGGAAGCCGCCGCGACGCATGGAGCCGCCGCCGGTGACAATGATTGCTTTGGTGCCGTTGAGCGTCTTGAGTTGCTCCAGTGCGCCCTCGCCATGGAAAATGTCGCGAGGGAGTGTGAATTGGGCCATAACTTGCCTTCCTTCCTGTGGGCTCGCAGCGGGCGAGCCAATCCAGAATGCCAAACGCCTCTACCGTTTGGCCAGTCAGGTGTCATTTTAGAGCCCTCTCACCCCGCCGCCTTCGGGCAACTCCTTACCTAGCCCTCCCCTACTCTGACCGATAAAAAACCGGGGCCCGCATGCGCACGAGCCCCAGAGGAGTATCATTATAGGTTGTCTTATTTGACGTCTTGCTGCATCTATGCTGATAGATGCCTAGGCTGAGCGGGGTCTCGCAGAAAGACCGCAGGGCGCCCCTCTCGTCCCAAGCCCTAGCGCACCTGCTCTACCTGCACTTGGGCCACGAATTCCTCCACACGGGCAAAGTCGCCGATACCCGGGCAAAGGGCGGCGTTGGCGCCGGTGGCCATGGCGCGCTTCAGGGCGTCTTCCACAGCGTCGCGATTCTCATACCATACCGATAAGAACGCCCCCAAGGTCGCATCTCCTGCGCAGGCCGTCTGATAGGGCTTGATGGGCAGTGCCGAGGCACGCCAGAGATGCTCGCCGTTGTAAAAATAGGCTCCGCGGCCTCCCATGGTGAGCAGGATGTTTTGGGCACCCAGCTCATGGACCTTCTCAAGAGCGGCCAGCGCGCTGGCGTCGTCGGTCACATCCAGGCCAAAGATGTCGCGCAGCTCGTCGTCGTTAGGCTTGATGAGCAGGGGCTTCTTGCCTACCAGCGAGGCTAGATGGGTGGAGGACACGTCAAAGACGGCGTCTGCCCCTACCTCTGCCAGCACTCCCGCCAGCTCATCGTAGAAGTCGCCCTCCATGCCAGGGGCCAAAGAGCCTGAGGTCACCAGGCACTCAAGGCCCTCCAGCTCGCGCACTTTAGAAAGCATCTCCTGCTGCGCCTCGACAGGCACGAAAGCACCGGCGCCGGGCATGGTGTACTCCACTTGGCCGGCGCGCAAAAGCACGGTGATGCGGGTGATACCATCCACATAGATAGGATCCACAGAGCAGGTCTTGCGGGCGCCTTCCACAATATAGTCGCCGGTAAAGCCGCCGAAAAACCCCAGGATCTGGCTCTGGCAGCCATAATGGGCCAAGGTGAAGGACACATTGAGGCCCTTGCCGTTAGGCGAATAGACCGCGTCCTGGCAGCGATTCACTGCATCGGGCACCAGCTCGCCTTTGCTGGTCTGGATGTTCATGTCGATTGCAGGGTTGGTAGTGAGGGTGTGGATCATCGGTTCTCCCACAACAGGTTGGAATGAATGAAAAAGCGGGCCGGACCTTGAGAAACCAGGTCAGGCCCGCATCAGGAGCATAACTTCTACCCAAAGAAACGCCTACCTCAAGAGGTTGCGGGGCTTCTCGGCATCCCCAAGGCCAAAGGGCTTAGGGAGAGACTGCACGATTACGCAGCCTTGGGAGCGGCGTTCTCGGCCTTGCGCTCTTTGTCGTACTGGGACTTCTTGAAGAGCAGGAAGAGGAGTCCGCCCACAAGGGCGCCTACGAGAATGGCGCCGACCCACGCCAGGGGCTGATCCACTACGGGGAGCACCAGGAAACCGCCGTGAGGAGCGGGCACGTGCACGCCCAGCAGCAGGGTGAGGATGGCGGCAATGGAGGAGGAGAGCATCATGATGGGCATCACGGGCCAAATGTTCTTGGTCATGAAGGGGATGGCGCCCTCGGTAATGTGGGTGCAGCCCAGGATGAGGTTCACCAGGCCGGCGTCGCGGTCTTCCTGGGTGAAGTACTTCTTGCCCACGATGGTGGCAAAAGAGGTCACCAGAGGAGGAGCGATGCAGGCGGCAGACACGGCAGCCATGAAGTTGGTGCCGGAGAGGTACTCGGCGGTGCCTGGGCCGGCGGAGAGACCAGCGCCCAGAAGCATGGTGCCGGTGACGTAGGCAGCCTTGTTCACGGGGCCGCCCATGTCAAAGGCGCACATGCAGCCAATGGCCAGACCCAACACGATGGGGCTGCCGCCCTGGAGGCTCTCCAAGAAGCTCATCATGCCCTCGTTGATGGCCACCATGGGGCCGGAGATGGCCAGCATGGCAAGACCAACAATGAAGGTGGAGCACAGAGGATAGAGGAAGATGGCCTTGAGACCGTTGAGGCTCTCAGGGATGTGGGAGAAGACCTTCTTCAGGCCCTCCACCACGTAGCCAGCCAAGAAACCGCCAATGATGCCGCCCAAGAAGCCAAAGCCAACGCCGGAACCACCAGCATCGATGAGGCCGGTCTCAGCAGAGACAGGCAGGCCCTGGATGGCGATCATGCCGGCCACAAAGCCAGGGACCAGGCCAGGACGGCCGGCGATGGACTCGGCGATGTAAGCCGAGAGGATGGGCACCATGAGGTTCATGGCGATGCCGCCGATGATCTTGAGCATGGCGGCGAAGGAGTTGTAGTCGGCAGCCGTGGAGTCAAACGAGGTGATGCCCCACAGGAAGGAGATGGCGGTGAGCACGCCACCGGCTACCACGAAGACCAGCATGTGGCTTACGCCGTTCATGAGGTGCTTGTAGATCTCCTGGCCAATCCCGCCTTTCTCAAAGCCATGGTTCTCCATGGCCAGCTCCTCGTCGGTGGGAGCAGCCTCGGCCTTGGCGGGTTTGGCAGCCAGAGCCTGATCGATAAGACCGGCAGGATCTTTGATGCCTGCGGTGACGCCAGCCTTGGCCATGGGCTTGGAGGCGAAGCGCCCCTCGTCCACGTTCACGTCGGCAGCGATGACTACTGCCTTCGCGTTGGCGATGTCCTCAGCGGTGATGGCGTTCTTCACGCCCTCCTGACCGTGGGTCTCCACCTTGATGGTGAGGCCCTTCTCCTTGGCGGCTTTCTCCAACCCTTCCTTCGCCATGAAGGTGTGGGCGATGCCGGTGGGGCAGCCAGTGCATGCGAGGATGTCGTAGTGCTCGGACATGCGTGTCCCTCTCTTCCGGATCGTTGGCGCAACTGTGCGCCAGACTGATATCTGGAAAGACCTGTGCGTACTCCACCTGCAGGTTAGAACCTACCGCCAGATGCAGTCCTCCCACGCGCTGCCCCGTTGGCCAGATGTGTCTCTACAAACCACGGCCTACGGGCAATACAAGCCTCTCGCTCACGGTCATTGAATAGCAGCTGAAACTATTTGGTTAAATTCAGCCAGACAAACGGTCAATATTTCTCCGTGAACGGTAATAAAAGCTAATTATGTATGACTAATACTGTAAGGGTCTTTACTATCCATCCCTTATAATTTCGATAAATGTCTACCTTTATATAGTCATCTATCTGGTATTTCACATAGTTTACGCTAAATTATAATTACTTATAAACTGCATGTTCACCTAGGTACCTTAATTTGATGCTTGAAAGAATCGTTGCCTTCGTGCCATAATTGTTTATTTATCTTTTAGGAGGAGGATTCATGGCTTTTGATGCAGCCCGGGAGGAATACCAGCTGCTCAGCATCCGCTATTTGCGCGACCACAAACTTACCGACAGCTACGGGATGGCGCGAGAAGCCGCCGCCTTTCGCCGCCAGTTCGCCCGCAACCACGATGCCTTGCCTCAAACAGACCAAGACCGCGCCTTTCACCTTATGGCCCAGGCCGTCACGCTCATAGACAACGAGCTTCCCTTTGTAGAGGCCGAGGACGACGCCTACGCCCTCATTCAAGAGGCCCAAGGCCTGCTCTCTGAGTCTGTCTCCTTAGACCCTGGCTGCTTCGATGCCCAGCGCGCCCTGACGGCCCAGCAAAGCCCCACCCGCGAGGCCTACTATCGCTACCTCAAAGACGGCGAGGCTCATACCTGGGAGGTGTGCCAGGCCCGTGCCCAAGAGGCGCTCAAATCCTCGCAGGTAGCCTCAGACCTCGAGGCGCGCCTGCTCCTCTTTCCTGCCTATCGCTGGACGGCTGCCCTGGCCTCTCATGCTCTGGTGTGTGGCAGGTACTCTATTGCCCGCGACGCTGCCGAGAAACTCCTCGCCCAAGACTCAGAAGACGTGGCTGATGCCCGCTTCACCGCTGCGCTGGCCTACGCGAAGCTGGAAGACGGCGAGGGCTTCCTCTCTCTTCGAAAGCGCACGCGCAAGATGCGCAACCGCCCGGCACCTGATGCCTGGGCCTCCTTTGCCTTTATGGCCCTGAGCGCCAAGGCCAACGATTACAAGCTTGCGCGCGAGATCCTCCATCAGATCCTGCGCATCTATCCCCACGCTGCCTATGTGCTCTCTCAATCCTCTGCAGTACCCGAGGGCATCTTTGCTCGTATGGCGGTAGAGCCCTACTCCAACGACGAGCTTGTCTTGGCCACCAGCGAGGCGCTGGTACTGTTGCAAGAAGGCGTGGACCTCAAGGGCTATGGCACCCTGGGCGCCTTTATGCTTCAAGATCCCCTGGTGCGCCAAAAAGCCGAGGAAGACGAGCGCGAACTGAGGGCCATGCTTACTAATGGCCCCGTGCCGCTGGATGCCTCTTCAATGTCTAAGGGGCCAGATGCGTTCCCTCAAGACGGCGAAGGCGGATGGGACCTTGACGGACCTTCTGATTTGCTTGGCGATTGGGGGCAATCCCGCTCATGAGCACACTTACCCCGCTTACACCTGGCGGCTCTCCCGCTTCGCCGGCTGCCTTTCAAGAAGAGCTGGTTTGGCGCGTAGCCCTTTACTACAAAGAGTCCCATGAGCCCATGAGCGACGGCGCCTTCTCAGCCCTTTTGGAAGCTGTCCAAGAAGACCTTGGGCCATACCTCACCCACCCTTCAGACATTGCCTTTGCCAAGCTGGCCCCCGTGCTCGACAGCTATCGCCAGCCGCATCCAGAAGACGAGTTCCTCTCCAACGAAGACTACATGGCCACCATTGCCAAGCGCCGTGACCAGGTACTTGCAGCCGCAGGGCACGCCTTAGAGATCGATCCTCGCTGCACCGACGCACTCGTGGTCTCTGCCTTGCTGCAAGAAGATGAGACCTTCGAGGTGGTCGAGGCGCTCATCGACCTAGAATCCCAACAGCTGGAAGGCCAAGAGCTCCATATACCTGCCTCTGGATCTGCCTGGGACAACGTGTTTGCCCGCCCTGCGCTGCGCCATAAAGCCGCCATCGCCTTTATGGCGACAGAGGCTGCCTTCTATAAGCGGGCCCTTACCACCGCCGGCCAGCTTCTGGATTTATTGCCCAACGACGAGCTGGGCATGCGCCACACCCAAGCCCTCGCCTTCGCACGGTTGGAAGACGAGACTGGCTTTGACGAGCTGGATGCCCGCTTCCATCGCCGAGGCAGTGCCTGGACCAACCTAGCCCGCACGGTGATGCTCTTCAAGCTGGACCGCATGCCTGCTGCCCGCAGGGCCCTCCAGGGTTTCCTGTCCCTCAATGAAGGCGCCGCTTATGCTCTGTTGCATCCGGTTTACGTGGAGCCCTACCTGCCTTTGCGCCCCACCTTTGCCCCTGGCTCCTTCGAAGAAGTCACCCTGGCAGTGCGCGAGGCAGACCCTCTGGTGGTAGACGTGCCCGAGTTCATCACCTGGGTCGCCAACCAGCCCCAAGTCGCCGAGCAGGCTGCCTCCTTCGCCCAATCCCGCGGCTACGATTTTTGAGTTGTGGGTTATTGAGTGAGTCTGGGAGCGCCCAAAAGTATTTGCTATACTCAGTAAGCTCTTGTGCGCCTAGGCCTTATAAGCCAGGTCACGGTATTTTTAATGCCGATACGCACAAGTCGCCTTAGTCCCCATCGTCTAGTGGCCCAGGACGTCGCCCTTTCAAGGCGAAAACACGAGTTCGAGTCTCGTTGGGGGCACCACAAAACGCAACAGCCCTAGAAACCGCGCGTTTCTAGGGCTGTTTTTGACTGGTTGCAGCAGCCAAAGGATCTCGCCGATATCCCGTTAGTTCACCATATAGCGACCTACGCGATAGAAGGTCACCGACCCGGAGGGCTTGTTGGAGTCGAACTGCACAAACTCCACCGAATGCTCGCCGGAGTCCAACTGCTCGTCTTTGAGCTCCAAATCAGCGGTTTCGCTGGACTTATTAAGAGTGGCGGCTTCTTGGCCATCCACATAGACGTAGGTGATTGTATCGGCAGGAACGCCTTCGAGTACCAGCGTGATTTGGGCTGCGCGCTTGGCAGGGTTCACCGCAAGCTCGGGGATAGAGCCGTTCTGGGTAGAGCCCTCCCCGCTTACCAGGTAGGCAGTGCCCTCGCCCACGTTGCCGTACTGCTCAGAGCTGAAGCTCTTGGTGGTGGCAGTGGCATCGGCAGACTGGGATGCCTCGTCGTTGTTGGTGGTAGCTGAAGACGATTGACCGCATGCGCCCAGACTGAGCGCCAACGTTGCCGCCATAAGCATTGCTGCGATCTTGCGTTTCATGTGCCCTCCAGCCTTAAGAAACCTCATTTTGAGGACTGTACCCGTTTGCGCGCAGGAACAGGCCTGCACCCCCGTGGTGTGCAGAGGTTATTTGGTGCCTAGGTGGCACGAGGGAGTCTCCATGAGCTGAAGCACCTGACGCTCAGAGGGACCCATGTTTTCGCCCAGCAGGAAGGGAATGCCGTTGACATAGGGACAGCCCAGATGCTGCGGAGCCATCATGGTAGCCACCAAAAAGTCGAAGCTGTCGGAGAGGCGGGCGGCCTCGGCGATTTTGCATTGATGAATCTCGTAGCGACCCTCATAGCCATGCTCATTGAGCAGGCGCTCGAGACGAGTACGCGCTGCAGTAGAGGTGGCAAAACCCGAGCCACAGGCCAAAAGAATGCGCTTCATGCTTCGCTGCTTTCTATTAGAAAAGGGCAGGCATGCAGCCTGCCCTCGCTAATTGCTACTGGTAGGGGCGGTGGGATTCGAACCCACAAGCCCGAAGGCGGCGGATTTTAAGTCCGATGCGTATGCCGTTTCGCCACGCCCCCAGATCAGTTCCTCATGGTAGCCCATCTCGCCCGTGACGAGGAGCTCGATCAAAGAACCATTTTAGGCCCAAAGATCGGTAACCCTCACCTGGAGGGGCAGGTCCGTCTTCTTGTGAGCCAGCTCTTGGGCGATAGCCACACACTCCCCTGCCAAACCGTCCGATTCGCTCACCGTGAGCTCTAGGAAGCCTGCAGCGCGCATGAGCTCGCCCAACAGCAAGACGCCTCCCAGAATCACCGGAGCTCGCTGAGGCTGCACGCCTACGATCTTCGCCCTCTGCTCCTGCGTCATGGCAGAGAGCAGCTGAGCGAACTCGTCCACGTCGCCAATGGTGAGGGTAGCCCCCTGCACCTGGGCGCTGTCGTAGGGATCCAAGCCCAGTTTGGCAGCCACTACCGTGGTAGCCGTGCCACCGGTGACCACCAAGGCGTCAGGGCGCGGCAAAATGCCGTCCATCCAGGGCATCTGAGCCTCAAAAGCCATGCGCACCTCGCAGCAGCACTGCACGATGGCATCGCGGGCGGGAGGGTCGGTGCGCTCCAGGTAGCGCTCGGTGACGCGGCGGGCGCCCACGTCAAAGGAATGGGTCCAGTCCACTACCACGCCTTCTTCGGTCACGCCGCCCAAGGTGAGCTCGGTAGATCCGCCGCCTAGGTCTGCCACCGCCATGGAGGGCAGGTCGATGGCCTGGGTCACCCCCAAAAACGTCAAAGGGCCCTCGGCCTCGCCGGACAAGACCTCAGGATCGAGCCCACGGGAGCGCAACGCCTCTAAGAGGGTTTCGCTATTCTCGGCATCTCGGGCGGCCGAGGTCAAAAAGCACCCCACGTAATGGCAACGAGCCTCTTTGATCTGCTGCAAAAAGTCGTCCACTGCAGCCAGTACGCGATCGATGGCCGCTTGAGACAGCTGGCCTGTGGCATCAACACCCTCGCCCAGATTGCAGATGGTGCTCTTGCGCTCAATGGCCTCCAGCTCGCCGTCGCGCAGGTCGGCGATGCCTACTCGGGCGGTCACCGTGCCCAGGTCGATGGCTGCTACGCGAATGAGGTCTTCCATAACTCATGCACCTTTCTTATAGCCAAAGAGCACGTCCAGCGCTTGGACGTACCAGGGATCTGTACGCGCCAACACTTCAGCTTTAATGTCGTCGGGAATGGGCGCGGCCTGGCCGGCATCCTGTTCTTCGGGGAGTCCCGAGACCGTCACCGCCTGTTCCCCCTGTCGCACGTAGCCATGGAGCCGGGCCTCATCCTCGATGCCCTGCTCGGTATTGAGGGAGCGAATGCGGGCCTTCTCCTCCTCATTAAGGCCATTGAAGGCATCCAGCTGCGCCTGATAGACCTCGCCGTTGCGCCTGGCCCTGTAGTAATCGCAGGCCGGCGGGTAGAGGATGGCCAGAGCCACCAGGCAAATGCCCATGATTGCCAGGGGCACCCTGAGCCTCACCTGCCAGGGAGCCTTGGGTGCCTCCGAGCCCTCATCGCCCTTGGAGCGCCCCCACCGCGAAGTGCGCACGCCCTTGAAGTCGTCCCCTAGCTTTGCGCCCACCGCCGAGGTAGCGCGCCCTGTCCTTGCGCTCGCAGCAGAGCGGCCGGCAGCGGGGCGCCCTGACTCTTTTGTCTGCCGAGAAACCCGCTCCTTGAGGCTTGCCACCGTGACAGAGAACCAGGAGCCTTGGGTGCTTGTGCGCCCTGAGGCACGCTGGCTGCGAGTGCCCTGGGCCTCCAGCCGCCTGCGCGCCTGGGACAAATCGCCGGTGGCCTGGGCAGACGCGCCCCTGCCATAGGGCTGCGACAACTGGGTTGAAGCCAACGTGCCCGAAGGCCTGAAGCGCGTAGAGGACGGCTTGCGATAGCCCGAGGCGTCCATATAGGGGCCGTCATCAGTAAGCTGGATCTCCGGCCGGTAGGGATCTGCAGGCCCGCGACTATAGGACTCATCCCCAGCTACCTGGGACTCCTCATAGTCCTCTACCTCGTAGAGAGGCTCTTCGGCCTCTTCTGCCTCTGGCCCAGAAGCCCTGCCGTTGGTGCTGCGGGAGCTGCCAGCCTGGAGAGCAGGGCCGGATCTGGGCCTAAAGGTCAACGTAGCGTCGTTGGAGCGCCGATTGCTATGGGAACGAGCGCGTGTGGACATCTAACTCCTCAATGCCAGGTTTTGAGTGCGAGGTAGTGCGAATGATCTGCGGTGGAGATGACAGTATAGAGCCTTGGGCTTTAGCCCTGTGGAGAGGCCATGTGCGCGGGCTGGCCGGGACGGCCCTGCAGGCTTACGCCCGGGAGGGCGCGTCCTTCTCGGCAGCCTTCACTTGGTCCCAAAGCTCGTTGAGCTCCTGGGTTGAGAGCTGGTGAGGCTCTTTGCCCAGATGATGGCAGAGCTCCTCCACCCCTTGCCAGCGGCGGCGGAACTTGGCATTGGAGGCGCGCAGGGCCTCTTCGCAGTCGATGCCCGCCTTGCGGCCCACGTTTACCAGGGCAAAGAGCAGGTCTCCAAACTCGACGGCAACGGCGGCAGAGCCTTGGGGCTCTGCCAGGTACTCGGCGCGCTCCTCGTCCACCTTGTCCCAGACTGCCTCAGGGCTGTCCCAGTCAAAGCCGGCGCGAGCGGCGCGCTTGGAGATCTTTTGGCACTCCATCAAGGCAGGCAGTGCCCGAGGCACCGAGTCCAAAAGCCCCTGGGGAGCTTGGGCCTCGGCGCGCTCCCGGCTCTTGACCGTCTCCCAGATGGAGAGCACCTCCTCTGGATTGGAGGCGTCCTGGGCTCCAAAGACGTGGGGATGGCGGCGCACCAGCTTGGCGTTGAGGCCGCAGAGGACGTCGTCGATGCCAAAGGCGCCGTCATCTTGGGCGATCTGGGCATGGAGGAGCACCTGCATAAGGACGTCGCCCAGCTCTTCTTGAAGGTGGGCATCGTCGGCGGCCTCGATGGCATCCACCGCCTCATAGGCCTCCTCCACCATGTTCTTCTTGATGGAAGCGTGGGTCTGCTCCTTGTCCCAAGGACAGCCGTCGGGTTGGCGCAGGCGCCAGATGGTGCGCACCAAGGCATCGAAGTCCGGATGGGTCTGAGGCGCGCCAGGGCGCTCTTGGGACACAGCATCTACCTGGGCTTCTAAGGAAGGCTCGGAAGCCGCGGCCCCTGCGGCAGAAAAAGGCGCCAAGCCAGGCTGCGGCGCGGCCTTCCCAGCCCTCACCGCCTGAAGCGACGCCGGGAACCGGGCGGCTGCCAATGCCTGAAGCACGCCCTCGCTATAGTGCAGATAGCCTGCGGCGTTGGGGTGCAGGCGGCCGTCTCCAAAGTAGAGGGGATCATGGGGCACCAGATCCTTGCCATCCACATAGGAGATGTCCATGTCGTCGCAGAGCTTTTTGAGAGTCTTTCTCACCCAGCCCAAAGGCTTCCCGGAGGCGGAGACGTCCTTATCGGCACGCCACAGAGGCGAGATCACAAAGATGGTCGAGGGGTCGAACAGCTGGGTGAGACGCTCCAGATAGCGGCGCGCCTGGGTGCGGATCTCCTTGGCAGAGGCCACCTTGGCCCAGTCGTTGGTGCCATAGGCCACCGTCACCAGAGCAGGGGCCGCCTGGCGCACCGAGCTCATGCCCTTCAAGGTCTCATCGTCGAAGACGTGGCCGGAAATGCCCTGGTTGAGCAGTTGGCATCCCAGCTCGCGGGCCAGGTTCGCGCCCAGGCTGTGAGCCGGGGAGCCCGCCATGAAGCCCTGGGTGATGGAGTCGCCAAGGCACAGCAGCAAGGGGGCCGGCGCCAGAGGCTCCAGCCGATCGTTGGCACGGAGGTTTCCCACCGCCACGCTCATGAGACTGGGCAGCCACAGGCGGCACGTCGTGAGAGCACGGTCAGGATTGTCCAGCTCGAACTCTGCCGTTCCCGATTCCACCCGCGCCCCATAGAACCGGCCACCCGCCTCAAGCACCAGGCCATCCATGAGCCCTGCCGCAGGGGCAGTGGTGGACCGAGGCACCCAGGCTCCCTCCTCTGCCAGCAGCTTTGTGCGCCCTTGGGCCTCCTGCCGAGCCAGAAGCTCGCTCATGAGCCGAGCGTCTGCGGCGTCATGGGAGAGGTCCTGCAGCACCTCCACCTCCAGCGAGAGACAGGTGGCCCGCGTGGAGAAGGCCAGGCATACGCCGGCGGTGGCATCGGCCCTGTGACCGCGGCCAACAGAATGCAAGTAATCCAGCTGGGCTGCCGAGAAGCGCTCCGGCTGCACGAGGCCGCCGTCCCTCACTCGAGCCGTTACGCAGCCCTGAAGATAGCGCACCACAGAAGGCGCCTGATCCTTGGGCACTGCCTGACCGTCGCGATCGAGCACCTCAGGCACCAGCGGCTTAGAGCGACTGGCCGAGAAGAGCGACCACCGGCGCTGCTCGGCTGGGGGCAGCTGCGGCAACGCTTTTGCTTGAGACGTCCGAGAGGCGCCCCGGGAGGTTGCCGGGGCGGCCGCCTTTTTAGCTTTGCGCCCTTTGACTTTGGCCCTCCTGGTCGTTTTGCCCTTCATCGCTTTGGATGCCTTTGCACTCATAGACGCACCTCTACCTCGCCTCTATGGCTCGCCCCCTCCCAGAGGGGCGAGCGCCTGTAGCTTTCAATTTTGACATGGCTGGCCGGTCAGGACCACCGGCCCGACTAGTCTTCATCATCGCCGCCCAGAGTCTCCAAGACTCCTAAAGCGGCGCTTACCAGATCCTCTGCGTCCTTGCGGAAGGGATAGGTGAGCTTTTTAGACTGGGAGAACACACGGGCGCCCTTGCGCTTGAGTCCCGGCACCAGGTCGCGAGGCACGTCGGCGCCCATGTAGACCAGCTGGCCTCCGGTGAGCGCCACCGAGGTGATCCCCAACCTCTCCCCACGAATACGAATGCGCTGGCGGTCCAACAGGTTGCGGGCTGCCGGCGGCAATGAGCCGTAGGTCTTTTCCAGCTCGGCCTCCAGCGCATCCACTTGGGCAAGCTCCGTGGCGGCGGCCACACGGCGGTAGGCCAGCACGCGCTTGTCGATCTCGGGGATGTACTCGTCGTCAAAGAAGAAGTCTGCCGAGAGGTTCACCACCGTCTCTGCCGGCGCCACCTCGCCCACTTCGCCCTTGGCCTCGCTCACAGCCTCGCCCAGCATCTGGGTGAACAGGTCAAAGCCCACCTGCTGGAGGTTGCCGTGCTGCTCGGCGCCCACCAGCGATCCCGCACCGCGGATCTCCAGGTCGCGCATGGCGATGCGCATGCCGCTTCCCAGATCCTGATACTCGTTGATAGCGGTCAGGCGCTCGGTGGCCTCCTCGGTCAACGGGCGCTCGCCAGGGAACAGGAAGTAGGCGAAGGCCTGGGTGCGCCCGCGGCCAACGCGGCCCTTGAGCTGGTAGAGCTGAGCCAAACCCAGCCGCTGGGAGTCCTCGATGATGAGGGTGTTGGTATGAGGGTTGTCGATACCGCTCTCAATGATGGTGGTGGCCACCAAGACGTCGATGTCGTGAGTCTGGAAGCGCTCCATGACGTCTTCCACCTCGCGCGGGCTCATCTGCCCATGGGCCACGCCGATGCGGGCTTCCGGCGCCGCCTCACGCACGCGCTCCACGGCCTCATCGATGGTGGTCACACGATTAGACACGTAGTACACCTGCCCGCCGCGGCTTGTCTCGGCACGGATGGCATCGCTTACCACATCCGAGTCGTACTCCCCCACGTGAACCTTCACCGGCAGGCGGCCTTTGGGCGGCGTCATGATGAGGCTCATGTCGCGCACGCCCGAGAGGCTCATCTGCAGCGTGCGCGGGATGGGCGTGGCCGAGAGCGTAAGCACGTCCACCTGCTCGCGCAGGTTCTTGAGCTGCTCTTTGTGCTGCACGCCAAAGCGCTGCTCCTCGTCCACGATGACCAAACCCAGATTGTGGGGGTTCACGTCGCGAGACAGCAGCCTATGGGTGCCGATAAGCACATCTGCCTCGCCTTTGGCAAACTCCTCCAAGGACTTCTTTTGCTGGGCGGCAGTCCTGAAGCGGGAAAGCACCGCCACCTTGACGCCGAAGGGCGCGAAGCGTTCCTGGAAGGTCTCGTAGTGCTGCTGGGCCAGGATGGTGGTGGGGCATAGCACCATGACCTGGCGACCGTCCTCCACGCACTTGAAGGCGGCGCGAAGGGCCACCTCGGTCTTGCCAAAACCCACGTCGCCGCAGAGCAGGCGGTCCATTGGCTTGGGCTGTTCCATATCGGCTTTGATATCGTTTATGGCGCGGCTTTGATCAGAAGTCAAAGGATAGGGGAAGCTTGCCTCCATCTCGCGCTGGGCAGCGTCGTCCGGCGAGAAGGCATAGCCCTGCACCGTGGCGCGGCGAGTGTAGAGTTCTACTAGGTCAAAGGCCAGTTTTTTGGCGCTCTTGCGCGCCTTGGCGGTAGCGCGCGACCAATCCGCGGTGTTGAGGCGCGTGAGCCTGGGCGCCGACCCGTCCGGCCCCACATAGCGCGAGATGCGATCCACCTGCTCCAACGGCACGTAAAGCTTGTCTCCCGCCGAATACTCCAGCAAGAAGTAGTCCCGCTCGCGCCCGTCGATCTCCCGACGCACGATGTCGGCGAACTTGGCGATGCCGTGAGTGGCATGAACCACGTAGTCGCCGGGCTTGAAGGGGAAGGTCACCTGGGTGGGATCGATGGCGCGCGATTTGGTGCGGCTGGCAAAACGAGCCGTCAAGTCCCCTACCGAAAAGATCGCCAACCGGGCAGAGGGCACTATCACGCCTGCAGGAACCGGCGCTTCGAAGAAGCTCACCGAGCCCGCTTGGAGAGGCAGCGCTTTTTTGTAAGCCTCCGGGTCCAATATGGAGGCAGCATTGGCAGGGTCTGAGGCCAACGACTCTGCAAAGGGCACGTGCTCGTCGCCAAAGGAGAGCTCCAGCGACTGGCGGGCGCTCCTGTCGGGCACCGCAAAGGCAATGGCGAAGTCATCGCGCAAAAGCTCGCGGGTGCGGCCTAAAAGGCGTGTGTCAGAGCCGGCGATCTGCGGCTGGCGCACGGTAAGCTCGGCGGTCACCGGAGTGCCGGCCGTATTGAGCGAAGAGAAGTTCAGGCGCTGCTGGGAGCCAAAATCAAGCTTGCGAGGGTCTGTGTAGAGCTCCGCGAGCTCCGGCTTGAGCTTGGCTGCACTGGCTGAGGCCGCCAGGTCGTCGTAGGCGCGCAAGCAGTCGTCAAAGAGTGCACGAGGCTCGTTGAGGCACACCAGCGCCTCCTTGCAAATATGATCGATGGGCGAGGCCGTCGACCCGTAGAGCTGGGCCAGGTAACGCTCTGTCTGAGGATTGGGAATGCGCGCCGTGATGGCTTCCAGGTCTGCCGCCACCGCCGAGCTTTCGCGAGCCCTATCCCAAAGGGCATGCTCCGCGCGCTTTACCGTCTCGTCAGTGAGGGCATACTCGCGGGCAGGCTGAAACTCCACCGCATCCAAATCGCCGATGGTCTGCCCTGTGGCCGGCACCAGGCGCCGGATGCGGTCGATCTCGTCGCCAAAGAACTCCAGGCGCACGGGGTTGGTGCCCTGAGCTGGATATACGTCCACATTGTCACCGTGGATGCCAAAGGAGCCTGGCTCCGCTGCCTCGCCCAAGTTCACGTAGCCGGCCGCGAGCAGCGCCCCGCCGATCTCCTCATAGGGAACCTCCTGGCCCACCTCGTAGCGAAGGGTTTGCCAAAAGGGCACCTCTGCCGGAGGCACCCGGCGCAAAAGCGCCCGGGCGCTGGCTACGACAATGCGCGGCTCGCCGGTGGCCAGGCTTGCCAGCGCCTGAGTGCGGGCGCCCAGCACCGCCATATTGGGCTTAGTGTCTTTCCAGGGCAGATCTTCCCGCATGGGATAGCGCTCCACCTGCTCCAGCCCCAGCCAGGCTTGAAGGGTGCGGGCCGCACGGTCTGCCAGCTCCTCGCCGGAGACCACATAAAGACAGGGCCTGGGATCTTTGGCCCACAGGCTGGCAAGCATCAGCGCGCGGCCGGACTGGCCTACCGAAAGCGTGGCGTCTTGATGGGCTGCCAGCGCCTTTACCAACGGCGACAGGTTGGCGTCTGCCAGAAGCTGTTTGGCGATACGGTCGATGATCATGGAAGGCGGCCTTCCTAGGCGAGGGAACGACAGAAGTGGCACCGGAAACCAACCGATGATTGCCCGCCAATCCCACATCGATTGCTATAGATGCGTATGGGAGGGGCGGGTTTCTCGGCATGGACTTTATGGACATGCCAAAAGGGCCCTGACGCCTGCGCGCGGGCCTTAAGAGCATGCTTTAGGGATACTACCCCCCTGAGGGTGCTTCGGGCACAGGACCGGCGGTTTACATGGGAAACAACGTCGTTGAGCCATTGGTGCACGCACTGCGCCGACGCATAGGCCGCATGTTTACGCCCTCGGACGATACGTTGCCCCAGGGTCACGAAGACCTTCGCGTGCAGACTGCCCTGCGATTTGTGTTTTCGCTGCTTCGTCGCTCTCGGTGTTTGCGTCGTCCAAGTGCGATGAAGGTCCTAAAACACAAATTCATTATTTGATATATTAGCACATCCTCGCCCCGCGCCCCTTCATCCCGCGCGCCTACTCCCCCAGCACCGCCGAAGGTCCCCGCAGGCACGAAAAGGGCGCCGGCCCCAAGGCCAGCGCCCCATTGAATGTCGGTTCCTGTGAGCTCAAAGCCTGTGCATACCGGCTCGCAGCCCGCGCCCGCAGCTGCCGAGAAACCCGCCTGCCGCCTCCGGGAGGCAATGGCCGGCAGCTGCTCTTGGTAGCGCTTAGAAGACCGCTACCACGCCGCCGTTGTAGTTGTCCTCGATGAACTGACGGGTCTGGTCGCTGGTGAGCAGCTTCACCAGCTCCTTGGTCTTCTCGCTGTCCTGGTTGCCGTCCTTCACGGCCAGCACGTTCACATAGGCCTTGGAGGCTTCGCCGGTATCAGACTCGGTGGCCAGGGCGTCCTCGGTCTTGAGGCCGGCACCCAGCGCGAAGTTGCCGTTGATAGCCGCGATGTCCACATCCTGGAGCGAACGGGGCAGCTGAGCAGCCTCCATCTCCTGGATCTGCAGGTTCTTGGGGTTCTCCACGATATCTACCACCGTGGCGTTCAGGCCGGCTCCGTCCTTGAGTTTGATGAGACCTTCCTGCTGGAGCAGCAGCAATGCGCGGGCCTCGTTGGTGGTGTCGTTGGGCACGGCCACTACGGCGCCGTCAGGCAGCGCGTCCAGCGAGGCGGTTTTGCCGGCGTAGAGGCAGAAGGGCTCGAAGTGGATGTCGGCGGCGTCCACCAGATGAGTGCCGTTCTCTTGGTTGAAGTCGTTCAAATAGGTGATGTGCTGGAAGTAGTTGGCATCCAGCTGGCCGTCCTCCAGAGCGGTGTTGGGCTGGATGTAATCGTTGTACTCCACCACATCCAGGGTGTAGCCGTCCTCTTTGGCCTGCTCCTTGAGGTTGTTCAAGATCTCGGCGTGAGGGGTGGGGCTGGCGCCGATCTTGATGGTCTTGTCGCCCGAGGCGTCACCGGACTGCCCGTTGCCCGACTGCCCGCACGCCGTAAGCCCAGCTACCGCCAGCACGGCCACCAGGCATAGACCCAGAATACGGAAGGGAACCTTTTTCAAAGACATAGCGATACTCGCTTTCTTAATGTATTGATGCACTCTGTATTGATGCATTCGCACTGCTTGTTTCATTCCTAGATCTCAGAATGGCTGGCCGAGAAGCCCGTGCCTTTGCAGGCAGAACCCTTGCGGGCATCCCTAGCGGCGGCGCTTGTCCACACGGCTCACCAGCTTGAGGCCGCCTTCCTGGAAGATCTGCACGATCACTACCAGGAGTGCCACGGTGATGAGCATGACGTCGGTCTGATAGCGGTAGTAGCCGTAGTTGATGGCAATGGCGCCCAGGCCGCCGCCGCCCACAAATCCTGCCATGGCCGAGTAGCCCAGGATGGTGGCCAGCGAGATGGCGGCGCCCACCAAAAGGGAGGGGCCAGCCTCGGGGAGCAACACCTTGGTGACAATCTGCAGCGGAGAAGAGCCCATGGCGCGGGCTGCTTCGATGACGCCAGGGTCCACCTCTTTTAAGGAGGACTCCACCATACGACCCACATAGGGGGCCGCTGCCACCACCAAAGGCACGATGGTGGCGGTAGAGCCAATGGTGGTGCCCACCACCACGCGGGTGAAGGGCAGGATTGCCACCAGCAGGATGAGGAAGGGAATAGAACGCAGGATGTTCACGATGACGCCCACTGCCAGGTTCACTGCCTTGTTGGGAGCGATGCCGTCTGGCGAGGTCACAAAGAGCACCACGCCCAAAGGCACGCCCAACAGGTAGGCGATGGCGGTGGAAACCAGCGTCATGTAGAGGGTTTCCCAGGTTCCTGAGGCTAAAAGATCGATCATTTCTTGACTCATGCCTCATCGCCTCCTGCCTGCTGAGGGTTGTCCCCGCCGGGCATTCGTGGGTCTCCGCTCTCTTCGTAATGAATGCCGCGCCCGTCCAAATAAGCCCTGATGCGGGCGCAGGCATCCGGGTCTTGGGGCATTTGTATGAGGATCTGGCCATAGGCATGGCCGCCGATGTCTTGAGTATTGGCGCCCATGATGGACACGCGCACGCCGCAGGTGATGGAAAGGTCGCTGATGACCGGATCGCCAGACTCCTCGCCGGTAAACGCGATGCGCAGCATGCCGGCGGGCACCTGGCCCTCGCGCGCTTCCAGCGCGTCTACCGCCGGCTCGATGAGGCGGCGGGCAGTGGCGCTTTGGGGGTGCAAGAAGACGTCGTGGACCGTGCCTACCTCTTTGATCTCGCCAGAGGCCATGACGGCCACCTTGTCGCAGACCAGCTCCACCACCTTCATCTCATGGGTGATCACCACGATGGTGACGCCAAGCGTGCGATTGAGTTCCTTGAGCAGGTCGAGCACCGAGCGTGTAGCCTCAGGGTCCAACGCGCTGGTGGCCTCGTCGCACAAGATGATGGAGGGATCCGATGCCAGGGCACGGGCAATGGCCACCCGCTGCTGCTGGCCACCGGAGAGCTGCGAGGGGAAGGCCTGGGCCTTCTCGGCAAGGCCTACGGTCTCGAGAAGCTCTTTGGCCCGGGCATTGGCCGCGTCGCGCTTGACTCCGGCGATATCCAAGGGATAGCGCACATTGGCCAGCACACTGCGCTGCTGAAGCAGATTGAACTGCTGGAAGATCATACCGATCTTTTTGCGCTGGGCTCGAAGCTCTTTAGCGGAGAGCTCCATAAGGTTGGTGCCGTCGATAATCACTGCGCCTGCGTCCGGGCGCTCCAGCAAGTTGATGCAGCGCACCAGCGTGGACTTGCCCGCTCCGGAAAAGCCGATGATGCCAAAGATCTCCCCATCGTCGATGGTGAGGTTGACCTGGCGCACCGCATGAAGCGGGCCGTTGGCAGTCTCAAAAGTTTTATCGAGGTCGCGCAGTTCTATCAAAAGATCCGTCCTTGCAGTAGTTCATGGCCTGAGGTGCACCATAAAGAGTAGGCATCCCAGATACTTTGGGACCCGTGCAGTGCCCCAAAAGTCTTTGTCCACTCTAAAGCCCGCAGGACCCTTTTGGAACTACTGTGATGCATCCTTAACAATGCCCGCGTGACCAAAAACAGGCAGGTAGCTAAGGAAACAGGCCCAGAGCTGCCAAATGCAAGAAGGGCCCATATGCGTCGCGACCCCAAAGAGAGCGATGCGGCAGGGCGCCTCTAAGCTATCAGACTCATCTAAAACCACACGGCCTGTTCATAGCGCCGCCATACACCTTAGATTTGTCGCTTGTATACTTAGTCGAATCTATATTCACTCATTATGGCGGCTTGTTGCATAGGCACCTTAGGTGCAATGGGCCGCCCATCCTTGCAGGTCTGAGACCTTAAGGTACGCCTGAGAAACCCGAGCCTTCCGGCCCGCTCCTCCTATGTACCCCACCGTCTTCCTTCTATGACCTCGCTGCCAACATTTCCAGCCAAGAGGGGTTTTCCATTGAGCAAGCATCGCCGCACTCAGCAGCCAGAAGCCCAAGATCTCTCCCGTCAAAGCGCGGTAGAGCACTATTCGGCTGCCCGCAAGCGTCGCAGCCTTCACAAGCGCATTCGCGTGGCCGTCATCATTGTGCTCTGCGTGATCCTTACCGGCGGCGGCATCGCCTGGGCCTATCTCTCCAACATCGAGAACCGCCTCCATGAGGGCGTGAACGACAAGCTTCGCGGCACCCTCACCAACGTGCAGGCAGATGACCCGTTCTACATGCTGCTTTTGGGCGTGGATAAATCCGAGCAGCGTGCAGAGAGCGCGGAGTACGGCCAGGACTCTTCCAACTACCGCACCGACTCCATCATGCTGGCCCGCATCGATCCCAAGCAAAAGCAGGTGACGTTGGTCTCCATCCACCGCGACACCCTGGTGGATCTTGGCGAGCACGGCAAGCAAAAGATCAATGCGGCCTACTCGGTGGGCGGCCCCTCCTATACAGTTGAGGTCATCAGCAAGTTCGCCGGCGTGCCCATCTCCCACTACGCAGAGATCGACTTCGATCACTTCGAGGGCATCGTGGACGCGCTTGGCGGCGTCACGGTGGACGTGCCCATCGACATCAACGACCCCTATGCTGGCGAGCCCATCCAAAAGGGCGAGCAAACCTTGAACGGCGCCCAGGCCCTCACCCTCTGCCGCAGCCGCCACGCCTACGACAATTATGGCGACGGCGACCTCTATCGCGCCGCCAACCAGCGCATGGTCATCGCCGCCATCGTCAAGAAGGTGCTGGCAAGCGACCCCGCCACCATGACAGCCACCATCTCTTCGATGGCAGACGCCGTGTCCACCGACCTCTCGCTCCAGCAGATCCTCAACCTGGCTGCCCAGATGAAGGGCATCAACATGGACACCGACGTCTATACCGGCATGGAGCCCACCACCTCCACCTACCTCAACGAGACCTGGTACGAGATCTGCGACACCGCTGCCTGGCAAAAGATGATGAGCCGCGTGGACCAGGGCCTCTCCCCCTATGAGAGCGCCGACGACGACCCCACCGGCGAGGTGGCTGGCGGCAAGACCAACGTCAAAAACGACGGGGGCTCAGGCCAAGATTCCACCACCTTCGACACCAATACCTCTGCCGATAAGGACGGAACCGTCCATTCCGGCACCGTCGAGGTCCTCAATGGCGCAGGCGAAGACGGCTTGGCTGGGCGCGTTGCCAACAGCTTGGCGGCCTATGGCTACGACACCTCTGCCGGCACCGCACGCAACCGCTACGACAGCACCGTGGTTGCCTATATGAATGACGCCGCCAAGCCCAAAGCTCAGGCAGTGGCCCAGGCATTGGGCGGCGAAGTGGAAGTGGTGCCGGGTGAAGGCGTCTACATATCAGATGCCGACGTACTGGTAGTGTTGGGCACCGACCTGCGCAACTACAGCTAGGGCATTCGGCGAGCCGTCGCGCTATATATGGTGCATCCCACACCTTTTAGAAGGTTTACCTGCCTGTTCGCCGCACATCAATCCCCATAAAACTTAGCGAACCCCTCCTTACAGGAGGGGTTTTCTGTGGCTATACTCACCCTACAGATACCTTTCAGGTTTATGTATACAGTGGACATAATACGCCTTATACCTTGGGTTTTCTAGCAATTAGGGGTTTCGATCTTAGGCGGCTGGGTTTCTTGGCAGCCCTAGGCTCGAGGCTACGTGAGAGAAGGGGATGGCCATGAGCGACCACACGCATCTGTCTAGGACGCACCAGAGAGGGGGGATGCAGCCGTCTTTCGCGCATAGCGGCGTGGGTCATGAGCTTGATGCTGCTGCTCTCTATGGTGCCCGTGGGGGCCTTTGCACCCACGGTGGCATTGGCGGCAGACGATGTCACCGCGAGCACCACCGCGGGCGACGACACCACGCTGTCCATCAAGGCAGGAGCGGCCGTGCCTGTGGAAGGCCATACCAACACCTGGTACTTCCCCTACCTCACGGTGGAGAGCAACACAGACAGGCTCATAAAATCCATCACGGTGCAGTTCACCTCAGCCATCACCACCACGGATGCCATCAATGTGGACGCTTCGGGCAAGTTCGAGCTCTTCGCCGGCAACAAGCGCGGCAACAAATCGGTGAACTGCGCATCGGGAGCAACCGCTGCTGAGTGGCAGCAGTACCTGCGCGACCATATGACCATCACACTCTCAGATGCCACTACCACTAAGAGCATTCGAATGATCGCCAACTTCGAGCCCGTGCAGTCCCTCTATGACTACAACTCGTTGAATGGGCACTACTATGAGACGGTGAAAGCCTCAGGCGCTTCTTGGGAAACGGCATTCAAGGCAGCCCAGAGCAAGACTTATATGGGTATGCAGGGCTACCTGGTCACCATTACCAGCCAAAAAGAGCATGACTACGTCTATACCATGATCGGCGAGAACTGCTGGACGGGCGCCACCTGCCTCGACGCCTACACCGGGCCCGTGAAGAACACCTACAAGGACTTCTATGCCTCCAAGGGCATTACCATCCCCTCCAGCACAATGCCTGCAGCAGCTTACTATTTCTGGGTGTGCGGCCCAGAGGCCGGCAAGCTTGTGTCATGGGGCCTGAATACCCCGACAGCTGCCCCAGATCCTTCCCCTGACCCTCTCAACAACAATAGCCCCACCATCTACAACAATTGGTCGCCCAACGAACCCAACAATTCAAGCGGCGAGCAATGCATGCACTTCTATTCGTCTGTCTCAGGCCTCTGGAACGACTTCGCCAACGGCAACACCTCTTGCACCGCCTATGTCATTGAATACGGCGGCATGGAGGGCGATTCCGATGACCCTTCAACCTCCGGCGGTGGTGGCGACGCCAACGTGGACATCGTGGTGAAGGTGGAGATCGACATCGACCCCAAGGGCAAGACCATCACTACCAGCGCCGACAACGTGCGCGTAGGCGAGCCTCTCAAAGTCTCCGAGAACGTCAACGGCGACCCCGAGGTCAAGCTGCACCTCTTTGGCACAGACGGTAAGGAGACTGGCACAGAGCCCGCCCCTGTGACCCGCACCTACTACCAAAAGCAGGGCAAGGACTGGGTGGCGCTCGACGGCGTGCCTACCAAAGTAGGCACCTACAAGGTGGAATCTCGCGCCCCCTATCGCTATGCAGACGACACCGTGGCCGCCGAGGATTACACCCCTGGCTCTGCCGAGTTCAAGATCTTGCCCAAGGTCATCAATGTGGCTCCCAACTCCCCCGCGCCCAGCCCCGATAAGCCTTCTGATCCTTCTGCGCTTCCCGGCCGCTTCTGGTCCAAGACCTACGACGGCACCACCGCCTTTGATAGCCCCACATCGCTGGACCTCTCCGACCTGCTGGTGGAGAGCCTGGGCGACGCCCATCTGACTTTTGACTCTGCCGCCTTTAGCAACGCCAATGCCGGCGCCCGCGAGCTCACCTTGCACAACGTGCGTATCGAGGGCGTAGACGCTGCCAACTACAACCTGGCTAACCTCAAGGACAACGGAGACGGGACCTACGACCTCATCATCCCCGCCACCATCCTGCCCGCGCCCCTCACCATCAGCCCCTATTACTCATTTGCAACTCAAGAAGGCCAAGACCCCATAACGACCTGGCGTGCAGGCAAGGAAGGCTTGGAAGAGGCTGCCCAGAGCTTCGAGATCGCCACCGACCAGCTGGCAGCTGCCGATAAAGACGATCCTCAAAGCCTCTTTAATGGGGTGACTCCTGCTCACTCCGCTGCCACTGCCGGCGGCCTCAAGCTGGATCTCAAGTCTCCGGTACGCGGCAGCTATCAGGTCTCCACCCAGCTCTCCGGTGATAAAGTCTCTGCCGTAGACGGCAAGTTCCTCGTTGGCAACTACCTGGTATCCGTTGCTCCCACTACCCTGGTGGTGGAACCCAAGCCTTCCACCGTGGTAGTGACTCCCGGCAACGACCCCACTCCAGTGGATCCTGACAACCCTGAGCCCATCAAGCCCGGCGATCCCGTCATCGTGAAGCCCGGCGACGATCCCGTGGGTCCAGAAGACATTCTTAAAAAGGTTGAAGATATTATCGGTGGTAAACCCGGCGATAACCCAGGTGACAACCCGGGCGGCAACCCTGATGACGACCCCAAACCGGACACCCCCACGATTCCCGAGATCCCCGAGGGCGTGGAGCCCAAAATCGAGATCATCAAGGGCAAGCAGGAGGTCGACGAGATCGATCCTGATGACCCTGGCACCTACACTGTGGTGGTCACCTATCCCAATCCCGACCCTGACCAGCCCGAGGTGCGCGTGGAGATCACCTACAAGGTGGAGCCAGAGCCTATCAAGACCGATCCTGAGACCCGCTACTTCACCGTCACCACCCGCCTGAGGGGCGCCATCGCCTCTGACAGCTCCATCTCCCCCACGGCCACATTGGGTGAAGGCTCGTCCTACTCGGTCACGTGGACTCCCGGCCTCAACCGCTATGTCTCCGAGGTCACCATCGACGGCAAGACCGTCGAGCCCACAGGCGATGCGGTGGACTTTGAGGATTTGGATGCCAATCACATAGTGGTGGTGACCGTCGCCACGCTGCCCTCGGTAGGCGGCTCTGCTACCCGCGGCTGGTATACCGTCACCGTGAACCGCTACGGCACCCAAGGGATGCTGGAGTGCTCACCCTCCCAAACCGTCGAGGGCGGCGAAGATGTGAACGTGTGGTGGGAGCCCGTTGCCGGCTTCAAGGTAAGCGAGATCGTCATCGACGGGACCACCGCCCTCACTCCCGAGCAGATCGAGAGCGGCAGCTACATCTTTGACGACATCGCCGCCAATCACGTGGTGGACATCCGCTACAAGTCCTTAAACGCACTGCTGGACGTCACCTCTCGCGACTACATGGTGTCCACCAAGGTGGTAAACGGCCCCGGCACCATCACCGGCGGCTCCACAGTGGCTCCCGGTGCCAACTACTCGGTGGCCTGGGACACGGTAATCCAACCCATCCCTGACACCGAGGATCCCTCCTACGGCGTGTGGGAAGTCTCCGGCGTCACCGTGAACGGCGTGCCCAGCGCCGGCGCCAGCGACACCAGCCTTACTTTGGACAACATCAACGAGCACAAGAACGTGGTGGTCTCCATGCGTCCGGTGCTCTACAACGTGAATATCTACGGCTACTCGGTCAACGGAGGCGCCGGTACGGTCTCCAACCACCGCACCCTCTTCAAGGGCCAGAGCTACCGCGACGTCTTGGGCACCCCCAACGAGGACAGCCGCATCGTGCGCGTAGTGGTGGACGGCACCACGGTCTACGACGCTCCCGCCTACGATCCTTCCAAGCCCCAGCCGGAAGCCCCCCGTCGTCCCCGATCCCGCAGCCGACCCTGAGCTCAAAGCCGCTGCGCCCACCGAGACCCCCACCAGCGACGACACCGCAGCAGCGTCTGTCACTGCTCAAGCCGCCGTCGAGGTGGCTCAGGCTGCCGAGAACCACACCGCCGTGGCTGAGGCTTTGGATCTGGCGCCCCAAGAGCCCCAGAGCTCCGAGCTTGCCGGCGCAGCCGATGAGACCCCATCTCCTGAGGCAGAGGCTACCGTGCCTGAAGCAACCTCGGAAACCGTCGAGCCCACCAGTGAGTCTGCTGCTTCTGAGGATGCGTCCTTCTCGGCAGCCCGCTATGAGGGAGGTGCGTCCTTTGTGGCTCAGATGGCTCGTCCCGCCGGCGCCGCCCTCTTCCAGGCAGCCGACCGTGCAGGCAGCCAGACTCCGGTCTTCCCACAAGAGACCCAGGCAGCCGGCGAGATCAACAGCTCCACCGCCAACTACAGCTTTGAGGGCGTGCAGCACAACCATCGAGTCGAGGTGTACTTTGCCAAGAATAGCGAGCCTTACGCACCCAAGGACTCTGACGACGCCAAGGACTCCACTCCCACGGTGACGCCCAAGGTGGAGGGGTCTTCGGGCAAGGTAGAAGTAACCAATCCCGATCCTGGCAGCGATCCTGCTCCCGGCACTCCTGGCGCCCCTGTGGATCCCACCCAGCCCATCGTGGTCAAGTGGGAGAACATCCCCGACGGCAACGTTCCTGCCAAGGTCGTGGTGGGCGACCCGAACGGCCCCCATCACGAGATCGAGCTCACCCCTGAGGACATCGAGCGCGGCTATGTGGTGGTAGATCCCGCCGACGTCCCCGGCGGCGTCATCAACCCCGCGGGCGACACCCCTATCACCTTGGTGGTGGAGAAATCCTCCAAGGGCAACGACGAGGAAGTCCCCGTCCAGCAGCAAGCAGCCCCCAAGCAAGAGGGGAAGATGTTCAACATCGCCACCTCGGTCACGGGCGGCTTGGGCCAGGTGAGCTCCAGCGCCGAGATAGCCGAAGGCGGCACCTACACCGTGAGCTGGAAGGCAGAGCCTGGCTACCACGTGGCTCGCGTGCTGGTGGACGGCGTGGAGCTCACGTCGCTTCTGGCCACCGATCACGTGACCTTTAGCTACATCGACGGCCCCCACACCGTGCAGGTGGAGCTGGAGGCAGACCCGGATCCTGAGCCGGAGCCTCAACCTCGACCAGCCCCCGCCGATCCTGCACCTGCCAACCCCGATACCCCGGCTCCTGGCAACACTCGCGTGCTCATCACCCCGCAGCCCAGCTCCGGGATGCCCGCCACCGGCGACACCACCTCCTGGGTGGCTCCCCTCTTAAGCGTCGCTGCAGCCGCCACCGCCCTCATGGCGCTGATACTGGTGCGCCTGATACGCAAAGACGCCTAGACACCCATAGCGCAACGCCACGGTCTCGCCTATGACCACACGCCCCGAAGCTCTCGAGCGTCGGGGCGTTTTCTTGCCGAGAAACCCCGGCCCCCAAGGGTTGCGCCACCTGAGGAGCTGGGGTCTATTGCCAATGCAAGGGCTTAGGAGACGGCACTAGCTGCGGCTGCGAAAGCCGTCGATCAAGGAGCAAAGGGCGGCGGCGTTGGCCGCGATCTTCTCGGCAGGGAGGCGTTTCTCAACAAGGAGATCGGCGGCAGGCCCACAGCTTTTCTAGAGGCTCCACTCCAGAAGCCGGCCCAAGAAACGCGTGAGCTCCGGGGTGCGCGGATGGTCAAAGAGCTGCCGAGAAGGGCCTGCTTCCAAAAGCTGGCCCCCATATAGGAATGCCACCGTGTCGCAGGCCCGTGCGGCAAAACCCATCTCATGGGTGACGATAATGAAGCGGGTGCCTGCGTGCTTGAGCTCGCTCACCACGTCGAGCACCTCAGTGGTGTACTCAGGATCCAGGGCGCTGGTAGGCTCATCCAACAGCAACAGGTCAGGTGAGGCTGCCAGCGCTCGCGCTATGGCCACGCGCTGCCGCTGGCCTCCCGAGAGCTGGCCGGGGCGCTTCTCGGCCTGATCCAAAAGCCCCAGCCGCTCCAACAGCTCCGAGGCGCGCTGGGCTGCCGCCTGCTCGCCGTAGCCATGGACCGCCTGCAGGGGCACCTCGATATTTTGGCGGGCGCTCATGTGGCGAAAGAGCCCGCCATCTTGAAAGACAAATCCCAGCCGCGCGCGATAGGCTCGCAGGCTCTCTTCATCAAAAGACACCGGCTGGCCATCTACTGTGAACCGGCCGCCGTCGGGGGCAAGCAGTCCTCCCAGGATGCGCAGCAATGTGGACTTGCCGCCACCCGAGGGCCCGATGATGGCCAGTGCACGAACCTCTCCCTCATAGGAGACGTCTCTAAGCACTGGCACGCCGTCAAATGACTTAGTTATATGCTCCAACTTCAGGGGAAGGCCTGCAGCCTTAGGTGCGGTCTCACTCATAGGAGAGCCTCTTCTCAAAACGTCGGCTCACAAACATGATGGGCAGGGTGAGCACCAGGTAAAGGCCGCCCAAAAGCAAGAAGCCCCCAAAGAAGTTGTAGTTGGTGGCCGTGATCTCACGGATGGTCTGGGTAAGCTCGATTACTGCGATGACCGAGAGCAACGACGAGTCCTTGATGATGGAGGCCGCCTGACCCGTAAGCGCGGGCAGCGTTTGCGCAACCAGCTGGGGAATGACCACATAGCGCAGGGTTTGAGTGCGCGTGAAGCCCACCGAACGCGCAGCCTCCAGCTGGCTTTTGTCCAGAGCCAACAGGCTGCCACGAATGATCTCGGCGATATAGGCTCCCGAGAAGAGCGACAAGATCATGATGCCCGCCAACAGGCGGTTGTCGATGCCCCAGGCAGTGCCAATGATGTAGTAGAAGAAGTAGATCTGCACGATCAGCGGCGTGCCGCGGATGATCTTGACGTAGAGGTCGCACAGGTAGCGCAAGGGCAAGAAACGTGCACCCTGACCTGCGGCAACAGGAATACCTATGGCCAGCGACAACACCAGCGAAGCCGCAGAGATTCCCAAGGTGGTCAAAAAGCCGTCCCAGATGCGTGCCTGGTATTGGGCCACAAAGTCAAAGTTGAGGGCGATGCCCGCAGCCCCCAGCGAAAGCCACACCACTGTCACTACTGCAGCACAAACTACCAGGTAGCTGAGAGCGGCGCGCCCGCAAGGCACTGCACCTCCATCGGGCGCCCAAAAAAGACGCTGCCGGGATCGCGGCTGTCTGGCGGCACTCTTATGGGAGGCGTGCGAACGCTCGCTCACTGGCCTTGCTCCCCTTCAAAGTCGAAGAACCAGCGGAATCCCAAAGAGTCAAAGGCCGCCTTCTCATCGTGGAGGTATTTCTCGGTAAGGCGATCGAACTCGCCGTCCTCTTTGCATTGGGCGATGTACTCGTTGAGCTGGTCTTTGAGCTCTGTGTTGCCCTTCTTCACCGCCATGCCCCACATCTCCGGGTCTTGGAAGGGGATGAAGACGGCAGAAGTGGTGTCGGGATTGGCTTGGTTGTTGCGATAGATGGTGAGCTGGTCGTAGAGGAATCCGTCTGCCTTGCCTTGGACCACCTCGGTCACGCAGGCGCTCTCGTCTGCCAGGCGCACGATATTTGCCTGGGTGAGGTGTTTGGTGGCATAGACGTCGCCGGTGGAGCCGGTCTTTACCGCCACGGTCTTGTTGGGTTGGTTGAGGTCGTCGATAGAGTTGATGCCTGAGTTCTTGTTGGCCAAAATGGCCAGCTGGGCCACCGCGTAGGGGTCGGTGAAGTCCACGGATTCCTGGCGCTCCGGCGTGATGGTCATTGAGCTCAACACCACGTCTGCCTTGTTGGTTTGGAGCGCAGGGATAAGGCCGTCAAAGGAGGTGTTGTCTATCTGGACGTCGTAGCCGTAGGCCTCGCCAAAGCCTTTGATGAAGTCCACCGAAAGACCGGAAGGGTTGCCAGCGTCATCTTTGGTCTCGAAGGGCGGATAGGCAAGCTCCATAGCCACTACGAGCTTTTTCTTGCCGTCTGGGCCAGCTGTCTCCCCACCCCCGGAGTTGCAGCCAGACAGCGCCATAGCAAGCCCAAATGTGCAGCTCACACCCAATGCTAAAAATCCACGACGAGAGAGGCTCGCCGATTCCGTCTTTGCCACAAGTACCTCCTACCAGCTCAAAAGT
The DNA here is from genome assembly GCF_023168405.1 of Leptogranulimonas caecicola. Classification (GTDB taxonomy): domain Bacteria; phylum Actinomycetota; class Coriobacteriia; order Coriobacteriales; family Atopobiaceae; genus Leptogranulimonas; species Leptogranulimonas caecicola. Next base: position 458,120 of record NZ_AP025285.1, on the reverse strand, counting down.
TCATAGCCGTCGTCGGTAACCACCAACTGCACTTCCCACTGGGCCGAGTCACTGCCGTCTGCCGTGCGCACGATCCAGCCGTTGTCCTCGTCGGTGGTGATGTCGGGAGCGCCGGCGTTCACCATGGGCTCGATGGTGAAGCAGAGGCCAGGCACCATAATGGGGCCTGTGCCGGGCTCAGAGACAAAGCTCACGAAGGGCTCCTCGTGAAACTCCACGCCAATGCCATGGCCGCCGTACTCACGTACCACCGAGAAGCCATTGGCCTTAACATACTCGTTCACCGCAGCGCCCACGTCGCCCAGATGACCCCAAGGCTTGATGGCATCCAAGCCCTTTTGCACCGACTCATGGCATACCTCTACCAGTTTCTTGCGCTCTGGAGACACCTCGCCAATGCAGTACATGCGGCTGGAATCCGAGTAGTAGCCATCCTTGATGGTGGACATGTCCACATTGATAATGTCACCCTCCTGCAACACGTCTTCCTCACAGGGAAAGCCGTGACAAATGACGCCGTTGATGGAGGTGCACACGCTGTAGGGATAGCCCTCGTAGTTGAGGTCTGCCGAGACCGCACCGTGCTCCGCCATATACTCTTCCACCCAGCGGTTGATGTCTGCCGTAGACACGCCCGGGCCAATATGCTCGCCCACGTAATCCAGCACGCCCATATTCACCGCCGCCGAAGCCTTGATGCCTTCGATATCCGCAGGCGTCTTGAGCAGCGAGCGCGGAGGCATCTCTTCTCCGGCCTCATAGAGCGCATCCATGCGCTCGTCAGCCCTCGCATGACACTTCTTATACTTCTTGCCGCTGCCGCACCAGCACTCGTCGTTGCGACCAGGAACGGGCAATCCGTCAAACATAGTCTCTCCTATTCTTGGCAAAGCCTGCCGAAGCCGAGAAACTCCCGCATTCCAAGCCTCGCCTTTTGCCTCTGACCACAGATCATCTAAGCGTACAACCTGTACCCCATTTTGAACCCTCTTTAAGAGCGCAGCGTCACCTCTCCCAAAGCCACATCCCTCCGTTACCAGATGGATAACCGCAGCTCACCTACCCGTCGACCACCCTTCTAAAGGCAACCTGTTGCCGCCTACACTGAAAAGAACCTGTCCCTATATAGTTCACCATCTCTCTGAAGGGTGCTCCTATGAAGCGGCGATTCTTCCTGCACCAAGGACCTAAAGGCCTTCTCAAGCTCCTGGCACTCACCTGCGCCGTGGCAGCCTGCCTTGGCTTGGGCCTCCCGGCCACCCCCGCTCGTGCGGATTCCAACCTCGCCAATGCCTTGCCCCAAGGCGTACTCGTTGCCGAGAAACCCGCCTCTGCCACCCTGGATGAGGTTTGCGACGCCGACATCCCCATTCCCCCATCCACCGAGAGCTCCGGCCTCAGACGAGCCCCGACTACAAACGCAGGTTATACAGACTCGGAGGGCAACTACTATGAAAATGTGCGTTACGCCTCCAGCTCCCGCCTGGGACTAGGCATGGCCTGGACTGAGCCCAAGGTAGGAGAGCCCACCAAGTTTCACGTAATCGCCACCAGGCTTCCTGCCGAAGCTAACTATCGGGTGGATGGCATCGACCTCGTACATCAAGGCACAGATGACAAGGGTCAGCCTGTGTGGATCTATGACGACTACATCATGGACACCTCACAGTTCTTGAAGAAAGTTAAAAATAGTAAAGGCGAGTGGGTACCAGGTCCTCTGTATAAGGACCCATCGTCTCCCAACTTCGAGGTGACTTTCACATCCAACGACACCATAGCCGTACTTGTGCGCGTAGGGCCTGCTTCAAACGTGGTGGCCTCCGAGTACTATGCAGCTGAGTACATCAGGTTAGCAGTATCTCTAAATGACTCCAATGTGCCTTCGGTCCATGAGAAGTCCCGCCAGCTGGCTGCCCTGGCAAAGGCCGAGCTAGGGGCCAATGCTTCCCAGTATGACTTGGCCCTCTGGGCCCATGACTGGATCATCGACCATATGGAGTACGACCACACCTTTGGGTTTTGCGGAGCCGAAGGAGCCTTGACCCGCGGTCTTGGCACCTGCGAGTCCTACCACCGCGGCCTGGTGATGCTTCTCAACGACTTGGGTATCGAGACCGGTCGCCAAGTGGACGACAACCATGTGTGGACGCTCGCAAAACTGGACGGCCAGTGGTGCACCATCGATGCCACCTGGGATGACACTGACTACGATTTATCCAGCGGCTATCCGGGAATCCCAAGCCTACGCCACATCTATTTTGGCCTGGATGCTGCTACCACCGCCTTGGTGCACCCCAAGCTCGAAGCAGCCAACGTGCCTTTGAACTCTCTCCAAAACTGCCACCTCATTCGCTCTGGAGACCTGAATTACTTCACCGACTACGAGGCCAACCTGATCGCTTCTAAGCTTAGGGCCGGCCAGCTTTCCTTCTCTCAAGTCCCCCGGTGCAATCTGGGCTCTTCTATCACCAATCCCATCTACCACCTCGTGGCCCAACAGCTCTCTAGCCAAAGCTGGAATGTGAGCGGCAAAACCACCGATCGGGTAGAGGTATCCTACGCGCCCACGACGCTCTCCGTACGCGTTCCCACCGGTCTTGTCTCTTCTGACGGCCACCAAGAGTATTGGTCAGATGCCCACACCCAGGCAAAAAACCAGTGGGTCACCACTGGAGGCAAGCGTTACTACTTTGATGGCAATGGCGCTATGGCCACTGGATGGCTCACCCTGGGCAATGCCCGCTATTACCTAGGAACCGATGGCGCCATGCGCACCGGCTGGCAAACCATCAGCGGAGCTCGCTACTACTTCAACGATAACGGGACCATGGTTACAGGCTGGCAGGCCATCGCTGGCAGGCACTACTACTTTGGCTCCAACGGCGTCATGGCTACCGGCTGGCTCACCCTGGGCAATGCCCGTTATTACCTGGGCGCCGACGGCGCCATGCGCACCGGATGGCAAACCATCGACAGCCAGCGTTACTACTTTGGCTCCAACGGCACCATGGCTACTGGCTGGAACACCATCTCTGGAAAGCGCATCTACTTCAACAGCAACGGTACCCAAGCCTCTGGCTGGGTGACTATAGCTGGTCAGCGCACCTACCTTCACGCTGACGGCACTGCAGCATCCGGCTGGCAGTACATCAACAAACATTGGTATTACTTAACCGGCTCCGGTGTTCCCACCACCGGCTGGCAATGGGTAGGCGGCGCCTGGTACTGGCTCAACTCAGACGGCTCCATGGCCACCGGCTGGGTCTACACTGGGGGCGCCTGGTACTGGATGGACGGCTCTGGCGCCATGGCGGCCAACCGCTGGATTGGCAACTACTACGTGGGCGGCTCCGGCGCTATGGCCACCAACAGGTGGATTGGCCGCTGGCACGTGAACGGCGCGGGAGTCTGGGACGCTACCCGCTAAGCGCTCCGTACTCCTTCTGCTGGATCCCTTGAGCCCTCATCTGCACAATGGCTGCAGATGAGGGCTTTTCTTGGCAGGGATGGCCCAGAGCAAGCCAGACAAGAGGAAATGAGGCAACACTCCTAGTCCCGTGACAAAGCTACGGCCCAGGGCGGTATGGTCTGGCGCACCCCTAGGGCCCCATGGCTCTTAGGGTCTAGCACCTTCCTATGGACCCATGACTTTAGGGTCTGGCTCCCTCAGAAAACCTTCTTCAATAGCTACACCACAGCGTTGCTAAGATAGTGGTATTTATATCTATACTTTTACTTTAGCTACCATGCTATGTAGCTAAAGTAGATGCTTTTCTGAGGCAGCCATAGAGAAAGACGCCCATAGAGGAATCCGCTCGGACTCTAGCAGCAATCTGCGGCCCCGGAAGGAGATCGCTGGGGCGCCAGGGCATCACCAAACAGGAGCCGCAAAGCCGCCACCGCACCCCTTTTCTAAAGCTCGCACACCCACTCATCCCTAGGACGGTATACCTCGTGGAGCTTGGGATTGGGCATAGCCTCTTGGCCTTTATAGCCCACGCAAAGCAAGCAATGCGGGCGCACGGACTCAGGCAAATCAAACTCAACGCGCGCCTTTGCCGGATCAAACAAGAGCACCCAAAGGGAACCCAATCCCAGAGCGGTGGCTTCCAACATCATGTGGCAGCACACAATGGAGGCGTCCATCTCGCCGGAGTCATAGCCTTCCACATAGCGGCTCTTCCAAGCCCGATCCTTGTCCGAACATACCAAGAACACCAGCGGTGCCTCATAGGTGCTCTTGGACACCCGCCGAATCTTCTCCAACGCTTCGGGGCTTTGAAGCACATAGACCCTTTGCGGCCGACTATTGGTAGCAGTGGGCGCTACCTGGGCAGCCTCCAAAATCTTGGCCACTTTCTCTGGCTCCACCGGCTTTGGGCTGTAGCTTCTTACCGAGAAACGCTCCTTGGCGAGCTCCAAGAAATCCATGGTCCCCTCTCCTTCTCTGGACTGCAACTCACACCTATTGTGCCTTAGCTGCTGCCTGTGCGAGCACCGGCGTCATATCGCCGTCGATGCAGAGTGATCGCGAGGCAATCTGCGCCGGCGCCTGAGCCTGACCGTCGTTCAGGCTGCGATAGTACGCCTGCGGGTTTTTGGCTACCTGCTGCCAGAAGGGATACTTGATGATCCCGGGGGTGATTAGGCCCACACCCATCTCTAAAAAGAGGACTTGCTGCCCCTGATGAGCCTCCAAAAACTCCCGATAGCGGGCAGCAGCCCCATGCCAACCAGCATCTTCCACAAAGGTCTCGTCGCAGCGCAGGTTCATGGTCATGGGCTCGCCACATACCGGGCACAAAGGCACCAGCTCGTGCGGGATCCTACAGTCTTTCTGCGCTGCCACTATAGCCTCAACCGCCTCGCGGTTGTCGTAGGTCTCGGCATGACAGGGCGCCGAGCACTGCCACAGCCCATAGTCGCCCTGGGTGTAGAAGAGCCTCTCTTTGGCAAACCCCGCCAGCTGGAACTGATGGTCCACATTGGTAGTGAGTACAAAATAATCTTTGGGCGCTACCAGCGACAACAGGTCGCAGTAGGGCTGCCCCGCCTCTACGTCGTAGCGATTCACCCAGATGGCCCTCGACCACCAGGCCCAGTATTCTTCCAGCGTCTTGTAGGGATAAAAGCCGCCGCTATACATGTCGCGGATGCCGTAGGCACGCCTAAAGTCTGCGAAGTGCTTCTCGAAGTGGTTCTCAGGTAGTCGCGTACGATAGCGGTGGCAATGAGGGCTGCCTCGTCGGCCGGAAAGCCGTATTCGCCGCAGGAGATGCAACAAAAGGCCAGGCTTTTGAGGGAGTGTTTCTCGGCAAGGGTAAGACACGATTCATAACAAGAAGCCAGTTGCGCTTTGTGGGTGCGCGTCAGCGGCCCTCGCACGATGGGTCCCACGGTGTGGAGCACAAAGCGGCTGGGCAAGTTGAGCGCCGGGGTGAGCTTTGCCTGGCCGCAGGGCTCGGGATGGCCCTGAGCAGCCATCAGCTCGGCGCAGGCCTGGCGAAGCTCTAGGCCCGCCGCGCTGTGGATGGCGTTGTCGATGCAGCCGTGGCAAGGGTGAAAGCAGCCCAAAAGCTGGTCGTATCGAGGATCCTCGGCCAGAAGCGCATCGATAAGCCAGAGGCGCCGCTCCTGCTGGGTCATTTCATTGTTCATAGCGACTTCCTCGTCTTAGAGTTTTCATGAGGCCACTATTTTTCATGAGACCGCTATGGATCCTCACAACCCTGCCGAGAAGTACGCACCTTCAAGTTCGCAGGTCACCCGCAGGTAACCATTGGACGCTACCTGCGCCAACGCCCATGAACGTTGTGTGGGGGTACCATTGAGGTCGCACCCTTACCCTTCGAATCGATGAGGTCCCATGAGCACTCTTCCGAGAGATTACATAGAAGACGACCTGGCCAAATCCCACGAAAACCAGCAGCGCGAAGCCATTCCTGCCTCTCGACAAACCCCGCCTCCGGCAGACGCTTACAGCATCTATGTGCTCTTTAACCTTGAGGCAGCCGATGGCGAGGGCCATGCCATCTTGGCGTTAGGCCCAGAAGGCGGCCCGCTTGAGACCTACTCCTTCTACCGTCACGGCAAAGCCTTGGAGGCGCCTGCCCTCATGGCCTGCCTGGAGCATCCTGAGACCTTTGCCCAGATCCAAGAGGATTCCGGCTGGATCATCCATGGTCAGCCAGGCAATGAATGGAACGAGCACGTAAACGCCGCTCTGGCTCTTTGGTGCGACAAGAAAGCCTACGAGCCCGTGGCGGCCTTTGCAAAGCTCAAACGCACCATGCCAGGCACCTACAACCTAGTGACCTACAACTGCGTCAACTTTGTAGAAGAGGCGCTGGCCAAAGGCAACATCCACCTCACCATGCACAACGGCAAGCCGCTTCACACCTTCATCCCTAAAGACGCGTTCCGCGGGGCAGCAGGCGTTCACGGCGCACATCCCCTGGGCCAATGGAAGTACTGGTTCGACTTGGCTCCGGCGCCCCGCAACGGCCTGCGCACCATCTCAGACATCCCGGGGCATGACCAGCCTCTCCACTAGTAGCCCAAGGAGCTCTCATGGCCCATGACAACGCTTGCCCTTGCCTCGCCCGCTTTGAGGCTACCAACGGAACCGGCCTTTGGGAGGTCTATCCTTGGGGCCTCAAGGTGGGTGGCACCTGCTATGGGTTCACCCCCACCTCCCACATCGTGCATAGCGGGGTTCAGGGGCGCAGCTACCGCTCCGGGCGCCTGGTAGAAGAGCAGGACGACTTTGGGCTTTGGGCGGCACTTGCGGTCTATCAAGAGACCGACAGCTGGGAAGACGCCGGTCTCGCTGCCTGGGCGCTGGGCGGCTCCACTATGACTCCAGTGGTAGAGACCCACAAGATCCCAGGTACCGTCACGCTTTCCATTGGTGGCCTGCGCACAAGCGACAACCCAGATGCTTCTCTGCGCTACCGAGAAGACGGCCAGTGCGTGCAGGTAGACGCCATCCAGCGCTTTGCCGATGTATGCCTTGCTGCCATCAAGGCTTGCCGAGAAGCCCACAGCCCCGCGGCCAGCACCCGTTCCAGACGCAGAACCAACGGTCGCCGCCCCTAAAGCAAGCCCCGTAGGGCACGCCCTGGGCATCCCCTGCCGCAGCCCCATAGACCACGGCTTTGAGCGAAGAGGCAGCCGGCGCAAGGATGTGCGAGGGCGCAGCATTCCTGGGAGTCTCTTTTCTTGGGTGCATTAAGAGAGAGCGCACCTCTTGACCTTGACGCCGCGTCAGGAGGGACGATCTTCTCGGTAGTTTGAAGGAGGTGAATCTGTGAACGATTTAAAGGATACGCGAAAGGGCAATGTGAGGTCGCTGGGCATTGGCGAGGCGGCTCGGTTGGCTGGAGTGAGTGCGCGCACGCTGCGCTATTACGAGACCATGGGGCTGCTGGTGCCAGCGCGCACAGATGCGGGCTACAGAGTCTACCGCGAAAATGACTTGAAGCGATTGGCACAGATTTTGGCCATGAAGGGCTGCGGGCTTCCGCTGGCTACCATCAGGCGATTGTTGTCGGAGCGAGATACGCCGCTGGAACAGGTGCTTAAGGAGCATTTGAAGCAACTGGAAGCTCAGGGGCGATCTTTAGAAGATGCCGTTTCGCGTACCAAAGCCGCACTATGCACCCTTGAAAGGATTGATGCTATGAAACCCAATGAAGCCTTTGAATCCATGAAAGCCCAAGGTATTAAAGATTTTGAAGCCACCTATGGCCAGGAAGCTCGGGATCGCTACGGCGACGATGCTATCGATGCCTCCAATGCCCGCATGATGGCACTCACCAAAGATCAGTGGGATGCCAAAGAATTGCTCGAAGAGAGCATCAAGGTCCAACTGCGCGTGGCTATGGCCACGGGGGATCCCGCAAGCGATGCGTCTGCCGAGCTGGCCCGTATGCACGAGAAGTGGATCTCCATCCACTGGGGTCCCGGCTATGCAGAGGATGCCTACCTTGGATTGGTACACGGCTATTTGGCAGATCCGCGCTTTGTGAGGTACTACGACTCTGCTGCCGGCGAGGGAGCCACAGAGTTTCTGGCGTCCGCTGTCGACGCTGCCCACAGAAAGTAGCCCTACGGGACTTGCCAGTGCAACGATGGACTTGCCAGTTAACCTCTTCTGGCAAGTTTTAGTCCTGCGAAACTTGCAACTTGACCTCTCATAGCAAGTTTTTGGGCGGATTTTGGGGCTTGGGGCGACAATTCCCGTTATGAGAGGGGTCTCGGCACTGGGACGATGCGTTTCCCCATTGCAACTAAGCCCTTGACTGCATGCCTTCATGACCAGGCGCACGCCCATCACGGCCAGATGCACGCTCCCACAGGCAGGCGTACGCTCATCACTCTAGGCGCACGCCCAGCGCAGCCGCAGCACGCTTAAGGGCCGCGAACAAAGACAGATCCCGCAGCCCCGCGGCCTTGCGCTCCCAGCGCAAGGCCGCTCTTTTGTGCAACTGGGGCATCCCCCAGTGCAACTAGGTCCTGCCGCCCTTGTGCGAGGCGCCAGAGTTTTTCATAGTGGCTCCAGAGAGGAGTGCCCTATGAATCTTTCTGTCAAAGAGGATCCCCAGCTCGAAGAGATCCAGGTAGCCATCGCGTGCCCACGCATCGACAGCCGTGTATGCCAGATCATCGAGGCAGCCGAGGCGGCCGACCTTCGCCTCGCCGGCCTTCTCGATGGCTACCTGCACATAGTGGGAGCTCGCGAGGTGCTCTACATCGAAGCCGTCAACGGCAAGACCTTTCTCTATACCGCGCAGGCGGTGCTGGAATCGTCCAGTTGCCTCCAAGAACTTGAAACCAATCTCGTGGGCACCGAGTTCATTCGCGCGAGCCGTCAGCTGCTCGTAAACCTGGCGCATCTTGAGCGTCTGAGACCCTACCTTAACGCCCGGCTTGAACTGGTGCTCGACAACCAGGAGCACCTCATCGCTTCCCGCCAATTCGCACCCGCCATCAAACGTCGTATTGGCATCTAAGCCGCATTGCCCTGCGTCGCCTACATGCCCCCCCCCGCATCGCCGCAGCGTTCGCGCCCGACCGCCACCCCTCGCAAAAGGACCCACTATGAACGATTTTGCCAAGAGCGTCTTCACCTCCACCTGTCGGCTATTCACCATTTACATGCTCGCTGGAACCCTGGCGGCCATCGCCTTTATCGGCCTCAGCTACGGGCTCGCCCTCACACTCACCCTGTTTTTGGCCTCCTTAGCCATCGCCTTCCTGCGGGCTTTCTTCTTCACCGATCACTTCATCAAAGTCTTGAGCTATCCTGTGCGTATCCTGGGCTTTGGCCTTGCCGCCTTCATCCTGCTGACAGCCTGTGCCTGGCTGGGCCAGTGGTTTCCCATGGACAACCCCTGGGCTTGGAGCACGTTCGCCCTTATCTACCTGGCTATTCTGGGCGCGTGCTGCGTGGGCTACCAGATCTACTTCCGCCGCACTTCCGGAAGCTTCGACGCCGCCCTCAAGGACTACCACCAGCGCATGGGACGCTGATCCTGCCGAGAAACCCGCACCCTCCTAGCTCGTAATTACTAAAGCGACACCCCGACGCCTCAGCCACAAGAGCCCACAGATCCTGCAACCAATTGCTGTTTTTATCGGCATTTTATGTCTATGCCAGGCAATCCCCCACTGCGCCACAGGGGAGCCCGAGCCCTGGGTATGTTTTTAAGGGATAGCAGCAGGGACCAGGCGACTTCCGCCGCCTGGCCTCCCTTGAAGTCAGGAGGCCCTATAGGTGGAAACCCTGGAGTTCACCCTCATTGTGATGGCCTGCGTCATTGTGTCAGCCATCGTTGGCAAGATAGTCACCCGTGTGGCGCTGCCCCTCATCCAAATCTTGGTGGGACTTGTGGTGGCACTCTTCGCCCCGGCCGTCACCGATGTGCATCTTAGCTCCGAATTGCTTATGGTGCTCTTTATCGCACCGCTGCTCTTTAATGAGGCCAGGGAGTCAAGCCGCCGGGAGCTTTGCCGCAACAAGGGACAGATCCTTTCATTGGCGGTAGGGCTGGTGGTCGCCACTGTGCTGGTGGTGGGAGCCGCACTCTATGGCCTGGTTCCTTCCATGCCGCTGGCCGCCGCCTTTGCCTGCGCTGCGGCCCTAGGCCCCACCGATGCAGCGGCTGTGGGCGCCATGGGATCCACTGTGGCCCTCAACCGCAGGCAGCAGCTTTTGCTCTCCGGCGAATCCCTCATAAACGACGCCTCAGGCGTCGTGGCCTTCCAGTTTGCCGTAGCAGCCGCATTGACCGGCAGCTTCTCAGCCATAGAGGCTGGCGGCGAGTTTCTCCTGCTCTTCTTTGGCGGCATAGCGGTAGGGCTGGCGGTAGGTGGCGCGGTGCTCTTCGCCATGCTGGCCCTTCGCCACTTTGGCTACGAGGACACCACCTTGCACGTGCTTTTTGAGGTGCTCACACCCTTTGTGGTCTATCTGCTGGCCGAAGGCCTTCATGTGAGCGGCATCCTTGCGGTGGTGGCGGCCGGCTTGGTGCTGGCAGGGCGAGCCCCACGCCTCATCTCAGCCGCCGCCGCCCGCCGTCAGATGGTCTCGAACACCTTTTGGGAGATCATCGTCTTTCTCATCAACGGCATTGTCTTCACCATGCTGGGCATGGAGCTTCCCTTGGCGGTTGACCCCACAATCCTTGCGCGCTTCTCTATGCCAGAGCTTCTTGGCGCCGTCCTCTTGATCACCCTACTGCTCTACCTATGCCGCTTCATCTGGGTGCTGGCCATGAGCCTCATGCGCTTCTCTCGCCTGTTCAGACGCAAGGGAAAGCGTCATATCACCTCTATGGCCGCCGCCAAGGCGACCCACGATGCAGCCGTCATCACTTTGGGAGGCGCCAAGGGCGTAGTGACCCTCTCCATCATCTTCACCCTACCGCTCGCCATGCCCGACGGCAGCCCCTTCCCTGACCGCAGCCTCATCATCCTTCTTACCGCTGCCGTCATTTTATGCACCCTCCTTTGCGCCAACTTCTTGTTACCGCTGTTGGCGCCCAAACAGCTCTCCTCCAACGAAGACGCCGTGCACAGGGCCACTATCCAGGTGCTTGAGCGCACCATCCAGGAGCTGCGAGGCCGCTTGGACACCACCGGCGCCACCGAGTACGTTCCTGCCCTGCGCTTGACCATCATGCGCTATGAGACCCGGCTCAACCGGGAACGCCGCAACTCCAAAGCCTGCAGGGAAGCCCTCACCTCCCTCCAAGACCAGATCCTGGTGCTTCAGCAACAGCGAGCCGACTACCTCCAAAACAGCCAGCCCTCCAAGCTCTCCGTCACCCAAATAGCCCCCTACTACTGGGCCCTCAGAGGCATTCGCTCCTCTCTGGGCTATGAAGGGGAAGCCGTCAAGGTGGGAGCGAGGTTTCGGAGCTTCCGCGGCATGCTCCACTTGGCCACCAACCAAATTCAGCCCAGCCCGGTGCCTGACGAGCAATTCGAACAGATCTATTACGACACCTGCCTGTTCGCCATCGATCTAGAGCACGTGGCCCTCTCCTATCTGCGCGACGTCGAAGAGGCCCATGACGAGCGGGAGACTGCTGCCAAGCTTCTTATCGACAGCCACGAGGCAGCTTTGACCTCTCTCTGGGGCCGCATCAATTACGACCAGGATTTCTCCCAGGTAAGCGAGACTGTGGACGTGCGTGTGCACACCCGCCTGCCCCAAGGCATGAAAGCCAACTTCTTGGAGCAGTTCGCCAAAGCCCGCCACTATGCAGACGAAGTAGACGAGAACGCCCTCACCGTCGAGCTGGAAGTCATCCGGCACATGAGCGAAGCGGGAGAGATCTCCGACTCCGTGGCCCGCGAGCTCAGAAGCCACGTCTATGCGCTCCAAGCCAGCCTCGAGAACCAGTAGGCTCCCGGCGTCCCGCACCCTTGCCGCAACCCCGCCGCTTTGCGGCGCCACACAAAGCCCTCCAGCCAAAGATGAGGCTCTCTGGTGGGAGGGCTGGCGTTTCTCGGTAGCTTTTGCGCCCTTTTGCCGAGAAGGACTTACATCAAGCTTTTGCCTGCTTCCCAGGCAGACGCCTCAAGCACCGAGACATGCTCTACTCGGTAGACGCCTTCGATACGACACCCTGCCTGCGGATTGGTATGGTGGTAGCGAAAGCCGCACTTTTCTTGGACGCGGTGAGACTTCTCGTTGCCGTCGAAGTAGCCGCACCAGATCTTTTCGAGTCTGAGCTCCTCAAAGCCACGACGCAGCAGTGCCTGGGCAGCCTCGGGCACAAGCCCTTGACCCCAAAAAGGGACGCCAATCCAGTATCCGAGCTCTGCTTCGAAGGGCGAGAGATCCAAATTGCTGGCCTTTCCGCACATTAGGCCAATGGAACCCACCGGATGCCCTACCTCCTTGGGAACGATGGCATAATCCTCGGGGCCAGAGAGCACTTCTCGGATGACCTTTCGGCTTTCTTCCGGGCTTTGGTGAGCTGACCACCCTGCTGCCGGGCCCACCTGAGGATCCGAGGCGTAGCGGTAGAGGTCGGGAGCATCGACTTCTTCCCAAGGTCGAAGCCAGAGACGTGGGGTTTCGAGGATCACCATTCTAGTTTCTTTTGGCTTTCTGAACTCATGGTCCTAGTCTTCTATAACCGTATAATATTGAACAGTTGTATCTATCCGTGAAGCAGCAACCTCTCCACCATAGGCCTCAAATTTAACCTTTTCTCCCTTTTTCCAGCTACTTGCAAAGGCAGAAGACTCTGTTTTCACGTCGTCAGCATCGTAGAGATTAACCAGTAAACTAACATTCTCGAAATTATAATCTGTAGTATTTTCTACAACAGCAATATAGGTGTAATTGCCATAATTCTCTTCTGTCTCCCATTGTATGTTGGCAACTAAGCTATTGATTGCTTCTTTCTCTGCCTCATCTTTACTCACGCTGGTGCCTTGGCTTACAAGATCATCCATATATTTTTGAAATTTTGGATCAACCTTCATATCGTAATCTTCCACAAATTTCTTTAGCAGTTTCGCACGCGCATCGGAAGCTTTTGTGACCTCTGTAACATAATCGGGATCGGTAATTGAGTAGGTATCAACTACCTCAATTTGATCATTAAGTGAATTTATATATGCAAGGACATCCTCTTGCAATTGGCTATCTTCAAATTGGCGATCTTTAAGAGGAGTATCACTGTCGATTTCTGCTCGAATGCCCTTCTTAAGCTTTTCCTTATAATCAGGATCTGCAATATTTAAGTCTTCGACAATAATCTGCCGCTTGTTCCAACCATCGGCGATGATGGTCATCGCCTCATCATCTGCATAATCCGGCTCAGCAGGTGCCTGAGAGCCTGCTGAGCATGCAGCGGTAAACAACATGCATGCTGCCAGCATGAAGGTGAGTAATAGCTTTTTCATTTATATCCCTTCTTTATTAACACTTCGACTCGAGTCTCATTACTGTACACAACCTTAAGATGTAAGAATAGTTGTCTTCATTTATGTTCCTGTCCCTTCCATGGGACAGGAACGGCAATACCAAGCCCCCTAAGGCGCTATACTATATTTACTGGTAGATGCTCACTTCTAAGAAAGCCGCAGCTATGACCTATAACAGCAAAGCAAAGACTAAAGTGCTTTACCTCTGGAAAATCCTCCAAGAAGAGACCGATGCCGAGCATGGCTTGACCATGTCTCAAATCATCCAAAAGCTTGCAGATTACGGGGTCTCTGCCGAGCGCAAAAGCATCTACGGGGATATCAAATCGCTGCGAGAGTTTGACGTCGACATCCAGGCCTTTCCACGAAATCCTGTGCAATACGCCATCGTGCGCAGGGACTTCACCTTAGACGAGCTCATGCTTTTGGTGGATACCATTCAGTCCAGCCGCGCCATCACCGAGCGTCAGGCCAAGGCCCTCATCACCAATGTGAAACAGCTGGCCAACAATCGCGAGCAAGACCTGCTGGATCGCCGCATCCATGTCACCGGCCGCATCAAATCCAAAAGCGAGAGCGTGCTCTCTACGGTGGACGTGATCCACGAAGCAATGCGCAAGGACTGCCAGCTGGAGTTCTCCTATCGAAAGATTGGGGTGGACGGCAAGCCTTACGAGACTCGTGGCGGCAAGAAGCACCAGGTCACTCCCGTGGCAATCTCCTACGAGGACGGCCTTTACTACCTCACCGCCTGGAATGACGCCCATGAGAACCTGACCACCTTCAGGCTGGACCGCATGGCGCGCATCCGCGTCCTTGAGGATATCCCTGCCGCCCATAACGATCGCATCGATCACTTTCAGCATGAGTCTACCAAGGCAGTGATGTTTGGTCGTTTTTGCGGCGATACCGTGCTTGCCACCTTTGCAGCCGATCCCAGCAAGGTGGAGATCCTCGCGGACCGCTTTGGCGATGCCGCCCAGTTCCTCCCCACCGATGGCTCTGAGGCCCGCTGCCAAGTGAAGGTCTACAAAAGCGAGCAACTATTTGGGTGGGTGGCCTCCATGGGCAAGGCGGTGCGCATCCTGTCGCCCCAAAGCCTGGTGGATGAATACCACAATTACCTACGCTTCCTTTTAGAGGATGCCTAAGCCTTGGCGATAGGCAGCCGAATCACTGTCTTGAGGCGATCGGGCGCCACACGGCGTGGGTCGGACAGATAAATCTCATGATGCAGGCGCGCAAGCGAAAGATCTATGCAGCAACCCTGCGCCTGAGCATAGGCGTGCATAGCTTCAATAGTGGTCGGCTCGGTGTCATAAGAGCCCACATGGAGACACTGCACGCAGAGACCTTCGTGCATTTCCAGGTACTCCGCGCCGGCGCAATCCAGCTTTTTCTTACGTGCAACCTCGCCCTTTGCCCATTCAAAGACCTCAGGGGTCACAAAATCCGGCAACCTGATACAGCTGATCCAACTCAGCTCCCCCTTGCGCTCAGAATCAAAGAGTATCTGGCCTTGCGCCAACGACCAAAACCCTTCCAGCGGAGGCACCACATAGGCAAAATAGCCCGGGATATGCTCGCCAGATTTTGGCGACATCTTTATGGTGTAGGACAGCGCATATAAAAGCTGCAATGCCTGCTGATAAGCCCCGCCTTCCTCGTTGGGGTCGCCTTGGCCTCGCACCGCCGCATAGCGCATTGGAGGTACGTCCACCAGCGTGGGCTTTTTGGGAGGCAGATAAAACTCTTTAAACTCTTTCTTATAGTCAAAGGCCATGATCCCTCCCCAAGAATGGTTGGCATGCCAAGAGCGCCAAGCGCAGAGGCTGCGCTACATCCGCTGCACTCGCTGTACTTTTAGGGTAGCGGTTTCCTTGGGATCCTGTGACAGGAGAGCAGTCTTGCCAAGCAACGATCTGTGTCTTGGCGCACCTGCCCCACATTGCAAAGCCCCAGTATGACGGAGGCCTTCGCCGCATGGGTCCCCAGGTGAGGACATGTCCCCTGTCGCCATAACCCTTGGCATCCCGTTACCTAAAACCTTCCGCCACTAGGGTGAAATCATTTTAAGCAACCTGCAGTCAGCGTGTTACAGTACGTACAGTTTTAGGAAGCTGCCTGACATTGCCCACATTACCTAAGGGTGAGGCAGGCATTTGGCCAAAGAGAAGAGAGCAAGGAGAACCCCATGGATCGCTTGAAGGACAAGGTTGCCATTGTTACCGGCTCTACCAGCGGCATTGGCACAGGGATTGCAAAGATGTACGGAGCCGAAGGCGCCAAAGTCGTAGTGTGCGGACGTCGCGAAGAGCGCGGCCAAGCCGTGGTCGATGCCATCACCGGAGCCGGCGGCTGTGCCATGTACCATTTTATGGACGTCACCAAGCCCGAGTCCGTCGATGCTCTTATTGCCGACACTGTGGCCGCTTGGGGCACCGTCGACATCATGGTGAACAACGCCGCAGGCATGGCGCTCCATGACGGCCGTGTAGACGAAATCTCTCTGGAAGACTGGGATGCCGTGTTTGCCAGTGACATTCGCAGCACTTTCTATTGCACCAAGACGGTGCTTCCGGTGATGCAGGAGCACGACGGCGGTTCCATCATCAACATCGGCTCCATGGCTGCCTGCACGGGTGATCTAGGCTCCACTGCCTATGCTTGCGCCAAAGCCGGCGTCGACAAGCTCACTCAATACACCGCCCTTCAATATGGCAAGCAAAACATCCGATGCAACTGCGTGCGGCCTGGTCTTATCGTCACTCCAGAGAACGAGGCCCGCGTCCCCGATATGCTCAAGAATATCTTCCTGGACAACATCGAGGTCACCCGCTGGGGCACTCCCGAAGACATCGCCGCCATGTGCGTTTACCTTGGCTCCGATGAGAGCAGCTACTTCACCGGCCAGATAGTCACCGTCGACGGTGGCCTGAACGCCCATGTGCCTACCGTAGCCCAGTTCCGCGCCCTTGCCTCTCGTACCTGGTAGCCAAGGCGTAGCAGCACGGCCCCACTTGCCCTTGTCGCAAAAAAGGAGGCAGGAACCCGCAAGTTCCTGCCTCCAGCTTTGTGCCGCGCCCCTTTCAACCCTGCCGAGAATCGCCTGCATTCCCACCTGAGCTTAAGACTTACCGCGCTCCGTGATCAGGCCGCGCTCCACGATCAGCTTTGCCACCGGCGGCTCAGGGTAAGCCAGCCTACCATGAGCAGCAGGGCGCCCGCGATCATGATGCCTGGCAGCCCCGACGCTTCGTCGCCTGTGGCAGGCATAATTCGAGAGTCCGCTTCTTGGCGAGCTACGAGCCGATCGTCCGTCGGCTTGGCGGCAGAAGATCCCGGTGCGGCGTCGTCGCCTGAAGGAGCGGGGTCTTTCTCGGCAGGAGGATCGGCCGGGACAGCCTCCAGTTCCACTGCCACCGAATGGTGCTCGCCCACGTCTTCGAAGGTGTAGCTGAACGCCTCTAGGAGATCGGGGCGCTCAATGCCATCTACCAGGACTTTGGCCACTCGATAGCCAGGCTCGGCAGACCAGGTGACGGTATAGGATCCATGGCGGTCGACCTGGGCGCCTGCGCTGATGGAACCCAATCCGCCCGCCAGCGAGGTATCGATGCGCAGCTTCTCGGACGCAGGCGGGGTTTGCTGCCTTGGGTGCGTCTTATCGTCGTCTGCGGCGCGCTTCTCCACCACCAACGAGATGTGGTCGCCCTCTTTGAGCAGGTCTGCAGGAATGGTTGTTGAGGTCGCATCAGGGTCCAGGGGGATCCGCTGTTCGCCCACCACAAGCTCGAGCGGCCTATAGCCGTCGGGGAGCTCCCAAGCCACAGGCACCTCTTTTGTCGGGTCCACATAGCCGGGATGAGGCGGAGTGCCTGGGTCTGCCGGCTGATCCACCTCGATGCTGCCCGGGCCGCCCTCGACGCCGGCAGTAACCCCTATCAAGCCGCTGTCATGAACGTCCTCGTCGTTGAGAGGATCCTCCCCCTCTTTGGCAAAGAGCACTTTCACCACATGGTCCTGGTCGATGCCCTCAAAGCCCAGGTCCAACTTGGCGCCGTTGGCTTGACGCTGATGTTTCACAGGGGCCGGGAATTGAGGGGCAGCGGCACGCACCTGGCTAAAGGCTCCCGCCGAGAAGCCCGCAGCCTTCAGCGCCGAAGGCGTGATGCCGGCTTTCTCGTCCAAGACCACTTCGCCGTCTATCTCGATATAGGTGATGCGCGCCCCATCCTGCGGCGTGCCGGCGATGTCTAAATAGCCCTGGCCTTTATAAAGCGTGCGCGATGCCGACGCGGTGCCAGGCCCGTAGGACTGCACGTTCACGTGATAGACCACCGGCCTCACCGTAACCACCACGTTCTTGTTCTCTTTGATGTTGTCGAGCTGCATCTCACGATCGGCAGTGCCTGCGGCCTCAGCGCCGTTCACTTCAACGCTTTTCACTTCATAGACCGCATAGGCAGGGTCTGTTACCACGGGCGTGGTTTGGATGACGGGTTCCCAAGCCACATGGTAAGAGCCGCCTTGAGTTACCGTGGCGCCTCCGGTGATGGTGCCGGGGCCGCCTTTGATCTGAGTGGTGACCTTGAGGTCGTCAGGAGATTGGGCAGAGGTGCCGTCGGCTTTGCAGGTGTAGACGTCCACTACATGGTTCGCGCCAATGGAGGGAAAGCTCGCAGCTCCTGCAGCACATTGGTCCGCAGTGAGCTGCACGCCGTCAACCCACACGGCGCTGATTTGATAACCCTCTTTGGCCGCCCAGCTGGCCTGGGCGTCGCTTCCGGGCACATAGGTCTGCGAAGGGCTCACCTGGGCGCCTTGGCCATAGCTGTTCACCGTCACGGTGTAATGGCCATAGGTGAATCCTCCAGGCAAAACGGGATTTTGAGCCAAGGTGACCGTCACCTGGTGATGAGCCGCCAAATCCTCGAAGGTCCACGAGGTGGCCGTATCTTTAAGGACCTTGCCGTCCACCTCTACAGAGACCACGTAGCTATCGGGGCCAGGCTGCCAGGACACCTTGTGGCTGGAGCCTGCGGCCAACGTCTTGGTAGGGGTGATCGACGCCCCCTCTATGGCCCCCTCCAAGCGAGTGGTCACTTGGTAGAACTGACACTGCTCATCAGGAGTGGGATCGGCTTTGACCTCATAGTCGATATGGGCGATATAGTCGGTACCGTCCGAGCTGGGATAGGTCACGGTAACGGTGTAGTCGCCAGGCTTGGAAGGGTCGATCTCGTCCACCGGCTGATTGCCTTTTTTAATGATCACCTGAGGCTCCACACCATCAGGCATCTCTGGCAGCTTGCCGCCTGTAGGCGACGGGCCATCAGGGCCAAAGGTGTCTTCGACGATCTTGGCAAAGTCTTGGGGAGTCACCGGTTTGGGGGCAGGCTTCGATGGCTTCACGGGCTCTAGGATGGCAATGGGGTCTTTCTCGGTAAGGTCTACCGTGATGCGGTCAGTCACCGTGAGAGTGTCAGGCACCAGCGTCACCTGATAATTTCCGTCCTGGCTCAGGAGCGGACCGCCCTCAATGACCGATGCGACCCCGCTATAGCTTAGGCTCAGAGTATAGGTGCCCCGCTGAGGACGCTCGACGTTGAGGCGCAAGCCCCCTGCAGTTTGCGCTTCATAGCTGGCATCGCCCAACACCTGGTCCAACCTGTCCCCAGGAGCCAGCATAGAGGCAGGCCAGGCTACCGGCCAGGTGTGGTTGGCGCTGTCTGCCTTACTCTGGGTAACAGCCGAAGCGTCGAACTCCGTTGCATCGTTGTTGGCAGCCACAGGCGCGTCTGGGTGAGCCGGATCTCTGAAGGCCACGTCGCGCACCCAGGTGGAGGGGTTGGCCTCTGCGTCTTCAAACCAACGGGCGGTGACAACCAAAGGCCGAGAAACAATCTCCCCTTTTACTGTGAGCGTTCCGTCGCTGGCAAGGCCGGTGAGCCGGTAGTCGGCCGCATGAGGGCCCTGGATCTGCGGGCTATAGAGCACCAGATCGCAAGATCCCGCATCTTTGGAAGCATACTCTGCGCGATCGAAAGCAAGCCATGCAGAGGCGCCTTCAACAAGCTGGTCTGCCAAAGACACCTGGTCTTTGGCCACGTAGGGAGTGCCGTCATAAACTTTGGACCAGCAGCGGCCTGCCACAGCCAACGGATCGCCGGTTGCAGGATCGGCAGTCTCGAAGCCCTGGGTTGCGTCGGGCTGTGTGGGATCGTCTGGCTTGGAGGCTGGCTGAGTCACATCGATAGGCTTGGGCTTGATGGTGAAGGTGGCTTCGCCGGGGACGTAAGGCATAAGCGCATTGCCAGCGGCATCCTCGCGATAGTTGGCGGTGGAGACCACCTTGTAACTGCCTGCATGGAAGGGCTCGCCCTTATCGGTCAGCTCGTCCTCATGGAGGTCGCGCCAGCCTTGTGCGTCGGCTTCGGGAGATGTGGGGTCTTTTATCTTGTAGGTGCGAGTCACCTGAGCGGGCGTGGTGCCGGTCTCGGCGGCGTCCTCCATGATATGGGTTTTGACTTCTGGATCGCCGTTGACGTTCTCCTTGATATCCAACGGTTGACCTACCACCGCATCTTCAGCTTCCGTGGTGATGGTTCGACCGGTAGGATCCACCACGATATCTACCTTTACATAGACATCCACCTTGGCCTCGGCGCCGGCGTCGCCGCCCTCTTCATCGCTGTCGTCCGGCATGCCGCCGTATTCGATGATGTAGCGTATGTTGCCGAACTGATTGGGAAGATCGTTCCAAAAGCCGCCCGTGCCTCCTCCGGAATGGACAGCTAGCTGCATCCATTGCTCCGAAGTGCTTGCGGGACCATCGGGCTGTCCTGAAGCCCAGTTCATATACATGGTCTCGCCCGTCTCGGGGTTTGTGGCATGTTTACGATTTTGATTGTTATAGCATTGGCCCATCATAAGGCCGGCTTCCGGACCTGTCACCCAATAGTAGTCGCTGTAAGCACCGCTTCTGAACGTATTGGTGGAAGACCAACGCGTGGGAGAATCGACGTTGTTGGTGCGATAGTTGCGTGCCCAAGAGCTGGTTTTCATGGTGTACGCATCATCGCAGGTCCCACCGATCCAGGTATCGGTGTTCACCAACGAGAACACAAAATCTTGCTCGGCCTGATTGGTCACCGTCACCAAGTAGCCTTGCATACCCATGTAACTATGCTTTTCAGCCTCTTCGATCGCTTGGGTCCACGAGGCAATCACGGGACCAGCCTCGTAGTAGTGGCCGTTCAAGGAGTTATAGTCGCGAGTGGTAGACACAGGCGCCAGGCTGGCCACGATCCTCAAGCCCTTGGTGTTGGTGGAATCGGCCAGCCTCACCGTGAGGTAGCGAGAGAGAAAGTCCTGCCATTGATCGGCAGTGGCGCCACCCTGCTGAGTGTAGTTGACAGAGTGGTTGCCATGCTTGTTGCCGCTGTAGCGCACAAAGCCAGAAGGCAGCGCCTCGCTGTTGTTCTGCTGATGGGCAGAGTTGAAATAGATCTCGTCGTTTGCAGAAATGCCGGTGGTGAACTGCACGGTGATGCTCTGGAACCTGGTGTTGGCAGGCTCGGTGGTGACCTTGAGGTCGGGGAAGCTGTAGGTGTTGGCAAGGCCGTCCACCGGCGTTGCCGCACCTGCCCTGATAAAAAGCTCCACCTCTTGCTCATTGGCGCGCATGGCTGTCACCGGAGCCCGGTCGCTCAAAGGGTTCGCTTCTGCGCACCGTGGCAGCGCCGCCAATGACGAAAGTGCCAACGTGGCACTAAGCGCGCCAACAGCCACCCGTTTCGCAAAGCCAGAGAGCCATAAGGTAAAGCCGCAGGTTGCGGATGAGCGTGTTTCTTGGTCCATAGTTGCCTCTTCCCGCAGTTGATGCATGCTGGCCCACTGACATCGGAAAATAGGCCAGTGGTTGCCTATTTCTGAAATTCTTCTGAAAGTATAGACCATCAACTTAGCAGCAAGAGAGCGCTATCCTTTCATATCTGCAAAAGTCTAATTAATGGACATCAGTGGATATGCTGTCGAGATGAGCTTTGCTGCGAGCGAGCGTCGACGCGCAGGGAAACAACCCCTTTAACACCACATCATGGCGGCTCTTGGCCGCCGGAGAGGGGCACCTATGGCAGAAACCAGCACAGCCCAAACCCCAGAGAAACCTGAGGAAAAGATTCCTGAGGCCGCGTCCAAGCACTATACCTGGACGGGCAAGGACGGCAAGACCATCGATTATACGGGCACCGCAGAGATGCTCACCATCTATAGCGACAAAGGCGAGGCCATGTGCCATCAGTTCTGCCTCTCCTATGTCTCTGACGAGCAGGACAAGTCCGACCGCCCCGTCACGTTCCTTTGGAACGGCGGCCCTGGCGGATCCTCTTCTATGGTGTGCATCGGCGGCCAAGGCCCTGTGCGCGTGCCCACCGATGGCACCAAGCACCTGCCCAACACCTGCCCGGTAGAGGACAACCCCTATACCCTGCTGCAGGTCTCTGACCTGGTGTTCATCGATGCCCCTGGCACCGGCTACTCTCATGTGGCGGCCGGCTACGACCCCAAGAAGGTCTGGGGCGTCGACGGTGACGGCGACGCCATGGCGCGCACCATCATCGCCTGGCTCAACGAGCACAATGCTTGGGACCGTCCTCACTACCTTTACGGCGAGTCCTACGGCACCACCCGCGCAGCGGTGGTCTATCGCCTGCTGGGCGAGCGCGGCGTAGGCGTGGACGGCGTGGTGGAGCAGTCCTCCATCTTGGACTACGCCGTGATGCTGCCGGGCAACGACGACTACTACGCCGGCATGTTCCCGGTCATGGCCGCCACCGCCCAGTCGGCCGGTGTCGTTGGCCAGGGCGTCGACCCTGAGACCTGGTTTGGCCAGGCCATGGACTTTGTCAACAACACCTATATCAACGCCCTCACCATCGCCGGCAACCTGCCTCAAGACAAGATGCAGGAGGTCGCCGAGCAGATGCATGAGTTCTGCGGCCTGCCTGTGGACTTCATCATGGCCCGCAAGCTGCGCATCGACCTCTTCGAGTTCCGTGCCCACTTCTCTCAGGACAAGGGTCTCTCCCACGGTCGCTACGACACCCGCTTCACCGAGCAGGTCTACCAGCCCATCCAGGGCGACCTGGGCTTCTTCCAGATGGAAGACCCCTCTTACGACGCAATCCAGGTGGTCTACAACGAGGTCTACCAAAAGCTCCTGCGCGATATGGGCTTTAAGGGCTACCCCAACTACTGCGGCCTGAACATCGAGGTCAACGAGTCCTGGAATTGGAATCACAACATGCCCGGCGTCGGCAGCGCCCCCATGCCCAACGTGGCCTTCGACATCGCTACGGCTCTCCGCCGCAACCCCACCAGCCACGTCATCTTCTTGGGCGGACGCCACGACGGCGCCACCCCCTATTGGAACGTCATCCACGACATGGCCAAGATGTACCTGCCCGAGGACCTCTCCCGCCAGATCCTCTGGCATGAGTCTTCCAACGGCCACATGCTCTATGCCGACACCCCTGCCCTCGAAGACACCACGCCAGTGCTCCAAAAGTTCTACGAGCTTCGCCACCAAAACTAACCGTTCTCGCCCATAACCAGGTGCCCTAGCCCTTTATCTAAGAGAGGGTTGGGGCACCTTTCTTACCTCAGAGGAGGATGCATGTACTATTCCAGCGGCAACTACGAAGCCTTCGCCCATCCTTTGAAGCCGGAAGGAGTGGAATCCAAGCACGCCTATATCGTAGGCAGCGGCTTGGCGGGCTTATCGGCAGCGTGCTTTTTGGTGCGCGACGGCCAGATGCCTGGCAAGAACATCCATGTTCTGGAGCGCGACCCCAGGGCCGGCGGCGCCTGCGACGGCTGGGACTATGCGCAGCTGGGCTACACCATGCGCGGCGGTCGCGAGATGGACAACCACTTCGAGGTCATGTGGGATCTCTTCCGCGACATCCCCTCGTTTGAAGACGAGAATGTGAGCGTGCTCGACTACTACTACTGGCTCAACAAGCGCGACCCCAACTACTCGCTCTGCCGCGCCACCAAGGATCGCGGCCAAGACGCCCATACCAACAACAAGTTCAACCTGTCCGACAAGGGCTGCATGGAGATCATGAAGCTCTTCTTCACCCCCGAAGAAGAACTTCAGGACAAAAAGATCACCGAGTATTTCTCTGACGAGGTTCTGAACAGCAATTTCTGGCTCTATTGGCGCACCATGTTCGCCTTCGAGAACTGGCATAGCGCCCTGGAGATGAAGCGCTACATCACCCGCTTCATCCACCATGTGGGCGGGCTGCCCGACTTCAGCGCCCTGCGTTTCACCCGCTACAACCAGTACGAGTCCATGATCCTTCCCATGGTGCGCTATCTGGAGAAGGCCGGTGTGGACTTCCAGTACAACACCCATGTGACCGACGTGCGCTTCTCGGTTGACGAGGCCAAGAGCGACAACCGCAAGCTGGCCACCCAAATCAAGCTGCGCCGCAACGAGAGCCAGGCAGCCCAAGACGCCGCCACCGGGGTGCCAGGCGGCGGCCAGGTAGAGCCGGGCGCTGAGGAGACCATCGAACTCTCTGAAAACGACCTGGTCTTCATCACCCCTGGCAGCTGTGTGGCCCACTCCACCTTTGGCGACCAGGACACCCCCGCTGCCTTCGCCCCCGAGCTCTGCGACGGCGACGGCTGGGACCTTTGGAAGCGCATCGCCGCCCAAAGCCCCGACTTTGGCCATCCCGAGAAGTTCTGCTCAACCCCCGAGCTCTCCAACTGGGAGAGCGCTACCATCACCACCTTGGACGAGCGCATCCTGCCCTATATCGAGAAGATCTGCAAGCGCGACCCGCTCTCCGGCGGCGTGGTCACCGGCGGCATCGTGAGCGTGGAGGACTCCAACTGGCTGCTCTCCTGGACCATCAACCGCCAGCCCCAGTTCAAGGAGCAAAAGCCCGGCACTGTGTGCGTGTGGGTCTACTCTCTCTTTACCGATAAGCCCGGCAACTACATCCAGAAGCCCATGCGCCAGTGCACCGGCAAGGAGATCTGCGAGGAGTGGCTCTATCACCTGGGCGTGCCCGAGGACCAGATCGAGGACCTTGCCGAGAAGAGCGCCAACACCGTGCCCTGCATGATGCCCTATATCACGGCATTCTTCATGCCTCGCGCCGCCGGCGACCGCCCGCTGGTGGTGCCGGAAGGCGCCAAGAACTTCGCCTTCATAGGTCAGTTTGCAGAGACTCCGCGAGACACCATCTTCACCACCGAGTACTCCATGCGCACCGGCATGGAGGCCGTCTACACCCTGCTGGACATCGACCGAGGCGTCCCCGAGGTCTGGGGTAGCGCCTTTGACCTACGCTGCCTGCTCAACGCCACCGTGATGCTGCGCGACGGCAAGCCCGCCACCGACATGAACATGAGCCTCTTGGAAAAGCTCATGCTCTCCCGTGGCCTCAAAGCAATCGAGGGCACCGACATCTACGATTTGCTGCTGGAATACGGCGTCATTCCCTCTACCGAGAAGAACACCGACGACCCCAAGCCTGCCACCGGCGCCGTGTGGCCCGGCATTCACTGATCCTCTTTGTTGATCTGAGTCGCCTCTCCTATCCGGCATTCCATGCATGCAGCTTTGGAATGCCGGGTAGGAGGTTAC
This sequence comes from Leptogranulimonas caecicola, assembly GCF_023168405.1. GTDB lineage: Bacteria > Actinomycetota > Coriobacteriia > Coriobacteriales > Atopobiaceae > Leptogranulimonas > Leptogranulimonas caecicola. Next base: position 433,000 of record NZ_AP025285.1, on the reverse strand, counting down.
CGTCTTTAAGAATCATCGCTGGCGGGGCGCCCATGATATCTTTCTATAAACCAAACGAGGGGCGTATTGAAAAAGTCTCTGGCCTTGCGCCAGATTGCTGGATTGAAGTTCAAGAGCCAAGGGTCTGTGACTTGGCTTTCCTTATTCTTGATCTGGGCATCGCAGATGAGTTCATCAAGAAAGCCTGCGATGACAAAGAGGCCTCTCACATAGATTATGACGACGCTACAGGGCAAGTCCTCGTGGTGGTGGACTGCCCTTTCAAAGAGAGCGACTCATCTGAGCTCACCCGCAGCCAATACAGCACCCATCCGCTCGCATTCATCTTTTTGCCTGACAAGGGGTGCTTTGTCACGTTCTCGCTCACCGCTGACGATACGGTTGCTAGCTTCAGACATACAGCCATCACGGATGCCAGAACACATTTGCCAGCTGATCTTCTCCTCCGAATGCTCCTCACAGTAACCAACCGCTACCTCGCAGACCTTCGTTCCATCAGCAGCCAGATTCGCAAGAACGAAGATGTCTTACGACACACCATGGACAACGACGTACTCATCTCCATGCTGGGCGCAGAAAAGTCATTGATTCATTTTTCCATGTCTCTTCAAGAGCTGGAAGCCACAGTGAAACTCATTGGCACTGGCCGCGTGATTCCCCTCCACAGCGAAAGCGGTCTGTTAGACGATCTGCTCATCGAGGTGCACCAGGCAGTGGCCATGTGCGACATCTGCACCAGGGTTTTAAATGGCGTAAGCGACACCTTCTCAAATGTGATGTCCAATAACCTCAACAAGACGATGCAGACGCTTACCGTGCTCACCCTGATTCTCTCAATACCTGCAGCAGTATTTGGTTTTTATGGCATGAACGTGGCGCGACTCCCTTTTGTGGACTCTTGGGTACCTGCACTCCTCATTTCCTTGGCTATCTCGGCGCTGGCTATAGCAATTCTCAAGGGACGCCGTCTTATCAAGTAATAGAAGAAAACGAATGCCTGGGAGAACTGACGGTTTCTATAGTGCACTCATCGATGGTCCTAGCACTTCCTTAAAAGTTCCTGTGATACCTTCTTATCAGGAACTTGTAAGGAATGGAGTGATATGACTGCTTTGCATCGGGGCATCGCCCTTAATCCCAAGGTCATTGGCACTACCGTTGCCTGCGGCGCCCTGGCGCTCACGCTGGCGGGCTGCGGTCAGCCTCAACAGCCAGAGCCGGCGCCTGAGGCTTCAGCAGCCACCCAGGAGGCGCCAAAGGAGGAAGCCGAGCCTCAGGAGGCCAAGCTCGCTATCCCCAACTGCACCTTTACGGACTCCGGCCACGAGTTGGTGGACGTCACCGGCAAGCCTATGGAAAACCCTGTCGCCAACATGATTGACCCCGGCCAGAACGAAAGCGAAGGCGAGACACAACTCATTGGCCTCGCCACCCAAGATCGCTATGTGGTGCTTACCACCAGCTCTGAGTACGACAAGGAGTGGGATACCGCCTACGACAAGAAGTCCAGCTTCTCGGTGATCGACGGCGAAGGCAAGACCGTTGCCAGCTTAGATGACGCGCTTTCCAAGTACGGCACGGCCTATGAGCTCAATACCCGTGGTGGCTCCAGCACCCTGGCCTTCACCAATGACTGCTTCATCCTTCCCCTCACTGTGCTCGACGAGCAAGAGCAGCGACACTCCGTCAATGTGGTCATCGACCGCGACGGCAAGGAACTGTTCTCTGTGGGCGACCTGCCTGCGTGCACCATTCAATCTAGCGACAGCGACACAGACCTGCGCTTCTACAACGGCGCCCACTTCGTTTACGGCAATAAGACCATCGTGGACACCTCGGGCAAAACCCTTGCGACCGTGGATACCGACGGTGATATACGCCTTTGCGGCGAGGGACACTACGCCGGCCTGGGCCACAAGGTGGGGCAGATCTTTAACTATGACGGCTCGCTGGCGCTCGATGTCACTACCCTCTCTGACGATAAGATCGCCTACGGCTTCCGTGCCATCGACGCAGTGCTTGGAGACAACCTGCTGTTGCTTGAGGGCCAAGAACAAAACCCCCATGGAGGCAGCTCCCGCACAGTAAAAGGCATCTACAACCTGGCTACCAGCAGCTGGGCAGTGGAGCCTAGCTGCGGTTTAATGAATGCCAGGCCTTCCTACAACGGCCTCGTCTACGTGAGCGCCAAATCCAAGGATGTCCTTGAAGGCACCTATAGCAATGCTGACTCTGACGACGACGGCTATGCCTGCCTCATCAACGCCTCCGGCGACGTGGTCTTTGACCTGTCTATGAGCGGCATTGACAAGCTGGCCGATCTCACAGAGTTTGACGCCATGTACCTGAGCGATGGCTACTGGTACCTCCAGGGATTTAAGGGCAATCCCCCTCTTAATGAAGACGGAGCCATTAGCCTCATCGCCTACTTTGATGAAAGCGGTAAATACGTAGGTTGCACTCCCACCACCATGCATCCCGATCCTTCCTACGACAGCCTTAACGCCGCTATGTCGGTAGACCACTAGGAGAGAGAATACGACGCGCTACGAAGCAGCTGTACGAGGTTATCGTTGCGAGCTGCTGTACGAGGTGAGCTGCTGTATGAGGCGAGCCATTGTGCGTAGCTACGAAACACATGATGTTATAAAGCACATGACGAAGCTACGGAGCACATGAGGTCATGTATCCCTCGGAAAATATGCTGCTATCGCTACATTCTAATGAAGCGATAGCAGCATTTTATTTTAGTAAAATTTCTATTTACTACTTAAGCTACATATTAATGTAGCTTAAGTAGTACTTTTTCAGAGTGCACGACTAATAAACTTGCAGTGTACGTCTTCGACGCAGCGGAAGTTTTCGCTGCAGTGTACATCTTCGACGCAATGTACGCTTTCGACGCAATGTGAGCTCTTGGCGCATTGCATACTCTTGGCATAGATGTATCAATGGGATCTCTATCATTCCCCCATTAATGCATTTATTAACTAGCTCAAGCACTATTGAGTCCTTGTGCTCCGCCGCAAGTCTGCCAACTTTTGACGAACAGCCACCAGAGCTTCTTGAGGGTCATCGATGTCTGTCACGGCCGATTCTATAGGGCATGGTCCATCGCCTGCACGATTCACGATGGCGTCGACCTCCTGCTCGGCAATGGGATTGATGGAGCCCCGCCTCAGCACTTCGACGGCGCGGCGGCTCATGATGGGAGCCCACACCTCGCGCACCCCTAGCAGGCAGTAGAGAAATGCAGCGCCGGCGCCTACGACCTTATCGGCAGCACTGGCACCTTCCCAGGACACATCGCCCTCAAGCAGAGCCAGCAGCGGGGCCACTCCCCGCTCATGGCTCGTCGCAATCGTCTCGCCGCAGCAAAGAGCCAGAGTGAGATCGTGGGTTTCCAAAAGCTCCTTGGCATGGGCAGTGTCGCTAGTCACGGGCGGCTCCGCGGACAGACTGCGCCTTTACCGCAAGCAGGATTGCAGGAATCAACAGCCACTGGAGGCAAAGGCCAGGCAGGCCCGCCCCTGTGGCAGAGAGCACGGAGACCACCGGGGGCACGCCTGTTGTTACCACGCCAGCAGCCGCAAGAGCTGCGGCCCTGAGGAACCTGCCCGCTAGCTGGGCAGCCAAGAGCTTCACGATAAGCGAGGTGTTCCAAGAACGCGCAAAGCCGGCAGCCAATCCATAGCCCGCCAGCTCGACCATCATAAAGGAAAGCATGACCGCCCCCGGCACACCAGAAAGCGCAAAACTGGCGACGGGGCCCAAAATCCCTGCTACAAAAGATGTTGGGCTCACAAGCATATCCTCTCCTCTTCCCACGCCTTTGGCATGGGATCTCGTCTCCCTTAATAGTACACGCCCTAAAACCGACGTAGGGTCAAGTAACAAGGGCTTATCCCCTATAAATGCGCAGCTATGGGCCTACGCTGCGAGCCCTTTCACATTTCGAATTTCATCAGTATTTCAGCTGGTCTCGTTCTTTACGTAGAAGACTTCACAGGTAAAACAAGCCGCTCCCAAGCAGGAGGCGCCCAAGCTGGGCGACGACGATGGCCTCTGGCCTGTATTCTTCGCCCTTGCCATGCTCGTGACCTTCGGTATCGTAGATTTGGCTTGGAGACATCACCGCCAATAACAGTACCTAGGAGCGCTCTTTGACCAAAGCTCGCCCGCGCACACTACAACCCGAGTATCCACTGCCTGCCCCTCAGGCTCCCGGATGCTCGGGTTTTTGCACTTTCAACCCACATAGTCCACGCTGCCAGCGCTGCCAAACCCGGGGCGCACACTACGCAGCCCTCTGGCCCGACAACACGCCCCGCTGTTCCTGGGCCAACCCCCAAAACCCTTCCTATCTGGACTACCACGATCATGAGTGGGGTGTACCCTGTCACGACGACCGGCGCCTCTTCGAGCTTTTTGCCCTCAGTTGCTTCCAAGCCGGCCTTTCTTGGGAATGCATCCTCAACAAACGAGAAGCGTTTCGCCAAGCCTTCTGCGATTTTGACATCGATCAAGTAAGCGTTTTCGATGCCGAGAAAATCGATCTTCTCGCTTGCGACCCATCCATCATCCGCAGCAAGCCTAAGATTCGTGCCGTGGTAAAGAATGCCCAGGTGGCAAAAGCGATTCAGCAAGAGATTGGTTCGCTGGATCGCTACTTCTGGAGTTGGGTAGATTTCGAGCCGATGCATGAGACTGGCCACACCTCATCGCCCTTATCGGCAGCCCTGGCCAAGGATCTCAAAGCTCGCGGCATGAGTTTTGTGGGCCCCACTACCGTCTATGCCTTCATGCAGTCAGCCGGACTCATCAACGGCCATCAGCCGGGGTGCTTCCTGTACAGCGACTTTGGGTAGTAATTTAATCATCTCCAAGGCTTGGCGACTTATCCCGTATAGGCATCGCTGGCGCTATTGGAAAAGTCTTGGGAGCTAAGCCAGGCTGCTTCTTTATCGTTTTCTGGAATGTCTATGCGCTCGATCTTGAAGATCACAGGACGAGTGCCATCGTTCGAGAGCCACCCAAAGACCTTTGGTTGCCCTTGGCCTCGCATTTAACGCAGCTCTTTGAGATAGAGCACGTCGCAGGCGTAATGGCCCGTTTGACCCAACGGCCCTTCGATCCTATGGAAACCTCGCTTCTCATAAAACCGCTGCGCAGGCACCATGTTTCCAAAGGTTTCCAGGTAGCAGGAGTCGTAATTCTCGGCAGCGAAGGTAAGGGCTACATCCATCAGCCTGTGTGCCGCGCCTGTACCTCGCGCTTCTGGATAACAGTACATTTTTTGAAGCTCACAGACCCCTGGCACGCCCGGCAGCGGGCCAACCCCTACGCCGCCCACTACCTTTCCAGTTGCGTCTTCTGCCACCCAGTAACAGCAGTTATCGGGAGCGTAGACCTCAGAGAAGCTTCCAAGCCCCGGGTCTTCCCAGGCAGTGCCCTCATGATCTCCGCCATACTCCTTGAGGCAGTAACGGATGATCTCCTCTACGGCGGCGTTGTCCTTCGCGGCTATTTCTCGCACGGTATAGTCCATGGCATTTCCCTGTGGGCGATGGCTGATTTTTATCTTACAGACAGTTTCATTTTCTCAAAACCAGCTCCCCAAGAGGGACCGACTTGGCTTCTTCTTCAGACTCCCCTATTACTTGTAGGCTTTTTACCTATCGCCCTTTCTCTTGGGGCCTGAGGGTACAAGCCGCTCCGTAAAGGCTTGGAAAGGCGGCATTCATGAAAGTATTCGTTGGCGGCGCAACTGGACGCGTAGGCCAAAAGCTCACAGAGACCCTTGCAAAAGAAGGCCACGAGGTGGTGGCAGCAAGCAGGCACCCTCTCCCTGCTACACAGGACAATGTCATCCCCGTCGAGTTCGACTTCCATGACGATGTGGTAGCCATGATGCCCAAGCTCGAGGGCTGCGATGCGGTGTTTTTTGTGGCAGGTTCCCGAGGGAAGGACCTTTTGCAAACGGACGCCTTCGGCGCCGTCAAACTCATGAAAGCCGCCGACGCGCAAAGCATCAACCGCTTTATCATGCTTAGCTCCATGTTTACCCTAGAGCCAGAGAAATGGGCTCAGGAGCCGGGCATAGCAGACATCACCGATTACAACATCGCCAAGATGTTCGCAGACCATTGGCTCACCCAAACCGACTTGGATTGGACCATCGTCCAATCCGGCCTCCTTCGAGAGGAAGATCCCACCGGCAAGATTGTGATAAATCCTGACCACGAAGGTCCCGTTGCCATTCCTGACATCGCATCCACTTTGGCTGCCGCCCTTCCCATGCCCACTACCTATCGACAGGTGATCAGGGTCAAAAACGGCGAGACTCCCATTGCCGATGCCTTGGCGGCCGTTTAGGGAATATATCGAGTGTTTTCAATCCAGGAAAGCAAAGGAGTTTTCCATGGCATGCACCACATTGCTCGTTGGCAAACACGCCACCAACGACGGATCGACCATCGTCGCCCGCAACGAGGACGGCGAGGACTTTTCCTTCGATCCCAAACAGCTCGTCGTAGTGAACCCTGAGGACCAGCCCCGCACCTATACCGGAGTAGCCAACCACCTCACCATCGAGCTGCCAGACAACCCGCTGCGCTATACCTGCACCCCCAATGCAGACAAGTCCAACGGCATCTGGGCAGAGACCGGCATCAACGCCGCCAACGTCTCCATGAGCGCCACCGAGACCATCTCGGCCAATGCCCGCGTGCTGGGGGCAGATCCTCTGGTGTGCTATCAACCCGCTCAGGGCACCCCGGGCGATCCTGACTATCGTCCCGAGGTCCCAGGGGGCATCGGCGAGGAGAACCTGCCCACCATCACCCTTCCCTACATCCAAAGCGCCCGTGAGGGCGTCCAGCGCTTAGGCATGCTGGTAGAGAAGTACGGCACCTACGAGACCAACGGCGTGGCCTTTGGCGATGCCGACGAAGTGTGGTACTGGGAGAACATTGGCGGCCATCACTGGATCGCCCGCCGCGTGCCTGACGACTGCTACGTGGTGCAGCCCAACCGCCAAGGCATCGACACCTTTGACCTGGCGGACGCCCTAGGCGACCAGAAAGACTACATGTGCAGCGCAGACCTGGCCACTTGGATCCGCGAGAACGACCTGCTCATGGACATGCCCGAAGTGGCCTCTGAAGAGACCGTCGATGGGCTTCCCCGCTTTTTCGACGCTCGCATCGCGTTTTCTACCTACACCTGGCTCGACCAGCTCTACAACGCCCCTCGCAAATGGTATCTCTGCAGTCGCCTGACCCCTTCTGACCAGCGGTTCCACGGAACCGATCCCGCCTTTGGGCCTGAGAGCCTGGACATCCCCTGGGCGATGCGCCCCGACAAGAAGCTCTCCGCCTCAGACGTCAAGGACCTCTTGGCCACCACCTATGACGGCACCCAATACGATCCTTATGGCACCAAAGGAACCCCAGCTACCCGCCATCAGTATCGCTATGTGGGCATCGACCGCACTTCTGAGTGCTCCATCCTGTGCATCCGCTCCCGGGCGCCCAAAGCCCTCCAGGGCATCCATTGGTTCGCTCCCGCCTCTGGCCCCTTCAATACCGCAGTGGCCGTCTATGCCAACGTAGAAAAGACCCCTGCCTACTTGGACACCCCGGCCCAGGTGACCACCGACAGCCTCTATTGGAACAACCGCCTAGTCGCCGGCCTTGCAGATCCCCAGTTCTTTGAGAGCTACGAGTCCATCCAGGCCTATCGCCTGAACACCATGGCCCAAGGCTACCAATCGCTTCGCGAGACCGATGCCCAGCTGCAAGCACTTGCCCAAGAAGGCAAGGTGGACCTGGACTCCACCGACGATCCTCAGGTTCACCAGCTTCTCGAGACAGCAAATCAAGCCCTTACCGATAAGATCCAACACCAGACCCGCGACCTTTTGGGTACCGTGCTCGACCAGCGCACGGTGGGCATGAAGAACGCCTTCAACATGAACGACCACTAAGCCTTTTGCTTCGAATCCTTTTGCGACGTCTCGAGCGTGAGGGATGTAGGCTCTACAAAAACGTGGAGCCTACATCCCTCAACTTGTGGCCTTTGACCAAATATCAGAAACTCTAAGAGACATTCCGTTTCTTATCGGCGCATCAAGGAAGTCAGCGAACCATGGACAGCACACCCTTTTCACGGCGGACGTTCATGGCCGGCACGGCTCTCGCCGTTTCCCTTGGTTTAGGGAACTTGTTGTCAGGATGATCCTCTCATAGAAATCCAGCCCGTGCAGCCAAAAGGCACCTCCCGCCAGTCATAGGCGCCCTTAAAGCTCTGAGAGCAGGTATCCGTACCCTTCTGCTTCCATTTGGTCCCTGGGCACAAAGCGCAGCGCTGCCCCATTGATGCAGTAGCGCTGCCCTCCCAGCTCTTGCGGGCCGTCATCAAAGACATGCCCCAGATGGCTGGAGCCGACGCTGCTGCGCACTTCTACTCGCGGGATCCCCCTCAGCGAAGTATCTACCTGCTCTGCCAGGGCGCTCTGAGCAATAGGCCGAGAAAAAGCCGGCCATCCACACCCGGAGTCAAACTTGTCGCGGGAAGAGAAGAGGGGTTCGCCAGTCACGGCATCAACGTAGATACCCTCATCAAACAAGTGATCATAAGGATGGGAGAATGCGGGCTCTGTGGCAGCTTGCTGGGTTACCTGATAGGTAGCAGGATCCAGGGCGGCTTCTAGCTGAGCCTGCTCCGGCTTTTGATAGTGTTGGGCCACCAGCACAAAGTCTGCAGCATGGGAGGCTACGAACTTCTCGGCATCAGAGAGGTTTACGTGACAATAGCCTTGGGGATTAGCGGCCAGATAGTCTTGGTGGTAGTCTTCGGCCGGATAGAAGTTTATTAATGGTTGCGCTTCGACGCGCAAAGGCTTGCCGATACGGCGCCAGAGCTTGAGGAGCTCCGAGGTTACGACGGCCTCGTCCTGAGGATCGGTCCAGTAGATGCCCGTGCGATACTGGGTGCCGCGATCATTTCCTTGTTGATTGAGCGAGGTGGGATCGATGGTTTGAAAGTAGGCTTCTAGCAGCAACGGCAGCGAGATGACTTGAGGATCGTAGGTCACCTTCACAGCCTCTGCTGCATGGGTAGTCCCTGTACATACCTGCTGGTAGCTTGGGTTTTCTACCTGACTATTGGCGTAGCCCACTTGGGTGCCCAGCACGCCGGGGAGCTTTTTCATATAGGCCTCGGTGCCCCAGAAGCACCCTCCAGCCAGCACGATGTTTTGCGTTTTCATAGGCGCCCCCTTCTTGGTAGCGTTTGCATTTGCCTTTTCCTACCGCAGCCGCCAGAGGATAAGCCATAATGATACCCCCACGATAGCCCCAGATAGGCTCCATTGCGAGAAACGCGCGCGCATGGAATTGCCCGCATAAGGGGTACAAATATCTAACCGATACGCCCCTGCTCCAAGAAAGCGAGTCTCCCATGAACGATCCTATAACCTCCCCCACCATCGAGGGGATGCGCGCCCACAGATCCATCCGCGCCTACTCGTCCAAGCCAGTGGACGAAGCCGTCCTCCGCAGCATCATGGATGCGGTGCAATCCATGCCCAACTGGGTCAACTGCCAGCATGTCTCTGTAGTAAACGTTGCCGATAAGGACCTCCGCAAGCAAGTGTTCGAGTTCTGCAACCAGCAGCCCTACGTGCTGGAAGCGCCGGTGTTCCTAGTCTTTTGCGCAGACTTCTACCGCACCTGGCTGGCCTGCCATGAGGACCAGGACACCTTTGACCAAGTGTCCAAAGTGCAGGACAACCTTATGGTTGGAGTCACTGACGCAGGCATCGCCCTGGGCTGGGCCGTGGCCGCAGCCGAGTCTTTGGGACTCGGCACCTGCGTTATCGGCGACGCCCGAGCTCACGGCCCCGAGATGGCGAAGGCCCTGGGATTACCTCGCTATGTCATCCCCATCGCCGGCCTCTGCATTGGCTATCCCGCACAAGATCCGGCACTCAAACCCCGTCTCCCCCACGAGGCAGTCTACTTCACCGACCGGTACAACCCGGACCTCAAGTCCCTTATCGATGGCTATGACCAGCGCTACCGTGCCTATCGGAGCCAACGGACCGAAGGGCAAGACAATGAAAGCTGGTCAGAGACGGTGGCCTCTTTCTACCAGGTGCCTTTCAAAAACCACCTGAGCGTTCCCCAGATGCTCGAGATGCAGGGGTTCAATCCTGGGTTGCCTGCCACGGACACTCCCCTGCAGCCTTAGGCCTGGGGGGCAGACACACTATCTCTGAGACCGGCTTGGCGGAATCGAGCCCGCCTACGCAAAATGCCCCAAGAAAGGCGCCACGCTACTGAAGGTCCCCCTCATAGGGCAAGACCTCGGCAAGGTAGCCTTTCTGGCACAATGTGTGCTCTATCTCATCAAGCTCGGCCTCGGTATCTGCCGCAATGCGATGGAAGTGATACCCGCTGGTCACCATAAGCAGCGGAGAGCTCTTCCCTGAGTGAATGTTCTCGAGGTAGCGCTCGACGTCCTTGCGATTTTTAATATCGAGGACACCTGTGATGGTCCCGTACACACGATGGTTCACCATAACGTTGAGAACGGTTCCGCCTAGATCGACGATCGTCGTGAGCTCGTCTGCCACCTCGTCAAGACCATGGCATACCTTGATAAGGCGGGTGGGGATCTGCGGCGCATCTGCCCCATCGCGCAGCACATAACCCTTGTTGGTAGCGATAATGTCGTGGCCGTTGGCTCTAAGCAGCGCAATGTCCTGCACTACCACCTGCCGACTCACCCCCACAGCCTGTGCGAGCGAGCTGCCTGAGACAGCAACCTCGGATGCACTCAGTGCCTCTAAGATTTGCGATCTGCGCTCGCTGCCTTTCATTGCGCCACCCCGCTAGTACGCGCATCGTCAAGCAAGCGCAGATGCTTGAGGGATAGATCGAGGATAGGAGCAGAATGGGTGAGAGCGCCTGACGATATGTAGTCAACGCCCAAATCTGCCAGTGCGCGGATGTTGCCTGCGTCAACGTTGCCTGAGCACTCGGTCTTAGCACGGCCGTCGATCAGCGAGATCGCCGCAGCCATCTCGTCATGGGTCATATTATCAAGCATGATGATGTCGGCACCGGCTTCCACCGCTTCGCGCACCATGGCAAGATCCTCGCACTCGACTTCGACAGTGCAGGTGAACGGCGCATGGGCTCGAGCCGCAGCCACCGCAGCGGCTACGCCGCCAGCAGCGTCGATGTGATTATCCTTTAGCATCACGGCTGTCGAAAGGTTGTAGCGATGGTTGCGCCCTCCGCCAATCGCCACTGCAGCCTTCTCAAAGGCGCGTTGTGTGCAATCCTCCTGACAGCCTTGTGCATGGTCCTCCTGACAGCCCGGTTCTTTTGTAAGGATGTCGACCATTGCCACGTGGTCTAAGATGCGCACATTGGGCAGTCGGCGGACGGCGGCAAGCAGCGTGGTAGTGATCTCTTTGCCAGTTGTGTCTGCGTGATAGCAAATACGCGGGCGGCTATGTGCGCCTTCTCGCGTAAACGCAAGCATACCCTTCCAATCTCGCTCAAAATCGCAGCCCAAGGCCACAAGATCGTTAATGGCTGACCGGCTGGAGCGGATCATGATGTCCACGCTCTCACGGCGGTTCTCGTAGTGGCCAGCTGCGAGCGTATCTGCGAAGAAGGTCTCATAGTCCCCCCTCTTCGGGCAACACGCAGATTCCTCCTTGAGCGAGCATCGAGTCGCACTCATCGATAGCGCCTTTGGATAATAGTACGATGCTCATGCCGGTAGGCAGATAGAGCACAGCATAGAGCCCTGCCACACCACAGCCCACGATCACGACGTCTGCTTGCAGAGTGCTTCTGCCTTCATGCAGTGCGGCACAGTAGGTGGCGCCCTCATGAAGGCTCTGATAACCCTCCGGCACGGGATGGCAGCCCTGCGTCATGCATCCAGAAGATCCTTGGAGTGCTTTGAATCAATCCGCTAGCAGCCTAAAAAATGTCTTTCGCTGTCCCATAAGAGGGTCACCCATCCTCGTATCTCCTTGTGATAATGGCAGTAAAAGCACAGCCGTACTCGAGGAGGAATCATGGGCGTCTTTTCAAAGCACTTTGCAGACTTCGACATTGCAGGCACTCGTTTTTGGGATGCCTCCCTGGTGGTCCACGACTTAGAAGTGGGTGACGGCGTTCAGCTAATGGCAGAGCCAGATAATCCTCATGACCCCAATGCGGTAGCGCTGGTATGGCACGACACCAAGCTGGGCTATATACCTCGTGCACTCAACGAGATCCCCGCTCAGCTCCTGCGTTTTGGGCACACCAATGTGCTGGAGTGCCGCATCTTGAAGGTAGACCCTAAGGCAGATACCTGGGAGCAAATCCATGTAGGCCTCTACTTTGTTGATCTCTCTCATGAGGAAGCCTAGTCGTCATCAACCAAAGCCCAAGTCTGTTACCCATGCTCACAGAGGTGACAAACTTCGTTTTTAGAGGCCAAGTGTCCACTTTGCTATTTACATGGTTGATAATGGTCCTCCATATTTCTCTTCCCGGAAAATGTCGCAGTTTTTGCGGACAGAATCTTATCAGGGTAAGAATCCAGGCGTCCAAAAACTTGAGAGACGCACCAGACCCCCAGAGTGTATGGCGGTCCTTACCGGTACAGGCGAATATGCATATCAAGCCGACGAAGGTTTATTTGTCATCCCGCTCCGCACACTAGGAGCATAACTAGTAAAGAGCGCCCTCATCTACCTCGCGCAACGCAAATGTTAACAAGCGTTGCTTGCACTATCCATGCTACTTCTGCCTAGATAGTGATGGCGGGAGGTTTGGAGGTCCCATGCTAGGCAACACTATCAAGGAATTAAGAAAGTCCAAAGGCCTTACCCAGGAAGAGCTGGCCATAAAGCTCAACATGGTAAGGCAGACGGTTTCCAAGTGGGAGCAGGGGCTCTCGGTACCCGATGCGTCTATGCTTATCGTCCTTGCCGAGAAACTCGACACCCCGGTAAGCGTGCTTTTAGGTGAGCCTGTGGCAACGCAGGATCTTGACGAGCTCGCAGTCCCTGCAGAGAAGCTGGAGATCATCAACCTTCAGCTGGCGCAACAGCAGGAACGCCGGAGAAAGATGTTGTTTTGGGCGCTTGTGGCGCTTTGCGGCGTCATCGTCGTCACCTATATGAGCCTCATAGCCTTGGGAAGCTCCTATTTAAGCTGGGACTTTTCTGATCCAGAGACTGCGGTGGCAGCCACGCTCCTTCACGGCTTCGAATGGGTCTTTGTGCGAGGAGCCCCCATCGTGCTTGTCGCCGCAGCCGCCGGCATTGCAGCTATCTTCTCTAGGAAAGCCGCATAGACACCAAGCCCACTGTCGCTTCTGCTTGACACGGCCTCACCTTCAAGCTGCGATCTTGCTCCCAAGGGGCAAGATCGCAGCTATTTCCCAAATGCAGGCTTAAAACGCTGGATAATGCGCCTCTGTTAGACTTTTCTCTTGTGAGCTCAACCTACCGTGCGATGTGCACGCGAGGGCTGCCACCAAATTGTCTGTCGCCCACCCTGTGGTTGACAGCATTTGAACAGGAGCCTCGATGGAAACGTCTTTGAATGCGTTGCTCTTTATCCTCTACGGATGCTCGTTCATGTCGGGCTTCAACGAAAACCTTATGAACGTGGCGCTGGTTTCGATCATTGCCGATTTCACCATCGACACGGTAACGGCCCAGTGGCTCATTACCGGTTACATGATAATCGTAACTGTCACCGTGGCCTGCATGGCCTTTCTCTACCAGCGGTTCTCTTTACGCAAGCTCCTTTTTATAGCTGCAGGCCTGAATAGCCTTGGCTCGTTAGGCGGTTTTTGCGCCAATAGCTTCATCATGTTATTGGCCTCACGGCTTGTCCAAGCAGTGGGCACTGGCGTCTTTATCCCCCTCATGATGAATGTCATCGTCGACTATGCCCCGCATAAGAAAATGGGGATGTTTCTCTCTTTGGGCTCGGCAATGATCACCCTAGGGCCTGCTACCGCCCCTATTTTGACAGGTTATATGGTGAGCTACCTTGGATGGCACAGCGTCTTTTTGGTACCGCTCGTCTTTGGGACACTCTTCATGGCCCTAGGATTCTTCGTAATCCCCAAAGAGAAAAAGATCGCCTGTGGAGGCTTTGATCTTTTGTCGGTTGCCCTCTTGGCGATCGCCGTGACAGCGCTTCCAACAGGGCTTTCAGAGATCTCAGCAAACCTGCTGGCAGGAATCCTAGAACTTGCCGGCGCCATCGTCTTGCTGGCGCTATTCGTGCGGCGCCAAAACTCCCTGGAGCAGCCGCTCATATCGCTCAAGCCCATGCGGTCCAGCCTGTTCTGGCCCGCTGTCGTCCTGGTAATGATCACCATGATGACCTATTTCTCGCTCTCGGTGGTTTCGCCGCTTTACTTCGAGGAGGGCGTAGGGCTCGACGCCTCGATGGTAGGTACTATTTTGATCTTCCCCGTCCTTGGCAACGCGTCTGCAGCCGCCATCTCCGGGAAGGTGTTCGACCGACGCGGCCCGTGGCCGCTCTTGCCTATAGGTTTTTTCATTGCGTGTGCAGGGTTGGCGCTCGCGGTGGCGGGCTCGTTCTTGCTTTGCCCCATAACCACCACCGCAGGCATTTTCTTTGGCTACCTTGGCACAGGCGCCGTGCTTTCATCCTCTCAAACCTCAGGGCTCAAGGTGCTTCCCGCAGATCTTCACTCCCACGGCGTGGCCTTGATGAGCACGTCGCTGCAGTTAGCTGCCTGTCTGGGGCCGGCGCTCTACATTGGCATCATGAGCGCGGTCTCACAGGCAGCCGAGCATGCAGGCGCCACCCCGCAGACCGCCTCTTCCCAAGGCTTTGGTGTCGCCATGATAGTCTCTTGTGTCATCGTGCTCTGCGGCCTCTTGCTAGCTCTTCGCTACTCCCGGCGCGCCAAGCGCCAGCGCTGAGGTACCGGCAACGCCTGAATGGCTTAGAACTTGCCGTTGTCGTTCTTCCAATCGCGCTTGGAAGGGATGGTTGCCATGACATCCCAGTGCTCGGCGATATTGCCGTCCTCATCGAAGCGTAAGATATCGAAGGCCACTTGTTCGCCAGCGCCTGCGAAGTTATAAATGCCATGCAGGAAGACCTTATCGCCATCCTCGAAGGCGCGGATGTTTTTCACGGTAGTGGGCACGGGAGCAGAGGCCAGGTACTCGACGCTGGACACAAAGGCACCGCGGCCGGTGCCATAAGCCAGGTTGTGCTGGATGTAGTTCTCGGCTAGAAGGTCGTGCGCCTTCTGAATGTCGCCAGTAGCAAAAGTGTTGATGAGACCCAGTGCCTGTTGAATCTATGCAGAGGTTCCCCCTCGAGTCGAGTACTCTTTAACTGAGCTAGGACTTACTTTGAAGAGCGTGTTGAATGCGCTATGGGACTGGGGAACCGCCTATCAGGAGAAAGTGAAGTCCGGAGAGATCGAGCCGTCGTAGGGATCAAGCGCTCAAGAGAGGGAGATGGTTATGAAGCCTTATGAGAGGAATGAAGCGATATTCAACAAATACCAAGTGACCGAAGACGATGTGAAACGCATGGCAGAGCTTGCAGAGATGGACTTTGGCACCGAGGATCTCCATGCGCTCAGCGA
Organism: Leptogranulimonas caecicola; assembly: GCF_023168405.1. Classification (GTDB taxonomy): domain Bacteria; phylum Actinomycetota; class Coriobacteriia; order Coriobacteriales; family Atopobiaceae; genus Leptogranulimonas; species Leptogranulimonas caecicola. Next base: position 417,331 of record NZ_AP025285.1, on the reverse strand, counting down.
AGAAGAGATCTTTGACGAGCTATTCAAAGACTTTGACCTTAACGAGGGAGAGTTTCCTGCCGATCCCAATCAAATGTATGGCGTCTTGCTGCTCAAACGGGTCCAGGGGCAACTGGCGGATGCCGCGCTTTCAACCATGCACGATATCGACAGCTTTTACGACTACTGGCAAGAGAATAAAGAGAGTATCCGCGATGCTGCCCAATTGAGTCCTGCCATTAAAGAGATGCTGGTTTTGGGCTTTAGGATGGCAATCTCTGTGGGCAGCGCCGCCTCGGCGAACTGCCTGGGTGCACTCTACTATATGGGCGACGTGGTGAAACAGGATTATGCGAAGGCAGCCGAGCTCTACGAGCTGGCTATGGCGAATGGCTGCTACCAAAGCATCATCAATCTTGGATACATCTACGAGTATGGGCGCATTGGCAAACCTGACCATGCCAAAGCCTACGAGTTTTACTCCCTGGCCGCAGCACTGGCACCTTCCTGCGAGGCTATCTACAAATTGGGTGACATGTTTAGCCGCGGCAGAGCAGTAAAGCGCGATATGAAGAAGGCCTTTGCCCTCTACGAGCGCAGCCTGCAGATGGCTCAGAGTGACGAGGAGTACGCACAGCCCGCCATTCGCATCGCTCAGATTCTTATCGATCCTGACTGCTTCGAGTACAACATCAACCCTGACCCCTTAAGGGCGCTTGCCCTGTTCCAGCGCGCAGAGATCGGCCTTCGCCTAGACATTGCCGACGGCCAGGTCTACTACAAGAAGCGTCTGCAGGAGGCTATCGAGGGTCAAGAGATCGCCCGTGCCATGGTGGAAGATGAGGGTGACGGCGGCGACTTCATCATCGTATAGGATGAAAGTTTTTTAACTTATTTATACTCGTAACACAAAAGCGGAGGCGCTTTTATAGAGTGCCTCCGCTTGGCTTGGCTTATAGGACAAAACGTGTGCTGTGATAAGGGGTGTTGACCTGTGTCAAACCTGCGTCAGACCTGCGTCAACACCCCCTAACCTATAGGCCAAATATCTATAGGCCAAATCTACCTTCATTGTTTACAAGTACTCTTTGCGCTCAGAGGGGGGCAGCTTGAAAGTAGAACTACTTTCAAGCTGCAAACCCCCAGATAAATTCTGGAAGGTCAAAAGAAGACCTACCTATGAGATGGGGACGCAGGGCAGATGAGGTTTGGACTGAGCTCCATTCCATGCCTACTAAGTACATTCTATGCATTCGCGCCTACTAAGTACTTAGTAGGCCAATTTTGCCCAAAATCTGCGTCACTTTATATTTAAGTATCACATCACCTAAGCTCACAGAGTTGGTTTCATATTCAATTGTACTTAGTAGGCACATGCCGAAGGAAATGTACTTAGTAGGCGCGAGCGCTGTCGTCAAACAACGGCGCCCCGGCTCCTATAGGGAACCGGAGCGCCTGGGAGAGAAGAAATGTACGAGGCGCCCTAAGCCATAATCTCAGCCAGGTCGGCCTCCGGAGTGGAGATGGGGCGAATGCCAAAGCGCTCCTGCAGCACCTGGAAGACGCCGGGGCTGATGAATGCCGGCAGCGTGGGACCCAGATAGATGCCCTGAATGCCCAGATAGAGCAGGGTCAGCAGGATGCATACGGCCTTCTGCTCGTACCAAGAGAGCACCATGGACAGCGGTAGATCGTTGACTTCACACTCGAAGGCCTTGGCCAGCGCCAGCGCAATCCTTATGGCGCCGTAGGCATCGTTGCACTGGCCCACATCTAGCAAGCGAGGAATGCCGTCGATCTCGCCCAAGTCCAGGTCATTGAAGCGATACTTGCCGCAAGCCAAAGTGAGAATCACCGTGTCTACAGGAGCCTGCTTGGTGAATTCGGTGTAGTAGCTGCGCTCGCTACGTTGTCCGTCGCAGCCTGCCAGCAGCACAAAGTGGTTGATGTCGCCGCTCTTCACCGCATCGATCACCGCAGGCGCCACGCCCATCACCGTGTCATAGCCAAAGCCAGTGGTCACAGAAGTGCCGCCATTGATTCCGGTGAACTGCTTGTCTTCAGACCAGCCGCCAAGCTCCAAGGCCTTGTCGATGAGGGCAGAGAAGTCCTTAGTGCCGTCCTCATTCACAGGTACGTTGTGGGCGCCAGGAAACGTCACGGGACCGGTGACAAACACGCGGTCTGCATAGGAGGCGTCTGGCCTCATCAGACAGTTGGTAGTCCACAGGATAGGCGCGGGCAGATCCTTGAACTCGCGACGCTGATTATGCCAGGCCGTGCCGTAGTTGCCCTTGAGATGCGGGTATCTGCGCAGCTCAGGATAAGCGTTGGCAGGAAGCATCTCGCCATGGGTGTACACGTTGACACCGCGACCCTCGGCTTGCTCCAGCAGCTGCTCCAAATCATGAAGATCATGGCCAGTCACCACGATAAAGGGGCCTGCCTCAACAGTAAGGTTGCAGGTAGCGGGCTCAGGCTTGCCATAGGCTCCAACATTGGCGCGCTCCAGCGCCGCCATAGCAGCCAAGTTTGCCTCGCCGCATTTAAGCACCAGAGCCAGCAGCTCATCGGCGCCAAGATCGCTCCCTACCGCACGCAGCCCCTCATAGAGGAAGTCGGTCACTTGATCGTCGCGCTCGCCCAGCGAAGCCGCATGGTAGCCATAGGCAGCCATGCCGCGCATGCCAAAAAGCAGCAGGCTTTTAAGGCTTCGCATGTCTTCTGCCGAGCTCCAAAGCTCATGCATGTCGTACTCGCAGGCACCGTCAGCACACTGGGGATCTAAGCGACTCACTTCGTCGCGCACGCGACCGATAAGCGCCTTGATGGCATCCCCGTCAAAGCTCACATTGGTCACACAGGTAAACATGCCCTCGAGCATCAGATCGTCAGTACCTGCATCTTTGAGGGGGTTATTCTCGGCAGCCCGAGCCAGCGCGATCAAAGCACCGGTAAGCTCGTCTTGAAGCAGGGCCACCTCGACGCTCTTGCCGCACACTCCCGCAAGGCCCGTGCATGCGGTACAACCTGCGGTCTGCTCGCATTGGAAGCAGAACATCTTGTTATCGGCACCCATCGCTCTCTCCTATCGCCTAGCTGAGCGCGCCTTTGCGCTCGCGGGTATAGCTGAAGTATTCTGTTCTTGAGATAACATGTCTGTTCTAATTCCAACAATTAGAGGAGATTTATGGCCATTGGCACATCTGCGCTTTTCTCAGGTATCGCGCCCGGTGACCTGGAGCGCATGCTCCCCTGCCTCAACGCACGGGAGAAAACCTACCAGCGCGGCCAGTATTTACTGCACGCAGGCCAAACCACCAACGCGCTGGGCGTGGTTTTGGAGGGGCGCCTGCGCGTGGAAGTCGCTGACGCCTGGGGCAACGTGAACATCCTTCAAACCTGCGAGTCGGGTGAGATCTTTGCGCCTGGATACGCCTGCATGCCCGGAGAGACGCTAGACATCGATGTCGTGGCAGATACGAACGCTAGAGTCGTATTCCTTGAAGCCGAGAAAATCATCCATCCCTGCCCGCACCAATGCGCGTGTCATATCACTATTGCAAGCAATTTGATGCGTGTATTAGCCAGACATAATTTAGAGATGAATCGACGCGCTATGGTCACCACGCCAAAGACCGTCCGCGGCAAGATTTTGGCCTATCTCTCCCAGGTGCAAAAAACTGCTGGCACTCAAAGCTTCGAGATTCCCTATAGCCAAACCAAACTCGCTGCCTATCTGGGTGTCGATCGCTCTACCCTCTCGGCCGAGCTGGGACGCCTGCGCAAAGAGGGCGTCATCGACTACCGGGGGACTAGGTATACGCTGCTGTAGAACCAATGCTCTAGAATCGTCAGATTGCTTGGAGGCCCCCACATGGATTTCGCGCAGGCCATCGCCAATAATCAATCTCCCCGGCAGCCAAAGCGATGATCTTGTCAGCAACTTCTCCTTTCCTAGGAGAAAACCCGACTGAGTTGATAGACAAAAAAGCAGCCATGCATGCGGCAGCCGTGCGCTTGTTCCCATCAATAAAAGGATGATTCCTAGCAATTTCGAACGCAAGACGGGCAGCCTTTTCTGAAATCGTGGGATAAAAGTCCTTCCCCAGGAACGGTTGTGCAGGTTGAGCCAACGCAGATTCCAACAGTCTTATATCACGTAAGCCCATACTGCCGCCAAATCGTTGGATCATCGCCTCATGAATGGCTAATGCTGTATCAATATTGATGTACTTGATTTCAAACGTCATTTCGCCATCCGTTTGAAATCCTCAAGGTAATCAGAGGAAAAGCTAAGAGCAGCTTCCACAGCGTCCCTATCTACTGAAGCTGACGGAGACCCCACGAATATATCGAAAGGAATGCGCCTTTCCCTTATTGCCTGACGAGTGAACACATTGACTGCCGTTGTGAAGCTCATGCCCATCTCAGCGAAGAGCTCGTCGGCCTGACGCTTTAAATCTTCATCCATTCGAATCGTAACGTTGGTAGTCGCCATTTCCTCACCAACCAAAAAATAAGTGATTACTATGGGTACTTCTACTGTAATATCCAGTTATTTGCACGTGATAATATGTGCTTATATATGAGCATCTACTAGGGGCTTACAAAACCTCTTCGGGCAGATGCTCGCGAAGAAGTCGCAGAAGCTCTCCGTCTTCTGCCTTTGAAAGGTGATCTCTGCTGACGAGGATCATCTCATTGTTGATCTCTCTCACATAGACGTAATTGTTAAATACGCCCCAGCAGCTAAAGCCGTTCCATCGGTGCTCTCCGGTGCCCAAATCAGAGCTAATCTTGATACCGTCCTCATCAAAGGCATACTCACGCCACCCAGAGACCAATCTGTTGTCTGCCTTTGATTGGACCTGTGTAAGAATCCTCTTTTGGAGCTCATAGGGAACTCGAAACACCACACCTACGAAGAACACCAGGAAGAGAAGGCCCATTATCTGCTCGCTCATACGGTGGGCTAAAACCACAAGATAGAGGAGCATCAGGGGGATCATCACCCCTGCGAGAATCTTTGCGATCTTGCGCCTTCTCACGTTTTTTGGATTGGCAAGGGCCAGCTCAACCAATACACCCTGTTCTTGCGGCCCCATTTCGCAGGAGTATTTGACCATCCTATCCCCGCTTCCACAGTAGCTGGTTGTCTTGAATGAGTGCGTCGAGCCTGCCGGTGTCCTTTAGCCATGCCAGGTAAGAGCGCACCGTGCTGCCCACAAGGACGTACTGTTCATAGGTCATCGTCAATCCATAGTCGCAAAAAAGCCTTTGGAGGATCCTCTCGAAGCTCATGGGTTCCTGGCAGAGGTTGAGGATTTTCTCGGCCACTTGGTGGACCTTGTCGATATTGAGCTGAGCCAGCGGGGCGATCTCCGAGGTTGCTGGGGCATGGGCAGGAACGAACATGTTTGCCTTAAGGCCTTTTACCATCTCGAGGGTTTCGAGATAGGCGGCCACATCGTAAATGAAGCCGATCTGGTACTTCTCCAGGGTCTCTTGGCTGGAAAGGCAATCGGCCAGATATACCGTGTCGTCGGGCGTGCGAAAGCCCACCATGTCAAAGAAATGCCCGGGCAGAGGGATCATCTCAAAGCCTGTGGGCAGCCTATCTGGGGTGAGCTCTTGGGCCTCGCTTGACTGAGCCAGCAAGAACTTGTGACGCAGGTCTTTAAAGGGGTAGCCGCCATAGAGAAACGCCGGCTCAAGGATAGGGTGACAGGTGAAACCCCGCTCGATGCCTGGAGCATAGATCTGGCAGCCCGTCTGGGCTTGGAGGTAGCGGTTGCCACCGATGTGGTCGGCATTGGAGTGAGTGTTGTAGATGGCAGTGAGCTTCCAGCCACGCTCGTCTAAGAGCTTTCTGATTTTTCGCCCGGCATCTCTGTCGTTGCCGCTGTCGATAAGGCAGACGTCCTGATTATTAAGCCCCACCAGGCCGATCTTGGCAGGGCTTTGGAGGTAATAGTCATGCTCGGATACCTGCACCAGCTCATACATTGATGATCCCCTTACCATCGGCCTGAACAGCAGCGTCACTTCTCTTGGCCACTAGCGCAACGAAAGCACGCTGAAGCCGCTCCCTCCCAGAATTGTGCAGCAAAACGGCGTCTTGATTGCCCTCTAGTCATCAGAGTTTTACTAGAGACCTCAAGTGAAGCCGAGAAAAGCCTGCTTCCCGACTCAGTTAATATATATTTATATTCTCAATCATCTCAGAGAAAGGGCGCTTTGGTTTAGGCCTCTCCTCCGTAGACATAGACGATGAAGTTGTCGCCAGTGTCTTGGCTGTGGTCCTCGGCGATGCGGGTCATTCCCAAATGATCGTAGAACTGGTAGTTGGAGCGGTTGTCGCTCATGAGGAAGAACTTGGTGCAGCCCTCCTGGCGCATGCGATGACGCGCCTCTTCGATAAGGCGCCGCCCAAGGCCAAAGCCTTGCCATTCCGGCTTGAGGATGATCAGGTTGATCTGCGCTTGGGCGTATTTGTTGCCGGTGGCGGCGAAGCGGTCAGCCGTAGCCTTCTCTCGCGAGTCGCCAAAGAGCGACCCTTCAAGGTCCTCGTCAGCGGTTTTAGCTCGCTCAGTAGCCGCGGCAAGAAGCTCTTCATAGATCGGCTGCCAGTGGGGGTTCTTCTCGGGAACGCCATCTTTGAAAATGCCCACAAGACAAGCGCCTATGACGGCGCCGTTGCGCTCGGCCACCAACGTGATGGGAGAGCGTTGGAGTTGCATCGCGGCGTTGAACCTTCCGCAGAGAGCCCAATCTTCCCATGCGCCCGCCTTGCGGATCCAGTTGCACCAAAGGGAGTTGTAGATGAGGGCGATGGCGTCGAGGTCATCGGTCACAGCCGCACGCAGGGTGATCCCGTCGATGTTCATATAGCCTCCCATTAGAATGTGGAGATACCAATGTGCCTATGTTTATAAAGATACTTCCTTTGGGGGAGCCGAGGATACCCACGATGATTGAGAAGACTTACGAAACCAAACAGGGAACTATCCATTATTGGACGCAGCCAACTGCACGCCAGCAGAGTATTCAGTTGGTCTTTTTACCAGGGCTCACGGCAGACCACAGGTTGTTTGACAAACAAATCGAATACTTTGAGGGAACATACCCAGTGCTCGTATGGGATGCGCCTGGACACTCGGCTTCCTATCCCTTTGATCTCACCTTTGATTTAGCGGACAAAGCTCAATGGCTCGACGGGATCTTGGAGCAGGAGGGATTCGACAGCCCCGTCATCGTTGGGCAATCCATGGGCGGCTACGTTGGGCAAGCCTACGCGCAGCGCTTTCCTAAAAAACTAAAGGGCTTTGTGTCCATTGATTCGGCACCGCTGCAACGCAGCTACGTAACTGGCGCAGAACTGTGGCTATTAAAACGAATGGAGCCCGTGTACAAGCACTATCCGTGGAAATGGCTCTTGAAATCCGGCACAGAGGGTGTGGCCGCTTCTTCCTATGGGAAAAAGCTTATGCACACCATGATGATGGTCTACGAAGGCGATCAAGAACGCTATGCGGCCCTCGCAGGGCACGGGTTTAAAATGCTCGCTGACGCCATGGAGGCCGATCTTCCCTATGAGATTACCTGCCCCGCCCTATTGATCTGCGGAGAGAAGGACCATGCCGGCTCCTGCATTAGATACAACAAGGCTTGGCACAAAAAGACAGGCATCCCCCTCCAATGGATCCAGGACGCAGGCCACAACTCCAACACCGATGCTCCCGATAAGATCAACCATTTGATAGAAGAGCTCGTTAAAGGCTGCGAGGAGCACGAGCATAGTTAGCTCTTCCCCAAGCTCCAGCCAATGAGAAAAGTGCGCTCTTCCAGAGGGTGCACATCCTTCTAGAAGACATGGAGGGCCTCTCGCGATGATGCCGTGGCTATCAGGGCACATACCGCCTTAACGGCACAGAACTGCAGAGCCCGTAAAGAGGTAGACCTATGGACACAAATCAACTTGTTGGCAAACGCGTGGTTGTGGCCCTGGGTGGCAATGCCCTTGGAGATAATCCTCAAGAGCAGCTCACCCTATTGCAAGAGACTGCAAAGCATTTGGCTTCCATGATCCAAGAGGGTATCGATGTGGTAATCACCCATGGAAATGGGCCTCAAGTTGGCGTCATCGACGAGGCCTTTGTGGCTGCAAGCAAAGACCCTGCAAACCAAGTTCCCTTCATGCCCCTGACTGATTGCAATGCCATGAGCCAAGGCTACATTGGCGCGCAGCTGACCCGTACGCTCATCAACCAGTTTCGCTCGCAAGATATCATGCGCGCAGTGGTGGATGTGCCTACCCATGTCCTGGTAGATGCCTCCGATGAAGCCTTTAAGGACTACGAGAAGCCCATCGGCGCATTTATGACCGAGAAGGACGCCCAAGCCTTTGCCAAAGCCACTGGCTGCCAGGTCAAGGAAGACTCTGGACGCGGATGGAGACGCGTAGTTCCAAGCCCTGCTCCACAGGACATTCTCGAGCTAGGGGTTATTTCTACCTTGGTGGACAACGGCTGCATCGTGGTGGCCGCGGGCGGTGGCGGCATTCCCGTCATCCTAGAGGATGACCGCTACAAAGCAGTGGATGCCATCATCGACAAGGACCTTGTGAGCTCCATCCTGGCCTGGAAGATCCATGCCGACATTTTGGTAATTCTCACAGCGGTAGATAAGGTATATATCAACTTTAACCAACCAGATCAAAAAGGCATCGACAGCATGACCGCAGAGGAGGCCCGCACCTATATTGCACAGGGGCAATTTGCCCCTGGCAGCATGCTTCCCAAAGTAGAGGCCTGCGTCAAATTCGTAGAAGCGCATCCTCAAGGAAAAGCGATCATCACCTCGCTAGGCCATGCTGCCGAGGGCCTTCGCGGAGAGACGGGAACCCTCATCACTCTGTAGCTATCTCAAAGGATATGGTTGGTCCTTTTCTCGTGAAGCAATCTTTTGAATATTGGTCTTTAGCCTATCGATGATGGCAGCGAGATCCCCTTCATCGAGCTGCTTGTTCTCGTCGTAGACCGTTGAGTGGGGATCTGGGAACACAAGCGCTTGGCCCGGCGTCTGCCCATGCTCTGTCCTGCATCTGCCATAGAGGTGCACATGGAAATGCCTGGGCTTATCGGCAAGGAGCGACCAATTGCCGTTGTCTTGTATGTTGAGCCAGACCATATCTAGTCCGCGCGCCCTCATTGCAGAGATGTAGGCTTCTTCCAATGCTTGGAGAAGGACTGCGAGAGCTTGGGCCTCTTGAACGGGGAGTTCGCTTCTGAAGCTGACGTCTCGTTTTGGATACACGACGAGGTGGCCTCCATCATCACGATCCACATGAGGACGAGCTGGCAACCTTATCTCGAAGTTCTCATCGCTCCAGATCACAGGCTCAATAGTGCTCATTATCCCATCGCCCCCGTCGATGCCCTTGTAGTGGCGTAGGGCGCATACCTTTGCACGCCCCTAGTAAAGTGTACTGTTCTTCTATAATGACGAATATAAGGGACTAAGTATTGCCACCGTATGAGCCGGACAGGAAAAGCCAGTGGAAGATTTTTCTAGAATCGAGAGATCTGACGAGCTCGTAGCTCAATACGAGATGCAATACGAAACGTTGCGGGAAGAAATTGGGAATTGCACGCGTCTGTCCAACGATTTCTCAACCTTCTCGATGACCGCATTGGCTGCGGTTTTGGCATTTGCCTTCTCGTCGAACAACCCCTTTCTCTTCCTGATTCCCTTTGTCCTCATCATCCCCCTCTCATCTAAAAGCCTTTATTACCGCAAGAACATTGCAAAAATTAGCGCATACATGATCGTGATGCTTGAATCAGAGATCAAAGGCTACAAGTGGGAGACGCTGAACGAGTTGTACAAGGAAGACAAGAGCCACTCAAGATTCACCGTGTTTAGAAACTACGAGTACTTATTTGAGGCTCTTATCTGCATAATGCTGTATTTCTACTACGCCATCGAATCCAGTTTTGATATCGCACCTCTAGTAGTTGGCATCATTCTGGGGATTGCCGCCCTAGTGTATGTCTGGATCATCAGCTACAAGATGGCCCACACCGGCAAACTCAAAGCTGTCGCGGTTCGAAAGTGGGAGCAGCTGCGACGCGAATTGCATGAGGGAGAGCCCGACTCCCCTATCAATGGGACAACAATCTAATTTACCGTGAAAGCAGCTGTTTTTATTAACCGTTAGATAAATGTCGCCATTGGCAGTTAAGCGATTGTCACTTGTATTGCAATAGATGTATCATGCAATACAAGGAGGTAACCATGAATACAATAACCACTAGCATACGCACAGATGCCCAGCTGAAAAAGGAAGCTGACCGTCTCTTCGCCGACCTTGGAATGAACTTCTCCACGGCTGTCAATACATTCCTACGCCAGGCCGTACGCGAGCAGGGCCTCCCGTTCCGCCCCACGCGCGATGTTCCCAACGCCGAGACGCTTGCTGCGATGCATGAGGCCGACCACATCGCAACGGATCCTAATGCCAAAGGTTACTCAAGTATTGACGAGTTATTTGCTGATTTGGATGCTGAGTGATGAGGGAGATCCGCCAAACATCTCGATTCAAGAAAGACTACAAGGCTGCAATCAAACGTGGGCTTCCCAAAGACGAGCTTCGTACAATCATCGAGACGCTTGCCAATGACGAGCCTCTACCCAGCCGCTGACGGCCTCACATGCTCTCCGGGAATTGGTCCGGGCACTGGGAATGCCATATCCGAGCCGACTGGCTGCTCATATACAAAATTACCGATAACATCATGGTCCTCACGCTCGTGCGCACTGGAACCCATAGCGACCTCTTCGACGAATGAGTCATTTGGAATAGGCCTGCTGAAGCGTCAGCGGGCCTATTACGCAATCACTGTCTGGAAGTTGAACTGCTCTATGGCAGAGAATCGCACTCGAACAATTGAGGAGCACCCAGAAAAGCCAGGGCAGATGGCCTGACAGATTTGCGCGCATCCTCAGCTTTCGTATGTGCACATAGATAAACCTCTTTGAGTCCCATGCCATGGACACCCCAAGCTTAAATCTTAATATACTCTGCAAATTAACGGCTTCGCCTGAAGGCATTGCCCTCTAGGCGCTGCTCACAGGCTCAGTTCTATCGAAAGGACTCACGCTATGAAACGCACTCTGTCGCACATGCTGGTCGCTCCTGGTCTCGCCCTCTGTCTTGTCCTCGCCTTGGCTGGATGTGGCGGGACCCCTTCCAAGACGCCTGAAGCCCAAGCGGAAACCACCCAGGAACAGGCTCCCACCACCAAAGCTCCTACACAGGACGAAAAACCCGCAGAAGAAGCCCCTAAAGAAGAAGCTCCCAAAGAAGACACGTCAGTCCCCGCAGAATATCGCTCGGCCCTTTCAAAAGCACAAACCTATAGCGACCGCATGCATATGTCCAAAAAGGGCGTCTATGACCAACTCACTTCTGAGTACGGCGAGAACTTCTCGGCAGAAGCCGCTCAGTATGCCATCGACAACCTGACGGCAGACTGGAACGCCAACGCACTGGCAAAGGGTCAAAACTACGCAGACTCCATGCATATGTCCAAGCTGGGCGTCTACGACCAGCTCATCTCTGAATATGGCGAGCAGTTCACTCCCGAAGAAGCCCAGTACGCTGTCGATAACATTTCCTGCGACTGGTCTGCCAACGCGCTGGCCAAAGCCAAGGACTACCAAGACATGATGTCGATGTCGCCCAACAACATCTACGACCAACTCACCTCTGATTACGGCGAGCGATTCACACCTGAAGAGGCTCAATACGCAGTCGACCACCTAAACGACTAGCGATTCGCGCTACCGAGAAACTCCAGGTACCACAGCTGAGACTTCTCGGTATCCCCGCCGTTATTGGCTCTACAGAAAAGAGTGATTGCCATGGGATTGTTCGACACATTGCAGCAAGAATCGTCTTACTCCACTGCATCGGGCGGCTCGTATCAATATGTCGTGCTCCAAGTGACACTTAAGGAAAAGTTCTTGGGCACCGGATCAGGAAACCTCACTGAGCTTGAGACAGTCATCAACCAACAGGCGCAGAAAGGCTATCGCTTGCACACTATCAGCACCGCCAACGGAGGCAGCAAGGGGCTTGGTGGCGGAGATCGCATCCAAGCTACAATGGTGTTCGAGAAGATCGCCTAGAACTGGAATTAGCGGGAGAAGACTCTCCAGTAACGGAGAGTCTTCTCTTTAACGAATCAGATGTAGGAGTCGTAGGCCACCACCATGAACAACATGTCAGATGAGGATCGCCTCAAAGCCTTCGAGTCCATGCTTGAGGACGTCAAGAACCAGATGGAGTTTGCCCAGGCCGAGAGGGATAAATTAAAGGCGCAGGGGCGAGAGAAATCCGTGACGTTTAAGCAGCACATGTCCAATAAGTTGATGTACCAACGAATGCTGTCGATGTACAAGGAGTATGGCCTGCTTTCCTAGCGCTTTTTGGAATAAGACTCTCACGCTCACATCCTACGCCCATTGCGCAGTTAGTGATGTTGAGTGGAGTTAACAACGGAAAATCGAAATCACAGTCGAACAGAATAGCCAAGACCCTCGCTCCGACAGTCGGGCAAGGAGCTTGCGCACAGTGAGATAATTAAGAATACGAGAGATACATCTTGTGTGCTGTGTTGCATCAATTGCGCAAGTACATCTCACGCAAGATCCGCTCATGTCAGGAGATGCTGAATGGCGTTCAGATTCGATCTCAGAGAAGCCTTATCCCAAGCCACTCAAGCTGCCGGAGAGCTGACAAAAGGCGCGTCGGCCGCCATTGAGTCCGCCGCCAAAGGTGCCACAAGCGTGGCCGAAGGCGCGGGAAGCGCCATCGTTGATGTGTCTGCCTCGGTATCCGAAGCCGTCGGCAGCGCCATGCGCTCGGTTATAGAAGGCGCATCGAATGCAGGTGAACAGATCGCATCATCCGATATGGGCAAAGCAGTTGCGGGGGCAGCGAGCGCGGTAGGCGGGATCACCGTCGGCGCCGCCATAGGCGTTGCCCAGGGTGCATCTTCCCTTGAATCCGGCGCCGCGTCGACTGTTGAAGGCAGCATTAACGCCATCAAGGAAAACTCGTTCTCCACACGCCTCCGCACAGCACGCATCAAGGGGTTCCGCGATGGAATCAAACAAGGAGCCTACCTTGCGGGCGAGAAGCGACACAACTTCATCTACGCCTACGTGGCGACGCTCTGCTTCCTGATGCGCTGCGACGGCGATTTCTCCCAAGAGGAGCAGGAGTGGCTCGAAGACGGCCTCGACTACCTCAAGCTGGACGGCGGCCTCCCGGACGACGTGAAGGCGAAGGTGCAGGCAATCGCGGACGACGAGGGCTTGTCCTTCGACCGGGTCAAGGACTGCCTGGACAACGTGAGCATCGTGTCGCTGGGCTCCATCGCCGAGCAGCTGCAGGTCGCCGCGGCCTCGGACGGTCAGGTGACGGAGGAAGAGGAGCACGCCTGCAGGCTCTTCGCTGACTACATGGCGGCAAGGGCGGCCTGCGTGGCGGTCGACGAGAGCTGGGCCGAGCAGGCGGTCAAGAAATCCGTCCGCGAGTACGGCGAGAACCTCGAGCGCATCGACCGCGAGTTCAAGGAGCGGACGAAGCTGCAGGACGCCGACGCGGCCTTCGTCGTCGCCGCGACCATGCTCCAGGTCGCCCGCATGCTTATCATCAACTCCCTGACGGAGGTCGAGCGGGCGGGAGCGGGCAACGCCAAGGAAGACGCCCTGCACAGCTTCCAGGACCGCGTTTTCTCGGGTTTTGATGACACCGGGACCAGTGAATCACGTCGCCTGCATGCATCGAAGCACCACATTCTCACGGCGCGGGGCGTTCCCTACGACGCGACCCGCTACGAGGCGGAGAACCTCAAGATTTTCAAAGGTGCCAACCATCGGTTCGCGACCCTCGGCCACGACCCGGTGCTCGGCCTCGTGTTCGGAACCTCGAACATCATGACCAACAGCATCACCTGCGTGAAGGACGCCAACGTCTTCGGAATCGGTGCGCGGATCCCCGCGACCTACTCGGTCTCCTATGACGCCTTCGGGAAGAACCCGCTGATCGGGGCGCCCACCGGGACCGTGGAGATGCTGGTCGCGGCGGGAAGGCGCGTCGTGAGCGAGCCGGATGCCGCCACGGCGGCCCTGATCAAGCAGCTGATCCACATCGGCACAGACCTCTACACACCGTGCGGGATACAGATCCCGTTCGCCAATCTCGTTCTCGACAAAGCACACACCGAGGCTCTTACCAAATACGTCAGCACTGGTGACATATTAAAAGTTGGCATGCAGGCAGGCATGACGATACTTATCAATTGGTTGATAGCGGCGCTTCACGGCTGCTCGCTGATATTCAAGAACGGTGAGACGGATTACTGCACCGAGATGTACCAGGTGCGTACCAAGAAGATCATTCTCATTTCCGACACCATCGCAGCTTCGAGCAGTATCGTACAGACATCAATCACGAAGAATCCCAAGTGCCTCGACCTGGGAGGAGCAGCAGTGCTCGTCTACCGACTGTTCTCGGACACGCGCTTCGTTGCCAAGCTCAAAGAGGAGTACGTGCAGTCGGAACTCGACAAGATCTACGACAAGAGGGTAAAGGCTTTGCTCTAATCCGTGTTGAAATGAGAAGGAATAGAACAATTGACCACACCTTCTCTCATAGCTCCTTGAAAACGGCGCGAATCAGCCAGACGAAGACGAACTCAGATCTATTGGTAGACAAAAGCTAAGCTCTTTCAAAGATGCTTTTTTCATCTCGCGTCGTCTTCCATTCGATTTCAGCCACTACATCCGCTAGTTTCCAATCCAAGCAAGCCCGATAGAACTATAGCCCCAAACAGGCTTGAGCTTTGCAAGGTTCTAACCCTGCTTCTTGATGCGCTTATAGTCTTTCTTAAACTTCGCCGTAAACTTTAGCTCTAACGTGGGCTACTCCTCATCGAGCGCAGTCATGGCCCCCTTGGCAGTATGGTAAGGGTCAGAGAGGTTCCTGCCCCTAGCAGCGTCGTCCATCGCGACGAGCGTCTCAGGACTAAACCCATGGGGTTCGAGGGGTCGAATGGGGAAGCCACCTCGGCGATTGAATGCGGGGATGCACATACGGATGGCATTGCCCGGGGAAGCGCCAATCTCATCGCAAACGGCAGAGAAACGGTCCTTCTCGTCCTGGCGGAGCTTGGCGGAAATAGACTCGGTAGCTACTACGGTAGCCATAGTAACCCCTAGCACATAGTCTCATTTTGTCAAATATTGTATATCTGTAATGCCATGTTTATGTGTTGCGACCGCCAACTAAGCGACTGCAAGTTATTCGTTAAGTGCGAAGTCTTCTCACTCCCGCTCAATCGTTGCATGGCCTGTTTTATGTAGTCCGCAGGATGAGCGACCTGGAACTTATTCCACTCTCCTGTAGCGAAAACCGTGTAGTCACCATATAGTCAGCACTGACTATATGCCCTGTAACCACTTGAGGATTTTTTACTCGACCAAAGAGTGGCATATTTGACCTGCGGAAACGCAGTTCGATTGCGCCTGACTGGCCACATGGACGGAAACGGCTCCAACGGGATGGAGCGCCCCCCCGATCAAAGAGTGACAGTGCTGCGTTGGGAAAATGCGATTCTCAACTCAAGATATGACTATATATATCTTTAAAAATGCTCGTATTCACATAAATAGTGAAGAAGGCTCTCATCGTTAACTTCAACCAGAAGCCCATCTGGACCCAACGATAGATTTTGTTCTTCAGCCTCGTCACTACGTACTTCACTTGTTCTCGGTTCGTATTCTCGCAAGAGGTTGAACAGCCCTTTTATTGAGGACTCTCTCACGTGGTCATCAAGACTATTGGTGATGTCCGAGAGAGGTTGATAGAGTTTTTCCATCAACCCGACTGTCATATATGGACCGATTCGTGTGATTTTAAATTTATGCCCATGGAATTCTTTAGAGCTAACTACATATTCATCTGAGCCCAAAGCGTTCATGACAGTCGCGTAATAATTGGCTATCGCTCTTGGCATATTCAGATAAATTACTGTGTCACTTTCACCTTCAGGGTCAATATCAGAGAAATAGAGAGCTTTATCTTGCATTCCGGCGCATAATTCAAACGCGGATGTAACCACATGTTTCGAAAGCTGTGCAGATGGAACATATTGCCTATTCATGCCAAAGGTGTATTCTATCCCCTTAATATCGAGCTGCTCTTTAGCGTGATCAACTTTGTTGCAATCAACACGGCTCTTGCTACTGCCTTTCGCCTCCAACAGAACATATGGACCCTGACAATCAACACCAACAAAATCTGGGCTTTCTTTTGAGTCAGAATCAATCGTGACGCTATTACTGTCTTTGCCATGCAGCAGCAGACAACCACGCTGGTCTCTATTCAGAATCTTCTCGAAGACAGCATGTGCTGCAAGCATGCCTATCTGGAACGAAATAGATGATTTAAAAGAGCTTTCTGCGAACTCATAGATGCCCGACATGCCAAAATGGTCATATGCGGGTTTCAAAGCAGCCAAAACCGGAGCCGCGTAAAATAGAACCCCTCTCAAGGACTTTCCGACGCGCCCTTTGAAGCTCGCATTTGCAATCGAATATCTAATGATCTCTGGAACGCTCAGACATATATCCTGTCTGTCCGCTTCACTACGTTTGACGTAGTCATTCACTGAATCGAATTGATCAACAGAGACGTGCTTATTCCAGTAGAACATCCAATACCTGCCTTATGAGTACTGGCCCGAAGTCAGCCGCGCTCGTTTTATAAGCATTCGACTCTAAGCGCCATTTTAACAACCTGCTGCCTAGACGTTCATACATAGAGTCGACTCATCGATAGATGAAGTGAGTCCATTTTGTGAGCCGCCTACGCCTGAGCATTCTGATGATTCTCCCTATAGCCTACGAGAAATAAGCCCCTAAGATTACAGCGGATCCTATTGTGGCTTGTCGGATCTCGCAAGAAAACACCTTGAAACAGCGCTCCAGCTTGCTCCATCGAGGAGTCTCTCTTGGCATAGGCCATAAGGGTGATCACGGAAGCGTATACCACTAACTTAACAGCCCAGGCACAGAGCCCCCGGCATTAAGTAGATGATCACAGCTATTCGCTTTTCAGCCTCTGTATAAGCTCTCATGACTCCCAACTTGTACATACCGCACCCTTCTATCTGGTTTGGTTCAACTTTTGGTGTTCAGTTTTTTTACTTCTCCTGCCGAACTAGGTCAAAATCGCTCGGTTCAAGTGTAAGAATGGCCTTTATGTGGCCCTCTTCATCAAAGAATTCCACCTCATAACCCTCGGACGGCTCATCGAAACGCATGATAATCGCACCCTCAGCACCCACCGGTAAGACGTCATCTTCGAAAGCCCTCCTCAATTTAATGATATCTCCTACATTAAGCATTCTTCCTCTCCTTCACTACGAAAGATTACGAAAGCAGCCATCAATTCTGGTTCAAGTTTTATTGGCTAGCAAACCTAAGCCATTTCGCCCCACGCATAGACACACTGGCACATAGAAGTGGTGAACTGCATCTTCATCACGCCCATGAGATCAAAAAGGTTAGCCTCATTTGCCTTCATGTAAACTCCTGCCACACAGTTACTATGCCACGGGCTCAACGGCGTTTTCCTTAATAGATTTGATTACTCCTACCAAATCCATCTGCTGTTGTGCGCTGAATATCTGCATGAATGACCTTGGTCGGTCAAACGGCGGTTTATTGAGCGTCTTAGGCTCCATGTAACCATTCTCCACCACGTAGTCCACCACACGCTTGATGAACGATATCTGCTGCTCGTTCAGACTCTGGTCATTCAAAAAGCTCGCAAACGCCTCCATGGCAGCATCTCGGTCAAGATGCGCTATCTTACGCACCAGTAAACCGAACGGTGTGTCGCCGTATGCGCGAGTGTAGTCCTCAGCGTTTCCCAGGTCGTGGGTGAATATGCGTTCCAACAAGCCGAACTCGTACTCCGTCATGGGCTTATTAGTACGTAGTTTGTTGATAACAAGGCTATTACCATAATCCTTAAGGTACCGTTCCACCTTGAGCTTGTAGTCCTCGAAATCGTCGCCAATGTCTGCAGTCACACCGTAGGTTATCCGGCTAACTGGATCATCCAAGTGCGTCACCACGTCACGGCGTTGCGAGCCACCGATAATGAACTTGATGAGCGAGCGCAGTTTCATGCGCACGTCTTCCAATTCAAGCAGACCAGCCTCGTCAAGCATCTGACTGTCCGCCACGCGCTCGATAAGGGGGAGCTGCTCTTTGACTTGCGGAACTGTCGCCAAAGAAGACAAGTGTCTCGCCATCCAGACGACACGCGTCTTATAAGAATCAACATTTTGTTCCCGGCACTTGGCCACCATATAGCCGTACATAAGGCTGTCAAAACGCAATGCATAGAGATCGGGTTCGTTGTTAACAACAAGCATGGAAATTGGATTCTTCAGCTCGGAAAGCGCCACTGAGGAGAGCAGCATGTAGGATTCCACGCGCCGGTATTTCTCTACCTCGCGTCTGTGAGCACGCACGGTGAAAATTTCATCGTTGAGCGCGACTACCTGGCCACGCATGGTTTCCACCAGTCGCGCCCTCCATGATTGATATTCCTCGCCCGCGAATGCACTCTCCTGCAATGCAGCCGCAAGCTCCGCCTGACGGCTAAATACCCGCTCGGCCACCGTGACCGCAAGCTTACCTTCTACAGGCTTGGAATTCTCACGGAAGAACTCGAAATTGCGACACCAGTCGAAGATGAAGAACCGCTCCTTGTTCTCATGCGTCCTTCCATCGATTGGGTCCACAACTTCAAGCCCCTCACACAAACGCGTGCCGCGACCGATCATCTGCCAGAACTTGATTTTGGAGCGCACCTTTTTAAAGAAAACTAAGTTTACGATCTCGGGTACGTCAACGCCGGTATCCATCATGTCCACCGAAACAGCAATGACGGGACGTGTCTTGAGTTCGAAGTCGTCTATAACAGCGTGAGAATAGTCGTCGGAATGCACCACAGCCTGAATGTAGTCCCCAGGAAGACCGGGGTAGAGCTTGCCAAACCGCTCTACAATGTAGCGTGCGTGCTTCTGGCTTTGCGCAAAAATAACACTCTTGCCCAGCTCCTGGCCACCTTGTGTGTGAATACCTTTCTCCATCAATGTCACCAGTACGCTGTCGACTGTCGCTTCATTGAACACCCAGCGGTTAATCTCAGCGGCATCCACCTTGTCGGGTACTTCCTGGCCGGTTTCCTCGAAGTCGTCCTCAAATTGTTCACGCTCTTCAGGAGAAAGATCATCATAGGTTATGCCTTCGTCGAGAAAGCCCGTGTGCGTCTCTATTCCCAAGTACGGCACTAATACATGATCCACCTCGGTTGCCGTCTTATACTCGTAGACATAAGTAGGCACACCACGCTCCACATCGAAGAAGTCGTACGTATTGCGATCCACCTCATTAGCAGGCGTGGCGGTAAGGCCCACCACGAGCGAATCGAAGTATTCGAAAATGGCGCGATACTTCTTAAAAATAGAGCGATGTGCTTCGTCAACGATAATGAGGTCGAAGTGAGCCGGCGTGAACATGCGGTCACCGTCCTCATTTCGCTCGTTGTCAATGGCATTCATAATGGTGGGATATGTGGAGAAGACAACACGGGCATTGCGGTCATCCTTGTTAGAGCACAGGTTGCACAGTGACACGTTGGGCAAGTAGTCTTGGTAACCATGCTTCGCCTGCCGCACAAGAGCCACGCGATCGGCCAAGAATAGCACATTCTTCACCAGACCCGCACGCATGAGCACGTCGACAAGGGCTGCCGAGACGCGAGTCTTACCTGTGCCTGTAGCCATAACCAGTAAGCTCTTACGATGAGCTGCCTCTATGTTGGCGCAGACGCGCTGAATAGCCTCATCCTGGTAGTAGCGCCTGCCTCCGCCGGCTATGGTCTTGTTCACCGAAATCGTCGACGGCCTGATGGACGATGTGCGCCGATTGAGGAGCCTCTGCAAATCGTCTTGCGAGAAGACACCGCTTACAGGACGGGGTGCGCCGACTTCGTCGTCGGCGAACAATGTGGTAAAACCGTTGGTGAGAAAGATTGGTGGCTTGTAGCCGAATTCCTTCTCCAGGCAGGCAGCGTATAGTCGGGCTTGTTTCAGGCCCTTCTGCTCAGAGTGCGAAGTACGCTTCGCCTCCACCACGGCTAGTGGACGACCGTCTTTTCCGACAAGCAGGTAGTCCACATATCCAGTGCCAGCATTGTTTCCTAGCTCCGCGGGCATTCCATGTACTTCGCGCTCTTCAAGCGCATTTTCACCTAGCTTCCAGCCGGCAAGCGCCAGATCCCAATCGATGTAGCGCTTGCGCGTCTCGAACTCGGAAATATCTTCAGGATTGAAGTCACGTTGGCGCTTGTTTTGTTCTTTTGCTTGGCTTACTTGTGCAGAGAGCTTAGCTAATTCAGCCTCAAGGTACTTGATTTCCTCATCCCTCTCGTTAAGGAGGGACTCACGTTTCTTGATGGCCTTTATCTGAGACGCGGTAAGTTGTATGCCATGAGCAGGAATCTTTCGCTCATCAAAGGTGCGCTCGACATAATCAGGACCATAGCAGTAGTCAATCCAGTCGGTGAACTCGAAAAGACTGCGCAGTGCAAGAACAGCATCCTGTGGTGCTACGGAGCGATCAGTATGGACCGACAGATTCCCTAGTTTATTAATGCCAATAAGCTTGCGCCACACGCGCTCGTCAACTGCTTCCATAAACGAACGCTCATGGAGGAGTGAAGCCAAATTGTCACGGTAAGGCATACTGATAGACTCATCGATGGCATAGACCCACTTCACAGCGAGCTCAAGTGCCTTTCGGCAACCTACAGCACACATGGCGGCCGATGCGGGAAAGACTTTCTCTGCCTCGATGCAGGCATCGGCAAATAAGCTGTAGTAGCCGTCGTCCCGCTTGAGGAAATCAAAGTTCACGACCAGCACCTGCCTTACTTACTGGCTAACACTTCGTTTGCTTTTAACTCGTTATTATACTTTTCTATTGTATTCAGCAACAAACCTCGATTTGTCGACGGCCGCGACAAAGTCGGCGAACTCCTCTTGGAGAGCGAGAGGAGGTAGCGGAATCATATATTTTCTTAGTTGTTTTGTTTCGATATTGTCTGCAGTTGTCGCTCTAACCCTAGAGAGAATCAGTGGTTCGGAAACAAGTAGCGCCCACTGCAGGTATAACGAGTTTACTCCACTAGCTGGAATTAATGCCTTTATATCTTGATTAATTGCTACTTCACATCCAACCAAAGCGACGGGCAGCGTATGCTTAAGAATTCCGCTACGAATTACAACAATTACTGCCCCTGTAGGAATAAGCTTTGCTGAACTATTTAAGAGACCCTCTTTTGTAATCGAAAGATCCCCTTCGCACACAATTCGATTTTTGACATCCCCGGATTTGATAAATGGAATCTCACCACCGAAATATTCAGGATGTTTCATGGAAGGCGTCCCTCCGCCCAAGAAATCGCTGCAAAGGTCCTCAATTGAACGTGGCGGATATATAGTCTCACCCTCGCATAGGTCCCCAAACATCTCGACAAACCGTGATTTGACAAGGTTGTCAAGGAGGGAAAGCTGCTTGCTGACGAGAAGTATCAGCCGCTCAACGGCCTCAAGTGCCGCAACGACATTCTTCTGAGCAACTAAAGAAGGAATCTGTAGCTCAAAAGATTCAATGTTTTTCTTCGAAAGCTCCTTGAAAGTCGCACCGTGACCCATTGCCTGAAGTGCAGAGGAATGAAATCTGAGTACTCTGTATAGGAACTCGTTGTTTATCACATCGGAACAAATTAGGTTCTTAAATCCCTGATTGCAGCACATTTCTGCCTGTGTAATGGCAACTTTTCCAATGGGTGCACGTGTTGTAAGGAGAACAGTGCCGGCTGGGAGCATATGCAGATTCGCACTCGAAAACCCGGCTTCCGTTATGTGCTTCGCCGTATCCGCTATGTAATGGCTTCCATCATCTAGCTCAGCCGGCGTAACCCACTTTATATTGCCACCCCAATAGTCTGGATTCTTTGATTTCGGCGTTGCTCCAGAAACCACCTTGCATACGTCGCCCAGTCGCACCCGCTCCCCCTCAAATCGGGGTTTAGCTTATGTATTTGCAATGCGAGCGCTTCACGTTTTGCTGGTCAACCATGGCGTAACACAAAGTAGTGTCTATCTTACTGTGCCCCAGCAATACTTGGACCTGCTCGATGGGCATACCTTTGTCTATAGCTCGAGTTGCCATAGTGCGACGAAACTTATGCGGGTGGAGTCTGATACCCAATGATTGGCGGCCAATCTCGCGAAGCCTCAATTCAACACCGTTGATGTTGAGTGGCTTATATGGAGCCTTAAGTGAGACGAATAGTGATGGGCTATCATCGCTGCGCTGCTTGAGATAGCTCTGCAGGTGAATCTTGGTCTTGGCATCAAAGTACACTTTGCGCTGCTTATTTCCCTTGCCATGCACAATACACTCGCGCGATTCGAAGTCGATATCCTCCCGGCCAAGTCGCACGAGCTCGCCGACACGCATCCCTGTCGAGGCCAAGAGGTCAATAATCGCCCTGTCACGAAGACTTCCGCACGAGTCCCTAATGACTTCCATTTCCTCGTCAGTGATGACAGGCTTAACCGCTGCAACTGAGCGGATTTTTTTGATACGTTTGACCGGGCTCTTGTAGATGACCTCTTCTTCCTCAAGCCAGGAGAAAAAGCTCGAAATGATGCGACGGATGTTGTCGAGTGTAACATTTGTCACTTTGCCCGCAGCTGCACGAGAGGCGAGATATCCCCTGACCTCGGCAGTATCGACTACATGAAGCGGCGACGTAATGGACTCAATGAAATGTTCAAGCGTAACCGTGTAGTACTGGATAGTGCGCGGCGAACACCCCTCGACCGCCTTTGCACTCAGAAAGTTTTTTAGAAGTGTCTCGTTGCTAGGCGGTTCGGATACGGGCTCGCCCATAACTCGGACAAGACATTCATGTAGCTTTTTCATCTGAGCACCATCCAAGTGCGCAGACATCTCGCGCTCGATCATGCGTGCAGACTGGCTTTCATAGAGCATGGGAACCTCCTGTCGTTTGCATTGTCAGAAGGTTCCCATAGATTTACCTAACTTAGTTTTTAAGAGAAATACTCCTGTGCGAGACTGTCATAGAGAGTCTTTAGCTTGTCAATCTGTTGCTGGATCACAAACCTCGATTTGTCGACGGCCGCGACAAAGTCGGCGAACTCCTCTTGGAGAGCGAGAGGAGGTAGCGGAATAGGTAGTTTGGCAAGCTCTGACTTCGGAATATTCGACATCGACTTGTTAGATCCATGAGCAAGACCTTTGACCTCGCCCGAATAGGAAGGACCTGAAAGCAGCATAGCGAGGTACTCTCCGTTAACATTAACGTTTGGACGCATGCGAAAGACAATGTCGGGAAACATCAGGTTTTTCACATCCTCATGAACAAGTACACATGAACCGACAAGTTCTGGGGTATTCTTCCGCGCAATCAAAATATCGCCACGCCTGACCTCTTTAGCGGGAACGATTAACTCACCATCAAGCATTGCCTTGTTCTCACTTGAGATGAACCTCCCCGAAGAGAGGGCACTCAGCTTCAATACACCAGGGCCCAGCTCCTTGCGAGGAATACTCTTGCAACTTGGGCTTTTGCCTGACTCTAGTGACTCAACACAGTCTTTCAGAATGGATGATCTCCATTTCTTTTTGATACTCGAAGCGCCTCCAAACATCTCGACAAACCGTGATTTGACGAGGTTGTCAAGATGAGAGAGCTGTAGTTCTCCTAGCTTGATACAAACCAATGTCTGCTCAAGCTTCTTGCTAATGCTTAGTTGCTCAGCAAGGCTGTATAGGTTGACCTTGAAATTTGAAAGGGCCTTTTTCCCGATAGCCTTAAAAGTACTGCCCGTTCCAATCGCCTCAAGCGTTTTACGATTGGAACGCAGTAGGTGAACGAGATAAGGTCCTGACACCAATTCATTATGAGGTCGCATAGCTGCAACACCTCGTCCGATACAACATTTTTCATTTGCTACATTAATAGATCCAATAGGAGCTCGGACCGATATGAGAACATCCCCTGGCTCTGCTATTTTCTTGGGATCCGTGCACCATGTCTTGGCAATAGGATGAGTATCTCCAAAGTCTGCGTTGCCTTGATAGAAGGGTAGACCCATGCCATCAGAGTTATAGCTTGCTGACGATGGCGACTGGCCCATAACCAAAATGCAGACATCTGACAGTCGCACCCGCTCCCCCTCAAATCGGGGTTTGTTTGCCATTAGAGCTCACCGCCCAACATTTGCTTGAGCTCGGTCAAACCGGCAGTCAGCTGGGCATTCAAGTCGTCCAGCTCAGCTAGTATCTCGCTAGTAGGTGGATACTCTATGTGTTCATACTCGGTTTTGGTGTACTTGTTGAAGCTAAAGTCGTAGTCGTTCTCCACAATCTCGGCTTTGGATACTAGGAAGCTCTTCTCGGTGCGCTCTCGGCCAGCCTCGGTATCAAGATCGCGCCAACGCGAAAGAATATCGGGGATATCGTCGTGCTTCTCATCAGGGTTGCGCTTGTCGTCGAGCGTGAATCCGTCACCTTCCATGTTGTAGAGCCATACGTCATCAGTGCCACCCGCATCAGTTTTGGTGAACACGAGTACAGCCGTACTCACACCCGAATAGGGCTTAAATACGCCGCTTGGCATGTAGATAATGGCCTCAAGCTTCTGATTTTCCACCAGCTCGCGACGCAGCTTCCGATAAGCCTTAGAGTTACTTCGGAATAGCACACCGTTGGGCACAATACACGCACAGCGCCCGCCCGCCTTAAGCATGCGCAGGAACAGCGCTATGAAGAGCAATTCGGTCTGTTTGGTATCGACAATGGCACGCAGGCCTTTGTCGATACCTTCCACGTCCACAGATCCAGTGAAGGGTGGATTTGCTAGAATCACATCGAATTTGCTAGAGATGTCATTCTTCTGAGAGACGCTGTCAAGGTAGCGTACATCGGGCGAGGATACCTCATGGAGCATGAGATTCATGGCACTAATACGAAGCATGGTCTGATCCATCTCGAAGCCGCTAAATTGAGGTGCTGCGCCGTTAATGCCAGAGAAGGCATCCCACTGCTCGGTCGTCATGCTGTTCTCGTACTTGGTGCGAATGTGCTCGGCTGCCGAGATGAGAAAACCGGCGGTGCCACAGGCTGGATCGCAGACGAGCTCATCAGGCTTGGGGTCCACCATCTCAACCATCATAGAGCGGATGTGCTGCGGGGTACGAAACTGCCCGTTAGTACCTGCTGTAGAGAGCTTGGAAAGCATGTACTCGTAAAGGTCACCCAAATCACCAATATGATCGTCGAAATCGCGTAGCAACTCGTCGACGCCAGTAACAGCCTTCTCCAGGAGTATAGGCTTACCCGCCGGAAAGCCGAAGGTCGCATTCGCCATGGCGCGAGAGTAAGCGTTCTCATTGCCCAGAGTCTTGATAAAGGGGAATGCAAAGCGATCCACGATACGGTACATGTCCTCCGCACGCTTGTCCTTGAAGCTACTCCAGCGCATGTCGCATCCTGGGATTACCTCATTGCGATCGTTTGTATAGGATTCAGGAAAGATACGCTCTTGTGGTTCGCCGACCATGTCCTCCATGCGTTCGGCAGCGAGTTCCTTTTCGTCAAGCTGGCGCATGAACATAAGGTAGGTAATGTTGGTAATGACGTCCAGCGGGTTGGTAATGCCGCCTTCCCACATCTTCTGCCAAATAGCGTCTACTTTATTTTTGGTAGCACCAGTAATCATAAAGACTTCCTTTCTTTTTACGATTGATATTATCGACTAGTCGCTATCAATCACTAAGCGTGCAAACTCGCTTTGTAGTAATAGCTCGCTCTTCTCTACGATGGCGCGACAGACTTCCTTGTGTTTCTGAGTTTCTATGAAAATGGCGGCAAGCCTAGCTTGCTCTTCTGCTGAAGGGATTGGCACCATGAGATCCCCGATGTCTCTCTTCTTAATGAGCCTTATGGTCATACCCTTGCTCATCTCTTGGAGTGCTTTGTTTGTTTGATCGAGTCCAAGGAATGTGGCAAGGTAGCGCATATCGACCAATGATTGAGAATTTGATCGAAGAATGAATCCGAATGAAGTAACGAGCAATCCTTCATGGTCCTCATCGATAAAGGAGCAATCGTAGGGAGTGGACGCCTTGACCACGATGTCACCCTTTTTCGTGAAAAGATCTTCTTTAACTTTAGATACTGTTTCAGTTGCTATTAGAGAGTCATCGATTCTGCCAGCTGCCATCGCTGCGGGAATTAATACCTTGGCTTTGACCAGCTCATCGCCTTCAGCAAGTTTCTTTGCTCGGCTCAACGGGGCACCTGTCATGATGTCAACAAACGATCCGAGTGGCATATATTCAACGGGCATGCATAGACTCCTTTCTAGATAGCGGTTTACTTGACTTCAATTATGCAATCCAAGGTGCAGGGTCTGTTCCAACTACTTTGAACAGACTACATACATCTTAGGAGTCCGTCAATAATCTTGTTCAAAATAATTTGAACGCGTAGTTTCCTAGATGCTGCAAATATTCAAAGCGAACATTCTGCAATCGCGGGATCTTTCTGTTCATCCACTCCTGCGTATCCATACTTTCCTAGCTACAAAGCCCAGGCCATAGTAGGTAATCCAACAGAAAACCCCAGATAGACTAGTCTATCTGGGGTTTTCTGGTCACCAGTACTTAGCGTAATGGGATGCTTTTTTGAATGAACCTTTACTCCCACTCGATGGTCGCAGGGGGCTTGGACGTGATGTCATAGACCACGCGGTTGATGCCGGGAACCTCGTCGACGATGCGCTTGGAGATGGTGCCAAGGACCTCGTAGGGAAGCTTGGCCCAGTCAGCGGTCATGGCGTCGGTGGACTCCACGGCGCGCAGGATGACGGGACGCTGGTAGGTGCGCTCGTCTCCCATGACGCCCACGGAGCGAATGTCGGGCAGCACGGCGAAGTACTGCCAGCAGGAGTGCTCGGAGTTGCGCTCGCCAGTCTCCTCGAAGAGCCTGGCATTGTAGGCGTCCAGCTCCTCGCGGACGATCTTATCGGCACCCTTGAGGATGTCCAGCTTCTCTGGGGTCACATCGCCGATGATGCGGATGGCGAGGCCGGGGCCGGGGAAGGGCTGGCGATAGACGATCTCGTCGGGGAGGCCCAGGGTGGTGCCAAGCTCGCGGACCTCGTCCTTGAAGAAGTGGTCCAACGGCTCGATGAGGTCGAAGTGCACGCCGGGCGGGAACGGGATGAGGTTGTGATGGCTCTTGATGGTAGAGGCCTTGCCGCCGGTCTTGCGGGCGCCGCTCTCGATGATGTCGGGGTAGATGGTGCCCTGGGCAAGGTACTTCACGTCGCCGAGCTTCTGGGCCTCCTCGAAGAAGACCTTCCAGAACTCGGTGCCAATGATGCGGCGCTTCTCCTCAGGGTCGGTGACGCCGGCTAGGAGCTTGGCGTAGCGATCCTCGGCGTGGACGTGGACCAGGGGGATGTTGAAGACCTCGCGGAAGACGTGGTCGACGCTCTCGGGCTCGCCGGCGCGCAGCAGGCCGTGGTCCACGAAGACGCAGGTGAGCTGGTCGCCCACGGCGCGGTGTACGAGGGCTGCGGCCACGGCGGAGTCGACGCCGCCGGAGAGGGCCAGGATGACCTTGGAGTCGCCCACCTGGTCGCGGATGGCGGCCACCTTCTCCTCGACGATGTTGTCCATGGTCCAGGAGGGTTCAAGATGGCAGATGTCGAAGAGGAAGTTTTGCAGGATGCGCTGGCCGTACTGGGTGTGGCGCACCTCGGGGTGGAACTGGGTGGAGAAGAAGCGGCGACGGGGGTTCTCCATGACGGCAACGGGGCAGGCCTCGGTCTTGGCGGTCACCATGAAGCCCTCAGGCGCCTCCACCACAGAGTCGCGATGGCTCATCCAGACCGTCTGCACCTCGTTGGGGGTGCCGTCGAGCAGGGGCGAGCTGCCCAGGCGAAGCAGCTGGGCAGGGCCGTACTCCCCTACCTCGGAGTGGCCAACTTGTCCGCCCAGCTTGGCCGCCATGATCTGGTGGCCGTAGCAAAAGCCCAGAATGGGGATGTCCAGGTCGAAGATGCCGGCGTCCATGTCGGGAGCATCGTCTGCGTAGACGGATGCGGGGCCGCCGGAGAGCACGATGGCATCTGGGGCGATGGCAGCAAGCTCTTCTGCAGAGATGTCGCAGGGGAACACCTCGCTATAGACATGCAGGTCACGAATGCGGCGGGCGATGAGCTGCCCGTATTGGGCGCCAAAATCCAAAACGGCAACCAACGGACGTGGCGTGTCAGGCATGGACAACCTCCGGAGTAGCGACGTTGTTAGAGAGACGGCTGCGCCAACAGGAGTATGCCGGCAGCAACCTTGGTCTCGATCCCTTCGATGATAGGCCAGCCGGACCCAAAACAACCACCCCAACGACGCTTACGCGAAAATTACGATGCCGCAGCCCTTTCATGGAGCGATGGAAGGGTTTCTCGGCAGCCGAGGCGAGCGCTACCATGGGATTCTCCGGGAGAGCGCCCCTGTCGCACGCCTCAGGGCGAGGCTCGGGGTAAAAATGAATGACGCTCCTTAAACGACCGCGGCGCTCTTGCGCCCAACCCACCGGAAGGACCGCTGTGACCCGTCGCAGACCCGCCAACCAACCCTCTCGCGACCCCTATGCGCGCGATCCCTATGCCCGCGACTCTTACGCGCCGCAATCTCGCAGCTCGCGCTCGGCGCGCGGCCATGCAAGCCAGTCTCGACTCCCAATGAGCTATGAGGACGCCTCTTCGCTGAGCCGCGAGCGCTCGGCCAACAGGTACGTGCGCCAAAGAAAGGCCCGCAGCCGAAAAAAGCTTGCCTTCCGCACATTGACCGGCGTGGGGCTAGTGCTTGCAGCTGCCCTGGTGGCGCTGGTGGTCTATGTGGCCGCGCTCCAAGCCCAGCTGGGCTCGGGGGTCTCTCCGGAGCTGCGGCAGGTGCTCTCGCCTGCGCCGCTGGACAAGCCGTTTTACATGCTGCTTTTGGGCACCGACAAGTCTGCAGAGCGCGCCCAGTCTGCAGAGTTTGGCGCCGATAGCTCCAACTACCGCACCGACTCCATGATCTTGGCGCGTATCGATCCTGCCACCAAGCACGTGACCCTGGTCTCCATCGAGCGCGACACCTTGGTGACCATTGGCAGCTACGGCCAGCAAAAGATCAACGCCGCCTACTCGCTGGGCGGCGCCCCGCTCACGGTGGAGACAGTGTCCAAATTTGCCGGCGTGCCCATCTCGCACTATGCAGAGATCAACTTCGACGAGTTCGTGGGCATAGTGGACAAGATCGGCGGCATAGACGTCAACATCAAGATCGACCTAGACGACGACATGGCCGACCTCCACCTCAAAGCCGGCAAGCAAACCATCAATGGCGCCCAGGCGCTGGCCCTGTGCCGCAGCCGCCACGCCTACGACGCCTATGGCGGTGGCGACTACTATCGCACTGCCAACCAGCGCATGGTCATCGGCGCGATTTTGAAGAAGGTGCTTGCCGCCAATCCTGTGACCATGCTGACCTCGGTGGGAGACCTGGCAGGCTCTGTCACCACGGACTTCTCAGTGGTAGACATACTGCGCCTCATGATGGCCTTCCGCGGGTTCAACATCTCCCAGGACCTCTACTCTGGCTTGGAGCCCACCAACTCCTCCTACGTCAACGGCACCTGGTACGAAACCGTGAACGAGCCTGCATGGCGCACCATGATGGAGCGTGTGGACCAGGGGCTTTCACCCTACTCTGACGCCTCGCAGGACTTTACCTCCCACGTGGCCGGAGGGGATCCCACGGTAAGCGAGGGATGACGCACGCAGGCGCAAGTGCTGGTTGAGCGACGCAGTGCACTGCCATGCAAGCATTGCTGGCTTGTAGGCATCGCTGCCTTGTAGGCATCGCCGACACTTGAACGACATGAAGCGCGAGGAGCACGATTCTGTGCGCATCTTCGCGCGAGCAACATGCTTCTCAATATCGCTGCACGTGGACAACATGCTTCTCAATACCGAATACCACCGCACTTGGAAACATGCTTCTCAGTGCCTCAGAAATCCTACTGCGTTAGTTACATATAGTAGTAACTAACGAAGTATAAATTTCCAGGGACGCACCACTACCTCTCGCATGAAAAGAGTACCCACTCGTCAGCTCGCGCACTCAGCAGCTCGCGGCACCTTCACGCACTTGCACGATCGCCCTCGCAAGCTGCAGTCTGCACGTGATGACAAACCTTGCAGCACCTATCGCCTAGATTGCATAGGAGGCGATACAGCAGGCGATGAGGCCAATGGCGCACGCGGCCAAGATTAGGTTCGCCATCCAAGGCTTACGTGCTTCCAACCAGCGATAGACCACAGGATAGAGGATCCACACATACACCATGGCTACCACGCCAATGACCAGGTCGTTTACCAGCCAACCTTGGCCCAAAATATTGAGTGGCAACTGAGAGTTGTCCCAAAAGGGAAACTCGCCGGCAGCATCGGGCTGGTTGATTATCAAGCCAATGCCGGTTTCCAAGATCGCCGCCAGCACCACTGTGATCAAAAAGGTCTCCAGCAGAGCACCCCATGGGGTTTTACGGTGCTCAATGACGCTCTCTTTGATAGGCTCGATGATCCAAGTCATCACCACAGCGCCGATGCCATAGACCCAGTAGGGCACATACCAGGGATCGATAAGGGCGGCATAATCGTCAGAAACGATGCCAAACTGGCTCATAAAGTTGACGTAAGGGATCTCAAGCCAGTGCCCCAGCAGACACGTGATGAAGAACATGATGAAAAGGGCACGCCAGAACTTCCAGGTAAAGGGGGCAAAGCACCCGATTTCCTCTTTGCGAAGAATCCTCGAGATCATCGTGCTCATAGCCAAGCCCCTCACATTTGCATATTTGCATACCCCGGGGGGTTTGTAGCCGAGGGGCCCACTCCCCTATCACCAGGTGCACAATTCACAAAGGAGCTGCGGTATCAAAAAGGATCGGCCACCTCCTGGCCGCCGAGAAACCCTCCCCTTTCCACCGGCTTGTTCCACCGGCTCGCACCCAGAGGGTCTTTAGCCTAAGGCCACGTCCAAAATCATCATGAGCACAAAGCCCGCTGCAAAGAACAGCACTCCACCGTTGGAGTGGCCTTCTTCGCTGGAGCCGGCAGTCTCGGGGATGAGCTCTTCTACCACCACATACATCATAGCGCCTGCGGCGAACCCCAAAAGATAAGGTAGAACGGGGATCATCAAGTCTGCCAGCAGCACGGTTATCACCGCAGCCACAGGCTCCACTGCGCCAGAGAACACGCCCCACAAAAAGGATCTGCCGCGTCCCATGCCATCGCTGCGGAGGGGCATGGAGACGATGGCGCCCTCGGGGAAGTTCTGAATGGCAATGCCTATGGAAAGGGCCAAAGCTGCCGATAAGGAAATATCCGCCGCTCCAGAGATCCATCCGGCGCAGAGAGCACCTACCGCCATGCCCTCGGGGATGTTGTGCAAGATGACTGCCAGCGCCAGCATCACAGAGTTAGGAAGATCAACTTTGAGGCCTTCTGTCTCGCCAGTGGAGTGCAGATGAGGAATGATGTGGTCAAGCAGCAGCAAGAAAAGAATGCCCAGCGTGAAACCCACCGCCGCAGGAACCCAGGCCAGCTGCCCCATATCCTGGGACTCGTCCATAGCAGGGATGAGTAGGCTCCACACAGAGGCTGCCACCATCACTCCGGCAGCAAAGCCCTTAAGCAAGCGCTCCACAAAGGGGCTGGTTTGAGCTTTTTGAAAGAACACGCACGCAGAGCCTAATGTGGTGCCTGCAAAAGGCAGTAACAACACGAGTGCCAGCCACATGGAATCCAACCTTTCCTTGCGAACCCACGCCATACCCTTTCAGGCATTCATTGGGATCGATACATATATTTTGTAATTTTGCTTCATTCGCTTCCTGTTTATGTTGCAATTGAAGCATCTTTCCAGAGGGAGCCAAAGGGCAACCCTGTCGGAATCTACCCCTCTTGGCCCTAGACCCAACCAGTGTGCCAAAGCGCCTATCAATTGAGCCTCTACGTGTCGCCCACTAGCATGCCCCTGCGCACCGCCCCTTACTGTTATCTAAGTTTCACGGGAGCTTGCGCCAGCCTAACAAAGCCTCAAGGAACCTTTAAAATAAGGACGTCTTCAAAGGTTTTCAAAGGTCTTCGTAGGTCCTGTCCACCGCCTATCCTTAAGGAAGTCGTTCATGGTCTCTCGTGTCTATGTGGAGAAGAAGCCCGGTTATGACGGTAAGGCGCAAGCTCTGGCCCAAGAGCTCTCATCCATCTTGGGGATCCAGTCGCTCACCGGTCTCAGGCTCTTTAATCGTTACGACGTTGAAGGCATAACCCCGGAGCTCTTCGAAGCCTGCGTGCCTACGGTCTTCTCGGAACCTCAGACCGACATTGCCACTCCTGAGCTACCGGACCTGGGCGATGCGGCCGTCTTTGCGGTGGAGTATCTGCCGGGGCAGTTCGACCAGCGGGCTGACTCCGCGGCGGAGTGCGTGCAGCTGGTAAGCCAGGGCGAGCGTCCGCAGGTGCGTTCGGCGACGGTCTATGCGCTGGAAGGATCTCTCAGCCAGAAGGACGTGGAGCGCATCAAAGAGTACGTCATCAACCCGGTGGAGGCCCGCGAAGCGACGCTGGAGACGCCGGCGACGCTGCATGTGGAGTTCCCCGAGCCTGCAGCCGTCGAGGTGCTCGAAGGCTTCAGGCAGTGGGGCGAGGAGCAGTTGGCGGGCTTCTCGGCAACCAGGGGCTTGGCCATGGACCTGGACGACCTCAAGTTTTGCCAGGAGTATTTCTGCGCCGAGGAACGCGATCCCACCATCACCGAGATCCGCGTGATCGACACCTATTGGTCCGATCATTGCCGCCACACCACCTTTGGGACGCAGCTGGACGAGGTGACCTCGGATGACCCGCGCGTCCAGAAGGCCTTCGAGCGCTACCTGGGCCTGCGCGAGGCGCTGGGCCGCGTCGGCAAGCCGGTGTGCCTCATGGACATGGGGACCATCGGGGCCAAGTGGCTCAAAGACCAGGGAGTCCTTACGGGGCTGGACGAGTCCGAAGAGATCAATGCCTGCACCGTCAAGGTCAAGGTGGACGTGGACGGCCATGAGGAAGACTGGCTTTACCTGTTCAAGAATGAAACTCATAACCACCCCACCGAGATCGAGCCCTTTGGCGGCGCAGCCACCTGCATCGGCGGGGCCATTCGCGACCCGCTCTCTGGCCGCTCCTATGTCTACCAGGCCATGCGCGTGACCGGCGCCGCCGATCCCACCGTGCCGGTGGACCAGACCCTGTCGGGCAAGCTGCCCCAACGCAAGCTGGTGACCACGGCGGCTCAGGGCTATTCGTCCTACGGCAACCAGATCGGCCTGGCTACCGGCCAGGTGGCCGAGCTCTACCATCCCGGCTATGCCGCCAAGCGCATGGAGATCGGCGCGGTGGTGGGCGCCACGCCCCAAGACCACGTGCGCCGAGAAGAGCCTGCCCCCGGCGACGTGGTGGTGCTTTTGGGCGGGGCTACCGGCCGCGACGGCATTGGCGGCGCCACCGGATCCTCCAAGAGCCATACGCTGTCGTCCATCGAGACCTGCGGCGCCGAGGTGCAAAAGGGCAATGCGCCTATCGAGCGCAAGCTGCAAAGGCTCTTCCGCAACGGCGAGGCCTGCAGGCTCATCAAGCGCTGCAACGACTTTGGCGCCGGCGGCGTGAGCGTGGCCGTGGGCGAGCTGGCAGACGGCCTGGACATCGACCTGGATGCCGTGCCCAAGAAGTACGAGGGGCTGGACGGCACGGAGCTGGCCATCTCGGAGTCCCAGGAGCGCATGGCGGTAGCCCTGGCCCCCGAGGACGTGGATGCCTTCATCGAGCTGGCCCGCCAAGAGAACCTGAGCGCAGTGCCCATCGCCACCGTCACCGCCGAGCCTCGGGTCACCATGAGGTGGCGCGGCGACGCCATCGTCGACGTGGCCCGCGGATTCTTGGCCTCCAACGGCGCGCCCAAGCACCAGAACGCCCATGTAGAGGCCCCTGGCGACGCAGCCGCCGCAGCACGCATCGACTGCGGCGACAACCTGGCCCAGCGCCTGGCCTCGGTGCTCACCAACCTCAACGTGGCTTCCAACAAGGGCCTCTCCGAGCGCTTCGACTCCACCATCGGCGCCGCCACGGTGCTCATGCCCTTTGGCGGCTCCCGCCAGCTCACCGCACCCATGGCCATGGTGGCCAAGCTGCCGGTGGACGGCGAGACTGTCACCTGCTCCGGCATGGCCTGGGGCTACAACCCGCTCATCTCGTCGGCAGACCCTTACGCCGGCGCCTATCTGGCCGTGGCCGAGAGCCTCTGCCGCCTGGTGGCCGCAGGTTTTACGCGCAGCCGCACCTACCTCACCTTCCAGGAGTACTTCGAACGCCTGCGCGACGATCCCAAACGCTGGGGCAAGCCTGTGGCCAGCGTGCTGGGGGCCCTGGAAGCCCAGGTGGATTTAGGCATCGGCGCCATTGGCGGCAAGGACTCCATGAGCGGCTCTTTCGAAGAGCTCGACGTGCCGCCCACGCTGGTCTCCTTCGCCACTGCCCTGGGCGACGTGAGCCGCGTGGTCTCCCCCGAGCTCAAGGGCGCCGGCCATCCGCTGGTGCTCGTCGAGCCGGAGCGCCCCGACGGCCTCATCCCTGAGGCGGCGGCCCTTATCGGCACTGCGAACGCCATCGAAGCCCTCACCGCCGCAGGCGACGCGCTGGCCATCTCTACCCCGGGCTACGGCGGCCTGGCCGAGGCCCTCTTCAAGATGGGCGTAGGCAACGGGCTGGGCATCCAGCTGGCAGAGGACATTTATGCAGACGATCTCTTTGGCCCCGCCTACGGCTCCTTTGTGGTGGAGCTGGCAGCCGGCGAGCTGGCAGAGGCCCTCTCCTCGCTGCCCCAAGGCGTCGCCCTGCGCCAGCTGGGCACCACTGTCAGCGAGTATGCGTGGACCTGCCAGGGCGAGCGCGTGGAGCTGGCCCCTCTGCAGGAGCAGTGGGAAGGGGCGCTGGAGGGAGTCTTTCCCTATCGCACCCCTGATGCCAAGAAGGACGCGCTGCCGCAAGTCCCACAGCTCAACTGGCTTGAAGGCCCAAAGGCGCGCTACTGCGGGCCGGAGCTTCTGGGCGAGAACGCAGGCAAGCCTCGCGTCATCATCCCGGTGTTCCCGGGCAACAACTGCGAATATGACTCCGCCAAGGCGTTCCGCCGCGCAGGAGCGGCGCCCGAGACCCTCATCATCAACAACCTCTCCCCTGAGGCCGTGGGCCACAGCGTGCGCGCCCTGGCCGAGGCCATCGACCGCAGCCAGATCGTCATGATCCCCGGCGGGTTCTCCGGCGGCGACGAGCCCGACGGATCGGCCAAGTTCATCACCGCGTTCTTCCGCGCCCCGGAGGTCACCCAGGCCGTGCGTCGCCTGCTCAACGAGCGCGACGGCCTCATGCTGGGCATTTGCAACGGCTTCCAGGCGTTGGTCAAGCTGGGACTCGTACCCTTTGGCGACATTCGCCCCATGGACGATGGGTGCGCCACCCTCACCTTCAACACCATCAGCCGCCACCAGAGCCAGCTGGTGCGCACCCGAGTGGCTTCCAACCTGTCGCCCTGGCTCTCCCAATGCGAGGTGGGAGACATCCACACGGTGGCCATCAGCCACGGCGAGGGCCGCTTTGTGGCGCCCCCGGCGCTGCTGGATTCTTTGGTAGCCGCAGGGCAGGTAGCCACCCAATATGTGGACGAGGCCGGCGTCCCCTCCATGGACCTCTCGGTGAACCCCAACGGCTCGCTTTTGGCCATCGAAGGCATCACCAGCCCCGACGGCCGCGTCTTTGGCAAGATGGGCCACAGCGAGCGTTCGGGCGAGGGCCTCTACAAGAACGTGGGCGGCAACCTCTACCAGCCCATCATCGAGGGCGGGGTCGCCTACTTTGGCTAAACCCTAGCTTCATCTGCGCACCAAAAAAGGGCTTCGCTCCATCCAGCAAAGCCCTTTGTGTGCGGGGCTTTGAATTGCCTGCCGAGAAGGGCTGCCTCAGAACTCGCCGATAGACTGGCGGAAGGCATCGCCAAACCGCCGGTAGGCCTCTTGGGTGTCTGGCAGCAACGCGCAGGCCTCGTCCCATTGGTGGGCACGAAGGGCCTCGCATAGGTCGCTGGCAGACTGCGCCAGCTGCGTGAGCCCCATATTGCCCGCGGAGCCTTTGAGGGTGTGGGATGCCCTGAAGGCTGTCTCTTCATCCTGGGCGGCCATAGACTCCTCGAGGGTGGCAAAGCTCGGGTCCTTGGCGAAAAGCTTCAGGAAGCGCAGGATGCGGTCCGGGCTGCGAAGGCGTCCCAACACCTCTTCATAGGAGCCGCCGGCGGCCTGGTAGAACTCTTCCAAAGAAGGCTGCGGGGTTTCTCGGCACGCAGAGGCGCCTGATTGCTGCTGGCTCATAGGATCCCCCTTTAGGCTTGGGCCTCGAATAGTTCCGACTCCACCAACGAGGCCACATCGGAGAGCATGGACTCTTTGTCTACCTCTGAGAGCTCGTCGATCTCCTCGATCTGCGAGATCACCGCCACGACGCCCGCATGGCTTACAGTCTCCAAGCTGCTGGAGCCAAGGTCTCGCTGGATCTCGTCGGCCGCATCTTCCAAACATGCCATGAGCTGGGGATTGAACTGCCCGCACTCGCCGTCCAGAATCATGCGCATGGCGGTGCGATGGTCGTAGGCGGGCTTGTAGACGCGCTCGCTGGTGAGGGCGTCATACACGTCGGCCAAAGACACCACCTGGGCGCTCAAGGGGATCTCGTCGCCCTTCAGACCGTCGGGGTAGCCTCGACCGTCCCAACGCTCATGATGCCAGCGGCAGATGTCATGGGCGCAGCGCACCAGAGGCTCGTCCTGGAAGATAGGGAGGTTCTCCAGCATTTCCGCACCCTTTTCGCTATGGGTCTTCATGATGGCGAACTCTTCGTTGGTAAGCCGGCCCGGTTTGTTGATGATCTCGGGAGGGATGGCGATCTTGCCTATGTCGTGCAGGGCAGAGGCCATGGTGATGCAAGCCACTTCGCCGCGCTCCAGCACCAGGTTGGGGTCGCGGCGCTTCATGTGCTTCAACAGTATGTTCGCCATGGTGGAGATATGCACCACGTGCAACCCGCTTTCGCCGTTATGGAACTCGACGATGTGCGCGAGGATCGACACCATGAGGTTGTTCTGGCGCTCCCGCTCGAGCATCTGGGAGGTGACCAGGCTTAAGAGCTCGTGCTGCTTCTGGTAGAGCTGGATGGTGTTGCTCACACGCTGGCGCACCACGATCTCATGAAAGGGGCGGCTGATGAAATCGGTCACGCCCAGCGAGTAGGCGCGCTCGATGAACTGGGAGCTGTCCTCCGCCGAGATGGTCACCACCGGCACTCGGTCGATCCAACCGCGGTCGTTCATCTCTTGAAGCACCCCAAAACCGTCGAGGCGCGGCATGTTGATGTCCAAGATCACCAGCGACAGCTCTTTGCAGCGAGCCTCCAAAAGCGTGACCGCCTCGACGCCGTCCACGGCCTCGACGATCTGGTAGTCGGGCGACAGGATGTCTTTGAGTATTTCGCGATTGAGATAGGAGTCATCCACCACGAGGATGGTCTGCCGACCCATATCCCTCAAGATTTGGTTGATCATCGCCGCTCCTCATCGCTGCTCATAGGTACCATTGCCTGTCCGCCGCCAACCGTTCAGTAGATGTATCGGTCTCGATACCCCGTGCCGTCGCCCACAGTCTTGCCGGCGCCGGCCGCCCCAAAGGTGGTGTCCATGCGTCCCCAGGTATCGGGGTCGAGGGTCACAAGGACGCCGTGCCACATCCCGTCGATGCGCACCATGTTCCAGGCATGGTAGAGATCGCCGGGATCCACGTAGCCGGTGACCACCTGGCAGGGAATGCCCAGGCTACGCAGCATGGCTCCGGCCAACGCAGAGTAGTCCAGGCAGATGCCCTTGCCAGAAGCCAGCGTCTCGT
The DNA here is from genome assembly GCF_023168405.1 of Leptogranulimonas caecicola. Lineage (GTDB taxonomy): Bacteria > Actinomycetota > Coriobacteriia > Coriobacteriales > Atopobiaceae > Leptogranulimonas > Leptogranulimonas caecicola. The sequence continues at coordinate 379,021 of NZ_AP025285.1, read as the reverse complement.
CGGGATCGGGCACATAGCCGGTGCCCGTAGCCAACTGGGCCGCCTTGGCCTCGTCGTAGGCCACGTTGTCGCACACCCAGGCATAGACGTCGCGCACCACGTCCCCTTGGTTCTCGCTTTTGCCGGCGATCTCCTTGGCACGGGCCACCACCTCGCTGGAAGGCTCGTAGTCGCAAAAGACCGTAGGGATGAGGTAGGGGTCCGCGTCGCTTTCCAGGGTCACCTCAAGGGGCACGGCAAGCACCTCCACATAGGAGTTGCCTTGCACGTTGCGCATCACCTTGAAGGTGTAGCTGCCGTTCCCTAGGTTGATGGGGCAGGCCACGGGGCTCCCATCGGCAGGGACGTCGTAGTTGTAGGAACCGTCTCCGCAGAGCACTTGGAACTTATAGCGCACGTCCCCTGGGGCAGTGGCGAACACCACTCCCTGGTTGGCGTGGGAGACGTCGACCGTGGCCCCATTGGCTCCCTGGGCGTCTTGGGCGCTGTAGCTATAGGCGCGCACCTCGGAAGGCGCCTGCCACGAAGGCCCTGAGGTCTCTTGGCCGTTTTGGCTCTCTTGGCCCCCTGGGGCTTGAGCGGGGTCAGAGGAAGCCCCACCGCCTCCACAGCCCGTCAAAGCCAAGGCTGCCGACAAGCACATGACCCCCAGGGTGCGACTCCAGGAGCACCTCATGCGTCCTCCTGCACCGCGGCGCGCTTCGCCTCAGCCTCAGACAGCACGCTGCCCAGCGTCGAGATGTCCACGGGTTTGGCCATGTGCATGTCCATGCCTGCCTCCAAGGCGTCAGCCACGTCGTCCACAAAGGCGTTGGCAGTCATGGCGATGATGGGGATCTTTGCAGCCTCAGGATGGCTGCTGGCCCGGATGGCCCGAGTCGCCTCATAGCCATCCATAAGCGGCATCTGCACATCCATGAGGATGGCGTCGAAGGAGCCCGGCTGGGAGGCTTCGAACTTCTCCACCGCCTCCTGGCCGTTGGAAGCCAGCTCCACAGTGGCCCCTTCCATAGAAAGCAGCTCTTCCAAGATGGAGGCGGAGAGCTCGTTGTCCTCGGCCGCAAGGAAATGACGGCCCTCCAAGGCCACCGGCTGCGCCGGCTCGCGGTCCTTCTTGAGATAGAGCTCTTCTAACAGCAGCGTGAGACTCGAAAGGAAGAAGGGCTTCTGAAGGAAGCCGTCCACTCCCATGCCTTCGCAGGCCTCCTCGGCGTCCGCGCGGTCAAAGGCGGTAAGCACCATGATGGGCACGTTCTCTGGCACCACCGCGCGAATGGCCCGGGCCGTCTGCGCGCCGTCCATGCCCGGCATCTTCCAATCCAGGATGACCAGCCCGTAGCCCTCGCCTGCCCGCTGGGCGTCTGCGACCATGGTCACCGCAGTGGCGCCGTCCAGGGCGAACTGCATCTCCACACCGGTGTTTGCCATGGTAGCCATCACCTCGGCGCAGATGCTCCTGTCATCGTCGACAATCAGGGCGCTCCCAATGCCCAGCGATTTGAAGAACTCCGCGTTGTCCCGCTGCTCGGCGGCCTTGAGCTCAAGATTCACCACAAAGGTGCTGCCTTTGCCAAGCTCGCTCTCCACAGAGATGGCGCCGCCCATAAGCTCTACCAGGTTCTTGGTGATGGCCAAGCCCAGCCCTGTGCCCTGGATGCGGTTGGTGACGGAGTTCTCCTCACGGGTGAAGGGGTCGAACAGGGTCTCCAAAAACTCCGGCGACATGCCCATGCCATTGTCGGCAACGCTGAACTGCAGATGCACGAAGTTCTGATTGAGGCTGGGCTTTTGGCGGAGCTCGAAGGCGATGGTCCCGCCCTGAGGGGTGTACTTCACCGCATTGGTGAGAATATTGATTAATATCTGGTTGATGCGCAGCTTGTCGCCCACCACCAGGTCGTCGCGCACTCCTGTGACGTTGACCGTGAAATGCTGGTCTTTGGCCTTGGCCTGGGGGCGCACGATGGTGACCACTTCCTCGGCCAGCTCGGAGAGGTCGAACTCAGACAGGTTGAGGGTCGTCTTGCCGCTCTCGATCTTGGACATGTCCAGCACGTCGTTGAGCAGGCCCAGCATATGCTGGGACGAGGCCGAGATCTTGCGGGTGTGCTCGCGCACCAGCTCGGGGTTGTCGGCGTCTCTCTGCAACAGGGTGGTCAAGCCCACGATGGCGTTCATGGGCGTGCGGATGTCGTGGCTCACATTGGAAAGGAAGGTGCTCTTGGAGTCGTTGGCCACCTCTGCCACCGAGAGCGCGTCCCTCAGCACTTCCTCGTTATGACGCTCGCGGGTGCGGTCGGACAGCACCGCCATGCAGCGCCGCTCGCCGTTGATCTCGATGTCGTAGACGCTGTCGGTGAACCACCGGCGCTCGCCGGTGGCGCGGTTGGAACGCTCTCCCTCGCGCACGACCGTGTGCCCCTGCCTGAGCAGCTGGGAATCCAGCGGCTCGGCGTCTCCCTCAAGGTCGAGCACGCTGCAGTCCTCGCGCACCTCCTCGGGGCTGATGGCCAGAAGCTTGTCCACATTGGGGCTCACGTAATCGACCCTCAGAGGGTCTGTGCTCAGCATGAGGAAGATCTCGTCGGTGGTGCTTGCCAATGCCGAGAAAAGCTCCTCCCGGGCTTGGGTCTCTGCGCTCTGCGCCTTAATGGAGCGGTTGAACCTAGACGCCGCATAGCCCAAAAACGCCATGCTGCCGATAACAGCGACCACCAAGAATGGAGCGGTTGAACCTAGACGCCGCATAGCCCAAAAACGCCATGCTGCCGATAACAGCGACCACCAAGAGCAGCACCAGCGACGAGGTCCCGATGATGTTGTTGCCTTGCTCCATGATGACGGCGTCGGGGATGACGGAGACCATGGACCAGCCGTCGGCGTTGGCTATGGGCACAAACGCCATGACGCAGGGGCGGTCGTCCAGCTCCATGCGCACCACGCCGGACTTGCCCTCTGTGAGGCTCGCGGCCAAAGACGCTATGGACTCGTTGCTGTTGTCGCCTTTCTGCACCGCTTCGATGATGTTGGACTGCACATCGTTCGAGTAGCGGCCATCAGGGCGCACCAACACATCCCCATTGCTGTTCACGATGTAGGAAAAGCCCGAATCGTCGTAGAACGACATGGTGAACTCTTGAGAGATGCGCGAGACCGGCGCGCTCTCATAGACCATGGCCGGCACCCCGTCGGCAAAGTCGATGCGCTGGTAGTAGCCGATCATGTTGAGGCCCGTATAGTCGCCCTTATAGGGCTCCCTCACCCCGCGGTCAGGGAAGTTGCGATAGGCCTCGATGGTGGCCTCAGGGAGCTTGATGCCCTCGGTCTCAGTGCCGGTATAGAGGTATCCGGTATTGAGGTTGATGACTCCGTAGACGTTCTGCGCCTTGTTGAAGTAGGCGCAGTGGTTGATGATGGCCGAGGTGTCCTCGGAGCTTATGGGTTCCAGCACGGACACCAAAATGTCGAGCTTCTTGAGGTCTTTTTCCAGGTACACCTCGAAAGCATGGGCGCTTTGGTCGGTGATCTCCAGCACATCGTCGACGGTGTTCTTCCAAAGGCTGTCCTCGATAAACCCCAGATAGGCCATGCCGACGCCAAACACCACGACCATAAAGACGATGCCCATGATCAAGGTGCGGGTGATGGGAGAGCTCTTTTGCGAGCGCGACCAAAAACGCAGAGACTTCTTCTCTTGTGCCATAGGTCCTCCCCGGCCCAGGGCATAAAGGCATGTGCCAAGAAGGACTACCCTCAGATTTAGGATGCCTGCCAAACCTGGCAAGACATCCCTAAAGCCATCCCTAAGCCAATCAATCTATCGAGAATTCCGAGCGATGGAAATTGTCCCCTTATAATACCAGTTCACGTATAACATATCGATGGCCGTTCTCGATAACGGCGCACAGAATTTCCCTGTCTGCCAACCTCAACTATATATTTCAATAACTATATTTTATTATTACCTCACGAACTCCAATGCAGCGATGCCGTAGGGCAACCAGATACCATTACTTTACTGATTGCTTTATTAACAAAAATAAGGCGCATTCCCCGAGGTTCGACTACTTATATTTCAGATTTTCACATATCAGTAGCCAAGGCAGCATTAGCGCTACCTTACCGCGAAATCACATCTATACCTATTAATTTGTTAGCTCGTCCTTCTCGGCTGAGAAGCATACCTGGTTCTTGCCGGAATCCTTGGCCCTGTAGAGCGCGGCGTCGGCTTGGGAGTAAAGCTCATGGAGGGCCAAAGAAGAGTCCGGCGAGCTCGCGACGCCCATGGACAGGGTTGGCGCTTCATAGGGGCACTCGCGCTCCTGCATGTCTTGGCTCCATTGGCGCAGGCGAGAAGACAGAGACTCCCTGGCGGGGCCTTCGCCAAGGCCCATGCAGAAGACCACAAACTCATCTCCGCCCATGCGGCCCACCACGTCGTCGCGGCGCACGGTGTTACGCAGGTGCCGAGCCAACGACCGCAGCACCTCATCGCCCTCGGGGTGTCCAAAGGTGTCATTGATGTACTTGAAGTCGTCGATGTCCATGATGAAGAAGGTGCAGGGACGGCCATTGGCCTCAGCCAACAGCTCGTTGATATGGCGCTTGACCCCCGAGCGATTGAGGACCCGGGTAAGCTCGTCTTCCTCGGCACGCTGCTGGAAGGTATCCAACATGGCGATGGCTTCCAGCTGCTCGGCAGCCTGGTTGAGCTGATCTTGCAGCTCGACCATCTCGGTCACATCCAGCAGGGTCACATAGAACCAGGAGTTTCCCCCTGAATCCACCACATGCTGCCCATGGTCGTCCACCCAGCGCACCCGGCCATCCTTGCGCACGATGCGGTAGCGCACCCGATCCTTTTGCACCACCGCGGGGTCGCAGGCCGCGCGCACCCGCTCCTGATCGCTGGGATGCACCATGCCCCAAAAGCTACCATGGGTGAACGCCATGAACTCCTCGTAGGTCTGGCACCCAAACATCTCCAGCAGCCCGCGATTGACAAAATCCAGGCGCCCCTCGTCGTCTGCGCAGTAGCGAAAGATGCCGCCAGGAATACGATCAAGAAACTCTTGGGAGACTTCAGCCCCAACCACAGGGCAGGCGATGTCCCCATTGGAGCCTATGGCAGGAGCATGAAAGATGGTCATAGCTAATCCCTGACTATCGCAAGTATGCCCAGAGCGTCCCTGGATCCCTATAAAATATGCTTACAATTGTAGGCTTTTTGGCCCGGCGCGCACCTGTGCGTTTTAGACCCCGGCTGCCTTGAGGCGGCGCGCCAGCGACTCGGTGTGGTTGGCATAGCGCAGGGCAGTCTCAGAGCTTACCTGGCCCGACTTCACCAGCTCGAAGAGGCTGGCGTCCATGGAGATCATGCCTTCCTGGGCGCTCGCAGCAATGACCGAGTCGATCTGGTGGGTCTTTTGCTCGCGAATGAGGTTGCGGATGGCGGTGTTGGCCACCATGACTTCGAAAGCTGCCGCCACTCCCCCATCGACTGTGGGCACCAGTTGCTGGGAGACCACCGCCTGAAGCACCATGGCCAGCTGCAGGCGGATCTGGTGCTGTTGGACCGGATCGAAGAAGTCAACGATGCGATCGATGGTAGAGGCGCCGCCAGTGGTATGCAGAGTGGAGAAAAGCAGCTGAGCGGTCTCTGCTGCGGTGACCGCGGTAGACACCGTCTCGCGGTCGCGCATCTCGCCCAGCAGGATGACGTCGGGGCTCTCGCGCATGGCGCTGCGAAGGGCCTCGCCATAGGTAGCCACATCGGTGGGGATCTCGCGCTGCGTCACGATGCAGGTGTTGTGCCTGTGCACGAACTCGATGGGGTCCTCCATGGTCACAATGTGGCCAGAGCGGCTATGGTTCAAGCGGTCGATAAGGCAGGCCAAAGTGGTTGACTTGCCTGCGCCAGCGGGGCCTGTAACCAGCACCAACCCCTTGTTGAAAGAAGCGCAGTCCATGACCTGGTCTGGGATGCCCAACTCCTCGGGACGCGGCAGAGCGAAGGGAATCACGCGGATCACTGCCCCTAAACTGCCGCGCTGCCTAAAGACGTTCACCCTGAAGCGCCCCACGCCGCCCACGGCAAAGGAGAAGTCGTCGTCGTGGTTGCGAGACTCCAAAAACGGCGCCATAGAGCGGCCCGCCAACCCGTAGATTGCCTCGACGACCTCCTGGGTGTCCTGGGGCATGAGGGGGCCGCCGTCAAGCCTGTGCTGCTGCCCTGCGGAGGCCCAGGTGATAGGCAAGCCCGCCACAAAGAACACGTCCGAGGCGTTCTTCTCGATCATAGAAGCAAGCAATGCTGAGATATCCACCAGATCCTCCTTGAGGTCTAAACAAAGGGCACAACAGAACAAAAGTTGCAGCTAAAGTCGCCGCCGCCCCTTTAGGGCGTGGCCGAGGAAGGCCCAGGCCACCATTGGCCGGAAGGCTCCTCCCACTCCATGCCGGCGCACCAGCTCTCGATTTTTAGCTGACCTTCTGGACTCACGCTTAACTGGACGGTCAGCGAGCGCCCTGAAGGCTGCGCAAAATAGGCCTGAAACCTGCCTTCCTCATAGCTGGCAGTGCAATCCGGCCAAAGCTGCGAGGCCTGTTGAGCCAAAGCCGCAAGGCCTTGCGCACCCGAGCTGGCACAGAGCTCAGATGCATGGCTCAAAAGCTCTTGAGCCTCCAGCTCGTTGGCGTAGGAGTCCACCATGATAGAAGTTTGCATCTCTGCCCTGTGGTTGGAGGCGGCAGCGGTAGCCAATGCCAAGCAGCAAAGTACCGATAAACACACCACCAGGGTGAGCACCAACAGGCTCATGGGACCCGGGCGAATACCCGGCTCAGACGTACGTGGAGCCATAGATCAGCTCACCTCCCTGGGCACGAAGCGTGCGGTGGCAAGCGAGCAGAGAGGCTCCTGGACCACCCGAGAGACCTCTTGGGCCTCAGAGTCGCCTGCAGCCGCTCCAGCCTGGGCTGCTCCCAAAGCCTCCGATGCTTCGACCTTTTGTCCTTGGGGACCTACCGGATAGACCAGGATGGTGGCACGCCAAAGGGTTCCTGTGGAGGTAGGCTCGCTGGTGCGGGCCACCACCACCTGCAGATCGCCGGAGATCTCTTCCACGGGCACTTGCTCGGGATTTGCACAAAAACGCTCGGCCATCTCTGAGGCATAGGCCGAGGCTTGAGTGAGTTGCTGGGCGTCCAGCGCAGTGGCTGCCGCCACAGACAGGCCTTGGGCAACGATGGCGATGCAGCAAGAGAGCACCGCCATCAGCACCAACGCCTCGATGATGAGAGCTCGCGAAGCCCAACGAGGGGCTTTAGGGGCCATAAAGCCGGGAGCTTTGAGCTGCTTCATGCCCCCACCCCCAAAGATTGCGGGGACTGCGGGCTTCTTAGAGCCACCGAAGTGGCGCCCTTATCGGTAGCAAGGGTAAGCAGGTCTCCCTCCAGGGCAAAGGAGAAGCTCTTGGAAGGCATTATCGGTACCGCGCTCTGGGGAGTGAGCGGGCTTGCAGCCAAGGCGAACTCGCGCACCACCTGACCCTGATAGAGATAGAGGCGCGTCTCATAGTCGCCGGAATCTAGATGAGAGACCAGCTTGAGCACAGGGCCCTCAGGACCCGGGGTGCTCTCCACTGCGAGAGCGCGATCCTGGGAGCGCACGGTGTTGGAAAGCAAAGCCGAGGCCAGGCGACTGGAGTCGTCGGTCAAGGATGCCTGGTGGATGGAGCTGTAGACTTGGGCGCCCACACCCAGCGCAGCAACGCTTGCCAGCAGCAGAAGGATGACCAAGATGGTGCTCATAGGGTGCATCTTTTGGGCAGCGGGTCTATGGCCCTGGGCTATCGCCAGCGTCCCTTTGGCCCGCAGGAGGTTTTCGTGAGGCAGCGTGGGCGGTGTCATCGGCGCATCACCTGCACTGTGGGGGCCACGTTGTCGGCAAAGACCTCATAGCGCACGTCGTAGACCTCGGGGTCGAAACGGATGCCGTAGGCTTCCACCAGATGGTCCAAGCTGGAGGGATAGGCCCCCTCCACCGCCGCGCACTGGGCCGAGGCATTGAGGATCGAGGTGCGAAGCGCCGCCGTTCCCTGCTCGGCGGCATGCACCTGGGCACGCACCACCGCCAGCGCCACACACGCTGCCGCCACCAGAATCACCAGCAGGTAGACTCCGGGATGGCGGCGATGGGCGAAGGCAGCCTGAGCTACAGGGCGGGCCATTAGATTCTCACTCCTCTCTTAACCGCAGCAGGATTCATGCACGGGCAGGGGTCGACCAAGCGGTCTGGTCGATCGCGCGGGCTGCGCCATCAGGCTAACGAGGCCATGATGCCCACCAACGGCAGCATGATGGCCAGCAGCGTGGCGCCTACGGCCACGGTTAAAAATGCCGACAAAAGCGGCTCCACGCCGTCGATAGTCGCCAGAAGGCTGTCCATAGACTCGCGGGCCAGGTCTTCTGAAAGGGCTTCCAGCGACTCGTCGATGCCGCCTGAGCGTACAGTGATACCCAGCAGACGCCCATAGACCGGGTCGATGACCTGGGCTGCCACCAGCGCAGGCACCAGGCCCTGAGGATCGTCGGAAGCAACCATGAGCTTGTGAGCCTGCGTGGTCCTCAAATGCAGCACGGGATGAGACGTCCCGGCTGCGGCGGCCGCCACCGCCTCGTCCACGTTGGTGCCTGAGGAGATATTGGTGGAGAGCCCCGCCACCATGCGCGACAGCGCCAGGCCATAGGCAGCCTCCTGGGTGGGCGGGATGCGCTCCAAAAGGTGCATGAGCTTGTCATGTCCCTTGGAATTGCGGGCAAGGGAGGCGACCCAAAGGGCCGCCACCGCAGCGATCACCGTGACGACAAGCACCACCCAGCCCACCGTGAGAGCTAGTGTGACCTGGGAGAACGACCCTTCGGTGAGACTGCCGGAAAGATTCTCGTAGACGTTGATGAACACCGGCAGCACGCCTATGACCGTAAAAGCCAGCACTAACGACATGCCGCACAAAAGCGCTGCAGGATAACCTAGGCTGGTTTTGATGCGCGTGAGGATGCGATCCTGGTCGCCGTAATAGCGGGCTAACGACATCAAAGTTTCATGAAGCCGGCCCATGGCGATGCCCTGGATCACCAATGTGGTGGCATAGGTGGGAAACGCCCCTGACGCCTCCATGGCTTTTGCCAGCGTATGGCCTGCCGCTACCTGCTCATACATGGAACCATAGGTGGCTTTGAGGGTGTCTGCGGCATCTTCCGCCAGCATGGAAAGAGCCTCGTCAATTTGAATGCCGGCGTCCATAAGGACGGCCATGGTCTCAAAGAAGGCGCTTAAGGTCCCGTCATCTATGACATAGGCAGCGGCTGGCGTGCCGATGGCTGCATTGGCTGCGTTGGCCACGATCCCCTCCTATCAAGACTGGCGCGATAAAGACTGCGCTAAAAGCACATCCAAGAGCGTATCCAAAAGCATCGTTATCATCTTTAGAAATATACGCTGAATGGATTCTGATAGGCAAGAGAGGGAGCCAGAGCGAAACGGCGCAACCTTGGACCGGTCATGGAAGTGAGCCACAGGCGAGCAAGAGGGATCCTAGAAGAGAAGGGGCCGCTATATAAAGATGTCTTGCGGCCCCTCTAATTAATTACTGCGATAGCTACATTTATACGCCGCTGGAACACCCATCTTTATACGAAGCCACCGCAGCATTCTAGCTGTATATAATTTAGTATTTACTATCTAGTACATTCAATAGCCATATTTCGATGTAGCTATTGAAGTATCTTTTTAGAGGGCAAGCGAATCTAGTGCCACCTCCCTTCAACTGCTCCCTTCCGCAGATCGCCTACTGTCCACGACCTCAGTGACGAGTTGTGCTCTGAGCGAGCGCCGCCTCTGGGTGACCGCCGCCATTCTAGAGATGACTCATGCAAGCCAACCTCAAATAATGGGAAGTGCCTTCATGGGTAGAGACCTCGTTAGGCGCCACGCTGGGCACCTCGCTGGTGGGATCGCTGTTCACCTCCCGCTTGGTGGCTGACGTCGCTCCCCTCTTGCCCAAAGCAGACAACATCTCGCTGGCATCGCTTACCCCCACCTACATGGAGAAGCTCCCGGCATCGGTGCAGTCCATCATCGCCACCGGCTACAGCGAGGCGCTGGTGCCGCCCTTTGGCTACTTCGTGCCCCTGTGCATCTTGGGCTTTGTGTCCATGCTCTTTTTGCAGAAGCATCCTTTGGCGCACACCATCAATCACGGAGGAACCGCTCAGAAGGATGTCGTCAGCCCTAGCGATACCTCTGACTCCAACCACACACCTAGGCACTAGGCTCTGCGCAGCTTCTTTTAGACACTGTGTGCAAAGTGCCTACTACAAAGGGTTTTCTATTACGCGTTAATCGCTTTTTACACAAAAGTGCGTAGTAGAAACCCAGTTCTACTACGCACTATTACAAGAGCTATAGGATGAGACGGCAGAGGCACGCCTTCGAAAACTTAGGCCTCAGCATTCTCCAGGCGCCAGGCAGGGATGGCGCGGCGGAAGATCCACCAAAGGCTGCCGCCTACCAGAGCCACGATGATTACCAGCTTCACCACGTCAGAGGCCCAGGCTACCTGCTCAGACACCAGGTGCCAGGCATCGCCTGCGGCTACACCCAGGGTGCACAGTACTGCGTTCCACAGCAGAGAACCCACCGTGGTATAGGCCGTAAAGCGAGTCAGGCCCATGCGGGCAGTGCCCGCAGGCACAGAGATCAGGCTGCGAAGGCCGGGGACAAAGCGGCAGAGAAAGACGGTCTTTTGGCCCTTGGCGTCAAACCAATCGATAACGCGCTCCACGTCGTTGGCCTTAAAGCCCAAAAGACGCATGGGGCGCGTCTGGAAGAAGGAGACCAAGCGAGCGCGAGAAATGGCGCGGCCAATGCCGTAAAGGGCGAAGGCGCCTGCCACAGAACCCACGGTAGAAGCCACAATGACGCCGGGAAGGGTGAGCTGGCTTCCAATGGTGAGCGCGCCCGAGAGGGGCAGGATGATCTCTGAGGGAATGGGCGGAAAAAGGTTTTCCAAAAAGACCAGGGCGCCAATTGCCAGGTAGCCAAACTGGTTGATAAAAGCTTCCATGAGCTCCTTCTTTAATAAATCGACTGATGTATGGAACCTGCAGTCCCAGTGCTCCATCGATCGATGAGGGTACATAACCTATTGGCTTTGCGACAGACCATGCTAAAGATCTGAAGGCATCCTGACGAGTCCCTCCCTTTAGCTGACACAATACTGGGAGCTTGGCACAGGATTTCTCCAAATCTTTGAGCTAGATATAAAGGAGTACCTACCTATGATTCTCGAAGAAACCTATAAGCTGGCCGACGGCACCGCTATTCCCAAGCTGGGCCTTGGTACCTGGCTTATCGATGATGACAAAGCCGCCCAAGCAGTGCGGGATGCGGTGGATTGCGGTTATCGGCTTATCGACACCGCCCAGGCCTATGGCAACGAGGCAGGTGTAGGCGAGGGCGTGCGCACGGCATCGGTTCCTCGCGAGCAGCTCTTTGTGGGCTCCAAGATCGCGGCCGAGCTCAAAGACTACGATTCTGCCAAGAAGTCCATCGATGAGACGCTGGAGAAGATGGGGCTGGATTATCTGGATCAAATGATCATCCACTCCCCCGAGCCCTGGGGCCACTTCCACAATGGCTCCAACCACTACTACCACGGCAATCTTGAGGTGTGGCGTGCACTGGAAGAGGCCAAGGAGGCCGGCAAAGTGCGCGAGATCGGCGTTTCCAACTTCTTGGAGTCCGATCTTAAAAACATTATCGACAACAGCTCCGATGTGCCGGCGGTCAACCAGATCCTCTTCCACGTGGGCCATACGCCCCGCGGCCTCATCACCTACTGTCAGGCCCACAATATCCAGGTAGAGGCCTATTCTCCTGTGGCCCATGGCGCGCTGCTCAAAGACGAGCAGCTCCAGTCCATGGCCCAGCGCTACGGCGCGAGCATCCCTCAGCTGTGTATCCGCTACGTCATCCAGTGCGGCGCGGTGGCGCTGCCCAAGACCGCAAACCCTGAGCACATGAAGGACAACGCCCAGGTAGACTTTGTGATCTCCGGCGAGGATATGGACTATCTGGCCGGCGCTGCCGATGTGGACTACGGCAAAGACTCAGCGTTCCCCGTCTTTAGCGGCCGATAAAAAATTCCGCCAATAAAGAGGCCCCTTCACCAGTGAACTGTTTCCAATACTTAGGATGCAGCTCACGGCGGAGGGGTTCTTTTTTGTTACCAGCTTTTGCAACCAGATGATGCAGGTAATTGTTGCTGGCGTAGGTTATCGAGCTAGGCAGGCAGTTTGCAGACGTCAACCCAGATAGCCTCAGGACAAGCGCGCTCTAGCTCGGGAAGGGTGAGTTTCACCGCGCTGCTTGCGGTACCTGCGGCAGGATAGACCACATCAAAGCGCTTGAGGCTCTCATCCAAGTACACATCGCAGCCCTCCTTGACTCCAAAGGGGCACACACCACCTACCCCATGGCCGATGCGCTCCTCGGCGCTGACCGCATCGAGCATCTTGGCCTTGGTGTGGAAGTAGCCCTTGAACTTAGGGTTGTCGATGCGCGCATCACCGGCGCAGACCACCAGCGCCACCCTGTCCCCCACCGCAAAGGAAAGGGTTTTGGCGATATGAGCAGGCTCACATCCCACTGCGGCAGCAGCCAGCTCAACGGTGGCGCTAGAGGTGTCGAATTCCATGATGTGCGAGGCCAGATCCTGGGCCTCCAAGGCCTCGCGGGCACGACTAAGCGACATAGTTGCTACTCCTTACCAATAGTGTCTTGAGCAGTGATGAGGCGAAGCGGCCTGCAGGGGTTTCCTGCCGCCAGCGTGTGAGGAGGAACGTCCTTGGTCACCACCGAGCCAGCACCTACCACGGCGCCTTCGCCAATGGTCACCCCTGGCAAAATGCTCACCTTGGCGCCAATCCACACGTTGTCTTGAATGGTGATGGGACGCGCCTGCTCCCAACCCTGATTGCGCTCAGAGGCCAGCAAGGGATGATTGGCCGTATAAAAACCGCAATCGGGACCCACGAATACGTGAGCCCCGATAACTATGGGTGCGCCATCCATAAAATAGGCGTTGTGGTTTACAAAGCAGCCGTCGCCCAAAGAAACGTTGGTGCCGTAATCGACCATGACCGGTGCCAGCACCTCCACCCCGACTCCCAAAGACCCAAAAAGCTCACCTAGCAGTTGCTGGTGTTTCTCGGCATCTTGGGGATCCAGCTGATTGATGAGCCAGCAGGTGTGCTCGGCCTGATGGCGAACTTCTACCAGTTCTTCATCAAAGTTGGCATCATACCAACAGGTGGGGTCTTGAGGGGGCAGCGCTGCCATGGCCCCTCCTTAAGGTCGCAAGGTGCATCTTAGAAGGACACCTTAACGTTTCTCTGCCGAGAAACGCCACCTCAGAGAAGAGCCGTTAACAGGCTCGTGAGACTGTTAGAGGTACTCCCTTCAGGCGTCGTGAACGTTTGGTGAAGCTCTTCTCGGCAGCCTTTAACCTAAAGACAGAGCTTGCACGCTTGGAGAGCGTGCTGGAAGTCCTCGACTCAAGCCTTTTGCGCCCTGGCGTCTGCTCGAGCCTGCAAGACTATCTGGCGCAACTGGGGGATGCGATTTTTATCCATCGCCGGAGTGCCTTCAAGGGGATAATCCAGGTCCAGTGCCTCGTATTTAGGCACTCCCATAGTGTGATAGGGCAGCAGATCCAGGCCCACCACGTTGTCCCAACGGGCGATGAGGCGGCCCAGGGCGCGAAGCTCCTCTGGATCGTCGGTGATGCCGGGCACCACCACATGCCTGATGACCATGGGGATCCTCCGGCGCGAAAGCTCATCGGCCAGAGCCCGGGGTCTCTCGGCCCCCATGCCTGTAAGCTCCCTATGGCCCTTATTCTGTGCATGTTTGATATCAAGTAACACCAGGTCGCTCTCACGCAGTACCTGGTCAAAACGCTCGGGATGGGCAGGATCATAGGCACTGCCCGAGGTATCTAGGGCCGTGTGGATGCGGCCCTTCTCGGCTCTATGGGCTGCCGAGAAGAGCGCCCCCACAAACTGGGGCTGCAACAACGGCTCGCCGCCGGAGACGGTGATGCCTCCTTTGCGGTAGAAGGGTCGGTTGCGCTCGAAGAGATCGAGGATCTCGCCAACGGTTTTAGAAGTGCCTGCGCCGGGTTTCCAACTGTCGGGATTATGGCAGTAGGCGCAGCGCATAGGGCAACCTTGGGTGAACACCACCAGTCGGGTGCCCGGGCCATCCACAGTACCCATGGTCTCTAGAGAGTGCACCTGGCCGCTGGTCGAGCGAAGCTCCGGGTCAGAGGTGTCGCAAAGCGCCACGGCGCCGCCTTTCTTAGTTCTCGGTCGCAAGAACCGGCCCGCGGTTTAGCGGGCAGTGTCGATGAACACCTTGGCATAACGAGTGCCGCGATGGGTGAAGCTGTCGTGCTGCATGACAACGGCCTCGTGGGTTTGGCCGGCCAGTGGGGCCAACGTATGCCAGGAATGGTGCTGGCGAGGATAGAGATGATAGACGGCCTCCACAGGCTCGCCCTTGGCATCCTTGCCAGACACCGTGACAGGCAGGCGATCGTCGGCGATTTGGCCCACAGACACCTTGGCCGGCCCATTGGCCAAGCGATGGGCACCTTCGAGATTGAGGTTCACCACCACAATAGGGTCGTCCAAAGGAACGACCTCTCCCAACTCGACGAAACGATACCAGCGCTGGAAGGGATCGGTCTCAGGAAGCTCCAGCTCAACCCCTTGATAGCCCTGGGCTTTGCCAGAAGTGCGGACAGCTGCGACCCTCACTGGATGGCCCTGGTCCAAAAGTGCCCGCACCGGATGCGCAAGACCCGTGGCAATGCCCACAAAGACGCCTTGATAAAAGATTCCATAGAAGGGCTGGCGCTCGGTGAAGGGGGCTCCTGAGGCCTTGAAGTCGGCCCGCTGCTTCGACGTGACGGCCTTTGCGTCAAAATAGAACTGTTCGCCCTCTTCAAGGGATGCTAAAGGAGAGGGATCCATGATGTAGGGGGCGCTGTTCACGTCGCCTTTGAGAGTTACCTGCTGTGCGAGAGGAGCCATGGCGAGCCACCTTTTCTTTTGCCAACCGTGCTTGGGCGCACGTCGGCCTCCATGCGTGCCGACGTTATCGGAAACGTACCCAAGGGATCCAAGACAAAGCAACCAAACAGGCCCAGGAGCAGCAAACCTATACCGCTTCTGAGCCTAAGTGTAAGAACTGGGAATGCCGCGTCCCAAGAGGGTCAGGCCTGTTGCCCGAGGCCCCACCACAGACGCAGCTCCGACGTCTCCGCACAATGCGGACAGCGGGCTAGAGACTCTCGTGGAAGGTTCGGGAGATAACCTCGTCCTGCTGCTCGCGGGTGAGCTTGTTGAAGTTCACGGCGTAGCCAGACACGCGCACGGTGAGCTGAGGGTACTTCTCGGGATGGGCCTGGGCGTCCAGCAGGGTGTCGCGGTTGAACACGTTGACGTTCAGGTGGTGGCCGCCCTCCTCGGCATAGCCGTCGAGCATGGATACCAGGTTATCCACCTGATCGGGAGCAACTTCGGAAGTCTTCATAGCGAGATCTCCTTTCTTGAAGGTGCAGATAGGGTCCGGAATATGACAAGCGGCAAGGGCTCTGAGCCTTAAAATCCGCACAGGTGGCGGGGTTCAGGGTTTCTCGGCAACCGAGAAACCCTGCCACTGCCACTTGAGAGAGCTTACTGGGCGACGACGTCCTCGGCGCCCTCGCGAGCGGAGAGGTCGGCTTCGCAGGCAGCGCAGACCTCGTTGGCGAAGGTGACCTCCACACCCAGGGCGTCGAGATCCAAATCGCCAAACATGACGTCGCCGTCCTTGCCCAGCGCGCCAGGCACGATGGAGAAGGTGTTGGAGATGCCGTCCTGGGCGTCCTTGAAGGGCATCTTGGCGACGGAGGCCAGGCTGGCCACGGCGCCGTGGCTGTCGCGATGGTGCATGGGGTTGGCGCCCGGGGCGAAGGCCTCGCCGGCCTTGCGGCCGTCGGGGGTGGAGCCGGTGGCTTTGCCGTAAACCACGTTGGAGGTAATGGTGAGCACCGAGGTGGTGGGCACGGACTTGCGGTAGGTCTCGTAACCGCGGATGTCGTGCATGAAGTCCTCGATGACCTGGGCAGCGATGGAGTCTACGCGATCGTCGTCATTGCCGTAGCGGGGGAAGTCGCCCTCGATCTCGAAGTCCACCACGATGCCAGCCTCGTTGCGGATGGGGCGCACGGTGGCGTACTTGATGGCAGACAGGGAGTCGGCCACGACGGAGAGGCCGGCGATGCCGGTGGCGAACCAGCGGTGCACATGCTCGTCGTGGAGGGCCATCTGCAGGCGCTCGTAGCAGTACTTGTCGTGCATGTAGTGGATGATGTTCAGGGCGTTGACGTAGACGCCGGCCAGCCAGTCCATCATGTCGTGGAACTTGTCCTTGACGTCGTCGTAGTCGAGCACGTCGCCCACCACAGCGCGGTACTTGGGGCCGATCTGGGTGCCCAGCACCTCGTCCACACCGCCGTTGATGGCGTAGAGCAGGCACTTGGCCAGGTTGGCGCGGGCGCCGAAGAACTGCATCTCCTTGCCGATGCGCATGGAGGACACGCAGCAGGCGATGGCATAGTCGTCGCCGTGGTAGACGCGCATGAGGTCGTCGTTCTCATACTGGATGGAGCTGGAGACGATGGAGATCTTGGCGCAGTAGCGCTTGAAGGCCTCGGGCAGGCGAGTGGACCAGAGCACGGTGAGATTGGGCTCGGGAGAGGTGCCCAGGGTCTCCAGGGTGTGCAGGTAACGGAAGCTCATCTTGGTGACCAGAGGACGGCCGTCGATGCCCATGCCGCCGATGGACTCGGTAACCCACTGGGGATCGCCGGAGAACAGGGCGTTGTAATCGGGGGTGCGGGCGAACTTGACCATGCGCAGCTTCATGATGAAGTGGTCCACCAGCTCCTGAGCATCGCGCTCACAGATGGTGCCGCGCGCCAGGTCGCGCTCTGCGTAGATGTCCAGGAAGGTAGAGGTGCGGCCCAGCGACATGGCGGCGCCGTTTTGCTCCTTCACAGAGCCCAGGTAGCCAAAGTAGAGCCACTGGATGGCCTCTTGGAGGGTCTGCGCGGGGCGACCCAGGTCAAAGCCGTAGATCTCGCCCAGCTGCTTGAGCTCTTGGAGGGCGCGGATCTGCTCGGAGAGCTCCTCGCGGTGACGGATGACGGGCTCAGTCATGGTGGACTCGGTGCCCTCTTTTTGACGCTTCTTGTCCTCGATGAGGAAATCCAGACCATAGAGGGCCACGCGGCGGTAGTCGCCGATGATGCGGCCGCGGCCGTAGGCATCGGGCAGGCCGGTGATGATGTGGGAGTGGCGGCAGGCGCGCATCTCGGGAGTGTAGACGTCGAACACGCCGGCGTTGTGGGTCTTGCGCAGGTTGGTGTAGATGTCGACGATCTGCTCGTCCACCTCGCAGCCATGGGACTGGCAGGCAGACACGGCCATGCGGATGCCGCCGTTGGGCTGCAGGGCGCGTTTCAAGGGTTTATCGGTCTGAAGGCCGACGATCTTCTCGTGAGCCTGATCGATGTAGCCAGGGCCATGGCTGGTGATGGTGGAGATGATATCGGTGTCCATGGCGATGACGCCGCCCATGGCCTGCTCTGCGGCGAACAGGTCCATGACCTGCTTCCAGAGGTGCTCCGTGTCTGGAGTGGCGTCCTCGAGGAAGCTCTCATCGCCCTCGTAAGGGGTGTAGTTGCGCTGGATGAAGTCGCGAACGTCGACCTCGTGCTCCCAGGGGCCAGCCTCGAAGCCGGCCCACGCCTCTTGCAGGGTCTCTTCCATGAGATGACTCTCTTTCATGCGATAGCCTGCCTGGGGTGGTGCGAGTGAACGCGCTCGCGGGTGCGAATGCGAGTCCCCCGACGCGCCCGTACCCCATGCAGACTGATTCCACAGTAGGTGTCTGCCTGAACTTACCAGAGAAATCGAGCGGGTTTGCCAAATTACGCTGAATACACCTAAACGTATCTTTGGCATGGCTAATTTAAGCGAGAAATGAGGGACTAGCGGCTTGATTGGTATATTAAATGAGGCTTGTTGTGATTGCTGTATTTATGTATAAGACAAGCCGATAAAAGCGCTGCCCCGATAAGGGAGGCACACAAAGGTGGCGAGAGGGCGCGGAAAAGGTGAGGAAGGAATAACCCTCTTAGAGCCCTCAGAAAATATTCTACTTTAGCTACAATTGATAGCAGCTATTTGCCCTGATGTATTTCCGGTCCATATACGGATAAGTAGCTATCGTAGTACCTTCTCAGAGGGTGCCCGCAGCATCATTCTCGTGCGCCGCATTCCAGCACATAACGTTCCTGCGTGCCCATGCCTACGTGCCGCGACTATAGGATCTGCTCGAGGCAGGTCTTCTGGGGCACCAGGCCCATTGCCTCGTAAAACGCGCGCGCACCGGGATTGCACTCCCACACGTTCAACGTGAGGTTGTAAAAACCCTCATCATGGGCCCAATCGCGCACAAACTCATACAATGCAGTGCCCACATGCATCCCGCGGGCATCCTTGTCCACGCACAGGTCGTCGATGTAGAGCGTCTTGAAATCCTGCATGAGGCGGTCGGGGCGATGGTCCCGGATCACTGTGTAGCAAGAGCCCACCAGACGTTCGGGGTCCTCCTCCACAGCGGCAACCCACACAGGGCGGTTTTTATCGGCAAGAAGGGCTTCCAGCTCTTGGGCGCTGTACTTGGTGGTGCGGGCAAAGAGGTCGGGGCGCCCGTCGGCATGGACCGCGTTCACCTGCACGAGCAGATCGAGCAGCGCGGGAATGTCGATGGGTTGGGCTCGGCGGATGATGAGGTCCATAGGAGGGCGCCCCCTGGGATGTTGTTCGTTTTTTGATGCTAAGGGAGGATTGCGGGGCGCGGGGCGCACCGTCCGCGCGCCGGCTGTTAGACGTTGAAGCGGAAATGCATGACGTCGCCGTCTTGGACCACGTAATCCTTGCCCTCCATGCGCAGCTTGCCCTGGGCACGGCAGCCGGCTTCGCCGCCCAGCTCCACGTAGTCGTCGTAGCTGGCCACCTCGGCCTTGATGAAGCCACGCTCGAAGTCGGAGTGGATGACGCCGGCGGCCTGGGGAGCCTTGGCGCCGATGGGAATGGTCCAGGCTTTGACCTCCATGGGACCTGCGGTGAAGTAGCTCTGAAGGCCAAGAGTGCGGTAGGCGGTTTGGGCCAGCACCTCGAGGCCGCTTTTCTCAAGACCCAGGCTCTCCAAGAAGTCCTTGGCTTCCTCATCGCCCAGCTCGGCGATCTCGGCCTCTACCTCGGCGCAGATGGGGATGGGGGTCTCGCCGTCGATGGGAGCCGGGGTCTCGCCCACCTTGTCCTCGTCGACGTTGGCCACATAGATCACCGGCTTCATGGTGAGCAAGAAGAGCTCCTTGGCGGCGGCGCGCTCCTCGGGCGTCATGCCCATGGCGGCGGCACGCTTGCCGTCGTTGAGCCAGGCCTGAAGGCGCTGAGCCACGGCCAGCTTGGGAGCCAGCTCCTTGTCGCGCCGGGCCTCCTTCTCCAGCTTGGGCAGCTGCTTTTCCAGGGTGGCGATGTCTGCCAAGATGAGCTCGGTCATGATGGTGTCGGCGTCGGCCGCAGGGTCGACACGGCCATCCACATGGACGACATCAGGGTCGGAGAAGTAGCGCACCACCTCGCAGATGGCGTCAGTCTCGCGGATGTTGGCCAAGAACTGGTTGCCCAGGCCTTCGCCGGCATTGGCGCCCTTGACCAGGCCGGCGATGTCTACGAACTCCACCGTGGCCGGCACGATGCGCTCAGGGGAGACGATGGCAGCCAGCTCGCCCAGCCGAGCATCTGGCACGTCCACGATGCCCACATTGGGCTCGATAGTGGCGAAGGGATAGTTGGCGGCCAAGCCGGCGCGCTTGGTGAGGGCGGTAAAGAGCGTGGACTTGCCCACGTTGGGCAAACCTACGATGCCGATGGAGAGAGCCACAGCGAAGGTCCTTTCTTAAGTTTCATGCTGGCTCTACTGTACCCCCTTCGCGAAAGACAGGTGCCCTAGACTGTTCGCCATCGAAGCTGCACCATACCCCTGTCAGCATCCACCACCAGATCTCCGGCTTGCAGATCCTGTATTGCCAAAAGCAACGTGAGCGCCACGTCTTCAGCGGCTTTCTTGGAAAGAGGCTCAGCAAAGCTTAGTGTGAGAGCAACCCTCTGATCCAGTTGCGCCACACGGCTTTGCCGAGAAGGCCGTAGCTCAAGCCCAGCGGCCTCGATGTACTGTGGTGCCAAGTCGCACCGGTCCATCCAGTGGCTCAGAGTGGAGAGTGCCTGGTCAACTAGGAACGCATCGGCCCAGATTGCCAGGAACCCGCTGGTGCGCGGGGCTTCTGAAGACCACCGGCCCCGTTGAGCCTCATCCAAAAGGTAGGGAGCCAAGTCGATCCGGGTCATCTGAACCAGCTCTTTATCTTCCTCCACCCAGGCGAGCTTGGCCAGGTCATCCAAGGTCTGCTGGATCTTAGCGACCTCCTCTGCAACTAAGCCCGCCAACTCTTGAGGATTCATAAGGCCATCTTCACAGGCCTCCACGAATCCCCGAATAGCCATCAGGGGCCCCTTTACCTCATGGGAGCCCAAGACGTAACGGCTTCTTATTTGCTCATAGTTTTGGGCAATGGCTTTTGAGGCGGTCCTCAATAGAAACTGCTGAACCAAGAGACCCAAAAACGCACTCGCAGCCACGATCACCCAGGCAGCGTTGATGGCGTGGATGGCTTGGGACACATCCACCATGACCACCCAAAGGCCAGGGCCATAAAGCGGCTCTAGAGGTCCCTCTTGAAGGTAGTAATAGGCCCGCACGTGAGGCCATCCATCGAGAAGCTGGACGGTGCGCTGTTCAGGCAGGCTGCCGAGTCCCTCCTCATCGCTTACCTGAGAGAGCACGCTGTGGAGCGACTGATTCTCAGGAGGATTCTCAGGGTCGTAGTCTTTCAGGGGATACCTCACGACTTGCATGTCCCAAGAGCTTGGGTCTGCTCGCTGGTCCAAGCACCACGAAAGTGTCTCTTTTGCCTGGGCGTCCACTACTATCAGCAGACCTGCAAAGGCCGCAATGAGTAGAAGGGCGCAAGTAATCCATTGGACGCCGGAAAGGCGCCTCAATCCAGATTGACTGTTCATGAAGACCCCTCTCTCACCACCAAGCGCACGCCCCTTCCCCACAGGGTTTCGATGCCAACCGAGCTACCAGCGCAGTCCAGCTTGATCCTGAGCCGGCGCAGAGCCTCGTCCACCGCTCGGGAGGAAGAGCCAGAAGGATAGCTCCACAGCTCACAGAGCAGCTCTTCTCGGCTGACAAGGGCTCCCTGAAGCTTCACGAGATGCTGGAGGAGCTGAGACTCTTGGGGCGTGAGAGAAAGGCTGGAAGCCCCGGCAATCCAGGAGGCATCGGCTGGGCTCCACCTAAGAGAGCCAAAAGACAGCGGCTGAGCGCAAGACTCAGGCTTGCGGAGCAATGCATGCACCTGAGCCACCACCACTCGGGGGCTGGCGGGTTTGACTAGTATGCCACCGCCCTGCCACAAAAAGGGGGAGTATGCGCTCCCCCTGGATTAACGGGTCTTCAATTGGTCGTGTCTGCAGGTTACCTGTCGTTGTCTGCCAGGGAGTCCGAGAGCTTCTCCAGCATGTCCAAGCCCTTGAGCATGGAGGCTTTGCCCTGCTCCTTGAGCTTTTCCATCTCGGCCTTTTGCTCGGCTTCCTTCTCCTTGCGGTCGCGCTCCTCCTCGTCGGGCAGCACAATGTCTGAGGCATCGCAGAACTCGTACTCGATGGCCTTGGTGGGGCACACATGCTCGCAGGCGCCGCACTGGACGCAGAACTCCGGCTCGCAAGACCAGCGGCCGTCGTCGGTGATCTCGATGCAGTGGGTGGGGCATACCTGCTCGCAGGCGCCGCAAAGGGTGCAGGCGTCCATGTCACAGAGAGGTTCGTAGAGGTCGATGTTGGCCGCCAACTCCGGATGCTTTTGCAGCGCTCCCATCATGATCTTGCGGCGGTCTAGAAGAATACGCCGGCGGTTCTTGGAGCTGGTGGTGCCCACCGCCTTGTCCAGCTGCCGCTGCAGGGCGCTCATCTGCTTTTTATGGGCGTCCAGCATGTGGGTCACGCGACGGGCGGCCGTGAGCACAGGATTGGTGCGGCTCACCAGGCGCTCGCCGCTCTTGAGGATAGTCTCCACAAACTCCTTGCGCTGCCAGCTGCGGCGCATCTCGCAGGTGAGATCGGCTTCATCTACCACCAGGTCCAAGCCAAAGCCTGCCCAAGTCTCGGCGCGAGCGATGAGGTCACAGTAGACTTCCTCGCCGGTGGTGGTGCGGCAGCGGTCGCAAATGCCCAGAGGCAGATAGATGCTCAAATGGGAGAATCGCACCATCAGGGCCAGCCAGACTTCCGAGGGCACCACGCCTATGCAGGGAAGCACCACTTCATTCTCCCGAGGCAAGCGTCCCAGCGCACGGGTGCAGGTCACATAGGCGGTCTCGTGGCTGGCGGCAGCGCCGGCGATGCGGTCGTAGAGCTTGTTGGCATTGATCTCCCGAGCATGATAGGACTCACTAGGGCAGGCAGAGACGCAGAGTCCGCACTTGATGCAGGTGTCATCAATCTCAATGCCGCCGCCCTCGATATGGATGGAACCTTTGGGGCACACATCGATGCAGCGGGTGCAGGTAGTAGGATCTTTGCTCTTGCAACTGGTGCATGAAGGGGGCGCAGGGCGCGGTCGCTCTTTGTAGTCCGCCGGATTCCACACGGGGATCTCGCCGGGCTCAGCCGCCAGCGAATTGGCAATCTCTGCCAGTGGGTTTTTGATGGCTTTAAAGTCCTGGGACATATCGATGATGTCATCGAGAAAATCGCGCTTCTCGGCCATGGACGCTCCTGATTCCTCGCGGCGTGCCACCAGAGCACGCCGATCCCTAAAGCTTATAAGGGCCTGAATCTGTCATTGTACGTTACTGGCCCCTCCCCCATTTTTGACATCTCGGGGTAACAGCTGCCACGGGGACACTCCGGCGGCAGCAGCAAAGTCGGCGGGGTTTCTCGGCAGGAAGGGCCGCGCGGGCGCGAGAGGGTAGGATAGACAGAGAATGAATGTGCGAGGGGCGCGCTTTGGGTGCCCCTCTTACCGATAAGGACGTGGTCATGGAGCGTGCCACCGTATTGTCCCCGGCCAGCTATGGCGAGCTGGGAGATTTGGCCGTCGAGCTCAATAGCCGAGAAACACTTACCCGCGAGGAGGCCTTCGATGCCTTCATGGAGTGGTGCGCGGGGCGGGGCATCGAGCTGTGGCCCCATCAGGAAGACGCGCTCATGGCCCTTTTGATGGGAGACCATGTGGTGCTGGGAACGCCCACCGGCTCGGGAAAGAGCCTGGTGGCGGCCGGCATGTGCTTCATGGCCGCCTGTATGGGCGAGACCTCCTACTACACGGCGCCCATCAAAGCGCTGGTGTCGGAGAAATTCTTCGACCTGGTGGAGCTCTTTGGGCGCGATCTGGTGGGCATGCTCACCGGCGACGCGCAGATAAACCCGGATGCCCCCATCATCTGCTGCACGGCAGAGATCCTAGCCAACAAGGCGTTGGCCGGCGGCGCCCACGCCAACGTGGACTGGGTGGCGGCAGACGAGTTCCACTTCTTCGCAGACCCCGATCGCGGCAAGGCCTGGCAGATTCCGCTGCTGTGCCTGCCTCAGGCGCGCTTCTTGCTCATGAGCGCCACCCTAGGCAACATGGACGACATCTGCGAGCTGCTGGAGAAGCAAACGGGCAGGCAGGTGGATCAGATCACCGATGCCGAGCGGCCGGTACCCCTCTCCTACCGCTACGAGCTTAACCCGCTGGAGACCACGGTGGAGCTGGCGCTGCGCAACGGGGAAGGGCCCTTGTATCTGGTGCACTTCTCCCAGGTGGCGGCCCTAAACACCGCCCAGGCGCTCTCCAGCTACGGGGTCACCTCCAAAGAGCAGCGCAAGGCCATCCAGGAGGCCTGCCGCGGAACCCACTTTTCCACCGCTTTTGGCAAGACGCTCAAGCGCCTGTTGGCCAGCGGCGTGGGAGTGCATCATGCAGGCATGCTGCCTCGCTATCGCCTGCTGGTAGAGAAGCTGGCCCAGCAGGGGTTGCTGCCGGTGATCTGCGGCACCGACACCCTGGGCGTGGGCATCAACGTGCCCATCCATACGGTGGTGTTCACCGCGCTCTCCAAGTTCGACGGCCACAGGACGCGCCGGCTGCGCTCTCGCGAGTTCCACCAGATCGCCGGCCGTGCCGGCCGTGCCGGCTTTGACACCGAGGGCTTGGTCATCGCCGAGGCTCCCGAGCACGTCATAGAGAACGAGCGTGCCTTGGCCAAGGCGGGAGACGATCCCAAGAAGCGCCGCCGCGTCAAACGCAAACAGCCGCCCGAGGGCTTTGTGAGCTGGGACGAGAGCACTTTCACCAAGCTGGCGGAGTCTGTCCCAGAAAAGCTCACGCCCCGCCTGAACATCACCCACTCCATGGTGCTGGAGCTGGTGAGCCGCCACGGTGACGCCCGCGCAGAGGCCAGCCGCCTCATCGCAGACTCCCTGCAAACCCCCGAGCAAAAAACGGCTCTTGAGATCCGGGCCACCGAGATCTTTGCCACCCTCATCGACTCCGGCGTGGTGGTAGTGGAGCTGCCAGAGGGCGCTCCGGCAGACGCCGATCCTTGCGCCCCCGGCGGCTGCGACGCCTCCTATACCCTCACCGTGGAGCTGCCGGACGACTTCGCGCTGGACCAGCCGCTCTCCCCCTTCCTGATCGAGGCCCTGGAGCTTTTGGACCCTGAGAGCGACACTTACGCGCTGGACGTCATCTCCATGGTGGAGGCCACGCTGGACGACCCGGTGCAGATCCTCAAAGCCCAGCGCAAGAAGGCAGTGGAAGCCAAGAAGGCCGAGCTCAAAGCCGAGGGCGTGCCCTTCGAGGAGCGCGACGAGCTCTTGAGCGAGGTCACCTACGAGCAGCCCTTGAAAGACCTGCTGGAAGAAGCCTTTGCCCTCTACTGCACTTCTGTGCCCTGGGCCAACGACTACCAGCTGCGGCCCAAGAGCGTGCTGCGCGCCATGATCGAGAGCGCCAACGACTTCAAGAGCTACATTCAGGCCATGGGCATTTCTCGGGTGGAAGGCATCTTGCTTCGCTACCTCTCCGATGCCTACCAGGTGCTCGACCGCACGGTTCCTCCCGACAAACGCGACCAGCGCCTGGACGACATCGTGGCGTGGCTGGGGCTCATGGTGCGCTCGGTGGACTCCAGCCTGGTGGACGCCTGGGCCCAGGTGGGCCAGCAGGATATGGAGGGCCCCGGCGCCTTTGTGGAGGCAGACGCCGTGGTCAAAGACCGCCGCGGCCTCAAGCTGCTGGTGCGAAACGCCCTCATCCGCCGCGTGACCTTGGCGGCCAGAGACGATGCCGCCTCCCTGGGCGCCCTGGATGTGGACTGGGGCTACGGCGAGCGGGTGTGGCGCCAAGTGCTGGACCGCTACTACGACGTCTACGACGAGGTGATCTTGGACGCCGACGCCCGTTCCGATGCCTACTTCGAGCTGGACGAATCTGCCGAGAAAACCGACCATCTGTGGCATGTGACTCAGATCTTCGATGACCCCGAGGGCAACCGGGACTTTCGCATCACTGCCGAGGTGGACCTGGATGCCACCCAGACCTCCGACGGCGTGGTCTTTGCCGCTTACAAAGTGGGCTTTTGGGAGGACTAGGATGCACGGCTTTTGAGCGAGGCGTCCCTGGGTAAAAACCAGATTTGCCAAAAGATCCGCGCCCCAGGGGCGCCTCTCGAGAAAGCGGTGGTTATGCTCGAAAAAGCTCGCCTGGCTGCCATCAAGGCCTACACACGCCATAAACCCGACGTAGTGGAAGGCTACGAGGCCATCCGTGCCTTTGAAGATGCCGCCTCCAAGGTAGAGGCCCCCAACCTGCGCATCCGTGAGGACTCGCTCACCGTGCGCGCCACAGACGGCTACGAGATTCCCTGCCGCACCTTCACCCCCTTAGACATCAGCCTGTCGCTCAAAGAGGGCGCCACGGTGGAGGAAGACTGGGAAGGCACTGTCGTCTTCTTCCACGGTGGCGGCTGGGTCACCGGCCAGGTGGACCTCTACGCAGACTTTTGCAAGGACGCCGCGCTCGCCTTGAAGCGCCGCATCGTGTCGGTGGACTACCGTTTGGCTCCCGAGAGCCGCTTTCCCGTGCCCGCAGAGGATTGCTACGCCGTCACCAAAGCCGTGATGGAGGGCCAGGTCTTCTCGGATGTGGTGCCAGACCACGTGGTGCTCATGGGAGACTCCGCTGGAGGTAACCTGGCCGCAGCCGTGGCCCTTATGGCCCGGGACCGCGGCGAGTTTAGTCCCAAGACCGCCATCTTCTACTATCCGGTGTTAAACAATGACTACGGGCCCTCGGCTCCCTTCGCCTCGGTGGCAGAAAACGGCCATGATTACATTCTCACGGCAGAGGACCTCCAGGAATACCTCATGCTCTACTCCGAGCATCCGGACGACTTGCAGTGCCCCTACCTGGCCCCCTGGCTGGAAGGCGACCTCACTGGCCTTCCGCGCACGCTCATCCTCTCGGCCGAGCTGTGCCCTTTGCGCGACGAGGACGAGGCCTTTGCAAAGCGACTGAGCGATGCCGGCACCCCCGCCGCCTGCTACCGCATGCGCGACGCCATGCACGGCTACCTGCTCTACCCCACCTCGGCCGAGACCACCAAAATATCTTTGGGCATTTGCCGCAGCTTCCTGGACGGCGAAGCCCTCACCCAAGGGACTGATTCCACGTGGCTCGAGATACTTGGTATCGCCTAGACAACATAGGCAAGTATTACGCAGCCCAAGCAGGACGTCGCACCCAAACGGTGTTTCGTTATGCTGCACAAATGGACAGATTAGTGGACCCTGCTTTGCTGCAGCAAGCGCTGGATGCCACTACCGAGAAGTTCTGCCACTTCAACGTGCACCTTCGCTCAGGCCTGTTCTGGCACTACCTCCAACAGGTGACCGAGCCTGTGGTGGTGACCCCTGAGAACCTGCCCATCTGCTCGCCTTTGCATGCGGGCAGGCGGGCGCCCCTCTTCAGGGTGAGCTACTACGAGCAACGCATCAACTTTGAAGTGAGCCACATCATCTCAGACGGCCGCGGCTCCCTGGAGTTTTTCAAGGAGCTGCTACGCCAGTATGTGGAGCGGGCTTATGGCGAGGCGCTGCCGGCTACCAGCTATAACGCCACTCATAACGAGAGCATCGAAGACGCCTTTGACAAGAACTTCGAGCCGCAAAACTCCAAAACGGCCGCGCTTTCCAGGGCCTACCATATCCCTTCTCCCAAGATGACCGACGACCCCAGTTTCTTGGAATATCATCTGCCCTGTTCAGCCGTGCTGGCGCTGGCCCATGAGTGGCAGGTGAGTTTGAGCTCAGTGCTTATGGCTGCTTTGGTAGAGGCCATCCATTCCACCTTCAAGCGCCGGGATGTTGGGCGCCGCCCCATACGCATTGGCTTGCCGGTGGATTTACGCAGCCATTTTGGCTCCCACACCACCCGCAACTTCTTTGGTATGACCTTCACCACCATCGACACCGGCCAAAAGCTGCCCGAGGCTTTTGCGCTGGCCCGCCTCATCCAAACGCAGATCAGCGCCCAAACCCAGCTGGACGCCCTGAAGCTGCGCATGAACGCCATGGTGAAGCTGGAGAAAAACCCGCTGGTGCGCGTCGCCCCGGTGTTTCTCAAAGACTTGGGGCTCTATGCGGCAAACCTGGACGCAGAACGCGGGGTCACCGCCACCCTCTCCAACTTGGGGCGCATCACCCTCGAGCCCGAGGTGGCGACCCATGTGAAGTCCA
This sequence comes from Leptogranulimonas caecicola, assembly GCF_023168405.1. Taxonomy (GTDB): domain Bacteria; phylum Actinomycetota; class Coriobacteriia; order Coriobacteriales; family Atopobiaceae; genus Leptogranulimonas; species Leptogranulimonas caecicola. Next base: position 350,926 of record NZ_AP025285.1, on the reverse strand, counting down.
TCAACATCCTTACTTCTACCCAGGGGCTCAACCTTCTGGCGTGCTCACTTGGAGACGACCTTTCCTTGGGCTTGAGCACGGTCTATACCAACCTCGATGTCATCCAGGAGTTTGTGAGGTTCTTCTCGGACCGCCAGATCTTTGGCTACATCAACTACAGCCGCGCCACGCCGCTTCCTGAGGCGAAGGAGCCGGTTGAGGAGGATCGCGCATGAAGTATTGCTCCCATTGCAAGGTGGATTTCTCTGGCGACCTCGACACTTGCCCGCTGTGCCAACGGCCGCTCACCGGCTCGCCCAGCCCCGCAGTGTTTCCCCATGCCGCCATCGTGAAGCCCCAGAAGCTCATGATCTCCTTTGTCTTTTTTGGCTCCGGAGCAGCAGTGTTTACCATGGCGCTGCTCTGCGGGCTGGGGGTCATTCCGCCCAACATCGCGCTGTTGGTGAGCGGCGTGGTGGTTGCCAACGGGCTCTTTGTGCGCAACCTCATCGTGCAAAACCCGGGCTTTGTGCGGGGCGCCTCCCGCTATCTGCTGCTGCTCATTGGCCTGTCGCTCCTGTGCTATCTGCTCACCCAGGCAGACTTCTTCACCTCGCTGGTGATTCCCATCATTTGTTTGTCTGCCCTGGCCTTCGACGTTCTGCTGCTTTTGGTGCGCCGCCAACATTTCGCCGCCGAGTTTGCCAAGTACCTCATCTGCGACGTCATCTGCGGATTCATCCCTCTGGTGCTGGTGCTTCTAGGCTTTTCCCACTGGCCTCCTTTGGCGTTTATTTGCGCCTTTTGCTCGGCGATACTGGGGCTCTTTGTCTTTGTGTTCCTGCGCCAGGAGCTCTTTGGGGGCACCTCCAAGCTGTTCAACGCTTAGTGAAGACGGACTGACAGACCCCAGAAGAGAGGTCTGCCGGCCTTTTGCTCTTGAGGGGCCTGCGTCAGATGGGTTACGGCCAGCCTTTCAGGCCCAACCTAAGCCATCCCCCAGTTGGACGATCTCGTGATAAAGAAGGGTGTGGCGCTCATCGCAATCGCGGTCGCAGTGCATATGGCCAAAGTACCAGCGCTTATAGTCCAGCTTGCCTTCTAGCTCATCCAAGAAGTCGGTGAGCCGATCTCGCTGGGGATACTCCCACCCAGGATTGGGATAGAGCGCCTTTGGAAGCAGTGAGTTGGCGCAGGTATGGGTGATCACATAGTCTACCTGCCAGTCGCAGACATCCAGCTGCGTGCGGGCGGTTTCAAAATGGCGCTCGTCGGGGAGCTCCTGTGGCCACCAGTTGATTTGAGGTGTGCGCCATGCTTGATCCACGCTGGTAGCGCCACCCATAGTGAAGATCCTGCATCCATCGATATCGTAGACCTGGCCTCGACACGGGCGCCTGATGGGCGAATGAGGACGCAGGCGCTGTACCGCTCCCCCATGCCATTGCTCGTAGGGACGCCCTGCCCACCAGTCATAGCGCTCATGGTTGCCGTCCACAAACAGCAAGGTAAAGGGGCCTTGCTCAAGCCAGTGGAGGTCGTAGTATTCCTCTTCAGAGAAGTCCCAAGGGTAGCCAAAATCGCCTGCCACAATAAGGTAGTCGCGGCGCGAAAGAGTAGGGCCTACCTCCCAGTCGTAAAGCTTTTGGATATCCATCCCACCATGAAGATCGCCGGTCACATAGATGGTCATAGGCCACCTCCCTTCCAAAATCTCGCCGCCCTCTACCAGCTCACCGCTAGTTAAAGCTCTTGGCCCAATTCACCAGCGAGTCGTGATAAACGTTCTCAGCCACGTCCTTGCGCATCTGTGGAGTGACCTCGCCGCGCATGGCCATCTGCGCCAGCACCGAGAGCTGCAGCTCCTGCACGCTCATCTCCTCGTAAGGCTTTTCCTTACCGAGAAAGAAGTCCATGGTGAGCTGCAGAGTCTCCGGTTGTCCCTGAGCTGCTGCGCCGCCGGGAGTCTCGCACCCATCAGGTGCGGACTCCTCAGCTGTGGCCTCTGCTGCAGCCTCAGCAGCCACCGCATCGCGCACCCGGGCCAGCAAGTCCTCTTCGAGCGCCCGTTTCTCTGCTTGAGCTGCAGCCTCTTGGGCCGCGGCCTTCTCGGCAGCTTCGCGGGCGGCTTTAAGGGCTTCTGCCTGAGCCTGATCTTGAGCACGCTGGTCGTCGGCGGCACGCTGGGCCTGGCTGAAGGCTTGAGCTTGGGCGACCCATTGGTCGTCTGCCTGGCGTTGAGCATCGGCAGCAGCCATGGCGATAGCTTGGGCATCGGCATCTGCCTGAGCCTGAGCGGCTGCAGCGTCAGCGTTGTTGGCAGCCTCCACAGGGCGCCAGATGTCGCCGGAGCAGCCGTCGGTGGGAAGGGCCACCTGGCCGTCTTGGGCCGTCGCCACTCGGCCAGTGAGGGCCCCTTCATAGGCAGAGGCTCCCAGCGCGTCAACCTGAAGAGTCGCGGGATTGTCGTCGTTGTTCACCGTCACGATCACAGATCCCTGAGGCAGCAGGCGCGCGAAGGCGTATTGGCGGTTGGTGAGGGCCAGCTCGCGGTACTCGCCGTAAGAAAGCGCGGGAGTCTCATGGCGCACCCGGCCCAAGCGTGCAAAGAAGGCAGGCCAGGGAGAATCGGCGAAGTCGGCGAGGGAAAGAGCGGGACGCAGCATGTCGTCGGCCCAGTTGGTGCGCTCGCCCTCGATGGCAAACTCGCTGCCGTAGTAGATGGAAGGCGTGCCAGGCAGCGTGTACTCAAGGACGTGTACCGGATAGAAGTGGCGCTTGTCGGCAAGCTTGGTCCAAATGCGGTTGACGTCGTGGTTGTCCACAAAGTTGTAGAGGCGCAGGCCGTCCACGCGGTCGCCGCCCATGTCGTAGTTGCGCTTGACGGTGTGGGCAATCTCGAAGTAGTTGTGGTCGTTATGGCCGCTATAGAGGGCTTTGTGCAGGCTGTAGTTGGTGACCGCATGGAGGGTGTCGCCGTTGACCCAGCGACTGTACTCGCCGTGGATCACCTCGCCCATGAGCCAAAAGTCGGGCTTCACCTCGTTGGCCACCTGGCGCAGAGCATGCATGAAGTCGAAGTCCAAGACGTCGGCAGCGTCCAGGCGAATGCCGTCGACGTCGAACTCTGCCACCCAAAAGCGCACGACGTCGCAGAGGTACTGGACCACTTGGCCGTTGCGCTGGTTGAGCTTGATGAGGTGGTCGTAGCCACCCCATGTCTCGTAGGACACCCCGTCGCCAAAGGAGTTGTTGCCGCCAAAGTTCACGTTCACAAACCAGTCGCGGTAGGGACTCTCTTCTCGGCGTTTAATCAGATCTTGGTAGGCAAAAAAGTCGCGTCCCACGTGGTTGAAGACGCCGTCGAAGACCACACGGATGCCGCGATCGTGAGCAGCGGACACTAGATTGCGCAGGTCGTCATTGGTGCCCAGACGGCTGTCTACACAGCGGTAATCGGTGGTTTCGTAGCCATGGCCCACGCTTTGGAACAGCGGGCCAATGTAGAGGGCGGTGACACCCAGGCGCTGCAGATGATCGAGCCAGGGCACCAGCTGCGCCAGGCGGTGCTGCGGCTCGCCATAATCGTTTTGCTTGGGCGCACCTAGCAGGCCCAGCGGGTAGATGTGATAAAAGACGGCCTCGTCGTACCAGGGCATGGAGGCTCCTCTCGACGCAGTCACAAGGCAGGGAGCACCGAGTCTAACCAAGGCAGTCTCTCATTTCAACTTTGCTTCAACCTGTGAACTATCTAGCCGCAGGACTGAAGTCCTGCGCAGGGTCGCTGTTCTGCGGACAGCCAGCCTTGGCTTAGGCGCGCTCCTCTGCGTTGGTACCCAGCAAGATCCGGCGGCATTCGCCGTAGGTTACCAGATAGTAGACGGCCATGAGCCCCAGCTCGCACAGGACTGTGACGGCGACCATAGGCCAAAAATGCGCGGCGCCTGCGCCTGCGGCCAAAAGGGCCACCAGGGTCATGCCCACCATATCGTGGACCAGCGCCGCTGCCAGCGGCATTCCAAAATATACCGCGAGCTGGGCTTTGAGCGACCCACAGATCATCTTGGACTCTACTCCTAGGTCTTTGAGGAGGCGGTAGCGGCTCAAGCTGTCGGCAGCCTGGGAAAGCTGCTGCAACGCCAAGATCGCCATGGCCGAGAGCACAAAGGCGATCCCGTAGAACAGCCCAATAAAACCGATGGGCGCCCACATCATGGGACCAGCCGCTCCACTGTGAGCCGCGGCAGAAGGATCTAGCCGCATGCCAATGGAAAAGGCCAGGCCTCCCACCATCATGCAGAGCCCGCAGGCCAAAAGCACGCACACCATGGCCAGCGCCATGGCCGAGCTGGACGCCTTGGCCTCCATTTGCCTAAGCGTGAAGGGGCGCAACCCCACCAGATATCGGGCCTGATGGCGGCGCAGCCAGGCCGGCACCCCTTGAGCCAGCGACCTGAACAGCAGGTAGGTGCCAAAGAGCGCCGCTACGCCAAAGGGCAGAAGCATCCCCAAGAACAACCCGGGCTCTATAAGCACGCAGCCCCACACCAGCGCCACCAGCAGCACACCCGCTGCCAGCTGCAGGCGCCTTAGAGCCGGCCGAGAAGCGCCTGCCAACTGTTCCGGTTTTTTCTCGGCAGACAGAAGCGCGGCAGGAGTGCTCTTGGCCACCACGCGCCCCGAAGCCATGCAAGCCACAGCCATCAGCGCCACAAAGCAGCCCAGCGTCCACTGGAAGGCCGAGGCAGAAAAGACCGGCGCCAGCACCCAGCCCACACCAAAGACTGCGGCTTCGAGAGCCATGAAGGCCGGGGAAAGCAGCAAGCCCGCGCCAATGCCCACCACAAACGAGAGCGCTCCCACGCAAGCTCCTTCGTAGATAAGGATGCGCGACACATGCGCCGACTCCATGCCCAGAAGAGCATAGAGGGCGAGCTCCTTTTTGCGGCGTCGGCAGATGAACCTAAAGCCGTAGCTCACCAGAAACGCGAACACGATGACCACGAACACCGAGAAGGCGCTCATGAGATTGCCCAGCGACTGGGAACCCATCACCGCCCGCTGCGCCGGGTTCAGCACCATGGCGTCCAAGTAATCCCCAGATGCCGAGAAGGAATACAGCAAGCAGGCCGCGAAGGCCAGGGTGGCAAAGAACACCGAGTAGTCCTTGAGGCTTCGGCGCACGTTGCCCAGCGCGAGTTTGAGATACATGGATGAGGCCTTTCTGTCTGAGACCTCATCCATGGTGGGCCGACAGGCACGCAGGTACCATCGAGCTGCCTTACATCTGGCTCACAGAGCTGTAAGGCTAGGCCGCCTGCCTAGGGGCCTAATCCGACTTCTTTGCTCGGGTAGACAGACGCCCTACCTGGACATCCAAGGCCTTGAGGGCATCCATGACCTTCTCGGCATCTTGGCGGGCATGGGTCACGCGCTCCTTTTTGAGCCCCTTTTCCTCGATGACCTCCTGCAAAGCAGCCGCATAGTCGCTCTTGTGAGCCATGTTGACCTCGTGCCAGTTGACGCCGGCAAACCAACCGGCCACCGTGAGGTCCAAAGGCAGCTGCTTTTCCATCATAAGCATGGCAATCACCGGGTAGCCGGGATAACCCTGCCAATAGGTGGCCTTGTCGTTGGAGCGATAGATGATTTTGCCGTCCTCGATCTGACGCACCACACGGTAGCTCTTGGCGCCGTCGCTAGAAGTGACCACAGCCTGCGTGCCGTCGTCCAACAGGGTGATGCGGCCGTCCTCGATGGCCGACCAGGCTTCATAGATCTTCTCGATGGGAGGCAGCTTCTTCATGGGTATCAACCTCTTTTGCACTGGCAAGCCCAGCGGCTGACTCTTGCCTCCGGGCCTGGGATGTGTACTAAGAGGGCTTGTACCCGCCCGCTCTTTCCACTACCCGCCAAGCAGCAAGCCCATCCAGCGTCTGCCAAATCGTCAACCTTTTATGAAAGGGCATCTATGGATCCCATCATGGAACGCAGAAGCGTGCGTACCTTCACCCCAGAGCCTGTGACTCAAGAGGAGCTTCGCCAGCTTCTAGCCGCCGCCATGGCCGCGCCTTCTGCAGTGAACCAGCAACCCTGGGAATTCTACGTAGTGCAAAACGCAGCTATGCGCGAAAGCCTGAGCCGCACCAGCCCCTACGCCGGGCCTGCCGCCAAGGCGCCGGTGTGCATCGTGCCTTGCCTGCGCGCCCAAGACCTGCGAGCGCCGGAATATGCGCTGGTAGACCTCTCGGCTGCTACGGAGAACCTGCTGGTCAAAGCTTGCGAGCTTGGCTTGGGCGGCGTGTGGCTGGGCGTCGCCCCCAATCAGGAGCGCTCCCGTGCCGTCGCCCAGGTACTGGGCTGCCCGGACACGTTGGCCCCCTTCGCGCTTGTTGCTGTGGGCCATCCTGCCGACAAGCGCCAACCCACCGGGCCCTCGCGCTTTGACGAGTCCCGCATTCGGTGGGTGCAGTAACCGATCTAGTCATCTGGCTGTCTCACTCTTAACTGGCTATCGCACTCACAGCTCTCCTGCAAAAGCAAAAGGGGGCTAACAGGACAAAAAGCATGCAGTGGATTGGGATGTTGGCGCAGGTCAACATCTCTTTTTGGGCGTTTAAATCCGGAAGGCAAATTTGAACATGGGGACCCGGATGGAGGGTGTGCTATCAGCTGCCCTATAACCCCAGATGAAGACGGCAAAATCGAGTCACTACATCCAGGATTTGCAGGGCTCGATGAGAAATGTGATCTGTGGGGCCAAGACGCAAAAAAGCGACAGCGCCCGCGCCTACTAAGCACATTTCCTCCGTGCATTTCCTCCGGCACGCGCCTACTAAGTACAATTTAATATGAAACCAACTCTGTGAGCTTGGTTGACGTAATACTTAAATAAAAAGTGGTGCCGATTTTGGGCAAAATCGGCCTACTAAGTACTTAGTAGGCGTGAAATGGTACTTAGTAGGCGTGAAGTGCCGCTCAGTTCAAACCTCATCTGCCCTGCATCCCCATTTCAAAGGTAGGTCTGCTTTTGACCTTCCAGATTTTACCTGGGGCTTTGCAGTTTGAAAGTAGCTCTACTTTCAAACTGCCCCCTTCTGAGCGCAAAGAGTACTTGTAAATAAAGAGTACTTGTAAATAATGAAGGTAGATTTGGCCTACAGAATGAGGAGTATTGACGCAGGTCAGTACTCCTCATCACAGCACGCTGTCTGTCCAAAAATCCGCAAAAGCCTGACCCCGGAGAATTTCGAGGTCAGGCTTATTCTGTGTCCACACAGGCAACACGGCCAGCGGGAGGCCCATCAAGCTGATGAAGCTTCGAGCAGCTCCGCTCCCTAGGAGCGCTGCGCTTCTAGGGTGAGGGTGGAAAGCAGCGGCACCGCAGAGTCCAGATCCTCCTGTGTAGCCTGCCACTTCCAGTTGCCGACAGCTGTGCCGGGCACGTTCATGCGAGCCTCAGAGCCCAGCCCCAGCACATCCTGCAGCGGCATCATCACTACCGGCGCACCCGAGCGCAGGGCGTCTACCATGATGCGCTCTGCCAACGTACGACTCTCGTTCATGTCGGTGATGCCGTAGGCGTTGCGCACGAAGCCCAGCAGAGTATCGGTATCGTGAGTGCTGGTGTACGCGATCTTTTCAGGAGCTGGCAGATAGCCGCCCCGCAGGTCGCCGTCGTAGAACTCCAGCACATCCATGCCGGGGAACCCGCACTGGGCCAAAAGGCCACGGACGGCAGGGGTGATGATGCCCAGATCCTCGGCGATCACCGGCAGCGGCCCAAACTTTTGCGCCGCTGTGCGGAAGAGGTCCACACCCGGTCCCGGTTTCCATTGACCCTCCAACGCCGTCTTGCCATGGGGCACTGCATAGTAGTTCTCAAAGCCCACAAAGTGGTCCAAGCGCAGGTAATCATAGAGCCTGAAGAGATGGCCCAGACGCTCCAGCCACCACTGGTAATTGGTGTCTGCCAGATAGTTCCAGTTGTAGGTGGGGTTACCCCAAAGCTGGCCCTCGGGAGCAAAGCCATCGGGCGGCACTCCCGCGCACTCCTTCTTGTGACCGTGCGCATTCAGATTGAAGACTTCCGGATGCGACCAGGTATCGGCAGAGTCCTCGCTCACATACATGGGGATGTCGCCAATAATCTGAATCCCATGTTCGTTGGCGTAGGCCTTCAAAGCTTGCCACTGCACAAAGAAGAGCCACTGGCAAAACTCGTGAAACCGCACGCGTTCGGCCAGTTCGGGGCGGGCGGCCAGCTCTGGCGAGTAGCTGTGGTAGGGCTCCGGCCAGCTCTGCCAGGGCACATCTTCCAGCGACTCCTCGCGATCCTGAGCCTCCTGCGCCGTATCCTGCGTTCCCATCTCCGAGGTGTCAACCACCTCCGGCGATACCTCCTCAGCCGCGCTTTCCACTTCGCCGGGAGTTTGGGTGCGTAGCCACTGGGGGTCCACCAGGATCTCCCCTGCCAGCACGCCATCGCGAATGGCCTGATAGGTGGCGTAGGGCACCAACCACGAAGCCTCATTTTGGCGGAAGGCTTCAAAGTTTTCTGCCGAGAATACCTCGGCCACAGGAGTTGCGGCCACCACTAAAGACTCGGGGAACTTTTGGGTAGGAGCCCCTTCATTCCATGCCCGGTAGAGCTCCTCAAAGGTAAGGCCGCCGCGGTGCACCAGCGCCAGGTTGCCCGCAAAGGCGCTGGGACCTGCATAGGGGCTGCCAAAGGCATCGCAGGGATTGATGGGCAGCACCTGCCAATAGCGCTGGCGACCCTGTGAGAGGAAGTCCACAAAGGCAAAGGCCTCAGGACCCAGGGTGCCGGGACCGTCGGGGTTGGGCAGCGAGGTGATGTGAGCCACCACGCCTTGACCGTGCTCCAGCGGCTTTACCAGGGGAGGCGTGCCGTGGAAGTAAAGCACTGCCGAGCCCAGCTGGCGCAAGGTGACGCGAGCCTCGCCGTTTTCCACCACCGGCGAGACGCCGCTTACCAGATCGTCGACCTGAGGCGCGCGCAAAGGCACCGACACCTCATGAACCGCCGAGAGCGACCGGTTCACCAGCACGCAGATGCACTCGCCAGACTCCTCGTCGCCGGGACCGGGAGTGCGCCAGAAGCCGTAGACATCGGGGCCTGCCGAGAAGGGCTCGAACCCGCCGTTGACCAGCATGGGGAAGCGCTGGCGCAGGGCCATGGCGTTGTGGTAGATGGCCTGAGTGTCGGGGTCCTCGTGGCCCCAGGGATAGGTGGAGCGGTTGTATGGGTCGGTGTAGCCCTCGACTCCGGCCTCGTCACCGTAGTAGACGCAGGGCACGCCAGGAGAGCACATCTGCACCAGCACCGCCAGCCAAAGGCGACCTTTGGCCAGGCCCTTCTGGCCCTCAGAGAGGCGGTACTCGCGCATTTGCTCATCGGTCATGGAGTCTTTGTCCGGTGCGCCGCCCAGCACCGTGAACAAGCGTGGGCGGTCATGGCTGCCCAGCAGGTTGAGGCAGGCATAGAAGGCCTCAGGGGGATAGTTCTCCTTGAGGGAGGCCATGGTCTCAGCGATCTCCTCGGCTCCTTGCTCACCCAGCAGATAGCTTAGGAGCGCCGCCCTAAAGGGGTAGTTCATGGCGCTGTCCAGCTCATCGCCGCACAGGTAATGGCGCAGCTCGCCGTAGGCGATCTTGTTGGAGGCGTCCTCCCAGACCTCGCCCAGCAACAGGGCATCGGGCAACTCGGCGGTTTCTGCCGCCTTGATGCCAGCGATGAAGGGGTCGTTGAGCTCGTCGGCCACATCCAGGCGCCAGCCGCGGGCGCCCTGGCGAAGCCAGTAGCGCACCACGCCCTCGGGACCATAGACGAAGTCCTGCCACTGAGGGTTGGACTTATCGGTATCAGGAAGGTCGTCTACACCCCACCAGCAGGTGTAGGTGCCGTCCTCCTCCATCAGGTACCAGGGGCGATAGGGAGAGTCCGGCGACTGCCAAGCGCCCACCGAGTCGTAGTTGCCATATTTATTGAAGTAGCGGGAGTCCACGCCCGTGTGGTTGAAGACGCCGTCCAAAATGAGGGAGATGCCTCGCTCAGATGCGTCGTCTGCCAGGCGGCGGAAGTCCTCTAGTGTGCCTAGCATGGGATCGATGGCCAGGTAGTCACCGGTGTCATAGCGGTGGTTGGACTGGGCCTTGAAGATGGGATTCAAATAGATAGCCGTAAATCCCATGGAAGCGATGCGATCCAGATCTTGGCGAATGCCCTCTAGAGAGCCTCCGTAAAACTCCCAAACCGTAATGCGGTTGTGCTCGTCGCGCTGGTAGGCCACCGGCGTATCCCAGTCTTCCACCAAAGCCCGAGGCACACCCTGCGTAGGGGTTTCCAGCGCAGCCTCGGCCCGCTGGCGCCACTGATCATCGCGCCGATAGCGATCGGGAAAGATCTGGTAGACCATGCCGGCCTTGTACCAATCTGGAGTGACCTCGCGCTGATGGTAGACGGTGATCTGGAAGGAGGGCGGCATGTAGTCATACATCTGCCCTACGCCGCCGGTACGGCCCTCGCGGGCGCCGTAATAGCGCACCACGCCGTCTGAACCCTCCAGCAAGAAGGCGTACCACAGGATGCCCAGCGCCTCGCAGGGCAGCTGTCCGGCAAAGGTGAGGCGGCCGTCCTCTGCTCGCTCTTCAAGCTCCATGGGCCAGAAGGCCTCGCCTTCGCCGTCAACCCAGGTGCGAATGGTGGCTTGGGTTCCCGGATCATCCCACACGTCGATCTTTAACGTGACGACGCCGCCCACAAGGGCGGCGCCGCCGGGATTTCTATACCGGGAGCCCCTGCTGTCGTGAAAGGCTCTCATGGTGTCCTCTCTTCTCCCTTGAACCTCAATGGCTGCTTAAGAAGGGCACGCTGCCGCCTCCAGGCCGTCCAAGGGGGTCGGGGGTGTTAGGCGCGCTCCTGAGGAATAACCTCGGGGTGGAGCCAACCATACATCTCAATATAACGATTTGCTGCAGCCGTCCAGGAGAAATCTACCTCCATGGCCTGGCGCTGGAGCTGCGCCCAGGCGCTCTTGTTGGTCCAGAAGACCTCAGCTGCGTTGAGGACGCAGTCTGCCATCTCTTCGCCATTGAAATTGGCAAAGGAGAAGCCCGTGCCCTCGCCTGTGAACTGATTGTAAGGGATGACCGAGTCTTTGAGACCGCCGGTCTCACGCACGATGGGCAAGGTGCCATAGCGCATGGAGATCATCTGAGACAGGCCGCAGGGCTCGAAGAGCGACGGCATCAGGAACATGTCTGCGCCGGCGTACATGCGCTGGGAGAGACCCAGGTCGAAGTCGATGCGAGCGCACATGGAGCCTTGATACTTCCAGTCGAAGTAGCGCAGCGAGTCCTCGTAGGTGCGGTCGCCGGTGCCCAGCACTGCCACCTGAATGGAGCGGCCCAGCAGGCGCTCCAGCGAGTACTGCACCAGATCGAGGCCCTTTTGCTTGGTGAGACGGGTCACCATGGCCACCAGCGGGCGCCCGGGGTTCACCTCGAGGCCCAGCTCCTCCTGAAGCGCGGCCTTGCAGGCGGCCTTGCCAGCCATGTCGCCCACAGAGAAGTTGGCGGCGATGGCGGGATCGGTAGCCGGGTCGAAGGACTTGGTGTCGATGCCGTTCAAGATGCCATGGAGCGACTCGGAACGCTGACGGAACAGACCGTCCAGGCCCTCGCCAAAGAAGGGGGTCTTGAGCTCCTGGGCATAGGTAGGGCTCACCGTGGACAGCAGGTCGGAGTAGATGAGCGCACCTTGCATATAGTTGATGGTATCCGGTGCGCAGTAGAGCTGGCGTACCGCATTGGGTGCCGGGAGCAGGCCTGCGGTATCCAGCACTGAGTCGCCGTACATGCCTTGGAACTTGGCATTATGTATCGAGAAGACCGTGCGCACGTTGTCGTAGAGCGGCAGGCCCTGGTAATACTCGCGCAAGAAGACAGGGGCCAGAGCCGTCTGCCAGTCATTGCAGTGCAAGATGTCGCAACGGAAATCCGGCAGGTATTGGAGGCTCTCCGTGATGGCCTTGGAGAAGAAGGCGAAGCGCTCGCCGTCGTCGAAGTAGCCATAGAGGCCGTCGCGCTTAAAGAAATGCTCATTGTCGATGAAGTAGTAGTCGACGCCATCCTTCTGGATGCGCTCCAGACCGCAGTACTCGCTTCTCCACCCCATGTTGAGATAGAAGTCGCAGACATGCTCCATCTGGTCGACGTACTCTTGCTTGATGGTGCCGTATTTAGGAAGCATCACCACGACGCGGCAGCCGGCTGCCACAAGCGCCTGAGGCAGCGAGCCGGCCACGTCGCCTAAGCCGCCCGTCTTGGAAAACGGAGCGGCCTCGGCCGACGCAAATACGACGCGTAGCTTCCTGCGTTGTTTAGCAGACACTAGCTGCGTCCCTTCCCCTGAATAAGGATGTCATCCAGCGTGCCACGTAGCTCGGTGCGGGCCGGGATGGTGTTGTCGCGGTCCACAATGGCGTTCTCGATGCGAGCGCCGCTCTCCACCACGCAGGACTGCATGACGATGGCATTGCGCACGGTGGCTCCGGGCTCCACCACCACGTTGCGGCCCAGGATGGAGTTCTCCACGCAGCCTGCGATGCGAGAGCCGCCAGCCACCAGGGAGTTGGATACCTTGGCGCCGGGCTCGTACTTGGCGGGAGGATTGTCGTGGGCTTTGGTGAAGATGGGCCGCTCGTCGCCAAAGATCTCGTCGTCGATGTCGGGATCCAGAAGCTTCATCGAGTTCTTGTAGAAGCACTTGGCCGAAAAGACTGCCATGGCAGGACCGTCGAAGGTGTAGGTCTGCACGTTGACGCGGTCCAGGTCGCCGGTGAGGGCCTCGAAGAGGTCCAGGTAATCCAGAGACTTATACCAGTCCAGCAGCTGCTTCAAGATGTCAATGGAAACCACGAAGGTATCCAGGAAGGAGGTGTCGCCAAACTGCACGCCCTGATGCACGCCCACCACGCGGTTGTTGTCTACGTGGAAGCCGGTGAGAGAGACGTTCTCCTCGGCAGCGCGCTTGGTGACCACGGTGATGTCTGCGCCGGACTTGCAGTGCTCGTCGATGAGGTCCTGGAAGTCCATGTTGTAGATGATGTTGGCGGCAGAGAGCACGATGTAAGGGCGCTTCTCGCGATCCAAGAAAACGCGGTTGTCAATGAGGTCGCGAATGAGGAAGCGGGCGCCGGAGCGGGTGGAGCCAAAGGCGGAGCCCGGCAGGTTGAACAGGCCGCCATGCTTGCGGTCCAGCGACCAATCCTTGCCGGACTCCACATGATCCATGAGCGCGCGGTAGTTGGAGGGCAAAATCAGGCCCACAGTACGCATGCCGGCGTTGACCATGTTAGAGAGAGCGAAGTCCACCATGCGGTAACGGCCAGCGATGGGCAGCGCTGCCGGGGGACGGGACTCGGTGAGGGCACTCGGGTTTTTGACTGAGTAATTGGTGGTAATGAGGCCAATGCAGCGATCCACGATTACTCCTCCCCCTTTCCTACAACAACGTTGTCGCCAACAACCACGGTGTCCTTGGGCTTGTCGACGGAACCAAACTTGACATTCTCCTCTACCACGGCGCCTTCGCCGAGAATAGCATTCACCACGTAGGCGCCGGCCATGACCTTGGCACCGGGCAGAAGGATGGAGTCCACCACGTGAGCGCGTGGGCCCACATAGGCGTCGGTGGAGAGGATGGAGTGCTTGACCTCGCCAAAGACGCGGCAGCCGTTGGCTACCAAAGAGTCATCCACAGAGGCGGCGGTGCCGATGAGATGGGGCGGGCGAGTGGGGGCGTTGCTCATGACGGGGAAGTCGGGCTGATCCAAGTTAAACTCGGGGTTGGCGCCCAGAAGCGACATGGCGGTGTCGTGGTAGGAGGCGATGGTACCTACGTCGCGCCAGAAGCCGTGGAACTCGTAGCAATAGATGCGACGGCCCTCTTCGAGCATCTTGGGGATGATGTTGTTGCCAAAGTCATGCTCGGAATCGGGGTCGTTGGCATCTTCACGCAGAGCGTTGATGAGCACATCGGTGGAGAAGATGTAGATGCCCATGGACGCAAGGTTGGAATCCGGTTGGGCGGGCTTCTCGGTGAACTTCACTACCGAGCCGTCGTCGTCTTTGGTGATGATGCCAAAGCGGCTGGCCTCGTCCCAGGGCACAGGCATGACGGAGATGGTGAGGTCGGCGTTGTTCTTGATATGGACGTCCAGCATCTTGCGATAGTCCATGGAGTAGAGGTGGTCGCCGGACAGGATGAGCACGTACTCGGGATCCTGGGTCTCGATGTAGCCGATATTTTGATAGATGGCATCCGCGGTGCCGGCATACCACGAGCCGCCGGTCTCGGTGGCGAACGGAGGGAGCACGGAGACGCCGCCGTCGCGCTCGTCGAGGTTCCAGGCAGCACCGGTTCCAATATAGCTGTGGAGCAGATAGGGACGGTACTGGGTCAGCACGCCCACGGTGTTGATATCGGAGTTCGCGCAGTTGGATAGCGCGAAGTCAATGATGCGGTACTTGCCGCCAAAGGACACGGCCGGTTTGGCGATCGACCGTGTGAGGGCGCCTAAACGGGAACCCTGCCCGCCGGCAAGAAGCATCGCGAGACACTCCTTCTTGCTCATAACACTCCCCTTCCTGTAGAAAACCTCGGCTCGAGGCTCCTTGGGTGGGACGCCTCTTTTTTTGGGAGGCGTCCCTAAACTCCTGAACAGTACGAACTACTCTGGCCCCGACCCTCTCTCTGGGTAAGGGGCTACACGTGCCAGATGTCTTCAGCGTACTCACGAATGGTGCGGTCCGACGAGAAAAATCCGGAATTTGCGGTATTCGCGAGCGCCATGGCGTTCCAGCGGCGCCGGTCGCCATAGATCGATCCTAAATGCTCCCAGGCGTCCACATAGGAGTGGAAGTCTTTCAGAACAAAGTCAGCATCATTCTTATGCATGAGGCCGTCGTAAATAAGATTAAAGTTTCCGGACAGCCCTGCGAACGTCCCATCGATAAGTTCATCAACAACACGTCCCAGGCGGTCGCGGTCGCGGTTGTACTCATCCCAGGCGAAGTAGCTATTGGAGGACTTAAGGGCTTCCACCTCATCGACGGTGAGGCCAAAGATCTCGATGTTGTCGCGGCCGGCCAGCTGGGCGATCTCAACGTTGGCGCCGTCCAAAGTGCCCAGGGTAATGGCAGCGTTGGCCATGAGCTTCATGTTGGACGTGCCCGACGCCTCCATGCCGGCAGTGGAGATCTGCTCGGAGATCTCGGCAGCAGGATAGATAAGCTCGGCGTTGCTTACCGAGAAGTTGGGCACGAAGGCCACCTTGATGATCTGGTTGGCGCGAGGATCGTTGTTGACCACGTGAGCCACCGAGTTGATGAGGCGGATGACCTCTTTGGCGTAGGTGTAGCTCTGGGCGGCCTTGCCGGCGAAGATGAACGAGGTGGGACGAGGAGTGTAGCCCCAGTTGACGATGCGGTTGTAAACGTCCATCACCTTGAAGATGTTGAGCAGCTGGCGCTTGTAGGCGTGGAAGCGCTTCACCTGGACGTCGAAGACCGAGTCGCAATCCAGCTCTACGCCGGTGGTCTTCTTGATGTAAGCAGCCAGGCGCTCCTTGTTGAGACGCTTGGAGTCGGTCATGGCGTCCAAGAAGACGCTGTCCTTGTAGAAGGCCGAGAGCTTGTGGAGCTCGCTGGCGTCATCCAGCCAGCCGTCGCCGATGGCACTGGTGATGAGACGGGAATAGCTAGGATTGGCATTGCCAAGGAACCGACGGAAGGAAATGCCGTTGGTCTTGTTGTTGAACTTCTCGGGATCCAGCTGATAGAAGCCGTTGAGGACCTCGCGCTCCAAGATGTCGGTGTGGATCTTGGCCACGCCGTTCACCGAGTGTGAGCAGATGATGGAAAGGTTGGCCATGCGCACCTGGCCGTCCCAGAGGATGGCGGTCTCGCACAGAAGATCCATGCGGTCGCCGTGCTTGGCGATGAAGTCCTCACGATAACGGCGGTCGATCTCCTCGATGTACATGTAGATGCGAGGCAACAGGCGATGGAAGACGTCGATGGGCCACTTCTCCAGAGCCTCAGGCAACACCGTATGGTTGGTGTAGCTGATGGTGCGGGTGACGATGTCCCAGGCGCGGTCGTAGTCCAGGCCCTCCTCGTCGATAAGGACGCGCAGCAGCTCGGCGCCGCACATGGCGGGGTGAGTGTCGTTGGTGTGGATGGCGATAAGCTCGGGGAACATATCCCAATCCACCGTGCCGTCGGCGCGGGTGTTCTCGCGCTTGAAGGTGCGCATGATGGAGCCGATGCCTGCAGCCACAAACAAATACTCCTGCTTCAAGCGCAGGATGCGGCCGTGCTCGCCAGCATCGTTGGGATACAGGATGGTAGAGATAGCCTCGACGTCGGTGCGGAATTTGGAGGCGTTCGCATATTGACCGTCGTTGAAGGCATCCAGGTCGAAATTCTCCTGAGCGGGCTCGGCAGACCAAATGCGCAGCTTGTTGACGGTTTGCCCGCCATAGCCCACCACAGGGATGTCGTAGGGCACTGCCTTGACGGTCTCGCCGCCCTCCAAGGTGAACCAGTACTTGCCGTCCTCCTCGTGGCGCACCACCTCGCCGCCAAAGGTGACCTCCACAGCAGACTCGGGGCGACGGACCTCCCAGGGATAGCCCTTGGCCAGCCAGTTGTCGGTCTCCTCCACTTGGCGGCCATCCTTGATCACCTGGCGGAACAGCCCATAGCGATAGCGCATGCCGTTGCCGTAGCCGGCAATGCCCTCATGAGCCATGGAATCCAGGAAACAGGCAGCCAGGCGCCCCAGGCCGCCGTTGCCCAAGCCGGGGTCGACCTCACAGGCAGAGAGGCGCTCCAGCGAAGTGCCCATCTCCTCCAAAGCCTCCTGCACGGTCTCTAGCGCGCCCAGATTGAGCAGGTAGTTCTCCAGGAGCGGGCCGATAAGAAACTCCAACGAGAAGTAGAAGACGCGCTTCTTGCGCTGAGCCACGATGGCGTTGTCGTTTTTCACGTGAATGGCGCGGGCACGATAGGCTACCAGGTTGCAAAGGGCTGCAAAGCGCTCGTAATCGTCGGCGTCCTCGAAGTCTTTGCCCACCTCGGACTCCACCATGCGGCGGTATTCCTTCTTGAATTGTCCTGTGCTCTCGAAGATGTCGTTTTTCACTCGATACTCCTTATTTACAGGGATTAGGGCGTCGTGTAAGGGATGCGCCCGGGTGACGTGGGACCCGGGCGCATCTGAGTGCGATTAAGCATCTGCCTCGCTTAGCTGCGCTTGCGAGGAGCCTTCTTGGCTGCCGGCGCTTTCTTCGCAGCCGGCGCCTTCTTGGCTGCCGGCCTGGAAGCCGCGGGCTTCTTGGGAGCCTCGGCTGCGGGAGCCTCTACGGCCTTAGCGGCAGCCTTGGGAGCCTCGGCCTTCTTGGAAGAGGGCGCAGCCTTGGGCGTCTTGGTAGGGGCAGTCTTTGCCGCAGTGGCCTTCTTCGCGGCAGGAGCCTTCTTGGCTGCCGGCTTGGAAGGCGCGGGCTTCTCGGCAGCCTTGGGAGCCTTGGCTGCGGGAGCCTCTACGGCCTTAGCGGCAGCCTTGGGAGCCTCGGCCTTCTTAGGCGCGGGCTTCTCGGCAGTCTTGGGAGCCTTGGCTGCCTTGGAAGCAGCTGCCGGCTTGGAAGCCGCGGGCTTCTCGGCAGCCTTCTTGGCGGGCTTGGGGGCCACATAGCTGGACTTGCCGGTGCGACGGAGCACCACGCCGCCCAGAGGAGGAACGCGCAGGACGATGGAGTTCTCGCAGCGATCGTAGGGCTCGGGAGTGGAGACCAGCTTGCCCTCGTTGATCACGCCGGAACCGCCAAACTCGACGGCGTCGGAGTTGAAGACCTCCTCGTAGTTGCCCTCGCGAGGCACGCCGATGCGGAACTCCTCATAGGCAGCGGGATCCCAGTTGAGCACTACCACGCGGTCATCCACCGGGCGGTCGCCCTTGCGGGTGTAGACGATGATGGACTGCTCGGCGTTGTCGGCGTCGACCCACTCGAAGCCGCTCTCGTCGTAGTTGTGCTGCCAGAGGCCCTTGTTGTCGCGGAACATATGGTTGAGCTCGGCAATGTAGTGCTGGTGCTTGCGGTGGGGCTCATACTCGTCTGCCAGGAACCACTGGATGCCCTCGTAGTAGCGCCACTCGATGTACTGGCCGATCTCGTTGCCCATAAAGTTGAGCTTGGCGCCGGGATGGGTCATCTGGTAGAGGGCCAGGGTGCGAAGGCCGGCGAACTGGCGCCACTGGTCGCCCGGCTGGCGCACGATGAGGGAGGCCTTGCCGTGCACCACCTCGTCATGGGACAGAGGCATGACGTAGTTCTCCGAGAAGGCGTACATCATGGAGAAGGTGAGCAGCTTGTGGTTGCCCGGACGCCAGGGGAAGTCGGTCTTGCAGTAATTGAGGGTGTCGTTCATCCAGCCCATATCCCACTTGTAGTGGAAGCCCAGGCCGCCTACCTCGGCGGGACGGGTTACCAGGGGCCAGGCGGTGGACTCCTCGGCCATCATCATGGCGTCGGGGTGGTATTTGCCCACAGTCTCGTTGATGTGGCGGATGAAGTCGATGGCCTCGAAGTCTTCCTCGGTGCCCTTGTCGTTGAACTTCTTTTGGCTGGGGTCGTCCACGCCAAAGTTCAGGTAGAGCATGGAGGTCACGCCGTCGACGCGGATGCCGTCTGCGTGGTAGGCCTCGAGCCAGAAGAGGGCGTTGGAGGTGAGGAAGGTGCGCACCTCGCCGCGAGAGTAATCGAACTTGTAGGTGCCCCAGTTGGGGTGCTCTTCCTTCTCATAGAGGTTGTGGCCGTTGAAGTGCACCAGGCCTTGGATGTCGCGGCAGAAGCCGCCGGGCACCCAGTCCAGGATGACGCCGATGTTTGCCTGGTGGCACTTGTCCACGAAGTTCATGAAGGCCGAAGGGTCGCCATAGCGCGAGGTAGGCGCATAGTAACCGGTGGTCTGATAGCCCCAGGAGCCGTCGAAGGGGTGCTCCATGACGGGCATGAGCTCGATGTGGGTGTAACCCATGTCGCGCACATAGTCCACTAGCTGCTCGGAGAGCTCGTCATAGGTGAGGTAGGAGCCGCCGCCCTCGCCCATGCCCAGGCCGTCCAGGCCGTCGTCGTGGCGCTTCCAAGAGCCCAGATGCACCTCATAGATGTTAAGGGGGCGCTTGAAGTGGTCGGTGCGGGCGCGACGGCCCATCCACAGGCCGTCCTTCCACACGTGGCGAGAGAGGTCTGCCAGACGGGAAGCGGTTCCCGGAGGGTACTCGCTCCAGAAGGCGTAGGGGTCTGCCTTGTAGAGCTCGGTGCCGTCCTGGCAGAGCACGTAGTACTTGTAAAGCTGACCTTCCTGGGCGCCCGGCACAAAGCCGCACCACACGCCGCCGGTAGCGGTCTCCTCCAGCGGGTTGGCCGAGATGTTCCACTCATTGAACTCGCCAATGACAGAAACAGACTTCACCTCAGGCGCCCACACCGCAAAGGCGTAGCCTTCCTGGCCGTCACGGGTCTCTTTATGAGCACCCATCTTCTCCCAGCTACGGTTCCAGTCGCCCTTGGCCAACAGATACAGGTCGTCGTTGGTAATGGAATTCTGGCTCACGCTCATGGCGCTTTCCTCCTTGCCGGGCACCAGGGGCATCGCCATGCAGCGATACCGTCGCTGATTACCCTTGCCGATAAGAGCCTTCGTCTCGTACGCCAGCCCGCCATGGCAGAAACCTTGACGCTCGCGCAAGTGACGTTGCGGATGGACCTTCAGAGTGTTTTGTGCTTTTGAACGAACTCACAATACCCACCACAGGGTCTCTGCGCAACACAAAACTTGTTCGCCCAATGCATTTTTTCTTCTTGCCCTATCCCTAAACCCACGTTATCGCAGGTTTAGTCCATTATGATTTATCAATCCTGCCAACGGCAAATCCGCTGCTCCCACCATAATATTTGGACGTTTTTCCTACCGGTTGTAAAGAATTTCCATTGGGTGCGCAGGAACAGCCACTGGGAGATAATTCATGGGCGTGCACGCAAAAATCCTACAGTCACAAGGGCAGTGATGTATTACTGACTTTCGATATAAGATGCCTGCAGCGTTTATATGAGATTTTCATTGACATCAAAGGGGTTTCACGCTGGGCTCTAGGCCGTGTTCGGGGCAGAACAGGCTCATTGTGCCCCGGCGTTCAAATGCTCACGCGCCCACAGCTCTTCAAATAGGTGCTCACAACTCATAGAACAGGGCTTATAGGACAGATAGCGTGCTGCGATAAGGGGTGTTGACCTGCGTCAGACCTGCGCTAACACCCCTTAATATGGAGGCCATAATCTGTTGACCAAATATACATTCATTATTTATAAGTACTCTTTTTGCAGGCACTCTTTGCGGCTAGAAGGTGGGCAGTTTAAAAGCAGGACTGCTTTTAAACTGCAAACTCCCGGGTAAATGATGGAAGGCAAAAAGCAGGCCTGCCTGCGAGATGAGGGCGCAGGACAGATGAGGCTTGGGCTGGGCACCACCTCACGCCTACTAAGTACTTAGTAGACCGATTTCGCTCAAAATCAGCGCCACTTTTTATTTAAGCATCACATCACCCAAGCTCACAGAGTTGGTTTCATATTCAATTGTACTTAGTAGGCGCGTGCCGGAGGAGATGTACGGAGGAAATGTACTTAGTAGGTGCATGCGCTGTCGCCCTCCTACATCTTGGCCCCGCAGGCTCTGCAGATCGCCTTTTTCATCGAGTGCTGCAAATCCTGGATGTAACGACTCGGTTTTTGCTGTCTTTAGCTGGGGCAACACTGCATTTGACAGCGCAACCTCTGTTCGGGCCCCTGTGTTTGAATGAGCCTTCCAGATTTAAACACCAAAAAAGGGACGTTGACCTGCGCCAACGTCCCAATTCACAGCATGCTTTTTGTCCTGTAAGCCTAGAACAGACACACCATGGACCTGCGGCTCTCCGCAAAAGGCCCTCCATGTCCTGCGACATGGAGGGCCTGTGAGACAATCAAGCCTATGCAGCCAGATCGCCTAGGCTGCAAAATCACTGCTTATTAGTAGTTGACGGCCTGCTGCTCGAAGTAAGCCTGGGGATGGCCGCAGACGGGGCACACCTTGGGGGCCTCGGGGCCCACATGCAGGTGGCCGCAGACGGTGCACTGCCACACGGTGGCGTCGCCGCGCTTGAAGACCTCACCGGAGTCGATGCGGTCCACGAGCTTGTTGTAACGGGCCTCGTGGGTCTTCTCGATGGCGCCTACCAGCTGGAACTTAGCGGCGATCTCGTCGAAGCCCTCCTCCTTGGCCTGCTCGGCGAACTCGGCGTACATCTGAGTCCACTCGTAGTTCTCGCCAAAGGCGGCGTCCTTGAGGTTGGTGAGGGTGTCAGGGATGGTGCCGCCATGGAGATACTTGAACCAGATCTTGGCGTGAGCGGCCTCGTTGCCGGAGGTCTCAGTGAAGATGTCGCCGATCTGGACGTAGCCGTCCTTCTTGGCCTGCTTGGCGTAATAGCCGTACTTGATAGAAGCCTGGGACTCGCCGGCAAAGGCGGTCTCAAGGTTCTTCTTAGTCTTGGACTCGTTGAAATCTACGTTGGGCATAGTACTTCCTTCCTTGCGCCGCTGGGCGCGAACGACGGATGTCTAGAGCATAGTTTACAGTCTAACTTTTTCTTGGCTTCAGGCATTCCAGCGTCCGCCACAGGAATGGCAAAAGCCCTCACGTTCCAACTCTTCCAAAAGCTCGGCCACCAATCCTACACGAGGTTCCGGCCTACCGGCTTCCAGCTCTTTTTGCCCCAGCTGAGCTGCAGATTCTTCCAGCGTCAAGCCACCTGCGCCCCCCGAAGCCGCCAAGTCGCGGGCTTCCAAAAGCAGTCTTACCAGGATGGCGCGCTTTTGTCGGCGTGAGCCCTCAAAAGCCGACTGCTTCCTGTGTCCCGCAGACCTCCTAGAAGGATTAGGCAGCGTGCGCTTGAGATAGGCGCCGTAGTCCAGCAGCGCGTAATACCACTGCCGCGCATTATCCGGCGGACAAGCGGCTTCCACCAGAGGCGCCAGCACAGAATCAGGAACTTTCTGGGCATCCGGAAAGAGCTCGTGCAGAAAGACGGTTCGCACATTGGTTTCCAGGTACACACCGGGCAGGTCGAAGGCAAAGGCGCGAATGCCTGCTGCCGTAGCCGGGCCAACGCCAGGAAGCGACACCAGCGCCTGATAGTCGCAGGGCATCGTGCTGAGAGACTCTTCCACCAGTTGCTGGGCGGCTTTGTGCAGTGAAAGCGCGCGGCGGTTGTAGCCTAAGCCCTGCCACTCTTGAAGCACATCCGCAGGCTGCGCGACAGCCAACGCTTCGATGGTGGGAAATGCTGCGAGCCAGCGCTGCCAGCGGCCGTCGACGCGGCTTACCTGGGTTTGCTGGAGCATGACCTCGCTGATCCAGATGGCATAGGGGTCTTGGGTGTGGCGCCAGGGCAGGTCGCGCCAATGGAGACGGCCCTGCTCCAGCATGCGGGCGCGAAAGCCGCCCCAAGACTCATCCATAGCCGCAGATGCCCCAGCCTCTTGCCTGCCGGCTGCCACAGCCTTTGCCACGTCCTTAGCCCCAATACCCGCAGCAGCTGCGCCGTGCTTCTCTAGCGCCACAGAAGCACCGGCCAACCGAGCGCCTCAGCAGCGCGCTTGAGCGTTTTACCAGGATCTACCGCAAAGGGGCGCTCGGCTAAGGAGAGCATGGGCTTATCGGTATAGTGGTCGCCAAAGGCATACTCCACATGCCAGCCCCCTTGGCCAAACTGCTCGTTGGCCCAATCCTCGAGAGCCGTCACTTTGCCCGCGCCCTCCACCACCGAGCCAGACACGTTGCCAGTCAAATATCCCTGGGCGTCCCACTCCATCCGAGTGGCCAGTGCGGCATCGAAGCCGGCGTAGTCCTTGGCGGCGTCGGCCACGCCCTGAAACGTCGCCGAGACCAGCACGCACACGCACCCGTCCTCTCGGCAGTCCTTAAGCTGCTTGAACGCGTCTTGGCGGTAGTAGCGCACGAGGACAGTGTCATGGAAGTCCTTCATGATGGCGTAGACCTGGGCTTTGCTGTAGGCGCGCAGATTGTCTGTAAGGTAGAAGCGCACACGGTCTTGATCGATAGGCAGATGCAGCGTGTACCTCAAGCCCCACCAGATCACCTTGAAGGCGATAATGGGTCCAATATAGTGCTTGAGCAGCAGATACTTAGTAAATTGCGTACCGCTTTGAGCATTGATCACCGTGCCATCAAAATCAAAGACGGCGATGGGGACGGAGGGCGTCTCGCCCGATCGCCCCTCTTGGGCCGCTATGGCCTCTTGTGCCATCTGCCAACCTTTCTATCTTCTAACCGCCAGTAAGTTCACCCATTATAGGTGCTCTAGCTGCTCCCCTACCCCCTACCCACGACTGCTACACACCCGCACGAAAACGGGGTGATCCGCACACAGGCAGATCACCCCGAAAGAGGTACCTTTGGCCCCTAGCGGTGGGAACTAGAAGCCTTGCCTATTCCTTGCCGAGCAACCCTCCCATCCTGCCACGGAAGTTTTTCTCGGCAGGGAATACTACTTTTTACGTTGCAGGGCGGAAGAAGACCTATGCCTGGCAGTGATCGCCAGGAAACCTGCTAAGGAACATCCAACATGCGCATAAGACTTCTCTCAACTCGATGAGCTGACCGTTCGCGCCATGAATAGGGTGGCGGCTCAGTGATCGCCCGCATGGAAATAAACAAAGTGGGACGTTTCATCGAAAGCCGTCTGACGCCGGGATCCTCCATTGGCGAACATGAGCAGCTCACCGGAGCTGATATTAACTTTGTAGTCTCGGGCCATGGTCATGCAATCTGCGACGGCAGCCGAGAAGAACCCACCCCTGGTATATGCCACGTGTGTCCACAAGGTTCGAGTCATTCCATCTTTAACGACGGCCAGGAGGATCTGATGCTTTGGACGGTAGTTCACGAGGTTGTTGAAAAACGCTTCGTAGCCTTATAGCCGGTCGTAACCATTCTCGTTATGAGAGCCTTCACTGCATGGATTTTGCGGCTTGGAGAGCCTTTTGAGCCCGATTCTCGTTATTAGTGGGGGTAACTGCACTGGGGTTTTATAAAACCCCAGTGCCCACATTGCCCTCATAACGCGCCAAGCGCCAAATCTATGCCTGAGGCGCTCGAATCCGTGCCAGGAAGGCTCGAATTGCGAATGGTGCGCCCGTATGGCAGCCAAAATCTCAAGCTGCAGCTCATTTGCCGACCAGACACCATTCTGCCTATTGCCGCATGAAAAAAGGCCAACCACTCTTTGTGGTTAGCCTCATAAAATTCAATGGCGGGATGTATGGGACTTGAACCCACGACCTCTGGCTTGACAGGCCAGCGCTCTAACCAGCTGAGCTAACACCCCGTGCGTTTCAACGCGAGGGATAGTATTGCATGGCCGCGCCGCCGGTGCAAGGGGCAATTTCCCAATATGGCCCCTCGTTTCATAGGCTCTGCATATCACTGCATGAGGCCGCAGCTACTCCAGGTTGACGGCGTTGGTGGTGTCGTTGTCGAAGGAGAGCGTGAGCGTGGAGCCCTCGAGCTTGGCCGAGGAAATGGTGCCGTCCCCCATCACAGGATTGCCGTTGGCGGTGAGCTGTTGGGGCACCGAGCCGTCGCCCATGACCCAGGAGACCACGTCCCAGCTGGAGCCCAGGTTCTCGGGGATGAGGAAGGCGCCGTTATAGAGCACCACCGTGACCGGCGTGCCAGTGAGGTCAAAGAGGACGGTGGGCTCCTCGGATCCCTGCTGGCGCACGAAGGCGTAACCTACGCCGTCAGCTTTGGGCTGCACAGAATAGGTGTAGCCGCCATAGGAGATGCCTTGGTTCTCGTCGTCTTGGGTTTGCTCCACCCGCTGGTCTGCCAGGGGCACCGAGCTGGTGTCCAGCGAGGTAGGCACGGTATTGAGCGCGTTGAGTACAAAGAGCACCAGGCCAACGATGACTGCAGCGGCCACCACCACGATGCCGATGACCGCTGGGCGGCTCAACGAGCCGCTGGAGCGCGGGCGCTGGCTTACCTGGGGGCGCGCCTTGGAATTCATGCGCACCGGACCACCCTTGCGAAAATTATGGCGCGCCGCCGAGGCCGCCTCAGACGCCGAGTCGCGATCATGTAACACCGCCCCCTGGCCAGACGCCAAGGTGGAGAAGCTTCCCGTGCGCGACGGATCCACCCCGATGGGACGCGGGGCATCTCCCGAGATCGCCTCCAGCGCATCCTGCGCCCCCAGCGAAGCTGGCGGACGTGCGGCACCCTGCGACAGGCGCGTGGCGCCCTGCGCTGGAGCGACATCCTGCGAGATTCCGTGAGAAGCACCTCGACGCGCGCTGTAGCTGGGCGCTTGTCCGGGATGCGCCGCATGACGCCCATGCTTGGGCGCGTAATCCGAGCCGTTGGGAGTGGGAACCATGATCTCCTCAAATGATTGAGTGCCTGAAGGGCACCGGAATAGCCTACCTGGCCATCTTAGCCCCTTTGGCTCCCATTCTCTAAGGGCAACGGCCACCGACAAAAGACTGCCACCTCCAAACGGCCCTGATGCAGCCTTCGCACATCACCCGTACACAAAAACGCCCGCCGTTGGCCTTGAAAAAGGCCAACGGCGGGCAGCAGGCAGGTTGCGGGGGCGAGGGCTTCTCGGCAGCGGAATTGGAAGGGAACAAGACCAGGAGGAGAAGCAGGCAGGCCAAGGCCCTACCTCACGACAACCCTGAGCATCAGCCCTGAGAACGGCGGGCTCCTAGGAGCGCATGGGAGACAGCGCCTCGAGCGGCCCCATAGCTCACGGCGAAGTAGCCTCCATAGACCACTAGGAAGACGACGCCAGCAAAGAGCAGGCCGGAGACCATGTCGAAGGGCAACACAAGCGCAAAGAGGTCCATGAGGGAGAACAGGGCCACCAGCGAGTGGGCGATGCCCATAAGCAGCGGCAACAGGAAGAAGAAGAGCGTCTGGGAGAGCAGCGAGCCTGAGAGCAGGCGCTGGGGGCAGCCCAGGTCATAGAGGAGGCGATAGCGGGAGGTGGAATCGGCTACGCCGGAGAGAAGCTGGATCGCCAGCACCGCAGCCACGCTCATGACCAGCACAAAGCCAATATAGACAGCCATATAGCCAATGATGGCGGTCATCTGGTTCATGGACTCCACAATCTCTGTGCGGGTGTTGTCGCGGAACAGCACATCCTCGCTTTGAGAGACTGCGGCTTGAAAGTCCAGGTTGTCGGTGGCTTCCTCCACCTGGCTCTCGTAACCCTCGTTGGCCTGGATCTCCAGATAGCTCATCGAAGGACTCATGTTGGCCACCACTACGTCGGGCACCACCAGGTAGGGGTCTGCGCCTTCGCCGTTGGAAAGCATGAGGCCCTGTTGCATCTGATCGTTGGCCGGCCTGAGTGTATGGCCGTTAAGGGTGATGGGGGTGTCAGCCACAAGCACGCGGTCGATGCCGGCTTTGAGGCGGTCCAGGCTTCCGCAGGTATACATGAGATAGCCGCCTTCGGGCACCTCTACCGGGGGCTCGCCCTGCAAGGCCAGTAGCTTGTTGTACTGAGAGACCGGGATTGCAAAGATGGGCACGCTTCGCAAAGACTCTTCCAGGTCTTTGCTGTAGGTGCTGAACTCTGCATAAGCCTCGCGAGCATGGGTGTCTGGGGAGTCATCAAAGAGGTCGCCCACGGTATAGCGGTCGCCCTCGATCTCGCCCTTGGGCACCACATAGGTGTTTATCTGGGTGTAGCGGGAGTGGCTGGCAACATCCGGGTTGTTGGACTCCCATACCTGGGCAAGGTCGACGGGTTGGATAGGCGTGGATTTGTCTACCTGGCGCTCGGAGCCCTCATCGTAGAGATCGCGCAGGTAGGTGGCGCTCAGAGCTGCCGTATAGGGAGCCGATGTGCCCCAGTACGTAGTGAGGCCGCCAGCCAAGGCCATGCCCGTAGACACCGAGGTGAGCGCCAGGAAGAGCACTACTGCAGTGACTGCCATGGCAAAGGAGCTGGAGTTGATGCGGCTTACCAGCTGGCGGATGGTGAACATGTTGAGGCCGCGCAGGTAGAGGGCGCGGGTCTTTTGGCAAAGGGTGGCAAGCACCGTGGGCAGCGACCAGAAGAAGGCGAAGGTGCCCACCAGCATCATGCAGGTGGTGATGAGGAAGTCGAGGTTGGACTTGCCGCCGTCCAACGAGCCACCAAAGACTTCTACGGGATAGCCCAGGATGAGCAAGCGATAGTAGGCCCAGACGATAAGGGCCACAGAGGCCACCAGCATCACCGAGCACAAAGGCAGGTTGCGCAGACGCACGCTCTCGTTCTTGCGGCCAGAGCTCATAAGGTCTACCAGACGCACCTTGGAGATGGAGCGCAGGTTGAGCAGGAGCATGACGCAGAAGGTGACAGCAAAGCACACCGCCACAGCCAGAAGCGCCTCGGGAGAGAAGATGAAGGTGAAGTTCTTTACCGTGTCATGGAAGAGCGCTGCGGTCACAAAGACCAGCAGCTGAGAGATGCCCACACCCAGCACGATGCCAGCCACAAAGGCCACCAGCGAGGTAAGCAGGGTTTCAATGGCCATGATGGTGACCACTTGGCCGGTGCGCATGCCCAAGACGCGATAGAGGCCAAACTCCTTCTTGCGGCGACGCACAATGAAATTGTTGGCGTAGACCATCAAGAAAGCCAAAAAGAAGGCCAGCACCACGGTGACGCCAGTGAGCAGGTCTGCCACCATGAGGATGACGCTGGAGATGCTGGCCGAGAGGAAGTCTGCCTGGCACCGAATGGTGTTGAAGGCATAGAACACCGCCACACCCAGCGCAATGGTAAGAAAATAAATGGCATAGTCGCGATAGGACCGCTTCATGTTGCCTAGGGCGATCTTAGTCAGCATCGGCCCCTCCGATCACCGAGACTACGCGGCCAATCTCATCAAAGAATTCCTTGCGGGAGCGAGCGCCGCGGCGCACCTCGGTGAACAGGCGCCCGTCGCGAATGAAAAGTACCCGCTGGCAGAAGCTGGCGGCATAGGCGTCGTGAGTCACCATGAGCAGGGTGGTGTCATAGGCGCTGTTGAGCCCCTGGAAGGCCTCCAGCAGCACGCGGGCCGCTTTTGAGTCCAACGCGCCGGTTGGCTCGTCGGCTAGCACCAGCGCCGGGTCGGTGACAATGGCGCGACAGGCAGCGATTCGCTGGGCCTGACCTCCCGACACCTGATAAGGGTATTTGTCCAACACATCGGCCACGCCCAGGGAGCGCGCGACCTTCTCGGCACGTTCTATCACCTGCGCGGGCTTCACATGGTCGATGGTGAGGGGAAGCTCGATGTTCTCTCGACAAGTGAGGGTGTCCAGCAGGTTGGAGTCCTGGAAGATGAATCCTAACTGGGTACGTCGGAAGTCGGCCAGGGCGCGCTGGCGCATGGTGGAGATGGAATGGCCGTCGACCTCCACCTCGCCGGAGGTGGGCCTGTCGATGGTGGCGACGCAGTTGAGCAGCGTGGACTTGCCGGATCCCGAAGGGCCCATGATGGCCACCAGCTCGCCCTTGGCCACCGAGAAGGACACCTTATCCAGCGCGGTGGTAGTGGCGGCCAGACCACCTCCGTAGACCTTGGTGAGGTCGCGCACTTCGAGCACGTTTGGCATAACAATCCTTTCTTGAGGATGCAAAGCTTCAAGGCGCGGGCGGCAGGCGCGGATGCACGGCGGGTTACGAGGGTGTGCCTGCCGCCCACATGTCACGGAACGTCAGGCTGCCAAACCCGACGAGGCTCCCGGAGGGGCCTTAGCGCGAGAAGATCCAGAGCGCTGCCATCATGGCATAGCCCAGAATGTTCATGCCCAGCGTCCAGAGGGCCAGCTGCAAAGTAGACATAGTGCCGTCGAGCACTGCCTGGTTGCGGTCAAAATACGTGGATACTGCATGACGAAACATAACGTCCTCCTTTGCACTACCCCGGATGCGGGGCACCCGTCGCTTGGCTACCGTGTGACTTTATCTTCGCCGGCCGGCCGTCCTCCTGCCATCGATCCCGCTTACAGTGTCGTGACAGCTCTGTAAGATTGCGGGCGTATCCTTAGCTCCAGCTACCAAAGATCAGGCTGCCGAGAAACCCTGCTATTCCGTCATGGAAGACGGTTTATGCCGGATGCGCGTGAGGAGAAGGCTGACATGCGAGATATGCGGAAAGAAGGTGCCGGCGCTTACGTGCGGGATGTGCGTCTGGAGGATGCAGCTTACGTGCGGGATGTGCGTCTGGAGGATGCAGTTCATCTTCTCAATATTTATGATTACTATGTGCGCGAGACGGCAGTCTCTTTTGAATGGGAGACACCCTCGCTGGAGGAGTTCGTTGGCCGCATGAAGCACATCAGGGAGCGCTACCCCTACCTGGTGGCGGTTGATCGAGGCGCTGTTGCAGGCTATGCCTATGCCCAGCCCTTTGTGGAACGCACGGCCTACGACTGGACCTGTGAGCTCACCATTTACCTGGATCCTCAGGTGCGCCGCCGCGGTCTGGGGCGCCTGCTCTACGAAGCACTTGAGCAGCGCTTGCGCGCCATGGGAATCTTGGACCTTTATGCCTGCATTGGAGTGCCCCACGTGGAGGGGCGCATCAAGCTAAACCCCACCGGCTCACACGCCTTAGACGACCCCCATCTGTCCTGGGACAGCCCCCGCTTCCATGAGCACCTGGGATTTCGCGAGGTGGGGCATTTTGATAAGTGCGGCTACAAGTTTGGCCGCTGGTACGACATGATCTGGATGGGAAAAACCATTGGCCCCCATCTAGAAGTGCAACCCCCGGTAGCGTGGTATCCGCAGCGGGAATAATGCGGCACATTTTAGATTCCAAGATATTTTGGGTGCTAGGGACAGCAATCAGCATTAGCTACGTGAATTCACGTAGCTAATATTTTTTGTGACCTGGAGTTTCCTCATTCACTCCGTGAATCCACGGAGTGAATGAGGTCATTTTGGCTTCAAAATTCACGTAGCTAATGTCCAAGGATCCGTCACTGCTTTCTTGAACCTCTACCCCAGAAGAGTTAGACCGTACAGTATATTCTTGCTTATTTTATTAGTAATAAGCTTATCCAACCTTCCGCCATCAACCTGGGTTTTCCCTCTTGGCGGTAGATCCACTTTCAAGATGGCCGCTATTTGGCCCAAAAAGTACTTTCAAAATGAGACATGCCTCGATATGAGAACTGCCCCAATCCAAAAAACTGCCTCAGAGACGAAGGGCTCAGGGGCAAATAGCAAGTCGTGCCAGGTACAGAAGGCATGTCATCCTAAGACAGCCCCTCCAACCTGACACGACTACAGGATTCAAATGGTCCAACGCCTCTAGAACACCTCAGCTAGGCGTCCCGACGGGCCTCGATGGCGCGTGCAAGAGTGACCTCGTCAGCATATTCCAGCTCGCCGCCCACAGGAAGCCCCAGGGCAAGCCGAGTGACTTTGACCTCCAACGGGCGCAGAGTGCGCGCCAGATAGGTGGCCGTAGTCTCCCCTTCCACATCGGGGTTGGTAGCAAGGATGACCTCGGAGACCTCGCCAGATGCCAGACGGCTCAAAAGCTCGCGCACGTGCAGCTGCTCGGGACCAATCTTGTCCATAGGAGAGATGACGCCGCCCAACACGTGGTAAAGGCCGTGATAGGCTCCGGTACGTTCGATTGCCGAAACATCGCGCGGCTCAGAGACCACGCAGATAGACGTGCGGTCGCGACGAGGATCCGCGCACACCTCGCACAGATCGCCGGTAGCGTAGGAAAAGCACACCGGGCAAAAATGCACGCTGCACTTGACGTCCAAAATAGCCTGCGCCAACCTGCGCGCTTCCTCCGCGTCTGCAGAGAGCAGATGGTAGGCAATACGCTGCGCCGATTTTGGCCCAATACCTGGAAGCCGCGACAATTCGTCTAACAACCTCTGCAAGGCGTGGCGATCGTTGCGACCATCCACATCCCCCTCGCCCGTAGCTGCCGAGAAGGACGTGCCATCCCAAGAAGCACCGGTATCCGCAGTTGTTTGGAAATCATTAAAGTAACTAGCCACGATTTAGAACAGGCCCGGGATATTCATGCCGCCAAGGCCGGTGGCTGCGGCCACCTCGTTGTTAGCAGCTTCAGAAGCCGAGGTCAGTGCGTCATTGACCGCCGCCAGGATCATGTCCTGCAAAAGCTCGACGTCCTCGGGATCCAGGGCCTCAGGATCGATCTCGATGGCCTTGAGCTGCATGTCGCCCGAAGCGGTGACCTTCACCATGCCGCCGCCCGCGCTGGCCGAGACCTCCAGATCCTTGGCCTTGTCCTGCGCCTCAGCCAGGCTCTCCTGCATCTTTTTAGCCTGCTGCATGATCTGGTTCATGTTCATGCCGCCCATACCACCACGGGGCATACCGCCACGAGGCATACGATTCTTAGCCATAACTCACCTTTCTGTAAGCGTTCAAAGACGCGCAGTTGCATTCTTAGCCGTCGATGCAGCCAGCATCCGCCCGCACACCAACCTAGCCACTCTACCCTACTGAGATAGGGGATTTGTGGGATCTGCCGGAAGCACCCGTACCTCAGAGCCAAAGGCTGCCTCCACAACCTGGAAGACTCGTTGCTCCTCGGCAGACAAGCCCTCCGGCATCACCGCGGCCGGGGCATCAGGCTCTATTGGCGAAGCCGACGCCGCTGAAGGCTCTGGGGCCACAGAAGCTCCCTGGACAGCCTCTATAGGCGCGATTTCTGCAGGTGCGGGAGGCGTCATAGCGGGTTGGGCCACCGGAGCAGCGGGTGCGGACACAGGGCCGGGCGCAGGCGTCGAAGGCGCCTGAGGCTCCTGGGTCGGCTCAAAAGAGCCAAAGTCCTCGTAGCTTTCTGCCGGGACGCAATCGTCGTAGGGCGGCATGTCGTCGGGATAGGACTCAGGAGCAGGAGCGGGTTCCGGCTGCCGAGAAGGAGCCTCCTCCCAAGGCGGGGTCATAGACGCTGCTGAAGCCGCAGGCGAACCGCTGGGAGCCGGGGTCAGCGAGGGAGCTGTCGGGGGCGCGGAAGCTGGCGCGGGCTTCGCAGCGGCCGGTGCGGGTTTTGCGGCGGGTACCGATGCGGCTTGGCCCTCGGTGCCAAAGCGCACGCTGCGGCGTCCGAGGACCGACTGGACCTGGGCGTCGATGGTGGGCTTGATATCGGCACGAGAGAGAATGCCCAGCGCAAACCCCGAGGTTGCAGGCAGCAGAATCTCAAGCGTCTGGCCGTCGTCGCTCAAAGGATGCGACGCTGCGATAAGCGCATGGGCTGCGGGGATGGCCTTTTTGAGCTCTATCAGCACCTTTTGCCAGGCGGCCTCAAGGTCGGCATTGGCGGCAGACGCGGGGGTCGGTGCGGCGGCGGACTGTGTGGCAGCCGTAGGCTGTGGCGCCGTTTGCGCTGCGGATGCAGGCTGGGGCTCTGCTGTGGGCGCTGACTGCGGGGACGGCGCAGGCTGCGGCCCGGACGCAGGCTGCACAGGCTGGCTAGGTGCCGTGGCCTGCGGCTGGGCAGCGGGCTTCGGCTGGACAGCGGACCTCGGCTGGATTGCAGGTTGCGGTGCGGGCTGGGGCTGCGGTGCAGGCGCCGTAGGGGATGCGTGTAGGGAGGGCGTGAGCTTCTCGGCACGGGGGGCGCCAGAAGCAGGCAAAGTCTGGGGCATCGCGGGCGAGACCGGCGCCGCAGAAGAGGTGGACGAGGCAGGTGCAGGGACGCCGGAAGCGAGAGCCTGCTCGAGGGCCTCGACGCGGGCGGCCAAGGCAGAAAGCGTGGCGTCGTCCTGGGGGCGCGCCATGCGGATGAGGGCCACTTCGCAGGTGAGCCGGGGGTCGGGGGCTCGGCGCAGGTCAAGCACCAGGTCGCCTAGGGCCATAAGCAGATTTAAGATGCGCTGGGGCGAGCCAAAGGCAGCCGCTTGGGAGGCCAGCTGGGAATACTCGTCGCCGGTGGCGGAGACCAGCTCAGGGACGTCGCCTGCAATGGCAGTGACGTAGAGGTCGCGCATGTGGGACTCGAGGCCGGAGGCGAACTGAAGCATCTCCTCGCCGTCGGCTGCGGCCTGAGCCACGAGCTTGAAAAGCGCAGGCACGTCACCGGATTGTAAGGCGGCGCACACGAGGTTGAGGCGGGATTCGTCGGCCATGCCAAAGAGGGAGCGGGCGGCGTCTACGGTGATCGACCCGTTGCCAAAGACCGAGAGCTGCTCCAAGCTCGAGAGGGCATCGCGCATGCCTCCGCGAGCATGGCGGGCAATCATGGCGAGGGCCTCGGGTTCTGCGGTAAATCCCTCCTGCTCGCTGACGAAGGCCAGGTGATCTTGGATCTCTGCATTGGTGATGGAGTGGAAGTCGAAGCGCTGCACACGGGAGAGGATGGTTGCAGGAATCATCTGAGGATCGGTGGTACAGAGGATGAAGACCACGTGCGACGGCGGCTCTTCCAAGGTTTTGAGCAGCGCGTTGAAAGCCGCCTTGGTGAGCATGTGGACCTCGTCGATGATATAGACCTTGTATTTGCCCTTGGTGGGGGCGAAGTCCACGCGGTTGATGATCTCGTCGCGCACCGCGTCGACGCCGGTGCGGCTGGCAGCATCGAGCTCATGGACGTCGGGATGGTTGCCCTCGGCAATGGCCTGGCAGGTCTCGCAGGTGCCATCAGGCAACTGCCCTTCACCCTGCTCGCACAGCAGCGCTTTGGAGAGAATGCGCGCCATGGTGGTTTTGCCGGTGCCGCGAGGGCCGCAGAACAGGTAGGCGTGGCCCAGGCGGTTCTCCTGAATACCGCGCTCCAGGGTCTCCACCACCGGTTTTTGGCCAACTACCTGCGAAAATGTTTGCGGGCGATAGGCTCTATACAGCGACTCCATGGACCATCCTTCCAAAGCTTAGGTGATGGTTCATTCTAATAAAAAAGGCGCCCTTACGGAGGGCGCCTTTTGGGTGTCGCGAGAGAGAGGGGAGCGCGGCAACCCAATGAGGAGGTTATGCGCGCGCCTGCAAGAGCTTGAGGATGGGACAGGAGACTGTGCGCCGCGATCCTCTAGGGAGAGCCAAGGAGAAGGAAGGGAACAGGCGCGCGCTGCTGATTGAAATGTCCCCTCATTGAAGGCTCCCTAACTTCTCATAAAGGAGTCCGTTGATTCTTCACTTTTTAGCCACGACCTGGGAGTCAACCTGAATACTTACGGCCTTCCTGAAAGAGTTGGGACGACCTAGGAGCCGACTGAGACAACTTAGTAGCTCAAACAACTGCCGCGCGCAGATCCCTACTGCTGCTGCATGTCCTGCTCGATCTCGTCCTCTTCGCGGCGGCTCTTAATCTTGGCGCGGATGGCGCCGCCCACCGCAGGAATGAGGCTGATGACGATGATGCCTACCACTACCAGCTCAAAGTGCTCTTGGACCGCAGGAATGGTGCCAAAGAAGTAGCCCAGCAGCGTAAAGAGGGACGACCACACCACGCCGCCCAAAATATTAAAGCCAAAGAAGTGGTGCCACTTCATGCCGCCCACGCCGGCCAAAAACGGCACGAAGGTACGGATGAAGGGAAAGAAGCGACCCAAGAAGATGGAGAGGCCGCCCCATTTGGCCATGAAGGCCTCGGATTGGGCCACACGCTCAGGCGTCAGCGCCTTGATGCGCCCGGATTTGATGATGCGTGTGCCCAAAAAGTGACCGATGAAGAAGTTGCACTGATCGCCCAGAATGGCGGCCGCCCACACGCAGAGCAAAAGCTCCCACAAAGGCAGCGCCTCTCCAGCAGCCCCGTGACACAGGATGCCCGCTGCAAAGAGCAGGGAATCGCCCGGCAAAAACGGCATGACCACCACACCGGTCTCGATGAAGATCACCAAAAAGATGAGGCCCATCGCCACCCAGGGACCCTGCGCGATCCAGCCCTGAATCGCACCCATAGGATCTTGAAGAAGGCCAACGATAAGTGAGACGAAATCCATAGATGACTCCTCGAAGTCCGCGCATCTGTGGCCGTGCATCCGCCGGTAAAAGCCCAGGGAGAGGTGGTACGGGTTTCTCGGCAAGGAGGGCGATGCAAGCCCCATAGACACCGGGCCCAGGCTTTTGCCCCGCCTAGAGCTGCCGAGAAACGCGCCCCCATAGCAAGAGGCCCTCGCTGCAATGAGGCAACGAGGGCGGCTCCCAAGTCTTCTCCACTGAGCCGGGTGCCCGCCAGAGGCCCCTTATGGCTGCTACCTCCCGGTCCTGACCAGGTTCGGGACGTGACGTCACCCGACCCAGTGGAAAAGGCTCGCAGATGAGTATAGCGGTTATGGGCCCAGTCAACCATTGCGCTGCTAGATTCCTATTTTCGCCAGACCATGCCAAAAGGGGTTCCTTTAATAGCTTAGACTGAGGAGCCAAGAGCATAAATGAACGCCTGGATGCCTGGAAAACTCGCGGGAGGCAGAATGATAAATAAGTTTTGCAAGACGCCGTTGTGGGAGTGCAATCGAAGGCTGGTGCGCGTGGCCCAGGGTCTGGAGCCGGCGGACACAGTGATCAAAAACGTGCAGCTGGTGAATACCTGCACAGCCGAGGTGCTGGATGGGCAAGACATTGCGCTGGCTTCGGGGCGCATTGCTTATGTGGGCGATGCCAGCCATTGCATAGGCGAGCTCACCGAAGTTATCGACGGCACCGGTCTGGTAGCCACCCCCGGCCTCATGGACGGCCACATGCATGTGGAGAGCTCCATGGTGGGCGTGGCGGAATACGCTCGGGCGGCGGTGCCCCACGGAACTACCGGCATCTATATGGACCCCCACGAGGTGGCCAACGTGCGCGGACTGCGCGGCGTGGCCGTGATGATGGAGGATGCGGCTCGCACGCCCCTTAAAGCCATGCTCACCACCCCCTCCTGCGTGCCAGCCATCACGGGCTTCGAGGACACCGGCGCCTCCATCGACGCCGACGACGTCGAGGAGACCATGAAGTGGGACAGCTGCGTGGGCTTGGGAGAGATGATGAACTTCCCCGGCGTGCTGGCGGACGACGACCTGCCTTTGGACGAGATCAACGCCACCCTGCGCGCCGGCAAGACGGTCACCGGCCACTACTCCACCCCCGAGACCGACCGTGGTCTTCAGGCCTATATCGCCTCCGGCGTGTCTTGCTGCCATGAGTCGGTGCGCCCCGAAGACGCGCTGGCCAAGATCCGCTGCGGCATGTACGCCCAGCTGCGTTATGGATCGGGATGGCACAACCTGCCAGATCTGGTGGAGGCAATTCTTAACAAGGACATCGACACGCGCTTCTGCTGCTTGGTGAGCGACGACAACCACCCCTCCACCATGGTCCGCGAGGGCCACATGGACCGCATCTTGCGCAAGGCCGTCGAGCTGGGCATCGAGCCCGCGGTGGCCGTGCAGATGTGCACCATCAACACCGCCACCTGCTTTGGCCAGCAGCAGGACCTGGGCGCCATCGCGCCGGGCAAGTGCGCCGACATCGTGCTTTGGGACAACCTGCGCGACTTCAACGCCCAGCAGGTGTGGATCGATGGCGAGCTGGCAGCCGAGGCCGGCGTCCCCACCTTCGAGCTGGACGAGTTCATTTGGCCCGACTGGATGACCTCCACCATGAACGTGGGCTTCGACATCGAGCCGGAGACCTTCTGCATCCCGGCGGTCACCCAGTCTGGGGAACCCATTGCTGCCGACAAGTGCCTCGTCCGCGTCATGGAAGTGACGCCGGGCAACACCATCACCCACGAGGTGCATGAAGAGATGCACGTGGCAGCAGGCTTGCTAGAAGCTCAACCGGACCAGGACCTGCTTAAAGTCTTTGTGTTCGAGCGCCATCACGCCACCGGCACCTTCGCCGCGGGCTTTGCCAAGGGCTTTGGCATCCACGGCGCCCTGGCCCAGACGGTGGCCCACGACGCCCACAATCTGCTGGTGTTGGGCGACAACGACGAGGATATGGCCTTGGCCGCCCAGACGCTGGTACGTTGTGGTGGCGGCGAGGTAGCCGTGCAAGATGGTAAGGTGCTTGGGCTGGTGGAGCTGCCGGTGTGCGGTCTCATGAGCGACCAGCACGTGGAGAAGGTGGCCAACCAGGTAGCCCATATGGAGGAAGTCTGGAAGGCTATGGGCTGCACCATGCCCTCGCCGTTCATAACGCTCTCGGGCCTTTCGCTGGCCTGCATCCCCGAGCTGCGCCTTACCGACCGCGGCTACGTGGACTGCGTGCGCTTCTGCCAGGTGCCGCTGGTAGTGGAAGAGTAAGGGCGCTGCGAAAACACTGCGCCAATGCGGGGGCTTGCTGCGAGACATGTTCGCAGCAAGCCCCCTCTTTTAAGGGAGCAGCGTTTAAGGAGGCGGCATTTGTGTTTTCGCTGCCTCGTCGCACTGGGGTTTTATAAAACCCCAGTGCGACGAGGCACTACATCGCATGTGTGCCCTCAGGCCTTGAGGAGCACCTTGTCATCGGCCAGCTCGGAGCCGGCGCTGGTGCGGAAGAGCTCCAGCAGCCCGTCCACATCCATGGCATCGCGCTCAGAACCCAAGACGTCTGCCACAATGCGGCCGTCGTGCATCACGAGCGTACGGTCACCATGGGCCAGAGCGTCCTTGAGATCATGGGTGATCATCAACGTAGCCACGTTCTGCTCGGCAACAATACGGTCCGTGAGCTCGAGAATGCGCTCGGTGGCGGCCGGGTCCAGCGCAGCGGTGTGCTCGTCCAGAAGTAGCAGCTCCGGGTTGCCGATGGTAGCCATAAGCAGCGTCACCGCCTGACGCTGCCCGCCAGAGAGGGTGCCCACCGGCACGTCCATGCGGTCCTCCAGGCCAAAGCCCAGAGTTTCCAGGCGGCTGGCGATGAGGTCGCGCTTCTCCTTGCGCATGGCGCGCCTGAGGCTGGCTCCCCGCGTGGAGCGGCCTAGAGCGAGGGAAACGTTCTCGGCCACGGTGAGGTGAGGTGCAGTGCCCATGAGCGGGTCCTGAAAGACGCGGGACAGGGTGCGGCTGCGCTGGTAGTCGGGGTCGAAGGTCACGTTGCGGCCGCCCAGCTTGATGAGGCCCGCGTCGGGGAAGATGGCGCCCGCAATGGCGTTGAACAGCGTGGACTTGCCCGCGCCGTTAGACCCCACGATGCAGGCGAACTCGCCGGGAGCCAACTGCAAATCCACCCCATCCAGCGCTTTGTGAGCCGTGGGCGTTCCAGGGTTGAAGGTCTTCTCTAAAGCCCGCACTTCAAGCATGGGGGCTTGCCGAGAAACCCGCGCCCCTTGAGTTGGCGCCTGCACCTGGGGCTCTTGCGTTTGGGTTGCCATGGCTACTCCCCCTTCCTGGAATCAGCGCTGCTCGGCGCGGGGCTCGCGGCGTTTCCGGTGAGCGCTCGGGCGTCTTGGGCCAGCAGGCGCTCCATGGCCGACTTGGCGGTGCGCTTGGAGGCGCCGTTGACCATTGCAGAGCGCACCGCGGGCAGGGCCATGAACACGGCCACGATGACGGCGGAGACCAGCTTCAGAGCGTTGGAGTCCAGCAGGTTCACGGCCAGGGCCAGCTGGATGATGAGCCGGTAGACCACCGAGCCCACCACCGCGCAGGACAAGCCCCAGGTCACTGAGCGGTGGCCGCCAAAGACCTCGCCGATGATGACGGAAGCCAGGCCCACCATCACCATGCCGGTGCCGCTGGCGAGGTCGGCAAAGCCCTGATACTGAGCCAACAGAGCGCCCGTGAGGCCCACCAGGGCGTTGCCCAGAGCCAGGCCGCCCACCTTCACCAGGTTGGTGTTGATGGAACTGGCCCGGCTCATGGCCTCGTTGTCGCCTACGGCGCGCACAGCCAGCCCGGCTTCGGTCTTGAAGTAGGCCGACAAAAGCGCCACCACCGCACACACCAACACCACCACAAAGGCCATCTTGACGCCATCCAGAGTAAGGGGGCCGTCGGCGCCGCCTAGGGCGGTGTAGAGGGGGTCGAAGACGCGGGTGGCATTGAGCAAGCTCACATTGGGAGCGCCCAACACATAGATATTCACCGAGTAGAGCCCTGTCATGGTGATGATGCCAGCCAAAAGCGGGTTGATGCGAGCCTTGGTGATGAGCAAGCCGCTCACGCAGCCAGCAACGGCGCCAGCCACTGCACCCAACACCAGGCCCAGGTAGGGATGACCGGCTACCGCGGCCACCGCCGAGCAGGCCATGCCAAAGCCAAAAGAACCGTCGACGGTAAGGTCGGCCATGTCGAGGATGCGAAAGGTGATGTAGACGCCCACGGCCAAAAGAGAGTACTCAAAGCCCAGCATCAAGGCGTCGTAAAAGACGGAGAACGTCATGGATTCCTTCTTATAAGTTCACAGGGGGGCAATGCGACATAAAGACCAGTCCAAAGGCTCCCAGGGAACCGGCGGCAGAGATGCCGCCACCTCGCCCAAGATCCCTTCGCAGACTAATCGATCACGCGGTAGTCCTGGGAGATGGAGAGGCTGTCCAGGTCGATGCCCAGCGCCTTGGCAGTGGCGCCGTTGACGGCGTAGTCATCAGAAGCCAGCACCTCCACGGGCAGATCGGAGATCTTGGTGCCCTCCAGGGCCTTGATGGCCATGTCGGCGGACTTGGCGCCCAGGGTGGTGTTGGAGCAAGAGACAGATTCCAGGGCTCCGTCCTGCACCATCACGGGATCGGTGCCAAGCACAGGGATGTTGGCCTTGGTAGCGGTCTGGGTGAGCTGGGACATGGCGCTCTGAACCACCGAGTCTACCGGCACGTAGATGCAAGAGACGCCCGAGGCCAAAGTAGCTGCGGTCTGCTGCACCTCGGAGCTGTTGGTGACGGTGCGCACGTCCACCTCGATCTGGCGGCCCTCCAGGTACTCCTGGGCAGCCTTAGCGGTGACCTCGGCGTTCTTCTCACCGGAGCAGTAAAGGATACCCACCTTGCCCGAGAGCGCCGCCGGGTCCAGCTCCTCGGCGAACTCGAAGATGGCCTTGACGTCGGACACGTTGGAGGTGCCGGTGATGCCCTTGTCAGGCTTCTCCAGCGAGGAGGTGATGCCGGCAGCCACAGGATCGGTGACGCTTATGAAGATCATGGGCTTGTCGATGCCCGCATTGGCGCAGGCCTGGGCAGCCGGGGTGGCAATGGGCACGATG
The DNA here is from genome assembly GCF_023168405.1 of Leptogranulimonas caecicola. Taxonomy (GTDB): domain Bacteria; phylum Actinomycetota; class Coriobacteriia; order Coriobacteriales; family Atopobiaceae; genus Leptogranulimonas; species Leptogranulimonas caecicola. Next base: position 310,635 of record NZ_AP025285.1, on the reverse strand, counting down.
ACGTCGTAGTCGGCGCTCTTGAGCTGCGCTGCGATGGAGTTCAAGGTGGCCACGTCGCCTTGGGCGTTCTTCACGTCGTAAACCACGTTGGTGAAGCCCTGGTCTGCCATCTCGTCTTTGAAGCCGTTCATCATGGTGACGAAGGCGTCGTTTTCCACTACCTCCACAAAGCACACCCTGACTTCGGTGTTCTTGTCCAGCGAGCCGGAAGCCTGGGAGGCATCTGTGCCCCCGCCGCCCGAGCAGCCCACCAGCACCACTACCGCCAGAAGGCACGCCATAAGTGCGCCCAGCTTGCCCAAAACGTGCTTGTGTACCTGAGAAGTGAAGTTCATCCTGCGCTCCTTTCGAGAAGCCTCGCGCCGTTGAGGCTTTGGGGAGCGACACAAAAAGCGCTCGCCCCCCAGTCTATTTGGACTCAAGGACAAGCGTCTCATCTCGAAACACCTGCGGTGCCACCTTGATTGGCAGGTCTCCCTGCCCCCTTTGAGGCGCTTACACGCCCTGCTCTGTCACGGGAGCTCCCGTCGCGGCTTCCACCTTAAAGGCTTCTCCGCGCCCTCAGCGGGTCCATTATGCCGTCCTGCTACCGCCCGCATCTCAGCTGCACGGGCTCTCTGTAGGCGCTTGGGACGGTTTTACTTCCGCTTCGCCGGTTTGGTGTACCGAATGTCGGTTATGTGGGCATGCTACGACGCTTTAGCCGCCCCTGTCAACGCCTTGAGGCCTCTCTCAGGCTCCCCTGTTACCCAATGGAAAAGTTCCGAGTCTCGTCTCTCACCCATCCCACCTCGAAGTTGCAGGCGAGGACGGTGGGGGTTTCTCGGCAGGGAGGGGAGACGGGGGCGCCCTGAGGCCCAGGAAAGCTTCGCTGCCGAGAAACGCCCCTGGGTGCCAGAGAGGTCCCCATTGGCTAGAATCATTCTGTTAGCGATATCGCACGGTTTACGAAGGGAGCCTGAAGTCATGGCTGCCACGTCTTCTTCATCTGCGGCGTCACCCAAGCCGCTCTATCACGCCACCTACGAGCTCACCAGCCTGATGACGCAAGATGCGCTCTCGGTGCTTACGCCCACCGGCGCCTCCAACCCGGCTTATATCGCCTGCGCGCTGTTGCTGGCAGCCATGCTCATCTACGGGTTTGTGCTCGAGCCTCAAACGGTGGTGATGGTAGTGATGGCCACCCTCTGCGCAGGCCTCATGGTCGTTGGCGGCCGCTGGTCCACTTACATGCTGGCGAGGCTTCAGCGCTCCGGGCTCAATGCGGTGCAGCTGCCAGAAGACGGTCGCCGCTATATCGTGGACGTGTGGGATGACAGGCTGGAGGTGACTCAGCCCTCCGGCGAGATGGGGGTCTACCCCTTCAACGACATCAAGCATGTCTACAGCACGTCTCGACTCATCCTGGTGGACATGAATACCGGCGAGCTGGCACTCATCCCTGCCAAGGCGCTCTCCACCAGCCGCTACGAGTCAGTGCGCGCTTTGCTTTCCGCCCAAAAGTAACCCTATTGGAGTGACTCCATGGCAAAAAAGAAGCATCCTTCTCATCCGCTGCCAGCCGGCGTGCCGGCAGGCTCCCTCTTTGTGAACGAGACCACCCTCACCAACGACCAGGTCAAGGAAGCCTGCAGGCTCACGGTCTCCCCCACGCTCCGAGTGTTCTACTTTGGCTGCGGCATCCTTATAGGCGTTGCTGCGGTGCTGGCCCGCGTCTTTTGGCATATCTCGGGGCTGACCTGCGCGCTGGTGCTGCTCGTGGGCCTCATGACAGTGTGGCAGGGCAACCGGCTTCCTCTAGACAACGCCCGCCGCATGATCGCCGCGCTGGATCGTGCCGGCGAAAAAGCCCGCCAGCGCACCACCTATGCCACCGAGAAGGAATTGGGTGTCATCTTGAGCGACGGCACTCGTCGCACCTTTGGGTGGAGCGAGTTCAGCCGCGCGGTGGCCACCCCTCGCCTCATCTGCCTCACTCTGGCCAAAGGGTCGCTCATCTTCATGTTGGACACCCAGGGCTTTACCAAAGGCGACGCCGCAGGGTTCATTCAGTTTTTGGCCACCCATGTGAGCGAGCCCCCTCGAAACGCAGTGGCTCGCGCCTGCGACAAGATCTGCTCTACGCTGGATTCTTGGAGCACCGTCCAGGCTGCTCAAAAAGAACGCGACGCCGCCAAAAAGCAGGCGCGCCAAGCCCGCAAAGCCCAGCGCAGAGAAGGCTCCAAAAAGGACGCCTCCTAACCCTCCGCACCCCAGCGCCTGCGCCGCAAGCCTCTGCCGTCCTGGCCGCGCATCGGCGCCGGCCCGCCCTTTATCTGACCCTCCATCCAGAAAGCCCCGCCCTATGAGCTCCCCCATCCTTGATTCCACCCCTGCCAAGGCCGCCTGCGATTTCTCCGCCGGCGATGTGCGCTTCGAGTCCACCTTTGAGATGGACGAGCCGCTGCTGCGCGAGGTCATCAGCGCCCGCGACCGCTCCTTGAACAAACGCGACGGCCTCATCTTCGCCGCCGTCTTCCTCATCGTGCTGGCAGCCTACATTTGGGGCACCGTCTCGGTGTGGGACATCACCCCCTGGGGCATCTTCTTGGGGCTCATCATCATCTTCTTGCTAGGCTACAGCGTGCTACTTGCCATCAAGGGCTTCACAGTCTTCTGGCCTGCCCGCAGCTGGCGCAAGACCTGGAGCCACTGGTTCTCCCGCCACGGAGCCCCCGTGTCAGACAACCCCCGCTGCACGATCCGCACCTCTGCGTGCACCACCGAGGTGCGCACCAGCGTCCTTGTAGACGGCAAGGTGTCCGGCACCATCTCCAAGCCCTACAGCGCCTTCTCCCACCTGGAGGAAACCGAGCACTTGGTGGTGCTCGTCAACGGAGAGGTGGAGGTAGGCAACCTCTTGCACAATATGGTTTCTTCGGACTATGCGCAAAAGCTTGAGCAGCGCGCCGATCTCGAAGACATGATCTGGGATAAAAACCACCTACAGGGAGGCACCCCGGCCCAACTCAAGGATTATCTCGAGCGCAAGCTGGGTCATCGCGCCTAACCGCTCGGCACAAAAGGCCCAGCAAGTTTCATGGCGCCTATCCGCACCGCTTCTAAGAGCCTCCCCCACATCACATTTTTTAGGGAGGCTCCCTTTATGCCGTTGACTCAAGCGTTTGCCGTGCCCCATCCCCCTCTCATCATCCCTCAGGTTGGCCAAGGCCGAGAAAAGGCCATCCAAGCCACCATCGACGCATACGACGCCGTAGGCAAAGCCATCGCCCAGGACGCCCCTGACACCGTTGTCATCTCCAGTCCCCACGCCCCGCTCTACGGCGACTACCTGCAGATATCTACCGGAGAGGGCGCATACGGCTCCTTTGCCTCCTTTGGCGCCCCTCAGGTGACTGCCTCCATCGACTACGACCAAGAGATGGTCTCAACCCTCTGCGACGCCGCCCAGGCGGCCGGCCTTGCCGCAGGGCCGCTAGGGCGCCAGAATCCCGAGCTCGACCACGCTACGCTCATCCCGGTCTACTTCATTCAGAAGCATTGGCCTGCCAACAAACCCGCCCCTCGCTACGTGCGCCTCTCCCTCTCCGGGCTCTCGCCCAAAGACCACTACCGCCTGGGCGAGCTGGTGCGCCAGGCAGCCCAGGAGCTTGACCGCTCCATGGTTTTTGTGGCCAGCGGCGACCTCTCCCACAAGCTGGCAGACGAGGGGCCCTACGGCTTTGCTCCCGAGGGCCCGGAGTTCGACGCCCTGGTGTGCGAGTCCTTTGAGTCGGCGGACTTCTTGCGCCTGCTCTTGGTGAGCCCCGACTTTGCCGAGCGCGCCGGCGAATGCGGCCTGCGCTCCTTCCAAATCATGGCAGGCGCTCTGGACGCCACGCCCCTAGACGCCAGTCTCATGTCCTACGAGGGACCCTACGGCGTGGGTTATGCAGTGGCTTCCTTCACCCCTGATGGCTCCGCAGGCTCCGCCCCCGAGCGCGCTTTTGGGAAGGACTACGACACCGCCCGCCGTGCCGAGCTCGAAGACATCGCCGCCCATGAAGACACCTACTGCGCGCTGGCGCGCCTGTCGCTGGAGAGCGCGGTGCGCGGCCAGGGCGCTCCGTCCGACGCCGCAGCCCAGGCCATCGTCGCCGCCAAGGACGCTTCTCAGGCAAGCCTGGAAGCCCTTGAGCTCCCCGGCGCTTGCTTTGTATCCCTTAAAAAGGATGGCCGGTTGCGCGGCTGCATAGGTACCCTCTCCCCCGTTCAACCCAACCTGGCCGCCGAGATCATGGCCAATGCCATCTCTGCCGCCCTCCACGACCCCCGCTTCTCGCCGGTCACCCCAGAGGAGCTGCCCGAGCTGATCTACGACGTAGACGTCCTTTCTCAGCCCGAGCCCGTCTCCTCCACCTTGGAGCTGGACTGCACTCGTTACGGCGTCATCGTCTCCACCTCCGACGGCCGCCGCGGCGTCCTGCTCCCTGACCTGGCCGGCGTCGACTCCGTGGACGAGCAACTCTCCATCGCCGCCTCCAAGGGAGGCATCGACCTGTCTCGCGACCGCGTCTCCATCCAGCGCTTCCAGGTGGTGCGCCATGTTTAGGGAGGCTGCGTCCTTCTCGGCCAACACGCCGCTCAACCCCCAAGCCGCTCCCGCCTCAGCAGCGCCCCAGGATACCCAGAAACCCCTCCGCGCCACCTGCGAGTGCTGCCCTCATAGGTGCTCGATGGCTCCCGGCGCCACCGGGGCATGTCGGGCGCGCACCAACGTGGGCGGCCGGGTGGTCGACGAGAACTTTGGGCGCGTGACCTCGGTGGCGGTGGATCCCATAGAGAAGAAGCCCCTGGCCAGGTTTAGGCCGGGCACACTGGTGCTTTCGGTGGGATCCTACGGCTGCAACCTGCGATGCCCCTGGTGCCAGAACCACTGCATCGCCCAGGCGGGAGCCGCTCGGGCGCCCTGGCGTTATCTGTCGCCCCAGGATTTGGCAGCCACCGCAGCAGACATGGCCGCCTCCGATCCCGAGGTTGCCGGCGTGGCCTACACCTACAACGAGCCCCTCTGCGGTTTCGAATACGTGCGCTCCTGCGCCGAGCTGGTCCACGGCGCAGGCCTCTGCAATGTGCTGGTGTCCAACGGGTGCTTTGAGGCGCCTGTCATCGACGCCGTAGCCCCTCTTATGGACGCCGTGAACATCGACCTTAAATGCTTCAATGCCCAGGGCTACGCGCAGATTGGCGGCGACTTGGAGTGCGTCAAAGCTGCCATTGCCGCCTTTGCGGCCACACCCAGCTGCCATGTGGAGATCACCAGCCTCATTGTTCCGGGGTTCAATGACTCGCCAGAAGAGATGGAGGCTCAGTGCCGTTGGCTGGCCCAAATAGACCCTTCCATCGTGCTCCACATCACGAGGTTCTTCCCGGCGTTTCGCTGCACTCAGTTGGAACCCACGCCGTGTGAGGACATCTATAGGCTCAGAGACATCGCCCATGCGCACCTTCGGTGGGTCTATACCGGCAACTGCTAGATGCCAGCTACGTAACTCCGCTACCTAAGAGGCCACAAGCTCGCCTGGCACCTGTCTGCAGGCCCCCTGCTCGCCATTGGGAAAACTACTGACGTGCAATTTTTCCCAGGGACAAGCCTCGCCAGAGTACCTTACGGCATGGTCTAAGATGGTGAAGGTTGCGTCTGCCTGTCCCTCTATTTTGGCCCAGGCAGCCATCTCTCAGTTTTTGGTATTTCTACAGCCTGACGCTTGGACGTTTACCTCTGTTCAAAGGAGACACATGTCAGATACCGCCTACGTAAGCACGGGGATCGCCCTCACACCCCGCATTTTGGCCGGCATGCTCACCGGCAGCAGCGTGATGGGCATCAATTGGGCCGCCAAATTCGCCGAGATCGGCGATAACGAGGTCTTCGAAAATGCCACTATCCCCACCCTCCGCGAATCTCTGGGCAACGCCGGTGACGACATCTTGGCCGCCCTTTTGCCCCCGCAGATCCTGGTGGAGCTTACGGCTGACGAGTCGGTCATCGACCATGTGCGCGACGGCGAGTGGCCCGCGCCTCTCCTGCAGCACGTCACCCAGCAGTTCTGCGCAGAAAGCGGCGAGGCCTGCGAGGAGGTCTACGCCCGCTGCGAGCGCCTCATGACCGGCGCCAACACGGTGGTCTTCCACTGGAACGCCAACTACATCATCCACATGCTCTCAGTGGAGAACCTGGACAACGCCTCCGTGCGCAAGGCAGCCAACTTCTATGAGCGCTTCGCTGACGCCGACCCTGTAGGCGGCCTCTTCGCCCTCTTCATGCTCTCGCTTCTGGGCCCCGCCAACTTCGACCAGGTAGTAGAGCGCCTAGGCGAAGCCTTCTAGGTCGTCGCCAGCACTTCCCCGCCCCACACTCGCACCTAAAGACGGAGGCTCTTCTCGGCATAACCTTACCGAGAAGAGCCTCCGTTGCTTAGTCTACACAGCCTGATGCAGAGGCGCTAATCCACGATGGGCCACTCTTTGCCCGTCTCTGTCCAGGCATCCCAGTCGCGTACATCGCCGTCGATAGCCCACTCTTTGATAGCGTAGTAATCGTGGTAGTCAGCCACGGAGGTGGCATCGTAGTAGCGGGTGCGTGGCTGGTCTTCTGGCACCTCGTCCACCGGCGTGCCCCATTCATGATAGCTGGGATCGCCCATAGCCTTGAGAAGAGTGGCTGCCAGGTCATGCTGGCTTACAGGGGCCCAGGAAGTCTTCATGGGCTCGGCGGCTTGGGCCGCATCTTCTGCGGGCTTCACCAGCAAGAAGGGGCTGGTGGGGCCATCGATTTCGTCAGCCAGATACCAGTATCCGTGATCTGCCGTGACGATGATGGTGGTTTCATCATAGATGTCTAGGCGCTTTAACTCGTCCATGTATTGCTCCACCGCCAGCAACGCGCCGCGGGTCTGCTTGACCACATCGGTGTCTTGCTCGGGCACGCGCCGGCCCTGATCATCGAGGGTCACCGGATAGTGGGAACCCATCATGTGGATGAGCTTGTAGGTGCCCCGGGAGGTGACGTCCTCGTTTTCCTCAAAGGCAAGGCCGTTCTCTTTGAGGTCCTCCAGGTATTGCGCATCATCCAGGATAAAGGGGGTGTCCCCTGTGGCATTGCCCAAAATGTCGTTGGCGATGTCGCCGGAGTAGAACCAGAAAGGCGGCTTTAGAGCCCAAGGGGCTGAGCGGTAAAGCGACATCTTCCAGAGGGAGGACACTGTGGGCCAAAAGCCAGGCTGGGTCTCCAGCTCATGGATGTTGTCCACGCGCCCCTGCAGCGAGGAGGTGCCCTGGGGCATGTCGGTGGAGTAGATGTCCACGCTATAGCCGTTGTCTTTCATGGCATCCACCAGGTTCTCCGCCGCATACCAGGATGAGATGACGCTGGTGCCGTAGGCGTCGTCCTCGTCGGTAAGGCAATAGCCGGTCACCAGGTCTGCCATGGCATAGCGCGTAGGGATCATCATACCGGAGCAGTTGGCGTAGTGAGTGAAGCCGGTATAGTCGTCCACGATGCCAGGGTATTGGGCAAGCACTTGGTCAAAATAGCCGTTGTCCACCGTGTCCAGAACGAACATCACCACGTTGTGTCCTTCTGACACCGTGTCTCGATCTTGAGTGGTGACCATGGGGCGGCCGGTCCAAAGGGTGTCGGGGGCACCCATGGACGCAAGGTCGCCCTCGGCTTGCTGCAGGCTGCTCACCAGCACCCCCGACTGCACGCCCACCAGCACGATAGAGAGAATCACCACCGCTGCCTTAAGCGTCTTGGCGCTAAAGAGCGCCCAGGCCACCGCTGCCACCATCAAGGCCACCCATACCAGCGAGCTTACCAAGGTGATCTGGAGGAAGTTTCCCCATACCACCTCTTTGCCGTCGGCCACAGGCAAGCCTACGTTCATAAAGCTGCCTTGGACAAACACTGCCACCGAAAGAGCGCCGATAAGAGCGGCCACCACGGTAAAGGCCCTACCCCTCACCAGGGAGGTCAGAACAGAGAGGGCTAGCCAGAGCGTCGCGGCAAACACCAGCAGCGCAGGGGTTACCACGTCCAGGCCAAAGATGAAGCTGTCCAGACTGCTGGCCATCATGGAAAGCGGAGTCACCACGCCCAGCGAATAGATAAGGCAGCCCCAAGCCAAAAGCGACAGCACGAAGCGAGGAGCCCAGCGCAGGTTCTGAGGCTTATGAGGGCCTACCAGCTTCTCATCCTCCAAGGCTTTGCGGCTGGCTTCGCGCAGCAGTTGCTGGCCCTCATCGGAAGCCGGATTCACCTCATGAACCACAGGGTCATGGACCTTGTCGCGGTTCTCGTCGATGTTCAATGCCTTATAGAGGCGCTTGCGCAGACGGCGCCATACCACGCCCAACACCGCAGAGAGTGCCACCGCCACACCTGCCAGCGCCTGGATGGTATAGGTCACTACCGAGGGATCCACGTAGGCTTGGGCCGGCGTGGCAAAGCAGGCCAGATAGAGCGTGGCCAGCACACACACAAAGAGGCCGTCGAAGAGCCAGACAAAAGGACGCCTTAGCTGCTTATTCATGGGAGTCCTCCTGCTGGCTAGGCTTTGCAAAATGTTTGGGAGTGTAGGGCTTCTCAGAGACGTCTGGGGAAACAGGCGGCGCGCCCTTCTCGGCAGCCTGGGCGTCGTTGGCATCCTGGGCCTCAGCGACTTCTTGGGCATCTGCCGCGTCCTGGGGATCCTGGGTGTACGGGGCATCGGGTGTGGCCCGGCGAGGAACGGGAGGAGTGAGACCCTCGCCCTTCTTGCCCTTCTGAGCTTGGGCCCTGAGCACGGCATCTAACAAGTAGCGACCTGCAGCCTCGCCGCCATGGTCGTGGTTGAAGATGAAGGTGTCGTAGACTTCCTCGATGCGGTCGTGCCACTGGGAGGCCTCGTCCACCATGGAGCAGGCGATAGACCCGATGGAAGCCACGTCTTCCACGGCCACCGACTGGCCAATCTGGTTGCGCAGCGAGATCTCGGTGGGCACGAGGCCGATCTCTTGCCAGTCAGGGTTTCCCACCTTCATGGGCGTGTCAATGAAGAGGGTGGGCTTGTCGGTGGTGAAGGAGAACTCACAGGCGATGGAAGACCAGTCGGTGAGCAGCACGTCTGCCGCAAAGATGGAGCTCTCGCCGGAGAAGTCGTCCTCAAAGGTGACCTGGCCCTCGGGCACTGCCGAGAAACGCTCCTTGAGGGCGTTCCAACGGGCGCCATAGCGTTTGACATATTCCGGATGGGGGCGCACGGTCACGTCGAAGCCGGCCTCCAACAATGAGTTGATAGTGTCGGCGGCACAGAGGTCCAAGATGTTGTCCTCTTGCCAGGAGGGGGCGATGAGGGCCTGGGGGCGATGGGTGGCTTGCGGGCGACTGTGCTTGGGGAGCGTTTCTTGCAGCTCTCGATACTCTTGGCGCTCTCGGTCGAGCAGGTCGTAGCCGATGGGCACAAGATTTTTCGCGGGCACGCCGCGAAGCTTCTCGGAGGCGCGAGTCTCGGCGATCTGGTGGGGGCCGGCGCAAAAGATGGTGTCGTAGTGGTCGTGGCAGTTGGCAGCGCCCACCAGATGCATAGAGGTGGTGTGGTGCAGCATGTCCACGTATTCGATGTCTTTGCGCACATAGGAGCGCTTGAGGTAGTAGTTGTCCAAGTCTGCCAGGGAGGCCACGAAGACGTCGCAATCCATCTTCATCATGACGGTGATGAGCTTTTGGACACTCATGTAGTAGGGAATGAGACGTGGCTGGCTTTGGTGAATCTCAAAGACCTGGTCGTTGGGGTCGTTGGTGATGTAGTGGATGCGGATGTCGGAGTGCTCCAGCAGCCACTCGATGGCGCCCCGAAAGTACTTGTAAAAGCCGCTGCCCTCGCTATAGAACACGATGGATTTGTCCACCACGTCGTAGAAGCGCGCGATGTCCTCGCGCTCGCGCTTGGCCAGCGGGTTTTTCTCGTACCACTTCTTGTTTGAGGCCGAGAGGTCTTCCAGCGCCTGGAGCTCTGCTTGGGAGGCGCGCAACGCGTCGTAGTCCACGTGCTTCTTGGGATTCATGATGAGGTTGCAGGCCAGCTGCACCACGATAGCCATGAGGTTGGAGCAGATCCAGTAGAAGACCATGCCGCTGGCCACCGAGACCCCCAGTATGGCAGACAGGCCAATGGAGAGGCCGTTGGTGGAGGCCTTCTCCGCTTTGCCCTGCTCTCGCTGGAGAGGGTTGATGTGGTTTTGGGCCGCTCCCAAGATGGCCGAGGAGGCCGCTGCCAACACCGGCATGATCCATGACCAGCCGCCGTCGGTTACCGGCACAAGACCCAAAAGCGCCGTTCCCGGCTCGCCCGAGGCTACGATGGAACGAATGACGTCTACCAAGCCAAAGAGGATGAGCACCTGGATGGCCAGAGGCAGCATGGAAAGCAGAGGATGATAGCCCTCCTGCTTATAGAGCTTGTTCTGCTCCTCGCCGATGGTCTCCTTGTCGCCAAAGTGCTTCACTTTGATGGCATTTACCTGGGGCATCAGGCTCACCACCAAAAGCGAGTTCTTTTGGCACCAGAGCGAGATGGGCAAAAGCAGGATCTTGGTGACAATGGTGAACAGCACAATGGCCAACCACCAGTTACCGGTGACCGTATAGCACGGATCCAGAATGGTGCTAAAGAAAGCAGCCAGCATTTCCAGCATGTACGTATTCCTTATTCGAAGGCTTTATCCAGGGCACGAGCGGAGTCTGCCCAGGTAAACGCGGTTTCTACTCGATGGCGGAACTCATCAGAACGGGCTTGACGATCCTCTGGACTCAATGCCGCCAGACGCTCCAAAGCCGCCTGCACAGAGCCTGCTTCCAAGCTGCAAAGCTCCCCAGGGCCGCCATCTGGGCCCAGCACATCTTCTACACCGCCCACAGGGCTTATGACCGGCAGCGTTCCCCAGGCTCCCGCCTCCAAAAGCGAGGTAGGCATACCCTCCGACAGGGTAGGCGACACCCAGCAGTCAGCCTGGAAGAGCAGGGCCGACACGTCAGCCTTATCCAGGCGCCCCACATAGGTGGCGTTAGAAAGCTTGCTGCAGCGCTCGCGCACCTCATCGTCCAAAGGCCCCGATCCCGCAAACACAAAGGAGACCTGCGGCAGGCACTCAGCCACACCCAGGCAGGTAAGCACGCCTTTCTCGGCTACAAAACGGCCGATAAACGCCGCCACAAAATCCTGGGGCTCAACCGATGCCAGGGCACGAAGGTCGCGGCTGGAAGCCTGGGCTCTAAAAGCTACGGCATCAATGGCGTTGGGAATCACTCGCTGAGTGCGGATATGAAATTCTGCGGCAAGCCAGCGGCACGCAGCCAGCGAAATACCTGCATAACGAGGCTCATAGCGAGCACCTAGGCGGGTGATAACCTTCTCGTAGGCAGAGATAGCGTGGTCTGCCAGGGGGTTTCCCAAGGTAAGGGGCGCCGACCCATGCTCAAGCACCACCGCAGGGACGCCCTTTGCCTCTGCGTAGCGAAGGCCCTCCAGCGAGTGGGGGTAAAAGCGCGTGTTCACCAACACGCGATCGCAGGGAAGCTCCAGCAGGTAGTCCCAAATGCGCTCGTAGGCTGCCGTGCGGTGGGTGATAGGCAGGCGGCCGTTAAGCAGTTGATAGGCAGGAAGCCTCACCACCTCGAAGCCCTGGGTGTCTTCGCGGCTCGACGTGTTGGGCACCTGAGAGGTGACTACGGTCACTCGGTGGCCCTGGGAGGCGAGCTCTTTGGCCAAGGAGGCAGTGAAATTCTCGACACCTCCCATGGATGGAAGATATTGAGCCGAAAAGATCACGTAGGCATGGGTTGAGGCCATAAAAATAATCTTTCTGGTCAAAAGGTTAAAAGGGTGGCCGCCTCGTATGTGTAAGAGATACTAGAGGTATGGACACTTTGGCTCTATAGACAAGGTATAGAAGCGTTCACATCATAGAATGTCGACCTCAAACCCTGGAGTAACCCCATGGAAACCACACCCTATCCTGGCGATTCTCTAGATCGTCTCCATCATGAGTTGCTGGAAATGCTCAAAGTCTTTGACCAGGCCTGCAAAGATGCGCACCTCACCTACTTCATCGAGGGAGGCACGGCCCTAGGGGCCCTTCGCCATGGCGGCTTTATCCCCTGGGATGACGACGTAGACGTGTCTATGCCCACCGATGACTACACCCGCATGCTGGAAGTGCTCCCCCGCTACTTGCCGGAGGACTATTCCCTTCATACCTGGAAAAATACCCCCCACTACACCCGCCTGTGGGCGACGCTTTGGAAAGACGGGACTCGCTTTCAAGACAGCGTGGCAGTAGAGGCCGGCATGGAGCAGGGCATCTTCTTAGACATCTTCCGCCTGGTGCGCCTGGATCGCGACCCTGGCATCGCCGCCCGCCAGCGGCGCCGCCTGCTCTTCTGGCAGCGCATGGCCTACCTCAAGTATCTGGCTCATCCCCACAACGTGCCCAACCGCGCGCTGGAGCTGGCCTGCGAGGCAGCTCACGGCGTAGTACGCCACATGTCCATGGCCTACATCGCCCAGATGTTCGAGCGTGCCTGCCACACGGAGAACCCCGGTGACCTTATGGTGGACGCCACCTATGCCGACTACGAGCCCATTCCCGCCCAGGACCTGCTGCCCCCGGTTCCCATCAAGTTCGAGGGCGTCGAGCTTATGGGCCCCCACAACATCGAGGCCTACCTCACTGCCACCTATGGCGACTGGCAGGCGCTTCCCCCTGCCGACAAACGCTACACCCATGCACCGGAAGTCTTGGATTTTGGCGACGGCATCAACGTGGTGGAGGCTGCCAAGAAGCAGTCCTAGCGACTGCGCCGGATCGGCACCTGGCCACCCATAACGCACACGAAAAAGGGAAGTCTTTCTCGGCTATGAGAAAGACTTCCCTGCTTGCGATGGCGACTCGCGCGCTGCCGCTCGGATTACGCGCTCTTCTTGCCAGGGATGAGCTCGCTCCAGTCGTCGGCAGAGGCAAGCACCGTGCCGCAGAGGATGGCGATGCAGCAGACGATCTCGATAAGGCTGGGAACGTGGCCCAGAAGCACCAGGCCCAGCACCACGGCCCAAGCCGAGTAGGAGATGTTGGCCGCCATGGCCTTGGCGGCGCCGATCTTGTCGATGCCCTTGTAGTAGAAGAGGTAGGAGACGGTGCCGGCCAACGCGGCGCCGGCGATCACGGCGGTGGCAGGGGTGGCGAACACCTGGACAGCGAAGGGCCAGGCGGCGAAGAGCGGCAGGATTACTGCCAGATAGACCAGGCCAGAGGTGGTCTCGCGGATTTGCAGGGCGGTCTCGTTGTCCACCGAGTCGTCGCGCATGCCCCAGGCCAAAAGCACGGCCTCACTGCCCCAACCCACCACGCAGGCCAGAGCGGCCAGAATGCCCACCAGCGCGTCTCCGGGCATCTCCATATCGCTGGCGGCCACGCCCATCACGATGATGGCAGCCATAGCGACAGCTAATGCGATCCAGCGCTTGAGCTCCATCTTCTCCTTGAGCACGAAGACGGCCAAAAAGGCGCCAAAGGCCGGGTAGAAGCTGGAGATGATGGCGGTGATGCCCGGGCCCAGCTGGTTGATGGCCACCACATAGCCGGTCATGCCAAAGGGGCCGCCCAGAAGGGCCGCGGCAGCGACCACCTTGCCGCTGCGGGTTTTGAGGGCGGCCACCGTGTCTTTGAGACGCCCGCGCACGGCCATGATCACAAACATCCACACGGCGCAGAAGACGTCGTGAAAGGCGGCGCTCACAATGGCAGCGAAGGCCAGCGCCTCAGCGGTGCCCACGTAGGGTGCCATGGAGAGGGCGATGCCCAAGATGACGGTGTCCAGGCCCCAGAGCAAGCCGCTGGTAAGTCCGTATCCCATAGATGATCCTTCTTTCGTCAGGTGAGCCGTGCGGCAAAGGCAGGTGGGGGTGATCCTGCGAGATGACCAAAAGCGACTAGCAGGCGGGGGCGGGTTTCTCGGCATCGCCTGCTAGGCCATAGAGCTCGGCTGCCAGGGTGAGGTACTTCTTGGCGTAGCGGTAGTAGATGTAGAGCCACTCGCCGATGAAGTCGCCGTCGCTCTCCTTGAGCAGGCTCCAGCAGTACCAGCACCAGCCGCACATGCCGATCATGGCCAGGTTGTGGCGGCGCTCCTCGGGCGTGGGGCGACCTTGATAGTAGAGGTCGATGGCGTCGTCCACCTCTTCGTCGGAGAGCTCGCAGCAGACCGAGAAGGTGGCCAGGTCGTTGGTGGAGTCGCCCATGCCGGCGTACTCCCAGTCGATGAGGTTGAAGGTGCCGTCCTGCTCGATCAAGAAGTTGAGGTAGAAAAAGTCGTTATGGGTGACGGTGACGGGGGCGTCGTCTTGCTCCATGGCAGCATGCACGCGCTCTGCCAGCTCGTTCCAGACAGCATACTCCGGCACCTGGATGGGGCCTTTTTCGAGCAGCAGCGACTCGTAGTGCTTGGCCTCTCGATAGAAGTCGAAGGTACTCTCGAGCTTGATGTCCGACTCGTGGAGCTTGCGCGCCACATCCATAGCCTGCTTGAGGCCCTCGTGGCTGTGCACGTCGATGGTGGTGGCGTGGGGAACGAAGCGCGAGATCTTCCAGCCTTCCTCAGGGTTCGCGCAGATGAAGGTGGAGTCCAGGCCGTTGTCGCGAGCGGCCGTGAGGGCGTCCAACTCACTTTGACGGTTGATGATATTCTCGGTACCTATGCCGGGATGGCGATAGACGTACTCGCCGTCGTTGGTGGCAAAGTGGCAGGAGAGGTTGGTGAGGCTTTCCTTCAAGGGGTAGACGTCGTGGATCTCGGTGCGAGAGCAGCCTAGGGCGGCCGTGATGTTGTCGATGATGTCGGAGTCGATGTTGTCTAGGAAGAGCGGGTCAAACTCGCGCAGATCATCCAGGGAGTCGAACTCGTGGATGATGGGGGTCTCATAGCGGCGGATGCGCATGTCAAGCTCGCCGATATGGTCGATGTAGAGCTCCTCCCAGAGCTTGGGCGCGGTGGCGGGACGGTCGTACTCCTCATCGAGGATCTCGCGGAACTTGACCGAGAACTCGCGGTCGAAGTAGACCTGGCCCAGCATGTACCAGCCACATTCGCCGCCGATCTTCACCTTGGTGATACGCCCATGGGGCCCGCAGGTCATGACCCACTCAGAGGTTTCGCCCTGGGCGTACTGGGCAGCGTAGTAGGACTTCCATACGTAGGCCTCGAAGGGGTTCTCCTCGAAGTAGTCGTCAGAGCTGCAAATATACGTGTTTGCCAGCTTGTCCTCTACCGCCTTGAGCGACGAGTTGTTGTTGCGGGAGGCATACTCGCGGTTCACCACGATGGTGACCTGGGGGTATTTGTCTTCCAGATAGAAGAAGAGCTCCTGCTTATAGCCCACCACCACATAGATCTTTGGGATGCCGGCGCCGATAAGCTGCTCGATCTGACGCTCGATGAGCACCTGGCCGCGCACTTTGAGCAGACCCTTGGGCTGCTCGTAGGACAGCGGCACGAAGCGGCTGGAGAGCCCCGCCGCCATGATGACCGCGTTGTCCACCTTGTAGGCTTCCAGCTCTTCTTGGCCTTTGGGGGTGAGTCCCTGCTCATTTATCAGGTCGCGCCCATCTAAGCTTTTGAGCGCTTTGTTCACCGTGGCCACGCCCAGGTGCGCCCGTTCAGCCAGAGTGCGCTGAGTAGCCATGCCGTCCAAGAGCGCCCGAGCCACACGAAACTCATTATGATCAAGAGCCATAAGGGGATCCTTTCTTCTCGAATCCATCATGGCTCTGTTCTAAAATCTTGTCAATACGTTGTTTGCGAACACGTACCCCATTGCATAAGCGAACGACCCGCCCCTGCCGAGAAACCCGTCCCCTCCTTCAAAGCCTGCTCCTGTGGTCGGACACTCCCCTATTGCCGAGAAGCGCTGCCCTCCTTGGCTGCGCAGCCCCTAAGCCCAGAATTTCTCTTGGGGCCTGGGATAGACCACATCGGGCACCAAGTCTTTCGCCGCATCGTAGACATGCTTGGCATAGACCAGGTCTTGGAGCGCGATGCCGATGTTGTAGACCAGGATGCGCTCCTCGTCCGAGGTGCGGCCAGGCTTCTGGCCGCTGACTACCTCTGCCACCTCGGTGAGGCGGGGCTCGAAGGCAGCGTAGTTCTTGAAGTTGTGCAGATGGCCTCGGTCGTCGCAAAAGACCTTGTCAAAGGTGAGGTCGCACTGGGTGAACCCACGCGTGTGAACGGGAATGAGCGTGATGCCTGGCGCGAAAGCAGAATCGTCATCGATAAAGTCTTCAGGCGTATAAGTGACGCAGGAGAAGACCACCTGGCTTTGAGCCACCAGCTCTTTGACATCGTCTACCACGTGAAAGGTAACCTCGGGCATGGCGGCGAAGCGCTCTTGGAAACCCTCTTCCTGCCCCTTGTAGGCCAACAACGTGACTTCAAGATGCCGCTCTGGCACTGCGGCGCGCAGACAATCCAAGGTAGCGCGCGCAGTGTTTCCCAGACCGATAAACCCGACCCGCGTAAACCCGGGGATCCCCAGCAGCGCAGCGCTATGGGCTGCCACCGCACCCGTGCGCGCATTGGTGATCCAAGTGGCATCCATCAAGGCAGAGACGCTATTGGTCGCAAGATCTGAGAGCAATAGGTTGCCGTCGAGAGCCGGCTCTGCATGGGGCAGACGAGTCACCAGCTTGACGCAGGCGATGTTGAGAGCCGGCGCGATGGTGGGCATCACGTTGTAAAAGCTTCCCGACAGATGAGGGGGCTTGAGGGAGATCTTTGGAGGAAGCATGGCATCGGCTTTGCGCTCGAGCGCCTCTCGCGTCCACTCAAGGCAATCCTTCGGGGTAATCCCCAAGTTCTTGATGCCTTCGAACGAGATGATTTTCACAGGGCCACCTCACATCTCATAGCGCGGGTCGACCTCTTGGAGCTCTGCCAGAGAGTCGATCTCGTTGATGTCGTCAAAGGTGCAGGGCTTGATATGCACCTGGTAATGGTCGCGGAAGAGCACGCAAGGGACGTCGTCCCAGAAGCGTTGGCGGTTATTCTCGGCATCGAAGGCTTCGACGAGGTCAGAGGCCAGCTGCTTGCCGTCGGCGGCAGTCCAATAGCTCACGCCATACATGTGGTAGCAGTCTTTTCCGCCCTTGTGGAGGTCGCGGATGATGCCGTCGTAGGCGTCGAAACACCAGTCGGGGGTGGAGTCTACCGGCACGCCCAGGTACCAGGAATGGAAGCTGTAGGGGGTAAGCAGCTGGGGGTTCTTGAGGTAGAGGTCGCTCTCGAAGACGAAGGCGTTCTCAAAGTGGTTGCCCGCCGCCAGCGCGCTGGAGATGTTGTTGGTGGTGGCGTAAAGGGGGTTGTAGATGAGGGTCACCTGGGGGTATTCCTGGCGCAAAAGCTCGAACTCCGAGGCCAGATAGCCGGTGACCACGTAGATCTCTTGGATGCCCAGGGCGACAAGGGGCTCTATGAGGGTCTCGATGATGCGGCGGCCGTTCACGTTTACCAGCGGCTTGGGGGTGTTGATGGTGATGGGGCGCAGGCGGCTCCCCATGCCGCTGGCCAATAGCACGGCGCGCTTGGCCCGATAGGGCTCCAGCTCCTCCAGCTCCTGCGGGCTCGCCTCACCGGCCATAGCCTTGCTCGCCAGCACCTCGAAGCGCTCTTCTGTCAATGGGCTCACGTTGCCTCCTGTGTCTTTAGGGCTCAGATGTTAGTGCAGGGATGCCTGCTGCAGGCGTTTCTCGGCAGCTTTGCCAAAGGTGACAGCCGCTTTATACCAGGTGTAGAGCCACTGGCCCACAGGGTTTCCCATAGCCTCCTTGTACATGGCCCACACATACCAGTACCAGCCCACCACGCATACCGCTGCCAGAGCGTGCCATTGCTCTTGGGCAGTGGTCTCGCGGCCATAGTAGAGCGGCAGGATATCCAAGGTCTCCTCCACGGAGTAACCCGAGCCCTGGGCCACAAAATTTCCCAGGTCGCAGATGGGGTCGCCCATGGCGGCGTACTCCCAGTCGATGAGGCGCATCTCGTCGCCGCGCACCAGGAAGTTGGGGCCATAGAAGTCGTTGTGGCAGAGCACGGGCTCTTTGACCAGGGAGCGCATGCGGGTGGCGATGGCTTCTACGCGGGCCATGAGCTCGTCGAAGTCGCGGGGCAGCGGATAGCCGCAGCCCCTGAGGAGGCCGGCGATCTTGACGCCCTCGGAGAAGAAGTCGAAGGACCAAGGCGAGACCTTGCCGCTAGTGTGCAGAGTGCGAGCCATGGAGAGAGCTTGGGCCACCTGGTCGCGGCTGGCGTAATCCAGCTCCGAACAGCCGTCGACGAAGCGGGAGATCTTCCAGCCCTCGACAGGATCCTCGTAGATGAAAGTATCGTCTAACCCCAGGTCACGGGCTACGGTCAAGGCAAAGGTCTCTGCCTCTCGATTGATGATTTTATCGGTACCTGTACCGGGGTGGCGGTAGATGTAGCGCTTGCCCTCCACCGCAAAGACCGTGGAGAGGTTGGTGAGGCCCGCCTTCACCGGGCGCACATCGCAAATCTGCTCGCGCTGGCAGTGAAGCGTCTTGCAGATGTTGTCCAGAATACGGGAGTCCACATTGGCAAAGAAGTCCCGGTCAAAGGCCGTAAGGTCTGCCAGGTAGTCAAATTCTTGAATGACACCGGGCTCCACCAGGCGCACGGCCATAGACAGCTCTTGGGCATGCTGAGAAAAGATGGCCTCCCAGAGCTTGGGGGCGGTGTCGCTGTTGGCATACTCGGCCTGAAGGATGGACAGATAGGTCTCGCAGAACGCTCGGTCCAGATAGCAGGGCCCTTGCATGAGGTAGTCGCCAGTGCCGTCTTCGCGCACTTCGAGCACGCGGCCTGCAGAATCTGCCACCACAGTCTCCTCGTTGGAAGAAGCCTCGAGCGGGCTCACCGTGCACCAGGACTCGTAGGAGTACGCGGGGAAGATGTTTTTAGTGAAGTACTGGTCTGATGAGATGATGAGCGAGTTGCCCAAAAACCGCCTGGCAGCCCAGAGGGAAGAGTGGTTGTTGCGGGTAGCGTACTCTGTGTTCACCACGATGGTGACGCCGTAGCGCTCCTCAAGATAAAAGAACGCCTCTTTCATGTAGCCCACGACGATCACGATCTCTTGAACGCCGGCCGCATGGAGCTGCTCTATGAGACGCTCGATGAGCACTTGGCCGTGCACCTCGAACATGGCCTTGGGACGCTCGAAAGAGAACGGGGCGATGCGCGCGCCCACGCCAGCCGCCAAAATAATGGCGTTGCCTACGCGATAGGGGGCCAGGGCGGCCTGGGCCGCAGCCGTGGGCTCCCCTGCCTCGTTCAGCAGACCGGCAGCCTCAAGCTCGTGCACCGCCTTGTTCACCGAGCCCAGCGCAATCCCTGCTTCTTGGGCAATAGCCCGCTGAGAGGCGCGGGGGTTGGCCTGCCTCACCCGAAGCGTCTCGAATTCATAGCGCGTCAACATGAATGAGTTCCTTATATAGTAGGGACAGCGCCCTGCTACTCGCGCGTCCTCACACTCGCTAGAACTAGGGGACGCTGCACATTTATATATACCACTGCATACTATAACGTTCATGTATGCACGATAGCACTATCACCATGAACACTCCTGAAAGGAACCTTATGCCACTGGTGGATCGCACCCTCCCCTACGACGAGCTTGTGCTCGTCTACCCCGATGCCGCCCATACGGCGAGCAACCGTGCCGCCAGCAACCTTGCAGCTGATGCTACTGCTAATGCTACGGTCGCCAGTGCCACCATGAATATCAACTGCACTGCAACATCCTCGCTGCCCAGCATCCCGTTGCCCGACGGTTACCGCTGGTGCGCCCACCCTGAGCAACACCGATCCCAGTGGTCCCAGCTTATGGTCGCCTGCGGCTTTCCCTATACCGCCAACGAGGCCCAAAGCTTTTGGGATGTCATGGAAACCGCTGATCCTGCGGCTTTCGCCGCCAACCTCTTTTTCATTCTTGATGCCGATAATAACCTCGCTGCCACCTGCGGCCTTTGGCCAGGAGCGCACTTTGACCCCGCACGCTGGAGGCTTCATTGGGTGATGTGCGCTCCCGAACACCAGGGGCACGGGCTCGCCAAAGCCGCCTGCCTGGCTGCCTGTGAGGCCCACAGCCAGGCTGCTGCAGCCGGCACGATGCCGCGCCCTCTCTATGTGGTGACCGAGGCTCAATCCTGGGCAGCCATACGTCTCTACGAGAAGCTGGGGTTTGTGCCCTACGAGGGAGCTACCTGCAAAGCGAGCGCCGAGGAAAACCGCGCTGCTTGGCGGCAGGCGCGAGAGCTGATCAAGGAGCGCTACGGATTTGAAGTGTGAGGCGAGGTCTAGGCTCGGTGCCTCGAGAACATCCCTTTGGCCACCGCTGCCACCACGCTTTGACGCTGGCGGCCATAGGGCTTGCCAGAGAGGATGAGGCTTTCCACTTTGAGCTCACCGAGACGCTCGCGCCCGCATTCGTAGGGATTGCCCGAAAGAATGGCCATATCGCAGATCTTTCCGGCTTCCAGCGAGCCGCGCTCTTGCTCATCGAATGTGGTCCAGGCGCCGTTATAGGTGCACATACGCAAGGCTTCCTGAGGCGTAAGCGACTGCTCTGGAATGTCGTGGTTGCAGGCGCGTTCCATCCAAAGAATGGGGTCGGGATCGGTGCAAGGAGCATCACTGCCCGCAGAAAGCACGATGCCCGCATCCCAATAGCTGCGAAGGGGGTTGAGCTTCTCGGCACGTGAATCGCCGAGGATCTCGCGGAGATAGGAATCGGGTTCCTGAGGCCAATTGATGAAACTGGTTTGCATGGGGAACTGGATGTGATGGGCAGCGCAGACCTCGAGGCCCTGTGGTGTGGGAAGGCAGGCGTGAATGATGCCGTGGCGGTGGTCTGGGCGGGGATTCTCGTCGATGACCTGGGCCAAGCACCGGGCAGCCTGGTTGAACGCGGCGTCGCCGATGGCGTGCATCTCGATTTGCAGCCCGGCGCTGTGGGCGGCTCGGCAGAAGGCGAGAACCTGCTCGTCGGTGTAGTAGAGGACGCCCGAGTTGGCTGAGTCATTGGAGTAAGGCTCCAAGAGTGCTGCATCCTGGCTGCCAAAACAGCCGTCGAGGGCGCACTCGAAGCAGCCGCCGATGCGCGGAAGACCGCGCTTTTGAGCCACCTGGATGTCCATTGACTGGGGAAAGACGCGGATGGCGAACCCCTCCTGGGCGCTCTTGGCAAGCCAGGTCTCCAGGGTGATGTCGAGGTTTCCCGCGAAGCCCACCCCGCTTACACTGTGGACCATGCCGATGCCCTTGGATGCTAGGTAGTCCATGGCCGCCTGGATGTTGGAAACGAGCTCAGGAAGGGAGAGACTGCCGGTGATGAAGTCTGAGACCGCGAAGAAGGCTTCCTGGTTCATCTCGCCGCTTTGGGGATGATAGCCGCGCAGATCTTTGACCTTGGGCTCGACGAGCTCCAGGAGCGCCGAGTTGACGATGCAGGCATGGCCGTCATACTTGACCATCATGATGGGCCTGTCAGGGCAGGCTTCGTCGAGCTCCCGGCGAGAGAGCAGGCAGCCCTCCTCCACCGAGTAAGGGGAGGCGCCAAAGGCAATGAGGGTCTTTGCCCGGGACTTCGCAGCGAAGTCGCGGATCATGCTTTGAATCTCTTTGTTGGAGCGGGCGTCCATCACATTGAGCCCTGCATGGAACGTCGCGAAGGATGCCAGATGCTCGTGAGTGTCTACGAAGGCGGGGCAGGCCACGCTGCTTCCCAGATGAATGCGGGGAGCCGAACAGTACTCCCGAGGCAGCCCGTTGCCCACGTAAAGGATGCGACCTTGGTCTTCTACCAGGTAGGAAGCCACGGAATCCTGCGCATCCACTGTGAGAATAGTGCCTTCGTAGACCTGCATTGCTCCTCCTGAAAGTTGACTGCCGCATGATTTATTGTGGCATAGATGCGGGGCCCAGGATTTGGGGGGGCTGTACTGAGGGATGGGGTGCGAGCTGCGATGGAAGGGTTTCTCGGCATGGAGGGTTACCAACACATACCGGTGAGCATAAGGCGTGCCCAGAGATTACGACGCCGAATTTGTGCTTGACCACTCCAGTCAAAGGAATATCCCAGAATATTGGCAATGCGTTCAAAGATAAGATTGCGACGAACCTCATCTTTACATATTGTACTATCCATGGTCACTACCGTATATCCCAATCGTTCCATTACATCGCGGCGCTGACGATCTTTCCTGATTTGATTTTTATTCTCATCATGCTCTTGATTGCTATCGTATTCATAAACCAGATGGTGATTGGCCCACAAGCCATCGGGTTTTATTGCTTTTGATCCACCCAATAGATAGGACAATTTGGGCTCTACCTCTATAGTTGCATTGAGCTCTGGAGTAGGCAGACCACAGCCTCCCAACTTTTTGGGCAGTGAGAGTGCAAGCTGCACAACTGTTTCCATAGGCGAGTGAGCATTATTTGCCACATAGCACATGGTAGTTATAAGCCGTTTTATGCCCAACGGTTTGGCTGAGAACGAGCGTGCCAATTGAGCGATTGTCTGAGTAGAACACAAAGGTTGCTTGAAGTAAGCACATGCGTCTTTGTGAGGCAAACAGAAGTAATCGCCGCAGAGGTTTGAAATCAGTACTGCTAAATGAACTTCATCCACTTCACGGGCGCGAAGAGCTAGATATCCCGCAGGTCCTACTACTTGAAGCGAATCCAGCCCCACAGGCGGTTTGACATTAAAGAGAAACCCGCCCGGCAGCATTGCCGTGTATTGATGGGTTACCACACCGTTTTGTTTTCCTGCTCGATTGACCGGCAATGTAAGAAAATGCAGCGGCACCTCGTGTGTGGGAGGTGTCCCCAACAGGCTATGCGCGAAAGCTAGCTGGGACTCCCACCAAACTTGAGATCTCACTGCCTTCGCACAGGCAACATTTGAGGACGCCTGAGCAAGAAGCTCTTGGCTCTCTGCCGCTGGGATACTTGTCGCTGGCAGCTTGGATGCAAAATACATCCAGGCGACTATGTCACAAAGAATCGCGTTCATGGGCAGAGCGTGCAACGGAACTCTGTCCATTTTCTGACACAAATCTGTCACTTTTTTGTCATTTGGTACCATATCTTATTGATGTATTTATCTTATTAAGAAAACCTGCGGGTAGCTCTATGGATGTATTTTTGATTTTTCCATAACTTATTCATACTGCTTTTTTCTTTTCATAGAGTGTCCATGATCTGCTGGGTACGTCGAGATAGCTCTGATGGCATCTCTTGTGCACGAAAGCTTTGACATGACTTGTGGCCTATCGAGGCTGCACGGAAAGCGTATGTGTCTGCCAGCTGGTGCACTTTGGAAGATATGAATGCCAACCAGGTCAGACTGGAAGGCTTTTGGTGTCAGAACTCTGCCATAGAGGCAGGAATGGCGGCGGCTTTTGCTAAACCTCAAGATAAAAGTAAATAGATTGGCAGATCTAAGGTATTTGCATCCTGCCAAGGATGCTGGATTGGAAGATTGCGCTGCCAAGGAAACCAGGTTGGCAAACCTTTTTTGCCAAGATCACGCTGGGCGTTCTTACACGGGTCCTAAAGCAATAACCTCGGCCATCATAACTGCGACCAAATCTAGCCTCAGCCCTCGGCAATAGCTACCAAATGCAAAGCACCTGGGCACATAACCCAGGTGCTTTGCAAAGACATACAAGCGGATGAGTTGCATAACCAGCTAGCTGAAGCAACTCAACCAGCCCCTACTCCCCCAAAGCCTCGACTACCTTGGCGGCCATGGCATCGGTGGAAAGCACACACTCGGCGGGGGTGGCGTCATCGACGATGTCGACGGTGCGCCAACCGGCGTTGAGCACGGACTCCACCGCAGCTTCGATGGTGTCGGCGGCAGCAGACTCCCCGAGGCCGTGGCGGCACATCAGCGCCACGGAGAGGATCTGCGCCAGCGGGTTGGCGATGCCCTGACCTGCGATATCGGGTGCCGAGCCGTGGCTTGGCTCAAAGAGCGGCGTGCCGTCGCCCAAGCTGGCGCTGGCCAGCATGCCCAGGGAGCCGGCAACCATGGAGGCCTCGTCGGAGAGGATGTCGCCAAAGGTGTTCTCGGTGACGATGACGTCGAACTGCGCAGGCCGTGCCACCAGCTGCATGGCGCAGTTGTCCACCAGCATGTCGGAGAAGGCCACCTGGGGATACTCGGCGGCTACGCGGTGGGACACGTCGCGCCAGAGGCGGCTGGTGTCCAGCACGTTGGCCTTGTCCACCGAGCACACCTTGCCCTGCGGACGCCCCGCAGCAGCCTCGAAGGCGTAACGCACCACGCGCTCGATTTCGCCCTCGCCGTACTCGCAGGCATCGGAGCACCATATGCCCGGCTCGCCATCCATCCCCGCACCGGGAGCGTCCTCGATGCGCTCGCGCGCACCAAAGTAGAGGCCACCGGTGAGCTCGCGGACAATGAGCATGTCGACTCCGCGCACCAGCTCGGGCTTTAAGCTGGAAGCATCCACCAGCGCGTCAAACACGTGCACCGGCCGCAGGTTGCAGTAGAGCCCCAACGCCTTGCGAATACCCAAAAGCCCCTGCTCAGGTCGGGGGTGCGAGGGGTCGGTGGAGTCCCACTTGGGTCCGCCCACGCTGGCCAGCAGCACAGCATCGGCAGCTTGAGCTGCCTCCAGCGTAGCCGCAGGAAGCGGGTCCCCACACTCATCAATGGCCGCACCGCCAATGAGCTGCTCCTGGCAGTTCACCTCAAAGCCAAAGCGCGACGCAGCCGCATCGAGCACCTGGCGACCGGCCGCCATGATCTCAGGGCCGATGCCGTCGCCGGGCAAGCAGCAGATGTTATAGCTCCTCATGAGCGTCCTCCAAAGTAACGCGTGCAGTAAATAGGAACGTCGCAGCTCAGGAAGCTGC
The DNA here is from genome assembly GCF_023168405.1 of Leptogranulimonas caecicola. Taxonomy (GTDB): domain Bacteria; phylum Actinomycetota; class Coriobacteriia; order Coriobacteriales; family Atopobiaceae; genus Leptogranulimonas; species Leptogranulimonas caecicola. The sequence continues at coordinate 285,590 of NZ_AP025285.1, read as the reverse complement.
GGGGTTATCGGCGCCAGGGTTATCGGCTGCGGGGGCGGTGACAGCAGGGGCGGTTGCCATCTTGCGGCGGGTGCGCTCCACAAGGCCACCGGCGTCAATGATCTCTACCAGAAAAGGCGGGAAGGGCTCTGCCGAGAAGGACTCGCCCGTGTCCAGGTTGCGGATGAGGCCCTTGTCGGTATCGACGGCAACGGTCTGGCCATGCGCGATGGCGTCGACGGCGGGCGGGCATTCCAAAATGGGGAGGCCCATGTTGATGGCGTTTCGGTAGAAGATGCGGGCGAAGCTCTTGGCGATGACGCAGGAGACGCCGGCGGCTTTGAGGGCCACCGGAGCGTGCTCGCGGGAGGAGCCGCAGCCAAAGTTCTCGTCGGCGACGATGAGGTCGCCGGGCGTTACCGAGGCAGCGAACGTGGGATCCAGGTCCTCCATAGCGTGGGCGGCCAGCGCGGCCGGGTCCGAAGTGTTGAGGTAGCGGGCGGGAATGATGACGTCGGTGTCGACGTCGCGCCCGTAGCGAAACGCGCGTCCTTCAAAATACATGGCGCTCCTTTCGAGCGGAAAGCGTGAAGTCGGAAGGCGTGGGACAAAGCGAGACCTGGGGCGAAGCGTGGGGCGAGCTGCCGAGAAACCCGTGCTCCCAAGGGTCGATGCCCCTGGGATGCCGGGGCACAGGGCGGCTGCGCAGCCAATCGCGGCGTTAGTCCAGGTCAGCGGGGGCGGCAATGCTGCCGGCCACCGCGCTGGCGGCAGCGACGGCAGGGCTTGCCAGGTAGACCTCCGAAGACTTGGCGCCCATGCGGCCCACGAAGTTGCGGTTGGTAGTGGAGACGCAGCGCTCGCCCTCGGCCAGGATGCCCATGTAGCCTCCCAAGCAAGGGCCGCAGGTGGGGGTGGAGATGACGCAGTTGGCGTCCAGGAAGATGTCCATCAAGCCCTCGATCACGCACTGGCGCCAGACCTCTTGGGTTGCCGGGATCACGATGCAGCGGACCGTGGGGGCTACCTGGCGGCCTTCCAAGACGTCGGCGGCTTCGCGCATATCCTCGATGCGCCCGTTTGTGCAGCTGCCGATGACCACCTGGTCGACGGCCACATGGCGCGACTCAGACACCGGCCGCGTCGCCGAGGGCAGGTGCGGCCAGGCCACGGTGGGCACGATGTCGGCGGCATCGATCACCAGGGTGCGGGCATAGGAGGCGTCAGGATCTGGGCTATAGGCGGTCCAGGGGCGCTGGGTGCGACCGGCAAGCCAGGCTTCGGTCTTCTCGTCCACCTCGAAGAGGCCTGCCTTGGCTCCCGCTTCGATAGCCATGTTGGCGATGGTGAGGCGGCCTTCCACCGAGAGATCGCTGATGGCCGAGCCACCAAACTCCATGGCCTGGTAGAGGGCGCCGTCCACCCCAATGGTGCCGATGATATGCAGGATGACATCCTTGGCAGAGACGTCGGGGGCCAGCCGGCCCTCCACCTGGACGCGCAGGGTCTCGGGCACGCGGAACCAGGCGCGGCCGGTGGCCATGCCCACGCCGGCGTCGGTGGAGCCCACTCCGGTGGAGAAGGCGCCCAGCGCGCCGTAGGTGCAGGTGTGGGAGTCGGCGCCAATGACCAGGTCGCCGGGTACCACCACGCCCTGCTCGGGCAGCAGCGCATGCTCGATGCCGGCGCGGCCCTGCTCCCAGAAGTGCGTGATGGAGTGGGCGTGGGCAAAGTCGCGCATCTTCTTGGTTTGCTCGGCACTCTTGATGTCTTTGTTGGGCGCGTAGTGGTCGGGCACCAGGCAGACCCGGTCTGCATCCCACACGCCGCCGCCCAGGTCCTCCACCACATCGATGGCGATGGGAGCAGTGATGTCGTTGGCCAGCACCAGATCCAAGTCGCACTCCACCAGCTGGCCCGGGTGCACCTCAGGCAGTCCGGCGTGGGCAGCCAAGATCTTCTCAGCCATGGTCATAGGTCGGGTCATAGATTGCTCCTTCGAGATATGTCGATATCGCAGGCTGGGACGCTGCAGTCTCAAAAGCTGCCGAGAAACCCGCCCGTCCCTACCAGGGGCGGCAGGGGTTCTCGGCATTACAGGCGCCAGGTTAAAGCAGGTGCCAGGTTAGTCGCCGGAGCGGTCGCGGGCGTCTGCGATGAGGCGGTTGAGCGCGTTGATATAGGCCAGGGCGGAGCTCACGATGATGTCGCCGTCGGAGCCGCGTCCAATGTAGACGCGGCCGTCGGCAGCCACCACGCGCACCGTGACCTCGCCCAAAGCGTCGATGCCGCGGGTGACGGAGGAGACGGAGAACTCGGCAAGGTCGGCGCCTACGCCCACCACCTGGTCGATGGCCTTATAGGCAGCGTCCACCGGGCCGGTGCCGTAGGCCACCTGCGTGGTCTGGGCGCCGTCCTCGCCGGTCATGGTAAGGGTGGCTGTGGGCGTGAGCGGCTGGCCGCAGGAGATCTGGATGGCGTCCAAGGTCCAGATGGCGGCACTGGTGCGCTGGCGCTCGTTGACGATGGACTCCAAATCCTCGTCGTAGACCTCTTTCTTTTTGTCGGCCACCTCCAAGAAGGCCTGGTAGATGGGCTCGAACTCGGCGTCGGTGAAGCGGTAGCCTAGCTCTTGGTATCGATGGCGCAGGGCGGCGTGGCCGCTGCGGGCCGAGAGGATGATCTGCGAGCCGCCGGCGCCCACCATGGCGGGATCGATGATCTCGTAGGTGTCGCGGGCCTTGAGCACGCCGTCTTGATGGATGCCCGAGGAGTGCGCGAAGGCGTTGGCGCCCACGATGGCCTTGTTGGCCTGGACGTTCAAGCCGGTGATGGAGGAGACTAGGCGGCTGGCGCGGGTGAGCTCGCGGGTCACGATGTCGGTGTGGGCGTCCAGCTCTTGGCCGTGCATGGCCAGGGCCATGACCACCTCTTCCAGCGAGGTGTTGCCGGCGCGCTCGCCCAGGCCGTTGATGGTGCACTCCACCTGGGTGGCGCCGTTGCGGATGGACTCCATGGCCAGAGCCGTGGCCATGCCCAGGTCGTTGTGGGTGTGCACAGAGACCGTGACGTTCTCGATCCCGGAGACGTTCTCCATAAGCGAGCGGATGCGCGCGCCAAAGTCCCAGGGCAGGTTGTAGCCGGTGGTGTCCGGAATGTTGACCACCGTTGCGCCGGCGTCCACCACTGCTTGGATGATGCGGTTCAAGAAGGCCTGGTCTGCGCGGCCGGCGTCCTCGGCGTAGAACTCCACGTCATCCACGAAGGACTTGGCGAAGCGCACGGCGTGGACGGCGCGCTCCAGCGCCTGGTCCTCGGTGAGGCGCAGCTTGTCGCGCAGATGCGAAGGCGACACGCCCAGACCGGTATGGATGCGGGGGCGCTTGGCGGTTTGCAGGGCCTCGGCGGCCACCTGGATGTCTTTGTCCACCGCACGCGTGAGCGCACAGACCGTGCAGGCGTCGCCGGCCAGCCTGCCGATCTCTGCCACGCTCTTAAAATCGCCGGGGCTCGACACGGGGAAGCCCGCCTCGATGACGTCCACGTTCATGCGAATGAGCTCGCGGGCCACGATGAGCTTCTCCTCGGTGTTCATGGACGCGCCCGGCGACTGCTCTCCGTCGCGCAGCGTGGTGTCGAAAATAGCGATCTTGCGGGTCATGGCTCCTCCTTAGCTTAAAGGGCCGCTCCCGATGCACAAAAAAGCGCGCGGCGGCCCCAGGTCGACGCGCGCTTCTGACAGGTAGTGGTTAAGCTCGCGTCTTGGTAGCAAGAGCGAGCAGAAGCTCAGAGGACCAGCAGGCCCCGAGGATGATTGCAGCACGACGAGTGCCAACGCAGACGACACGATGGGTGCTCATGGGGCCTCCCTTCCCTAAAGCTTCAAGCCAACTGAAACGAAAGTATAACCCAATGCGCCCCTACGCACAGCCCCTGTAACCTGACGGCTACCTAAACGTCCCGCTGCCCAAAGCAGCCAGGAACCCAAGGACGCCGACTGAGACCGCGGAGTTTCTCGGCAAGGATCGATACCGAGAACCCCTGCCGCCTAGGACAGGAGCGCTGGGTGGGATGAAAGGGATTATCGGTAGCTACATGACCTGGAGGTCGTCGGGGTCTAGCTGGGGCTCCTGCTCCTCTTGGGCCACATAAGCCGCGATGTCTTGAGCCTCTTTGGGCATCGGCTTTTTGAGAAGGGTGTAGACCAGGGCGATGGTGGCGGCGTCGGCCAGGATGCCCAGAAGTCCGGCCCACCAGAATTGGCCCATGGTGGGAAGCATGAGGAACCCGCCAAAGGGAACGCTGGCCCCAGCCCCTTGGGTGACGCCCATGATGACGGCGCCGGCCACAGCACCTCCGCATCCGGTGGCAATGACGCCCCGCACCAGGTCGTTCATGATGATGGGCAGGGTACCTTCGACGATGTTCACCACGCCCATAGGGACGGCGGTTTTGAGGGTCTCCACCTCGGCGGCAGTGTAGATGGGCTTGCGGAAGAGCCTGGAGACCAGGTAGGCGCAGCCAAAGCCAATGGGCACGCCGGTGTTTGCCAGCTGAAGGACGGTGATAGGGCCGTCGATGCCCTCTGCTTGGAGGGTGAGGGAGAAGGCGAAGACCGTCTTGTTGATGGGGCCGCCAAAGTCCACCACGCCCAGCACGCCCACCAGTGCGCCAAAGAGGGTGTTGGACGCGCCGCTCATGGAGTGCAGGAAATCGGTGAGGGCATGGGTGAACCAGGCCACCGGAGCGCCAAAGACGTAGACCATCACCAAGCCGGCGCCCAGGCAGGCCACAAAGGGAACGATGAGGGTGGGAATGAGGCCCTGGGCCCAGTCGGGCACCTTGAGATAGCGCAAGGCTGCGGCGGCCAGCCATCCGGCCACGTAGCCGCCCAGGATCCCGCCGATGAACCCCGCCTGCACGGTGATGGCCGCAAGACCTGTAACCAGGCCTGGGGCGATGCCGGGCTTGCCCGCGACGGCAAAGGCAATACCGCAGGAGATGATCATGGGCAGCATGTTGAGGGCCGCGCCGCCCAGCGAGGCCATGGCATCCCAGAGGCTGTAGGAGCCTGGTGTGAGGGTTTGAGCCTGCGTGCCGCCCAGCGCCATGCCTATGGCCATGACGAATCCCGCCCCGCACACGATGGGGATCATATAGGAGATGGCGGTAAGCAGGGCTTCTTTGAGGGCAGCGGGTTTAAAGAGGTCTCTCACGGCGCACTCCTTTGAGGCGGCAGACTTGCAGGCACCGCTGACGCTCTGAGGTTCTGGCGCGACCCTGCACTTTGATGCGGCCCGGTCGCGTGGGTTTCCTAGCAATTACGGGACGTCAGCTGGCCTTCAGTCTACAGGTTTCAGGGATGCGGCCAAAACCCACTAATCTAATTATTAACTTCCATCCGCTCAATGAAAAGCACGGGAGGCCCCAAACCTCTCACCCGAAGCCTCTCGTGCCGGAACCCTCAATGCGCTTGGAAGCACGCGCTACCTAGACCGCCTGGCGGGGCCCGTCTGGATAGCGGGCGCAAAGGCGCTGATAGGCGGCAACAACTTCCTGAGGCATCTCCACATGGGCCAAGAAGCAGCTGCCGCGAGGCCCATAGCCCTCCGGAGTGTCCCAGAGCCGCTGCACCTCCCCAAGCAACAGGGAGCGATAGTGATCCAGCGACCACATAGCCTCGGGCGCCTCTAGGTAGACCAGCTTCCCATCTTTCACGCCCACCTGGGCCTGCCAAGCAGCGTAGTTGACCCAACAGGCCTCCGAGGCCTCCAGCTCCATGGTGGACGAGATGCGACGTTGAAACGGCATGTCATGGATGAGCACGAAGCGCGAAGCGTCGATGGACCGCTCATCCAAAAGCGTCAATAGATTGATGACGTTATAACCGCAGTTGGTAGATTCTTTTTCTAGCAGGTCTACAGAGAGCCCGTAGCGATGGCCCAGATAGGCATTCAACATCTCTGCCTCGCTGGCCCCCGGCGAGATGGCACCCTCTGGCAAGCGAGCCGAAAGCGCATCGTAGACTCGCGAGGTCGTATGCCCATGACCGCCGGCTATGGCATAGCGGGTGGCCACCCCTGCCTTCATGGCAGCGGCCAGAGCATCTGCGGTGGCAGGGCCGCCCCCACCAAAGAGCACGGCCACGTCTGCCGGTCCACCCAACTTATCTTCCACCGCGCAAGCGGTGAGCTCGGGCACGTCGCGCACACCTACAAAGCTCGCGATAAGGTTGAGATCCTTTGCATCTTGCTCCAGGGCCGCGCACTCCTTAGAGCCCTGAGCAAAACCGGTGCTCTGGCAGTCCTCAAAGGTGGTACTCATAAAGGTTCCTTTCCACAAGGGGCGGGTTTCTCGGCAGCATAAGCGATGGGACAGGCAAGGAAGCCCTGATAGGAAGGCGGGTTTCTCGGCAAGGCCAGGCTGCCGAGAAGGACCCCGTCTCAGAGCTTGCAGGCGCGCCGTGGGATGGATGGGCGCGTGAGGGTGAGACACTAGCAGGCGTCGCAGGAGACGTCCTGGCTAAAGCCCAGGACGGTGGGGGTGGAGCGATAGCCGATGCCCATGCAGTCGATGCCGCGGTCGATGAGCTCGAAGAAGTGCATCTGGTCGCGGATGGCGCCGAAGCCCTTCACCTGGATCTCGCCGTTCCCCGCTTCCATCATGAGGTCCACTACCTCGTGGGTGGCGCCCCTCTGCTCGCCGCCGGTGTAGAGGCCGGTGGAAGACTTGATGAAGTCGGCGCCGGCGTCTACGGCGCAGCGGGTGCCGCCCTTGATCTGCTCGGGGGTGAGGGAGTCGGTCTCGATGATGACCTTCACCACGACGCCCTTGGCGTGGCAGGCATCCACCACGGCGCGGATGTCCTGGGTGACGTAGTCCAGGTCGCCAGAGCGCAGGCGGCCGTAGTTGGCCACGATATCCAAGTCCTGGATGTCATAGCCGTCCATGATGGCCTGGGCTTGGGTCACCTTGGACTGAGTGGAGCTGGCGCCAAAGGGAAAGTCGCACACTACGCAAAGGCCGGTGTCGGTGCCCCCCACCATGGGAGCAACGATGGGCAAGCTGGAGGGGTTGATGCAGATGGTGGCACATCCGTAATCGATGCCCTCCTGGGTGTACTTCTTGATGTCTTCGACGGTGAGCTCGGGCTTGAGGACAGACTAATCGATGTAGGCAGCGAGCTCGGCACGGGTCATCTCAGAAGCGGGCTTGGTGGGGACCATGGTATTCCTTTCTGGAAGGGATTTTAAGGACGATTAGAAGATACGACCCGCTGAGCGCGTCTTCGTCCAGCCCTAGAAAAATGGCCCTTTGTTACTGAGCGTTCTGTACATTTGCCTTACCCCGGCACGGGCCTCGCCTGCTCCTCGCGTGCCTGCCACCTCACCGACCTGCCACACATTTGCCTGCCAGCTCCACTGCTATCTGCTCCACGCTTTGTTGCCACCCCCACTCCAACCTGCCAGAGAAGGCAGATTGGAAGGCCTACAAGCCAAAGTGGGTAGAGTGGCAGGCTTTTGCCCTCAAATCGCGTGATTCTCCACCGTTGGCCTGCCAATCTACTTAGTTTTGTCCCGGGATTTGGCTGCGCCCAAGATAAAACTGCCTAGATTGGCAGTTTTATCTTCCACACCGGACAGATTGGCAGACCTACAAGCCTCCGGATAATCCAGCTCCCCATTCCTTACGAACTTGTGAGCAACCGTAAGGCCGCCGTCACGGACAAGGACAAGCCTTACGCCCACCATAGAAGCGCCACCACGTCGTAAGGAGGCCTCTATGGAGAGGCGCTCGCCCTACACTCACCCTGCTACCCTTGCTACCAGGCAAAAGTCCCAGGCTCATCCGCACTCCCCACAGGCTGGGTCAGACTTCCCTAGGGCGCCCTACTTCCCTGCCAATCCCTACCTTGCAAAAAAGCCTGCCGAGAAACACCCCCATCCCAAAGCCCGCATCTGGTCACTGGTACCCCGCCTGCGCCGAAATCTGCGACCCCTTATAGCCGCCGTCCTCGTGCTTCTCCTTGCTGTGGGGGTTCTGAGCTGCGCAACCTCTGCTCTCAGGGACTCCCAGGGAGCCTGGATTAGCGATCCAGCCAGCCAATGGCGGCTAGGAACAGTGCCCCATCTCTACCAAACCGATCCCGCCTGGTCCCAGAAGCCCTACGCCGGCGCCACCATCGGCACCTCCGGGTGCGGACCTACCTGCTTATCGGCCGTCTACATCGCCCTCACCGGCAACACCGACTTCACGCCGGTGGACGCTGCCGCGCTCGCCACCCGCGACGGACACATCATCGACGGCCTCACCGCCTGGACCCTCATGGACGCCGGCGCCGCCACCCTGGGCCTCACGCCCCACACCATCCCCGCCGATCCCCACGCAGTGCAGCAAGAGCTCTCCTGCGGCCATCCGCTCATCGCCTCCATGGGGCCTGGCGACTTCACCTCCAGCGGCCACTTCATTGTGTTCGCAAGCATCGACGACGCCGGCCAGCTCCGCGTCATGGATCCCAACTCCGAGCCCCGCTCCCAGCAATCCTGGGACTTGGAGCGCACGTTGAGCCAGGTGCGCGGGTTGTGGTCGTTCTCGGCAACTGGATAAGCCACGGGCGTTCCGACTCGCCACGGCTTTCCTTGTCGATAAACCTTCTTTCCGATAAACCCTGCAACCTCTTACAGCACCTCGGCGGCGCACTACTCGGCCCTCGCGGGACAACTCGTCAAAGCAGCGGCACCGAGACCACCAGTGCCAAGAGATCCATGGGCATCGCCGCTTTGATCTCGTTGCTCTCCTGCTCGGCTGATCACACGCACCTGCAGCACGACTACGCCTCCCATTATGCCAGCGTTAAACATGAGGACCGGAAGAAGGGGACATGCGGACAGCAAAGTCTTTAGATATAACCGCAAACTCCATGATTGTAGGTCGTCTTTTCGATTACACCCGAAGACTTAATGTATATAGGATAAGTTATCGGCTACAACCGTAAATCTAGTCAGTATACTAGGGTTTATCGGCTACAACCGATAAACCCTACCTCAGGAGAGCCCATGAATCTCGTCCCTCGTCCCCAGTATGAAGAGCGCCTAACCCAACTGATGGAGCTTGAGGAAATCAAAGTCATCACTGGCGTGCGTCGCTGCGGCAAATCCTCCCTGCTTAACTTGGCAGCTGAACGCCTTAGGAAAATGGGCGTCCCTGATTCCAACATCTATCAACATGGGTTTGACGAATACGGGACGCCTCTACACCCCACCGCCGAGTGGCTGCTTGAGATAGTGGCCCCCAGGCTTGAAGAGGCCTCCAAAGCTCACCCCTTCTACCTGTTATTAGATGAGATCCAGGAAGTCTCGCACTGGCAGGAAGCTATCCGCAGGCTTCAAACGCTCCCTCAAACTCAAATCCTTCTCACTGGCTCTAATGCTCACGTGCTCTCGGGAGACCTCGCCACCCTCATCGCGGGACGCTATGTCGAGCTTTCTATGATGCCGCTTTCCTTCGAAGAGTATCTGGCGTTTCGCCAGAGCGCTGGTGAAAAAGCTACTACAGACGAGCTGTTCAACGACTATCTCCTCTTTGGCGGCATGCCAGGCTTAGCTCGACTTACTCATACAAGCATTGATGAGCGTCGAGCGCTCCTTAGCGCCATCTTTGACACTGTGGTACTCAATGATGTTGCCACCCATGGACACATCCGGGATCTGGAACTGCTCAATAGGCTTATCGCGTTTACGTTTTCTACCTCGGGCAATCTAGTTTCTGCAAATAATATATGCAACGTATTAAAAAGCACTGGACGCAAAGTATCCCCTGAAACAGTGGATGCTTACCTGCGAGCTCTCGAGCACGCCTATGTGGTGACCTCCTGCCCTCAAACAGGAGTGGGGGGCAAAGAAGTACTTCGTCCTTTGCGAAAGCTTTATCCCTGTGACACCGGACTTCGCAATCTACCCAATGGGTTTGACCCTACTAAGGATCGCGGCTTCATGCTGGAAAACGTGGTCTTCAACGAACTGCTTCGCCATGGCTGGACACCACGAGTCGGAGCACTGCCCAACGCCGAGGTGGATTTTGTTGCCACACGCGGTGACGAGCGCCTTTATGTGCAAGTGAGCTGGTCAGTAGCCGATGAGATCACCCTCCAGCGCGAGCTAGAGCCCCTGCGCCGTCTCACCGATGCCTATCCCCGACTCCTCCTCACCACCGATCGCTTGGGTACCGGCACAACTTCAGAAGGCATCGTCATTACCAACATCTGCGATTGGCTGCTAGGCCAGTAAACGCATCTTTGTCGGCACATCCCTGCCGAGAAAAGCTCGCCCCCTTAAAGCCGGAGGCCTTAAGGGGGCGAGCAGCGATGCCTTAGGTTGGGGCGCTCAAAAGCGCAGGAAGGCGAGAGCTCGCATGCTCGTCGCGCAGAGGAGGTGTGCGCCTTACTGGGCGGCGGTAACCTTTTTCCAGTCGGCCTCGAAGGCGGCCAGGCCGCGGTCGGTCTTGGCATAGAGGGAGGGGTTGGTGGTGACTCCTGCCATGCAGCCCCAGGAGTAGGCGGTCTTGATCTCTGCGAGATCGGCAGTGTCAATGAAGAACTTCATGGTGATTCCTTTCTGGGCAGGCGCCCAGCTAGATGCAAGGGCGAGGTAAGAGGCTGGCAAGACTTCAGCTTTCGCCTCCCGCCTCGCCAAAAGGCCCTAAATTGCCAGGTACGTAGGGAAGGCGCCACCTCTTAGCAAGACGCGCCGCCTTCCCTCCTAGGCACAGCTCTTAGAGCACCTGCAGCGCGTCCAGGTCCAGGTCCTCTTCCTCCTCGGCAGCCACATAGGCCTCGGAGTTCAGATCCTCGGCAGGCACCGGCTTCTTGATGACGGCGTAAACCACGCCGGTCACCACCACATTGGTGGCGATGGCGGCAAGACCGGCCCACCAGAGGGCGCCCATGGTGGGAAGCATCAGAAAACCGCCAAAGGGTACCGTGGCTCCCGCACCCTGAGTGAGAGTCATGAGCACCGCGCCGCCGGCTGCGCCGCCGCAGGCAGAGGCAGCAATGCCGCGCACCAGGTCGTTCATGATGATGGGGATGATGCCTTCCACAATGTTCACTACGCCCATGGGCACCGCAGACTTCAGCGTCTCGATCTCGCCCTCACGGTAGATGTGCTTGCGCATGACCTTGGAGACCAGGTAGGCAAAGCCAAAGCCAATGGGCACTGCGGTGTTAGCCAGCTGCAGCACGGTCACCGGACCATTGATACCCTCAGCCTGCAGGGTGAGGGTAAAGGCGTAGACCGTCTTGTTTGTTGGGCGATTTGATGGCCATTTCGGTAGGGACTTTCACCACGCGCTTGCCCTCAAAGCGCTCTTGGCCAGAAACGTTCACGTCCACTGCCAGAATGACGATGTCTGCAGCAGCGATCTCCTCATCGGTAAGCTGGTTCTCGATACCGATGGTCCCCTGGGTCTCGATGCGCACATTGTCGCCCGCAGCTTGGGCTGCATCGATGAGCTTTTGCTGAGCGATGTAAGTGTGGGCGATGCCAACGGTGCAGGCAGTGATTCCAACGATGTTCATGGTGTCTCCTAAGCGTCTCGTGATTGATTGCACTTGTTGTTTGCATTTATAATTTTTTTATTTATTCTGAGTTCGCAGTGCCTTCGAGCCCCGGCATCTCAAGCTGCCGTGCTCCCATGCACGCGATAGGTTGTGGCGATAGGTGCGCCTTTAGGTGGCTCAAGTATCAGGGCTAAAGAGCCACCCCAGTCTTGGCCTCGAAAGACTCCTTGAAGCTCACGATGGCGTCGTCGATGTCCTCTGCCAAGGAGAACAGCCCGGAGCTTCCCACAATGAGGATGTCTGCGCCGGTGTCGTAGAGCGTGCGGAAGGTGTACTCGTTGCACTGGCCGTCCAGCTGGATCTGGAAGCCTAGGCCCGCCTCGTCCCTCATCTTTTTGGCCGCCTCGATCTTGGCCAGCATCTCGGGGATGAAGCGCTGACCTGCAAAGCCGGTGTCCACCGTCATGATAGTGAGGATATCGATGCGCTCCTTATAGCCTTCGATGGCAGAAAGCGGCGTAGAGGGGCTCAACACCACGCCAAACTTGTTGCCCTTATCGTGAACCCGCTGGGACAGCCTAAAGGCATTGCGCTCGATGGTCTCGGCCTGGAAGGAGATGGAGTCTTGAGGTCCCAACTCCAGCATCTCCACGAACATGGCGGGATCTTCCACCATGAGATGCACGTCTATGGGCAAGTTGGTGATCTTGCGCAGGCTGTTGGCAAACTGCGGGGTCAGCGCCATGTTGGGGCAAAAATGCCCATCCATGATGTCCACGTGATAGAGGTCGAAGCTGCGATCCATAGATTCCACGTCGTGAGCTACCTGGCTCACATCCATGCACATGAGGGAGGGGGCGATCTGCGGCTGAGCCATGAGAGAGTCCTTTCGCGTCAAGCGTACGTGTAATCGTTTACTCACTAGCCGTAAAAAGAAGCGAGGCGTCTACCTCGCTAAAAATGCAAAACCACTGAGACCGCCTTTACATTCTGCCCTTCGTTTAGGCTGAATGAGTAATCGTTTACTCTTTGGTTGATACTGAGAGTAAACGGTTACCCATAGAGCTGTCAACAAACGATTTTGCCCCACCGCTCACCGGCCAAAGACGCCCGCTCGCAGGCATCGGTGCAGGTAGAAGCACTGGATGTGAGGGAAGGGTTTCTCGGCATGGACGCTAAGAAACCCGCGCTCCAAAGGCTGCAGGCTGTGGGTGGGATATGCGCGAGGGAGAACGGTTAGAGATCGGCTCGGCGGGTGGATTCGCGGCGTACGAGGCCCACCGGTACGAGAATCGAGTTGCTCTCGATGGGCTCGTCTCGGACCATGGAGAGGATGAGGTGTGCGGTACGTGTGCCAATCTGGGCGGCGTCCTGGTGGATGGTGGTAAGCGGCGGCCGGCCAAACTGAGCGATCATAATGTCGTCGTGGCCTACCACGGCTATTTCCTCGGGCACGCGGATGTGATGGGATCGCAGCACCTCCAGGGCGCCGATGGCCTCCCAGTCGGTTTGGGCGAAGATGCCGTCGAAGGGGTAGCCGGAGGAGATGAGGCGCTCGGTCATGATGCGGCTGGTCTCATAGCCGGTGACCTGGGGCGTGAAGATGGACTCGGCGGGAAGCTCGTAGCCCAGGTCTTTCAGGCCGCGCACAAAACCGGAGGTGCGCATCTCGGTGACAGGGGCGTCCGGGCGCGGGGTGATGGTCACCGGGTGGCGGCTCCCGCTGGCCCAAAGCTCTTCTGCAGCCAACTTGCCGCTGGCGAAGTTGTCTGAGGAGACCGAGGCCACGTTGGAGCCCATCTCGTCTGGGTCTAAAAAGCGGTCGATGTAGACCGTAGGCACCGGGCGGTCTAGGGCCAGGCGCACATCCTCATGGCTGTTCACCGAGATGATCCCCGCCACATTTTGGGCCGCCAGATGGGCATGGCACTGGCGTTCCATCTCCACCGAGCCGTTGGTGTTGTAAATGATGATGGAGAACCCCTCGTCAAAGAGCTCTCCTTGAAGCGACAGGATCACCGAGGAATAGAACTCGTTGGCAATGGAAGGCACGATGACGCCGATGGCGTCGGTACGGCGTGCGCGCAGGGCACGGGCCATCTGATTGGGCTGATAGCCCAGCTCCTCGATAGCCGCGCGCACTCGGTGCTCGGTCTCCTGGGAGAAGCGCCCGTTGTTGTTGATGACCCGCGAAACCGTAGCCACCGAGACCCCGCACTTCTCGGCGATATCGCGGACAGTCACAGTGCGGCCCATAGGTCTCCTTTTGGCGTTGTGTAATCGGTTACTCATGGTAGCAAGCTTGGCCTTCTCTGGGTACTCCCCCACCTCTATAGACGCCCTATACGCCAAAAGCCCCTCTTGCCACAGGGCAACAGGGGCTTTTTGGGATGTGGGCGTCAGGTTAACCTGGGCCTTCTCGTTGCCGAGAAGCCCTCTCAGCTGCTCCTAACGACGCTCTTTTACCAGCAAGACGGTGGCAGCCGCCACGCCAAGGAGCGCCATGACGCCCAGAGTCAGAGGCAGATAGGCGTCCTGATCGCCGGTGGGCACGATGTGGGAACCCTTGGGCACAACTTGGGTTTTTGCAGGGGCGGGCTTCTCGGCAGTTTGGGTGGTCAGTGGCCCTTGGGAAGCGCTGGTACCGGGGGCGTAGGCGGGTAGTGAGGCGTTGGAGATGGAGCCGTTTCTCTCCAGATACTCATCCCAGCCCCCAGGAGGATCGAAGCGCTGCCCTGGCTCGATGGTCTGAGGGGCGCCGGTATTGGCGTCGATGGTGACGCCAGCCGGGCTTTCGCCAGAAGCCTCGGCGACATTGCCGATGTCTGCGCCCAGGGCGTCCTCGGTGATGGTGCACTGGAAGGTGAGCGTCGCCTGAGTGCCGCCCAAAAGCGTGCCTGCGCTTACCGCCAACAGGCGAGTCTCGGGGTTATAGGCGCTGTCAGGCACATCGTGAGCGGCGCCCGCAGGATCGACGAGCTTGATGGTCCCTGCCACCGGCTCCAGGCCCTCAGGCAGCGGGTCGCGGATGACCGCGTTGTACCAGGCGGTATGGGGCTTGCTGTTGGAGAGCACCACGGTATAGGCCACGGTGTCGCCGATATAGGTGGCGCCGTCGTCGCGCGAAAGGTTCTGGGCCTCCTTGGAGATCTTGATGTCGCTCTTGGACTCGTCTTTGTCCACCTGGGGGCTTGCCGGAAGCACCGGCATGGCGTCGGGATCGGAGGTGGGGCCGGACTGCTTTTTGTCCTCGTCCATCTCATCCCAGGTGGTCCCATGGTCCTCAGGATCATAGGGCTGGCCAGGCGTAGGTTTCTCGTAAGGCTTCTTATCGCCGCCGGGGTTGTCGCCCGGATTCTCAGAACCGGGATCGTCATCGTCGTCGCGATGCTGGTTGCGCCATTCCTCCGTGGGCGTGTCGCCATAGGTGGAAGCGTCGATGGGCAGGTCCTGGGGGCGGTCAGGATATTGGGGATCCTGGTCGCGGCGGGTCTCTTTGGTGCTCAGGACCTCGGCGTCAAAGGTGAGCTGAGCGGCCTCTCCACCATACTATCTTCCTGGTTCGAGGGTTCGGGTTTCTCGGCAGCCAAGTCTTCTGGCTCTTCCGCCTCCTGGGACAGAGGCGCTTCCTGAGTTAGAGACGCGGCTCCCGAAGCCTCGGTAAGCGTGCGCGCCCAAGCCACCGAAGTGACGCCTGGCCCAGATCCCAGCGCCAGAATGAGAGTCAAGAGCCCGGTGATCATTCGTTGTGCGAGTGGGTTCTTCATTGGTCCCCCTTTAACACCCTTGCATATTCTCTCTTTTGGTACACAGGTTGCCCATGTTCCTTAATTTATGCTGTAAGGATGTTAAAGTTGGTCCCTTCATTATGCAACTGTCATTTTACGAGGTTACTCGAACGTTATTTTGGTAACCAGGGTCCTATTTGCTCTTATTCTTGAAGTATCCGTGCTTAGTATTCGATCTTTATCTATATATTTTATTGCATCTCTCCAGGCTTTTTTACATTTATGTATTTCGATTAACGGCAAGAGAGGCTATGCCAGAGCGCCGACATCACCGGCGGAAATGGGGGTCTTAGGCAAAAAGACGCGGAACACCGTGGTGCCTCCACCGCTTTCCACCGAGACCAGGCCTTCGTGGGCTTGCACGATCTCCTGGACGATGGAGAGGCCCAGGCCCGTGCCACCTTCTTGGCCTCGTGACTCGTCACCGCGCACAAAGCGTTCGAAGACGTGGGGAATGAGCTCGGGCGGGATGTCCGGGCCGTGGTCTGCCACCGCAAGCTCCACCGCTTCGGGGCCCCGGGAAGCGGCGCCCTCCGAGTCATGGCCATTCATGGGCGCCGCAGCCGACATGGCAGCGGCCTCAGCCTCGGCAGGCGGCGTCGGGGCGCCAGGGGCCGGAGTCATCACCGCAGGCACATTGGGTCCTTGAGGCATAGAAGTGCAGGTCACCGCCACCGATATTTCTGTGTGAGGCGTGGCATGCGCCACCGCGTTGCGCAGCAGGTTCCCCAACATGCGGGCGATGCGCTCAGGGTCTACCGAGCAGATCGCGCCCTCCTGAGCCGTCACTTTGATAGTGAGATGGTGGTCGCAAGCATCGGGGTAGGCTTCGTCGGCAACCTGCTCGGCCAACATGGCCAGATCCACCTCTTGGCGCTCCAAGGGGATGGTCTGCAAGTTGAATCTGGTGATCTCGAAAAGCTCCTCTACCAGGCCCTCCAGGCGCACCGCGCGATCGCGGGCGATGGCGATGTAGCGCTCTTTGGCGTCATTCGGCAGCTCTGGAACTTCGCAGAGCAGGTCGAGATAGCCTATCACCGAAGTCATAGGCGTCCGCAGATCGTGGGCCAAGTAGGTAACCAGCTCATCCTTGCGATGCTCGGCGGCGTGAGCCGCCTTATCGGCAGCAATACGCTGGCAGCGCACTTGGTTGAGCTCTTGCTCGGTGACGGAGAGCTCGTCTGAGAGACGCACGGGATCTTCGGGGTTTGCCACCAGCTGCGCCACTGCGCCCGTAAGCTGAGCATAATACCCAATGGATCGGCGAAGCACCAACCCCGCTATCACCAAGAGGCCCAGCAGATAGGCACCCAGCGCCAGCGGCCCTTTGAGGGCGCGCAACTGCTCGTAGATGGTAATGTCACGCACATAGTAGGTAGGCTCGCCCGCCGCGTCGTAGATCATTTGGACCTGATACTCGCGCTCGCCGTTAAAGAGGCCGTGCTCCACCAGCGCGTTATAGTCTGCAGTGGGGTACTGCTGCCAAGGGGACTGAGTGCGGGCCACCGCCTCGCCCACCGTATGCCAAAAGTCCTGGGTGGTGAGGGCAAAGAGCGCACAGAAGAGCGACCAGACGACCACCATCAGGGCCAGCCTGAGCCAAAGCGAGCGAGATAGCTGGCGCGTTTGCGGATTGTTGTGGATGTTCACAGGGGCTCCCTTGGTTACGCGGTCGATGACAGGCAAAAGCCCTCAAGACATAGTGCGCGCCCTCAACCACAGGAGCCTATCGCCATGCCTATTGGACATCCCCCAACACACGATACCCTACGCCCCAGACCGTTTGGATGTATTCCTCAGAAGCATCCACCCGCTCCAGCTTGCCGCGCAGGCGGCGGATATGCACCATAACGGTGTTTTTAGCCGACTGGTCTGCCGGCGCATCCCACACGCGCTCAAAGAGCTCCCCCACCGAGACCGGCTCGCCGCCAGCACGCAGAAGCTCTTGCAGCAGCCTGAACTCGGTGGGGGTGAGCTGCAGCTCTTTGCCCAACAGACGGGCCTTGTGGCTCACCGGGTCAAGCTCCAAGGCCCCCACAGAAAGCTCGGGGCGGTCGGGGTCTTGGATGCGAGCCGCACGCAAGCGGGCATGGATCCTGGCCATAAGCTCTCGAGGACGGAAGGGCTTGGTCACATAGTCGTCGGCCCCAAGGGTGAGGCCTACGACCTTGTCGGACTCGCCGTCTTTGGCCGACAAGAACACAATGGGCACGCCGGGCGAAAGGTGCCTGATTTGCTCGCAGGCCTCAAATCCGTCCATGACGGGCATCATAAGATCAAGGATCACCAGGTCAGGACCACAGTCTGCAAAAAGACGCAGGGCCTCTTGCCCATCGCGGGCACCAATGGCATCCATGCCGTCAGCGCGCACGAGGGTGCACACAAGCTCGACGATGGCCGCATCATCGTCGGCTACTAACACCAGAGGACGCTCCAGAGACATTGGCTTCCCCTTTCTGTCGTGCTTCAGCTTTACATAGCAATGTAAGTGTAGAAGCACGCAACAGCCAAAGGCCCCTCATTACGCGCGTCTTACGAAACCGAAAGATGCGGGTAAACCCCTTCACATAGCTTCAAATGAGAAATGTTTACAACTTTGTGAACCATAGGTGTGCCTAAGGGGCGCCAGCTCATCGCATCTACCGTTGCCGATAATTGCACCCTTGGCAGTCCCGGCACACCTCTTACCTCACGCTTTTTAAGGCTAGAGACTCCAGTTGGGGTCGGCGTCCATGGTGAGCGGGGCGAACTTCTTCGCTCGGTACTCCCGCAGGGCCACCAGGGCGATCATGGCCGCGTTGTCGGTGCAGGCAGAAAGCGGCGGCAGCGTGACACGCACCCCTCGCTGGCCCAGCGCCAGAGTATAGGCTTCGCGCAATGCCGGATTGGCAGCCACTCCGCCACCCACGCAAAAGTCGTCCACATCGCACTCTTCTGCGGCGGCGAGTGCCTTGGCCACCTGCACGTCGATGACCGCCGCCTGGAAGCTGGCCGCCAGATCGGGCAGGTTGATGGGTCTGCCAGCGGCGTTTTCGCCCTCGATGTAGGTGATCACCGCCGTCTTCAATCCCGAAAGCGAGAAGCGATAGTCGTGGCTGTGGAGCATGGCCCGGGGAAAGGCGATGGCCTTGGGGTTTCCTTGCGCAGCCAAGCGACTGATGACCGGCCCGCCGGGATAGCCCAGGCCTAGCGCCTTGGCCACCTTGTCAAAGGCCTCGCCCACCGCGTCATCGATGGTCTCGCCCAACACCTGGTAGTCGCCCCAATCACGCACATGCACCAACATGGTATGGCCGCCAGAGACCAGACTGGCCACAAAGGGCGGCTTAAGATCCGGCGTCTCAAAGAGGTTGGCGTAAAGATGGCCTTCCAGATGATTCACCCCAATGAGAGGCAGGCCGGCTCCTGCACAGAGCCCCTTAGCAAAGGCCACGCCCACCACCAAGGCGCCTACCAGCCCGGGGCCTTGCGTGACGCCTACCGCCGCCAGATCTGAAGCCAGAAGGCTGCCGCAGCCCAACGCCGTGCCCGCCTGTTCCAGCGCCTCCTGGTAGACGCCCACGATAGCCTCGGTATGTTTGCGGCTGGCGATCTCTGGCACCACGCCGCCAAAGCGCGCGTGGAAGTCGATCTGCGTGGACACCACGTTGGCCAAGATCGTGCCGCTGCCGTCGATGACGGCCATGGCGGTCTCATCGCAGGAGCTCTCGATAGCCAAAACAAGAGGCTGAGCTGCCAGGACGGCTTTGGCGGCCTCGCTGCTGCGGCCCAGATCTTCCATCGGCCAGGGAGCCACCTGAGAGGTGGGATCCGGCCTATCGTCGGCAGGCTTTACCGAAAGCGGGAGCGCCGCCGTCATGATAACCGCATCTTGACCGGTACCGTAATAGTCGGCACGCACGCCGGCCTCGCTATAGCCCAGCGACTCGTAGAGCGCCCGGGCCCCGCCATTGGCCGAGAAGACCTCCAACGAGGAGCTGCGCGCCCCCAGCACCTGGCCGTCATAGGCCACTCGGGCCAAAAGGCGCGCGCCGATACCCTCGCGGCGGCGCGCGGCAGACACCGCCACGTCCAGGATCTCCAGGTCGTCGCCGGCCAGTCTTCCGCCCGCAAAGCCCACTACCTGGCCCTCATCATGAGCCACCCACCAGGATCGCCCCGGCTGACCCAGCTCTTCTGCAAACATCGATTGGTTCCAGGGGGTATGCTCGCTGCCCGCAAAGACCGCATCCTCCAAAAGCGAGACCGCCTCCAGGTCGTTTACCGACATGGGACGCAGCTGCAGATGACGATCGGCCAGCGCATCGTCGCAGCCGGTGGTGGCAGCGGTGGCAGGCTCAGAAAGCCCCAGGCGCTTGAGCTCGTTTTCCTCGGCATCTGAGAGCCTGGTATAGACCGGCAGCACCAGCGCCGGATGGCCCGGGAGCTCACCGGGAGCTGTAAGCTCTGAGGGCGCTTGCTTCTCGGCAGCCGCGGCCTCAAGCGCCGCCGAAGCCGCCAGCAGAAGCGAGGCGCCCGAAGGCGCCCAGAGCTCTTGGGGCAGCAAGCGGGTGAGGCCAGCCTCGCGATAGAGGTCGGCGTACTTTTTGAGGCCGTCGCCGGTGAGCTGGATATCTTGGGCGTCGGCACGGAGAGCCCAGAGCTTTTGGGCCTCGGGGGCCTTGAGCACCGTCTCCACCGAGAACAACCTGGTCACGCCAACATCATCGATGCCATAGAGACCAGGGTAAACCTCATGGCGCATGGCGTCTCCCACCACGCCCACCAAACCGCGCACGCCGGCTTCCCAGGCGCGCCATGCCACTGCATCAAGGGTTGAAACGCCCATCACGGGACAATCGCGCCCGCAACCCAGGCCTTTGGCGGTGGCAATGCCAATGCGCACGCCGGTAAAGGAGCCGGGGCCTCGGCCCACCACGATGCCCGCCACCTGGTCCATGACACAGCCGGCCTCGTCCAACAGCTTTTGGCACGTGGGGACCAGCTCTACATTGGCCTGGCGGCGGCAGGCAAAGTCAGACTCCGCCGCTACCGAGAAACACCCCGCCTGAGCTGCAGCTCCTGGGTGAGGATCGAGGCCGTCGAAGCGGCCCAGGGCGCAGGCCAGCTCGTCGGTGGAGGTGTCGAAAGCCAGCACATAGGAAGAAAGGGGGAAATCCATGGGGGCTCCTGGATGCTCAAAGAGACAGAACGGCGCCAGACAGGCGCACAAGGCAGCCCGCCTGAGACTAGCAGGCTCTGGCGGCAATGCCTGCACCAGAGCCGTCACACATTTTACCCGGCTTGACCTCTAGGAGGACAGGGCATCTGCCACGGCCTTGTCCCAGGCCTGAGCCAGCGCGCGGCCACGCTCACCGCAGCCGGTCACCTGAATTTGACGGGCAGGCTCCCCTGCCCCCTGACCCACGCGGGAGATGGCGACCTCCAGACGGTCATCGCCCAACAGGGGTGCGAAGGGCTCGCCCCATTCCACCAGGCTCACGCCCTCGACGCCGGCAATATCGAGAACGCCGGCATCGCCCAGCTGGTCTACATCCTCCAAGCGATAGAGGTCAAAGTGGTAGAGGGTGAGGTCGTCCCCCTCATGGATGGCCAAGATGTTGAAGGTGGGGCTGGTCACAGGCTCAGAGACCCCCAACGCCCGAGCCACTCCCTGGGTGAGGTTGGTTTTGCCGGCGCCCAGATCCCCCGTGAGAATCACCAGGTCGCCCTCGCGCACACACCGGCCCAAGAGGACCCCTAACTCTTGGGTGACGAAAGGAGAAGTGCTCAGGTAGCAGCTGTCGCTAGGACGGGTAAGATCGCTCATTTAAGCTCCTTGGGGCGGCTCGTGGGTGGCCAGCCACTGGCCCAACAGGGCGAAGTCCTCTTCTAAAAAGGCCTGCTTGGTGCGGTCGTAGATGGCGGCAGCCGGGTGAAACACCGGAAGCACCCGAAAGTGCCCCGTCTCATAGAAACGCCCGCGCAGCGCGGTGATGCCCTTCTCGGTATGAAGGACGAAGCGAGTGGCGAAGTTGCCTAGGCACACCAGCACCTCGGGCCAGATGGAGCGTATCTGCTCACGCAGGAAGGGGCTGCACTCGGCGATCTCCTCGGGGCGCGGGTCGCGATTTGAAGGCGGCCGGCATTTGAGCACGTTGGCGATATAGACCTCGTCGCGGCGCAGGTTCGCGATCTCTAGCAGCGCGTCCAGCTTCTTGCCTGCGGCACCCACAAAGGGGACGCCTTGGAGATCCTCGTTTTTGCCCGGAGCTTCCCCAATGATCATGACCCGGGCATGGGGGTTGCCGTCGCCAAAGACGATATGCGTGCGGGTCTCCCACAGAGGGCACCTATGGCAATCCCCCAGCTCGGCGCGGATAGCCTCCAAGGGCACCTGCCCCGGAGCCGGCGAGGGGTATCCGGGAATCTCCAGCATGGATGCTCCTTCCTAGACGTAGACCTTCTCCAGGCGCAGGCCAAAGTCGCAGACCACCTCGTAGTTGATGGTGCCGCGAAGCTCTGCCAGCTCCTCTGCCGAGATGCGCTCGCGACCGTCGGCGCCCATAATAGTCACCAGGTCGCCCTCCTCCACCGGGGCAGAGGGGGCATAGGAGCGGTTCTCGTTCACATCCACGGCAAACATGAACTGGTCCATGCACACGTTTCCCACTTGATGGTGGCGCTGGCCGGCCACGATGACGTCGGCCTTGTTGGAGAGGGTGCGCGAATAGCCGTCGGCGTAGCCCAGGGGCACCGTGGCGATTTGGATGGAAGACTTGGGCACCCGATAGGTCATGCCGTAGGACACCCCGGCCCCTACCGGCGGATACTGAGCCCGCGTCACCCGCGCCCGCACGCTCATCACCGGCTTCAGATCGACGAGAGGCTCAGAGGCGTCGCAAGGGTGAAGCCCATAGAGCCCCACTCCCACGCGCACCATATCGTAGTGGGTGTCTGAGTGCAGCACCACCGAGGGGGTGTTGTCGCAGTGCACCAGCCCCGGATCAAAACCCGCCTCTCGCAGATTGGCGACTGCCTCGTCAAAGTGCGCACGCTGAAGCTCCCAGTCCCAGTCGCCTACCACGTCTGCGGTGGCGAAGTGGGTGAAGGTGCCCTCACACACCAGGCCGCTGTGGAAGTCCACGGCGCGCCTGAAGTCCACGGCGTCTTGGTAGCGCACGCCAATGCGCGTCATGCCAGTGTCCAGTGCCAGATGATAGCGGCCCTGAGCTCCCGCATTGGCGGCGTACTCTCCAAAGGCCAGTGCAAACTCGATGGTGTAGACCGAAGGCATGATGTCGTAGGCCAAAAGGTCTGGGATGGACTCCTGGGGCGGCTGAGAGAGCAGCAAGATGGGCTTGTCCACATACTCACGCAGCTCGATGCCCTCTTGCACCGTGGCCACCGCGAAAGCGTCGGCCCCGGCAGAGGCCATGATGGGGGCGCACACCGCCGCGCCGTGGCCATAGGCGTCGGCTTTGACCACGCACATCATCTTGGTGTTGCGGCCCAAGAGCTTCTTGTAGGCCCGCACGTTGGAGCGCAGCGCGCCTCTGTCGATCTCCACCCAGCTCCAGCGCGTCTCAGGGCACCGGGCGACCGAGGGGCGCGCGCCCTCTGCCTCCCCATACCGAGAAGAGCCATAACCAGCCGCCATGAGGCTTACCTCCCTGAGACCTGCGGGTGAGCCGCATCGCCCTCTTGGGCTGCGCCCGACACCGCCATGGACACCGATTCCTCCATTGCATCTGAGGCCAGCCCCAGACAGGCGATGACGTCAGAGGCGATCACTCCGCGGCTGCCGCAGTTCTCGGCGGCCAGCGTGCCCGCCAACCCATGGACCTCGCAGGCATAGGCGCACAGAAGGGGCAGAAGCTCGTTGGACTCCAAGCCGCGGGCCAGCGTGGCCGCCATGGTGCCCGCCAGCACGTCGCCCGAGCCGGCAGTTGCCAGCGCAGCAGGGCCCGGCTTGGGCAGAAGGGCGATCTCCACGCCCACGCAGCCGGTAGCCTCGCCTTTGGCCACCACGCAGATGTCGGTGCCGCCGTCGGCCCAGACCACCCGGCGCGCCGCTTCCAGGGCCGCCGTCAATGAATCGGGGGGATCGTTGGGGGTGCCGGCAATGCGTCCCAGCTCCCGACGATGGGGCGTGAGCACCAGGGGGGCTTCTCGGCGGATGAGCTCGGGGAAGTTGTCCAGGCGGTTGGTGGTCATGCGACCCAGGGCGTTCAGGGCGTCGGCATCGAGCACCAGGGGGCGCGAGCACTCCAAAAGCGCTGAGGTCACCGCCACCGTGTCTGCGCTCACCCCCATACCGGGGCCGCAAAGCACGGCCGAGGCCTTCTCTGCCATGGACACGATCTGGGCCTTTCCCTCTACCGAGAATTGCCCCTCGGGCGTAGAGGGCATGCCTACCACGGGGATCTCCAAGAGGTGGGTGCGGCAGACGGTAGCGACGCGGTCGGGCACCACCAGCGTCACGTAGCCGGCGCCCGCACGAGCTGCCGCCTGGGCTGCCATGATGGCCGCGCCGGGGAAGCGCAAAGAGCCTGCCACCACCAGCACCGAGCCGCGGGAGTACTTGTCGATATCCTGGGTGTCGCAGGGCAGCACCTCCAGATAGTCCTGGGCGTCGCAGCGCCACGCCACGGGGTCTGCCTCGACCACCAGGCGATCGGTTTGCGAGGCCAGAGGGGCCAGCACGATGGAGCCGCAAAGGTCGCGGCCGCGACCGGAGATGAGGCCGGGCTTGAGGGAGATCATGGTCACCGTGGTGTCCGCGTAGACCGCTTGGCCGGGAGCATGGCCGGTTTGGGCCGAAAGGCCGCTGGGCACATCCACTGCCACCACCGTGGCAGAAGTGCGGTTGACCTCTTGGATCCAAAGGTCGAAGGGGGCCGCGGGGGCGCCGTGGAAACCGGTGCCCAAAAGCGCATCCACCACGACGTCTGAGGAGGAGAGCAGCGCCGCCAGCTCGTCGGTGCTAGGAGCCACCGTATAGCTCACGCCGGCAGCCACCGCGCTCTTGGCCACCATAAGGGCCAGCGAGCTCTTGAGATCCTGGGGGTCTTGGGGCGCCACCACCTGCACGGCCACCCCGGCCTCATGGAGGCGTTCGGCGGCCACCCAGCCGTCGCCGCCGTTGTTGCCCGTGCCGCAGAGGATGGCGACCCTTTGGGGACGGGACGCCAGCACCTCCTGGGCCACGGCATGACCAGCGCGGCGCATAAGCTCGGCCAAGCTCACGCCTTCCAAGGTGAGCGACTGCTCCACCTGACGTACGTCCTCGATATTGAGCACAGGTTGCATGGGATCACTCCTTTGGAGGGGAGGCAGGGTGCGATGGGGAGGCCTCAGAGGAGGTCTCGAGGGAGTGGAGCCCGTCTTCTGAGACGCGTTCCAGCTCGTCCAGGATGGAGCGGGCCTCGCGGAACGAGGCGGCCATCTCTCGCTTGGGGTCGGGTTTCTCGGCAGCTTTAGGGCGCGCAGACTCCGTCACCAGCACGGCGTTGGCCACCGCCACCTCCCGGGTGTGGGAAAGCGACAGCGCTACCTCTTGTACCCCGAGCTCTTGGGCTCGTGCCGCGGCGGCTCCGGAAAGGCGGGCGGAGGGGGCGCCGGTGCGCTCGTCCACCACCACCTCCACGTCCTTGAAACCCATGCCGACAAAACCTGTGCCCAAGGCCTTGAGCACCGCCTCGCGGGCGGCGAAGCGAGCCGCATAGTGCTCGGCGGGACGGGCGCGACGCTCGCAGTAGGCGCGCTCGGCGTCGGTGAACAGGCGGCGCTTGAGACGGGGGCGGCGGCAGATGGCCTCCTCCATGCGCGCGATCTCTACCAGGTCTACGCCTACGCCAGCAAATGCCATGGGCGCTACTCCACCGTGACCGACTTGGCCAGGTTGCGGGGCTTGTCCACGTCGCAGCCGCGGGCCAGGGCCACGTAGCGGGCCAGCATTTGCAGATGCACCACCGCGATCACCGGCACGCAGAAGTCCGGTGCAGGGGGGATCAACAGCAGGTAGTCGGAGAGCTGGGCTACTTTTTGATCGCCGTCGGTAGCCACTGAGACCACAGTGGCCCCACGGGCTTTGACCTCCTGAATGTTGGAGATGGTCTTGTAGCGCACGCGATCGTCGGGACACACCACGACCACCGGATAGCCCGGATCGATCAGGGCGATGGGGCCGTGCTTCATCTCGCCGGCAGGATAGGCCTCGGCGTGCAGATAGCTGATCTCCTTGAGCTTCAACGCACCCTCGGCCGCCGTGGTGGAAGCAATGCCGCGGCCTAAGAAGAGCGACGAGTGGGCGTTCACAAAGGCGCGGGATGCAGCCTCGTCTTGCCAAGCACGGGAAAGCACCGTGCGGATAAGGTCGGGCACTCGCTCCAGGTCATGGAAGCGACGCTGGACCTCGCGAATGCCCAGAGAGCCATTGTGCTGGGCCAAGAAGAGCGCCACCAGCATGGAGGCCACCATCTGAGCGGTATAGGCCTTGGTGGACGCCACTGCCACCTCGGGGCCGGCCTGGATGTAGACCACGCCGTCTGCCTCGCGGGCGGCCGAAGAGCCAATGACGTTGGTGATGGCGATGACCTTGGCGCCGGCGGCATGCATCTTGCGAGCCGAGGCCAGCGTGTCTGCCGTCTCGCCGGACTGAGTGATGATGATGCAGAGGGTATGGTCGGTGACCAGGACGTCTTGGTAGTTGAACTCGCTGGCGGGCTCCACAGTCACGGGCACTTTGGCCCAGGACTCGATGAGAGTGCGGGCGATGAGGCCTACGTGGTAGGAGGTGCCGCAGGCCACGATGTAGATACGGTCGATGGCGGCGATCTCCTCGTTGGTGAGATCCAGCTCGTCTAGACGGATGCCCTGGCGTCCCAGGCGGTCCTTGAGCAGGCGCTCGATGGCCTCTGGCTGCTCGGCGATCTCTTTGGCCATGAAGTCGGGATAGTCGCCCATGGAAGCGGCAGAGGCGTCCCAGTCCACCGAGTAGGTCTCAGGAGTGTCCACAGGCTCCAGGTCTGAAGTAAAGACCTGGCACTGGCCCGTGGGCTCCAGCCGCGCCAGCTGGCCGTCGTCCAGGTAGATGACCTCCTGTGCGATGCCTGCCAGGGCGGTGACGTCCGAGGCGGCATAGGCGCCATCGGCTGTGGTAGCGATAACCAGGGGCGAGCCCTTTCGCGCGCACACGATGCGGCCAGGGTCATCTGTGCTGAGGCATGCGATGGCCCAGGAACCCTCGAGGCGGCCGCACGCCAAAGACAGGGCCACCAAAAGGTCGCCCTTCGCCGGGCCTTCCATGGCCTCTTCGATGAGGTGCGCGATGACCTCGGTGTCGGTTTGAGACACAAAGCTGTGCCCGGCCTCTTGAAGCTCTGCGGTGAGCGCCTGGTAATTCTCGATGATGCCGTTGTGCACCACCGAGATCTTGTGAGAGCAGTCCTGGTGGGGATGGGCGTTGACGTCTGAGGGCTCACCGTGGGTGGCCCAGCGAGTATGGGCGATACCGCAGGTGGAGGTGGTGTCATAGCTGCCACAAAGCTCGCGCAGGGCAGCCACGCGGCCCTTGCACTTGATTTGCAGGAGGCGGCCGTCTGCCTGCTCGAGGGCAACGCCTGCAGAGTCGTAGCCGCGATACTCGAGGGTCTCGAGGCCTTGGAGTAGGAAGGGCAACACTTGCTTGGTACCGGTATAGCCAACAATGCCGCACATGGGCAGGTCTCCTCTGCTCTAAGAAGCGAACGTATAGACGAGTTTCTCGAAGGGACGCTAGGCAGTGGCGGCGCTCACGGCCTCTGCCACCTCAGAGGCCAAACGATCGGCCACCGGCTCGGTCTCTGCCTCCACCATGACGCGGATGAGCGGCTCGGTGCCAGAAGGACGTACCAGAATGCGGCCGTTGCCTTGAAGCTCAGCCTCTGCTGCGGCGATGGCCTCAGCGACGCTGGCAGCCTCCAGGGCCGCGTCCTTATCGGCCACGGTGACATTGATGAGGCGCTGGGGGAAGAGCTTGACGGGGCGGACCAGCTCGGAGAGGGTCTCGCGCTCGGCGCGGATGACTTCCATGATGCGCAGAGAGGTCATGATGCCGTCGCCGGTCTTCTCGATGTCGCCGAAGATGATGTGGCCAGACTGTTCGCCGCCCAGCGAATAGCCGTTCTCGCGCATGCAGGCAAAGACGTTCTTGTCGCCCACCGCGGTGGTCTCGTAGTTGAGCTGGGCGATGTCGAGCGCCTTGAGGAAGCCGAAGTTGCTCATGACGGTGGGCACCACCGTGCCGCCCGCCAGACGGCCGTGCTTGTTGAGGTACTTGCCGCACACATAGAGGATGAGGTCGCCGTCCACCACGTGGCCGCGCTCATCCACCGCCAAGCAGCGGTCGGCGTCGCCGTCGTAGGCAAAGCCTACGTCCAGGCCCTGCTCCACCACCAGGCGCTGGAGGCGCTCGATGTGAGTGGAGCCACAGTCCACGTTGATGTTGAAGCCGTCGGGGGCGTTGTTGATGACGCGGACGTCTGCACCCAGAGCGTCGAACACAGGCTTGGCCACCGAAGAGGCGGCACCGTTGGCGCAGTCCAAGCCAACCTTGACACCCTGGAGGGAGAAGTTGGCGCTGGCGATGAGGTGGGCGATGTAGCGGTTGCGGCCCTGCATGTAGTCGACGGTGCAGCCAATCTCATTGCCGGTGGCCAAAGGCACCTCGAACTCGCCGTCGATGTAGGCCTCCACACGCTCCAAGACAGACTCGTCCATCTTGAAGCCCTCGCGGTTCACCAGCTTGATGCCGTTGTCATAGAAGGGATTGTGGCTAGCGGTGATCATAATGCCACAGTCGAAGTTGCCGTCGCAGACCTCGTAGCACACACCGGGGGTGGGGATGACGTGGAGCATGTAGACATCGGCGCCGGAGGCCACAAGACCCGAGATCAAGGCTGCCTCGAACATATAGCTGGAGCGACGGGTGTCTTTGCCAATGACGATGCGGGCCTTGCGGCCCTGCTCAAGGCCATAGTGATGGCCAATGTAGCGGCCGATCTTGAAGGCCTGCTCGACATTTAAGCCTTCGTTTGCGCGGCCACGAAAACCATCGGTGCCAAAGTACTTCATGGGCTCTCCCTTAGGAACGAATGTGGAGCGTGCGGGGACGCCTCGGCGGGCACTTCTATTGATGCCTATAAATACAATGCCCGATCCTATTAAACATGTCTTATCCTAGCGAACATAAAAAGGCCCGTCGCCAGGACGGGCCTTTGAAATGCGAATCTTCGCTGGGTTCGCAGAAAACCTGCGGATTAACGCTTGGAGAACTGCGGACGCTTGCGGGCCTTCTTGAGGCCGTACTTCTTGCGCTCGACGGCACGGGCGTCACGGGTGAGGTAACCGGCCTTCTTGAGCTCGGGGCGATAGTCGCCAGCCTCGAGCAGGGCACGGGCTACGCCCAGACGCACAGCGCCGGACTGACCGGAGATGCCGCCGCCGTTGCAGTTGGCGATGACGTCGAAAGAACCCTGGGTGTCGGTGACACGGAAGGGGGCCAGAGCCACGTCTACCAGGTGCTGACGACCAAAGTAGGTGAGGGCGTCTTTGCCGTTGACGGTGAACTTGCCGGTACCGGGAACGATGCGAACGCGAGCCACGGCCTCCTTGCGGCGGCCGGTGCCGTAATAGACAACAGTCTTCTCTGCCATGGATTAGCCCTCCAGCTCGATCTTGACGGGGTTCTGGGCAGCATGGGGATGCTCGGGGCCAGCGTAGACCTTGAGCTTGCCAAACTGCTGACGACCGAGAGTGGTCTTGGGAAGCATGCCCTTGACAGCGTGCTCGATGACGCGCTCAGGGTGCTTGGCCATGGCCTCCTCGAAGGACTCAGTCTTGAGACCGCCCAGCCAGCCGGAATAGCGCCAATAGCTCTTCTTAGCAGCCTTGTTGCCGGTAAGCTGGACCTTATCGGCATTGATGACGATGACGTAATCGCCGGTGTCAGTGTGGGGGGTGTACTGCGGCTTGTTCTTGCCACGCAGGATAGTGGCAATCTGCGTAGCCAGACGGCCCAGGATGGCGCCGTCAGCGTCGATGAGGACCCAATTGCGGGCGACCTCGCCGGGCTTGGCGTACTTGGTCGACTTCATGGATAGAACTCCTCTTACTTGAGTAGTGCGGATTCTTTTACGAGGTTACGGGGCTCTGCAAAAGAAGCTCACTGATTGTACACGAACTGAGCCCAAAAGCACCGGTAGATCTCTAGTTCGCGCCTTCTTCACACGCAGATACCACCACAGGACGGCCTCCCGACGCTACTCCCAGCTCCTGAAGGAGTCCCATGGCCATGCGACGCCCGTCCACATAGAGCTCCAGCAGCTTTGAGCCGTCCTCTTCCAGGAGGTCCAGCTCCACCGGCGCCGAAGGCGCCACCACGTGGGCAACTCCGGCAGCCTCCAGCTCGAAGACGTGGTCCAGCTGCTGGTTATAGCGTTCTCCTCGGCTCGCCAACGCCTCAAGGTAGTAGGGATAGTCACCATAGAGCCGTCGCGCTACCTGCATGAGCGAGTAGGTGGGGGACTTGCGATAGCCCCGGTGTTGGGTGAGCACCACGATAAGCTGCTGCGCACCCTCCGCCAAAGCGCGCTCCACCGGAACAGAGTCGCAGGTGCCGCCGTCCAGCAGGCGACGGCCTTCCCAGGTGACGATCTCTGAGAGACAGGGCAGCGAGGAGGAGGCCACGATGATGTCCATCTGCTCAGGAAGCCGGCTCACCTCTAGATAGGCCGCCGTGCCAAAGGTGAGATCCGAGGCCACGGCGGTAAAGGGCACCGGACTGGCGTTGAAATGAGCGTAGTCAAAAGGATCCAGGGAAGCATTGACCTTGGTGAAGAGAAATTCCCGGCCGGTGATGTTGCCGGTGAGCGCCAGGCTAGCCAAGCTCATGAACTCGGGGTTGTCTCTGAAGGCCAAGGTGTCGCGGCAAAACCTGCCGATCTGGCCCGCTTTGAAATTGGCGCCGTTGATGGCTCCGGCTGAGACGCCGTAGATGTGACTAAAGCCTACAAGGCCTTGTTCCAAAAACACGTCCAAGACGCCGGCGGTGAACATGCCGCGAAGGCCGCCGCCCTCAAGGACCAGCGCTACCTTTTGCGTTGACAATGGCTCCATTCCTATCCCTTCGGGGCGGGAAGTATGATCTTGAGTCCCCGCTTGTTGTGGATGGGTAACCGTCACAGGATACCAGCTTGCGCAGATGCCCCCTTCCCTTTCTGCCGAGAAACGCCCAACCTAAAAATTGGAAGTATTAAGGCGAATCCAGCATGTAATGAAAGCAACCTGAACTTTGATATCTTCTTCTTAACACTCCCTCAAGGAAGGATTGACCATGATCTACACCGTCACGCTCAACCCAGCTCTCGACAAGACAATTTATGTGGACAACTTCTCCTTAGACGAGGTCAACCGCGTGCGCACCCTGCGCGAGGACCCCGGCGGCAAGGGCATCAACGTCACCAAGGTGGTGGAAGCTCTGGGCGGCTCCTCCGAGGCTTTGGCCCTCTTGGGCGGCTCGGTAGGCGCCCGCATCCAGCAGATGCTTGATGCGGCCCACATCAAGCTCCACGCCTTCCAGGTGGCTGGCGAGACCCGCACCAACACCAAGGTGGTGGACGAGGTGCGCCACACCAACACCGACATCAACGAGCCCGGCGCAGCCGTCTCTGCGACCGACCTCGATTCCATGCTCCAGGTGCTCTTGGACCTCATCTGCCCCCAAGACATCGTGGTCTTGAGCGGCAGCCTGCCTGCCGGCGCCCCTGCCGACACCTATCGCACCTGGATCGAGGCCTGCTCTGCCGCCGGCGCCCGCGTCTTTTTGGATGCCTCCGGCGAGGCCTTCGAGAAGGGCCTTGAGGCCAAGCCCCACCTCATCAAGCCCAACGAGGTGGAGTTAGGCGCCATGCTGGGCCGCGCCCTCGATACCGACGACAAGGTGGTGGAGGCAGCCCGCGCGCTGGTGGAGGACGGCATCTCTTGCGTAGTGGTCTCCCGAGGCGGCGACGGCGCGGTCTATGTGGACAAGGACCACGTGGTGGTAGCCCGCTCGCCCAAGGTCAAGGTGGCATCCACGGTGGGCTGCGGCGACTCGGTGGTGGCTGCGCTGGCTTTGGGCGCCGACACTTCCATGGAGCTTGACGACCTGCTGGTGCTGGCCATGGCCACCGGCTCCGCCAACGCGATGCAGTCGGGCACTCAGCCCGCGCCTCTGGAACTGGTGGAATCCCTCAAAGAGCAGGTGACCTTCGCCTAGAGCGGCGCGTTTTTACAGAGCCGCGAACTCCCAGGCCCTCCTTTGCCTTTGTGCCTGCACCCCAAGCATGCTAGGCTCATCTGCGCCCCAGCCCTCCTCGAGAGGGGTCGGGGCGCCGCTGTATTCTGCCGAGAGGAGCAATCCTGTGGCCCAAGTGCCTCTAGAGAGAGTCGTGATACAGGCGGTCGCCGTCCTTGTGGGCATCGGAGCCTCCCTGCTGGCCCCGGCGCTCGCCCTCGACGCCCCGGCTCTGCTCGTGGCTCTTTTGCTCTGCTGTCTTTTCGACCTTACCGGCCACCGTGCGCGCACCGCCTTGGTGCTGGCATCCTTTGGGCTTCTGGCGTTGTGGAAGCCCTTCTCGGCCTTTGGGCCTTTGGTGGCCTGTTTGGCCTGCGCCAGCCAAAAGCAGCCCTTGCGCTGGCTTTGGATAGCCCCCACACTGCTCAACGCTCGCTTCTTTGAGTTGGCCTGTGCCTCCGGGTTGGAGATCTTCTCGGCAGCCCTGTTTGTCTTGGCTCGCAGAAGCGAGCGCGCTCTGGCCGAGAAACGCACCTTGGAGGCCGCGAGAGACAGGCTGCAAGAGCGCGTCATGGTGCTGGACGAGGAGAAGAGCGTT
Organism: Leptogranulimonas caecicola; assembly: GCF_023168405.1. GTDB lineage: Bacteria > Actinomycetota > Coriobacteriia > Coriobacteriales > Atopobiaceae > Leptogranulimonas > Leptogranulimonas caecicola. Next base: position 253,371 of record NZ_AP025285.1, on the reverse strand, counting down.
CGGGAGGCTCATACGGGGCAGGCGGCTTCGGCGGCTCAGGAGGCGATGGAGGGGCTCACAGAGCGAGAGCAGTCCATCTTGAGCCTGGTGGCAGAGGGGCTCGACAACAAAGAGGTGGCCGGACGCCTCTATCTGTCTGAGGGCACTGTGAGAAACCACGTGAGCGCCATTTTGCGCAAAAAGCAGCTTCACAACCGCACTCAACTGGTGGCGCTCTACTTTAGAGGCCCCAATGGAAGCGTTGGGAGTTCATAGCCATTTATCTGCGGCGTTGCAACTGATGACAGAAGTCACTTCCTCCTCAGGGCCACGATGAGGCAGGCTGTGGGCACTGGTTTTTAGCCTCGCCAACCAAAAGGACACATCATGAACGAAAGCACCTCGCCTTCCGCCGCAGTGAGGGTGGACAATCTGGTGAAGCGCTACGGCGCCTTTGTGGCAGTGGACCACATCTCCTTTGAGATCGAGCCTGGGGAAGTCTTTGGCCTCCTTGGCCCCAACGGCTCCGGCAAGACCACCACTATCGATTGCATCCTGCAACTGCTGAGCTACGACAAAGGCGAGATTTCTCTCTTTGGCCAACCCATGGCCCCCACCCGCTACGACCTCAAGCGGCGTCTGGGCGTGGTGCCTCAAAACATCGCCGTCTTCGACGAGCTCACTGTGCGCGAGAATATCGACTACTTTTGCGGCCTCTATGTGACCGACAAGGCTCGTCGCGCCCAGTGCGTCGAAGCCGCCATCGAGTTTTGCGGCCTGGAAGATTTTACAGCCTGGCGCCCCAAGAGGCTCTCCGGCGGCCTGTTGCGGCGCTTAAATATCGCCTGCGGCATCGCCCACAAGCCTGACCTGGCCTTTTTCGACGAGCCCACCGTGGCGGTAGACGCTCAGAGCCGAGCCCAGATCCTGGAGGGCATCCGCGCCATGAACCAGGCGGGCGCCACGGTGGTCTACACCTCCCACTACATGGAGGAGGTAGAGGAGCTCTGCGATCGCGTGGCCATCTTGGACCACGGCCACATCATCGCCGCCGGCACGGTAGACGAGCTTAAGGCCCAGGTAAAGGCAGGCGAGACCATCTCGGTGGAGCTGCCGGAGCTTCCCGATGGCCTTGCCCAAAAGCTCAAGGCCATGCCCCGTTGCCTGCAGGCGGCCTATAAGGACCATACGCTGACGGTGCGCTGTGCCAACGGCCCCCACAACCTCTTGGACGTGCTGGGCGTGGTGCGCGACTGCCACGGAGTGCCCGGCCGCGTGTGGAGCCAACCGCCCACCTTGAACGACGTCTTCCTAGAGCTCACCGGCCGCGAGCTGCGCGATTAAGGAGGCTCCCATGTGCAAAAACTGGCGCCTCGCGCTACTGGCCCTGGTGCGAGACAAAAACTTTCTCATCTGGTGTCTCGGCCTGCCGTTGGGCCTCGCCACCATCTTCATCTTCATGTTCCAGCCCATCGACAAGCTCGCCGGCCTCGACCAGCTGCCCATCGCCGCTGTGCGCTTGGACGCCACCCAGGCCGCCTCTCCTCAAGGCCAAGCCTACACCCAGTTCCTGGAAGCCTTAGGAGGCGCCGCGGACGGCGCCTCCGGATCGCCTACCATCACCGTGGACTGGCAGGACAGTGCCGAGGAGGCCCGCCAGGCAGTCCAAGGGTCCCAAGGCGCCGAGAAGCCCCTCCTAGGCTTGGTGCGCTTGGGCCCCGACTCCCAGCTCACCTTCGAAGCGGCCCCCACCAACGACTCGGTGACCCAGATGGAGCAGTCCGTCATCGCGTCTGTCTGCGACAGCTGGCAGGCCCGCATGGATGCCGCCGTCACCCTGGCTGCCCAAGACCCTGCCCTGCTGGCTCACACCAGCGTCCAGGCCGCCCTGGCAGATGCGACAGACTTGGTGCAGAAAGTCTCCCTTACCGAGAATAGCCCCCGTGAGACCTGCGCTTTTTACTTTGCCCTGCTAGGATTTACCGCCCTGATGTGTGCCCAAAACAGCCTCCTGGCTGCGCTGACGCTGGTGCCGGGCGCCTCGGCCTGCGGATCGCGCATCACCGCCTCGGGCCAGCCCCGAGGCCGCCAGATGCTCATTTGGCTCATGGCCTCTTGGACCGCTTCTTTCGCAGGCCTTGTCATCTGCCTCGCCTATGTGTGCTGGGCCGCTTCCATCGACTTTGGCGCCCGCACCGGCTTGGTGGTGCTGGCACTGGCAGCAGCTTCCTTCATGGCCACGGGCCTAGGCGGCCTCGTCGCGGTAGCCGGCCCTCGTGAAACGGGCGCCAAGGAGGGCGTCCTCACCACCGTCACTTGCGTAGGCGCGCTCTTTGCAGGCCTCTACGGCGAACCGGTCATGGAGATGGCCAACAACCTGGCCGAAGCCGCGCCGGTCACTGCCTGGATCAACCCCGTGCGCCAGGTGATGGAGTCCTTATCGGCGTTGATCTATTACGACAGCCTGGCCCCCTTCTGGATGCATCTGGGCTTGGTGGCCGCCGCAGGAGCCATTTGTTGCACGGTAGGAGTGCTGCGTCTAAGGAGGCTGCGCCGTGAGAGTGTGTAAGTACGCCCTGAAGATGGCCGCCCGAAGGCCGCTGTTCTTTCTCATCTATGCCGTGGGCTTAAGCGTCATGGGCGTAGTCATGGCGCTGGCAGTGACCGGGGCCGAGCCTGCCGGCAGCCTGCAGGACCTAGTGCGCCCCCAGCTGGAATGGGGTCTTGTAGACGAGGACCGCTCGGAGCTGGTGGCAGGCCTCATAGACAGCCTGGGCGAGCTGGGGCCGCGCGTAGAGGTGGCGCAGGATCGCCTGGCCCAGGAAGAAGCCGTGGCCCAGGGCAGCGTGGACTGCCTGTTCATAGTACCTGCCGGCTTTGAGGGGGCCTTTTTGACGGCCGCCCGCGCTGGAGAAAGCCTCCCCTCTGTGGATGCCGCCTATGGCTTTACCGGAGCCGGAGGGGCCCTCGCTTCTGCCGCAGCCGAGCGCTGGCTGGCCTCTGCTGCCTTGGCCGCTGCCGCTCATCCGGAAGCCTCAGCGGCTCAGGTGGCAGAAGAGGCCGCGCGCGCTGCTCGAAAGACAGCCTCTGTGGAGCTTATGGCCACCCCGGATGCCGCTGAGGCCGGCTCCGCCAATACCTTCACGTTTTATTTGGAATGGTCCATCTACACCACCGTCGCCTCCATCATCGCCTGCACGGCAGCGCTCTTCACCACCTTCAACCGCACCGACGTTCGTCGCCGCGACCTGGCGAGCCCTCTCACCTATCGCTCCTTCACCCTCCAGGTAGCCTTGGCTGCCCTGGCGGTCACGCTGGCCTGTTGGTTTGTCTCCACCGCCATCGGCCTTTTGGTCTTTTGGCAGGATGCGCTGGCACTGGGGACCATCGGCCTTGCCTTCACGCTTCTGGCTTCGCTGGCCTTCATGCTCTTCCCGCTTTCAGTGTCGTTCTTGGCCGGCCAGTTTGGCGTGAGCTCTCAAGGCGCCAATGCGTTGGGGAATCTTTTGGGCATGGCCATCTCCTTTATGGGAGGAGCGTGGATCTCCATGACGCTTCTAGGCTCTGAGATCCAAGCGGTGGCCCGTTTCACACCGGGCTGGTGGTACACCAACGCCCTTATGAGCGCTCAAGAGCTGGCTGGATCTTCCCATGCAGCTGCGGTGGGATCATCCATTCTCACCGATGTAGGCGTGGTGGCGCTCTTCTCGGTCGTGCTTTTCTGCATAGCCCTCATCGCAGGGAAGCTCCGAGAGCAAACGACTTGTGCCGGAGGCAATGGGGCGGTTCAGGAGAGTTAGCGCCCCGCCTGTTGCCCTATCTTATGCTCGCCTGAATCTCCTAGGGGGAACAAATTCCAAAGCATTTGCACCATCGCGTATCTGCCGCCAATGACTTTGGACGAGGACCCATGGCTCATACCACCCATTCCAGTTTTTATCAGCTGCTGCAACTCTCGCCCACTGCCCTTTGGGCTGCCATCCGCACCGCCCAAGGACGCGAGCGCACCCGTCTGGTCTTTGCCATGGCGGTGCGCTCGCTCTTGCTGGTGGCCTTCGCCATCCTCTTCATAGGCGGGCTCACGCCGGTATTTGGCGCTGAGAACAGTTGTTTGGTGGTAGGCGGCTTCTGCATGCTGCTGGGCATCAAGTTTGTGTCCTTTGGCTACAACGCCAAGGACTCAGTACTGGCTTTGGCTCTAGTCCTGGCCCTTACGGTGGCCGGCGGACAAGTGACCGCCCTGGGGATGCCCTGGCTCTCCTTTGCTGCCAACCTGGTGTTTCTGGGCATCGTCTTGCTGCTGGTAGCCCAAGATCCCCGCATGGGAAACGCCGGCACCTATGTATTCGCCTACGTCTTTGTGAGCCAGACGCCGGTGACAGGACAGGCACTGGGCCTGCGCTGGATGCTGGCAGGGGTGTTGCTGCTGCTATGCGCGGGCGTGCTTTTGCACAAGCACCTGCATGCCCATGCCCAGGTGCGGCTTGGCGATGTGCTGCGCGCCTCCTCTTTCAAAAACCCCGAGACCCGCTGGCGCCTGCGCATGGCTATAGCGGTGGCCTTAGTGCTTTTGGCAGGCGATCTTTTGCAGGTGCCCCGAAGCCTCTGGATGGGCTACGCCTGCATGTCGGTGCTTCTGCCCTACGATCCCGAGGGCAACAAAGCCACCACCACCCTCCGTCGCGGCTTGCAGCGGGCAGGTGGCGTGCTGGCAGGAAGCGCCCTCTATTGGCTGCTGGCCGCCATCGTGCCTCCTGAGGCCCACAACCTCTTTGGCCCCATCGCCGGCCTGTGCATTGGCTTTTCTGCCCACTACTTTTGGAACAACGTGCTCAACTGCTTTGGCGCCTTGCTTTTGGCCAGCGCCCTCTACGGCGCTGCCGGAAGCGCCTTGCTACGCGTAGGCGACAACCTCTTAGGCATCCTCTTTGCTCTCGCCTGCGCCCTGCTGTGGTCCTGGATGGACAGTTGGCACGCCGCCCAAGCCCAAAAGGAGCGCTAGTTGCGATGAGCGGGCTTCTCGGCAGCAGCCGAGAAGGGCTCCTAGCTGCACAGATATTCAATGTGCCCTTAATAGGCAAAGCGCCCCCTAGCTCAGTAAAGCTAGGGGCGCTTTGAGGAGATCGGACAAGCCCTTAGTCGAACCAGAGGATGGGTTCGCCAGCCTTGACAGGACCAAGATCGCGCTTGGAGAGCGTCTTGCCCTCAGGGGCTTCAAGCACCACGACTATGACGGTAGGGTCAAAACCAGCCTCTTTGATGGTGGCCGGGTTCATAAGGATGACGGCGTCGCCAGCAGCGACCGAGTCGCCCTGAGCAGCCTTCACCTCGAAGCCCGCGCCTTCCAGCTCGACCGTATCGACGCCCGCATGCACCATGACAGAGAGGCCATCCTTCTCCACGCCATAGGCATGGCCCGTGGGGAACAGCGCAGAGAGCTCGCCGTCCATAGGGGCTATCAGCGCAGTGCCGGAGGGGACGATGGCGATGCCGTCGCCCATGGTCTTCTGGGCAAAGACAGGGTCGGACACAGACTCGATGGCCACCAGCTCGCCATCGATGGGAGCCAACACCTCCAGCTTGGCGGGTTTGGCCTCTTTGGGATTTCCCTTAAACAAGCGATCGAACAGTCCCATAGTCTCGCTCTCCTCTTCTTCTCAACATGCTACTTAGTCTCATATTTGTCGCACTAGCCGTTATTCAAGCGCCAACTGGCAAAGGCGCATACTGCCGCAAATGCAATTATCACCAGCGAGCCAGATAGATCCTTGAGCACGCCTGCTGCTCCGCGCTCTTGCCGCCAGACAGCACTTTCAGAAGCGGCAGGCCTCCAGATGCGCCAAAGCAAAAGCATGACGCCAGCAACACCAGGGACGCTTTGCATAAGCATCTCGGCGCAAAGGATGCCCACCAGGCTTCCCATCGCGTAGCCTCCATCGCCGTCCTTATAGTGACGATAGGCAATATGTATGAGATAGGCTGCAAACGGTTGTAGGCATGCAGCCAAAAAGCTCACCAAAAAGCGCGGGTTTTGCGCCATGAGTTCCTGAAGGTTGCTCATCGAGGCGGCGTCCAGATTGAGGGAACCTGCCAACCCTAGGCTCACAAAGGGCACCACTACCAGCAGGATCTCCACACCCATAAAAAAGCGCTGGGTAAGCTTCTCTTTGGCGGACATGCCGCGAGGAACAGCCTTCTCCTTGACATGAGGACTCAGGGAGGCAGCTCTCTGGCTGCGGCCAGGGTCAAGCTTGGCGCCTCGCTGATCTTCGCGCGCACGATGTTTCTTGGTGGCCATAAAACGATCTTCCTCCTCAGGAGTCCTCTAGGCGAGATAGCGCGTCCTGGAACCAGCGGACAGCAGCAGGTCGCTGGTTCCAGGACAGCTTAGATTGGTAGTTTAAAGATACAAAACGTCGAGCTTGGCCGATGCCTTAGGAGAGCTCGGGCCAGAAACCCTTGTTGGCCTCGATGAGGTCGTCAAGCACATCCTTGGCGATCTTGGCGGAGGGGATAGTGGCAGAAAGGGTAAGAGCCTGCCACAGTTTCTGGTAGCTGCCCTCGGCCCAAGCCTGAACCACAAGCTTTTCCACAGAGACCTGCTGCTCCATCATGCCCTTCTGGAACTGCGGGATCTGGCCCTGGCAGATCTTCTCGTAGCCGTTCTTGCCCACGATGCAGGGCACCTCCACCATGGCCGTGGGATCGAAGTTAGAGATGGCTCCGTCGTTAGGAACGATGAGCAGGAAGCGCTCGAGGGTATTCTCGGCCAGAGCGCAGGCAAGGTCCACGATGTAGGTGGCGTGGGCGTCGGCCTCGAAGTCGGAGCCTTTGGCAGTGCCCTTCTCGATGATCTCGCGGCAGGCGCCAAAGACCTTCTTCTCACGGCCGTCCATGACCTCGTTGGCGCGGGTGTAGTCGGGGTTGGAGGTCTCTACCACGTAGTCGGGGAACAGATAGTACTTGAGGTAGGTGTTGGGGATGGTCTCGGGGTCTACCGCGTAGACATCCTTGGCCTTGCCAAAGGTATGCACCCAGGACTCGTCGATATGCTGAGCTTTGTCACCGGCGGTCTCGAAGCCATCCATGTAGCCGTTCTTGGCCATGTGGCGTTTGATCTCGGGCATGAGGTCGTTGCCCTCTTTGTCATAAATCTCGGTGAACCAGCCAAAGTGATTGAGGCCAAAGTAGCTGTACTGGAGCTCGCGGCGATCCTTGATGCCGCACATGTGAGCCATCTTGTCCATGAGGTCGATGGGCATGTCGCAGATGTTGATGATGCGGGAGTTGGGGCGAAGCAGGCGACAGGCCTCGGCCACGATAGCCGCCGGATTGGAGTAGTTGAGCATCCAGGCATTGGGGCTGTACTTCTCCATGTAGTCCAAGATCTCGAAGACGCCGCCAATGGAGCGCATGCCGTAGGCAATGCCGCCGGCGCCGCAGGTCTCCTGGCCCAACACGCCATGCTTGAGAGGGATCTTCTCGTCCAACTCACGCATGGCATAGAGGCCTACACGGATGTGAGCCAGCACGAAGTCGACACCGGTGAAGGCCTTCTCGGGATCAGTGGTGTAGGAAAAGTCCAGGTCTGGAGCGTTCTCCTTGAAGTAGATCTCACAGGCCTTGGCTACGATCTCCTGGCGCTCAGCGTTGTTGTCATAAAAGACCACGCGGTCTACCGGAAAACGATCGTGCTCCTCCAGAAGCATCAGGGCGATGCCAGGGGTGAAGGTGGAGCCGCCGCCAGCGATGGTTACGGAGTAGCTTTTCTTAGCCATAAGAATGCTTCCAATCTTGGCCACAGGCTCATAGGAAGGGACGCCGCAGTGGCCGCGGACGGCGTCCCGCACAAACGCAATGGAACAAGGAGGTTAGACGCTAGGAGTCGAGCAGGTGGTCGAACCTATCGCGCACCTTGGGGACCTTGAGGCCAATGATGACCTGCATGGCGCGTCCGTTTTTGGCGCAGCCGCTGGTGCCGATGGCTTTGAAGTCGGCATCGTCTGCCACCTTGGACTCGTCTTTAACGGTGACGCGCAGGCGAGTGACGCAGTTGGTGACGTCTTCGATGTTGTCGGGACCGCCCAAAAGCTCCAACACCTGAGCGGCCGTCACGGCGTAGGGGTCGCTATTCTCGGCAACAGCGCCACCAGCCTTAGCTTCGCGGTAATCGGCCTTGGATTTGAAGCTCACCTCTTCGTCGTCCTCCTCGCGACCAGGGGTCTTGAGGTCGAGTTTCAGGATGAGGAAGCGGAAGACCACAAACCAGATGAAGGTGAAGCAGAGGCCCACGACCAGAGCGGTGAGGTAGGCGGGCCAGTGGTTGGCCATAAGCGGGATGAAGTTCAAGGAGGCCATCTCGATGAGGCCGCCGGAGAACACACCCACCACGCCCAAGGCACACATGACCATGGCCAGAATGCCTGCCAAGATGGCGTGCACAATGAAGAGCAAGGGAGCCACAAAGAGGAAGGTGAACTCGATGGGCTCAGTGACGCCGCAGACAATGGCCGTGAGAGTGATGGGGATGAGCAAGCCCAGCAGCTCCTCGCGCTTCTCGGGCTTGGCGGTGAAGTAGAAGGCCAGCGCGATGCCCGGGCAGCCAAATATCTTGGACCAGCTGGAGCAGGTAAAGGCCGCATAGGGGGCCAGCTCGTTCAGGGGCGCCGAGGAAGCTGCGATCATGGGCAGGTCCTTGGCAAAGGCTGCGTAGATACCCCCGTTAACCACTGCGTTGTCGTAGTAGAAGGGGCTATAGAGCAGGTGATGCAGGCCAAAAGGAATGAGCGCGCGCTCAAGGAAGGCGAAGATGCCTACGCCAGGGAGACCTACCGAGGCCACAAACACCTGGAAGGCGCGGATGCCCTCTTGGACATGAGGCCAAATGAGGCAGCAAAGGAAAGCCACCGGAATCATCACGAAGAAGGTGGCAGCGTAAACGAAGGTAGATCCAGAGAACACGCCCAGCCATTCAGGGAGCTCGAACTCGAAGAGACGGTTATGGAGCCAGATGATGATGCCCGAGATAGCCAGAGCTCCGATCATGCCCATATCCAGAGTCTTAATGCTTGCCACCATGGCAAGACCGCTCTCGCCACCGATCTCTGCCGCATAATCCACACCAAAGAAGCCGCCCCACTGAGAGAGCATAGTAGCCATGAAGTAGTTGAAGGTCAGGTAGCCGACCAGCACTTCCATGCAGCAGCGAGCATTGTGCTTTTTGGCCAAGCCAATGGGAAGAGATACCGCAAAGAGGAGTGGGAGCTGGTTGAAGACCGTCCAGCCGCCTTGAAGAATGACGTTCCATACGCCATGCCACATAGTGCCAGGAGCCGCCATAGGGCCAAAGATGACCTCGGTGGTAAACAGGGTGCCCAAGCCAATGACCACGCCTGCAAAGGCGAAGAGCAGCACTGGGGTGAACATGGCACCGCCAAACTTTTGGATCTTCTCCATCATCTTGGTAATCCCCCTTTCTATTGGTTACTTATGCAAAATCGAACGACCAGCAGGTTGTCGCCAAGAGTCAGTCCCGCGGCGCCACGGAACGTAACTTGTTCGTACAAGGCGTGCATTCATAGTGCCTCAACTTGTTCGTATAAGTTGTGCTTCAAACTGTTTTAAAGGCGAGCGGCAAGAATTGAGCGGTGAACGTTGTACGTACAAGCTAGAAGATGGGTTAAGGTATGTCACGCCGATAAAACCGCCATCCCCTCCCGGGAGACAGTGGAAAGAAGAACTGTGCCTAAAGCCATCTACCAGCAGATTTACCAGGTGCTTAAAGAGGAGATCATCTCAGGGCATCTCCCCTACCAATCCCTCATGCCCTCTGAGCATGACCTCTGCGAACACTTCCAATGCTCCCGCAGCTCGGTGCGCCGCGCCCTATCCCAGCTGGCTGCAGAGGGCTTCGTGCAGCCCATGCAGGGCAAGGGAGTGCGAGTCATCTATAACCCGCTCCATGAAAACCCGCGCGATCGCAACGACTACGGCTTGGAAACCTATCAGGAGCTGAGCGCCCGCCGCGGCTTTGCCCCCTCCACCCGCACTGTGGTGCTGGAGCGCGTGATCACCAACCCCGAGCTCTCACAAATCACCGGCTTTGCCCCTGGCAGCGAGCTCACCCATATCCTCCGCGTGCGCTATGCCGACGGCCGAGCCGTCGGCACCGATGAGAGCTACTACTTGGCCTCCAGCGTCCCTGGGCTCACCACCGACATCGTGAACCGCTCGATCTACCAATACCTGGAAGACGAGCTGGGCATGAGCATCGTCACCAGCAAACGCATAATTACCATAGAGCCTGTGAATCGCTACGACGAGACGCTTTTGGACCTCGACGGCTTCAATGCCATCGCTGTCATGCGCTGCAATGCCTACGACACCAACGGCATCATGATCGAATACACCGAAACCCGACAGGTGCCCGGCTTCTTCGAGCTTTGCCAAACCTCCCAGCGCACCCATGCGCCCCGCAAAGTCCCAGCAGCCCCTTAACGTCCAGACGGGAGGCGCACGGACTTCTCGGCAGGCATAAAGACAAAAACGCGGAGCCTGCACTCCTTGTGCAGGCTCCGCGTGCAATGTGTGGTGGAGGCGCGGAGAATCGAACTCCGGTCCTACATGGCCCCCTGGCAGGCATCTCCAAGCTCAGTCGTCGAGAAGGTCTCGAGAGGGGCGTGTGCGACGACGCACGGGCCCCGCTCCAGTTGGTTCGATCTTAGCCTGTGGCATACCAACTACGTCCACAGGTGCAGCTTCCTAAGATGACACCGCAGGCAGGACAGAAGCGATCCTGCCTTTGGCGCGCTGGTTAGTTAAGACTAAGCAGCGAGGGCATACTGCCCAGAGAACTCATTGTTGTCAATTAATTGTTGACGGTACCCCTGTTTAACGTGGCGAGGAGACCACGGCTTGCTTCCTGCCTCAGGGCCATCCAGTCGAAACCAGTCGCCCCCTTGGTAAAAGGAAGGGCATTGTACCACAATGCCCTATAAATCATCAACTCATCTAAGAGAAGCCGAGAAGCCCCGACCGCTGCCGGCCGCACCCTTGGGGATGGGCTCGAAGCGAACCCTAGGCCTCGACGTCCTCTTCTACCAGCTCGAAGAGCTCGGGGCCTACGCCGCATACGGGGCATACGTAGTCCTCAGGCAGCTCGGGCTCGTCGATGGTGACTTCATAGCCACAGACGGTGCAACGGAACGTGTAGGTCTTCTTCTCATCAGCCATAGTCAGACTCCTTTGTGGTGGCGTGGGCGCGTCTCAAAGGCGCGCTGCGGTATCACAGGGGCGGTTATCCGCCTTTGCTGGTGTAGTGCTTACCCAGACCAGCCCAAATCATCCCCCTTTTTTCGAACTCATCAATTGGCCACGTAGCTTGCAGCCTTGGGAGGCGTCTTGCCCTTGAGGGTGGTGTGGTACTCGGTATAGGTGAGAGGGGCCGCATCCCCGAGCTTCTCGGTCTGCACCACTTCGCCCACAAAGAGCAGGTGCGTGCCCATATCCAGCGTCTCCGAGACCCTCACTGCGATCATGGCGCACGCATGGTCTGTGGCATAGACGTCGCCCAGGTCGCTGGTGGCCACATCGATGCCCTCGTACTTGTCGATGTCGCGGGAGCTCCTAAAGCCAAAGCGGCCGATAAAGGGCATGTCCACGGTATTGTCCAGCACCGTCAGGGCAAAATGGCCCGCCTCCAGCATGCGCTCGCAGGTCACGTTCTCCTTGTTCACCGAGACCGCCACTTGGATGGGGGTAGCGGTCACCTGGGTGGCGGTGTTGATGACGCAGCCCGAGGAGCCCTCCTTTCCCGTGGCAGACACCACATAGAGGCCGTAGGTGAAGTCGAACATAGTGGTGGGATCGATCATTGACACACCCTTTCTCTTTCGCGCAGGCTCCTTTTGAGCCTGCCGCCCACATTGGGCGCCCAAACGGGCCCCAATGGTGTCATGCCCTGCGATTACGCTCTTTCAAGGCGCGGGCGATCTCGCGGTCCGAATCGCGTTTTGCCATATCGGCGCGCTTGTCGTAAAGCTTCTTTCCCTTTCCCAAGCCGATAAGAACCTTCACCCGGTTATGCTCGTCGAAATAGAGCTCCAAGGGCACCAATGCCGTACCTTTGGCTTTGAGCTTACCCTCCAGATAGTCGATCTGACGGCGATGAAGCAGCAGGCGGCGGGGCCTGTCGGCGTCTACGTTCCAAAGGTTGCCATGGCTGTAAGGCTGAATATGCATACCGTGAAGCCACGCCTCCCCGCGGCGAATGAGCACGAAGGCGTCCGTGATCTGCGCCGAGCGCTCTCGCAGGCTCTTGACCTCGGTTCCCCTGAGCTCAATGCCTGCTTCCAAGGTCTCTTCGATGGAATACTCGTGGCGCGCCGCTCGATTCTTGGAAATCAGCGCGCGCTGGGGTTTGTCTGATTTGGCCATCTTCACTCTCCAGAGGCGTCTTGGGGTGCCTGTTGAGGGGCGTCAGGAGCCGTCTCTGAGCTGCGGATAAGATCCAGCAACAGGGCGCAGGCGTCCTCGCCCACCAGGTTGCGGGCTTTGAGGGTATAGCGGGTGGCGAGGGCCCGATCGCCCTGGGCCGCCGCATCGGTCGCGCACATGAGCAGGCACACCACGATGTCTGCGTTGGCGCCGTCGGGCAGCCCCTCGGCTTCCACCAGCTGGCTGGCAGCGGCAAACTCCATGGCAGCTGGATCGGCGGGAGTCCCTGCCACCGCAGCTACCAGCTCGTCCAACGGCTCATAGGGAGTCTCGAAGCGCAGGGCACATGCCAGGCAGGCTGCCTCGGCGTCTGGACGACCGGTATCGCCAAACCAGCGGGCAAAGTTGACATAGGCGCGAAGCAGGTGCTCGACCTCAGAAGCCCTGGCAAAGACCGAGAAGGTCAACGCCAAATACTCCTGAACATCTCCGGCGATGCGATAGAGCTCAGCCAAGTCCAAGCGGTAGCCGCAGCCCATGGGGTTCCAGCGCACCGCATGCTTGAGAGCGCCCATGGCCCCCTGGTAGTCCCCAGTGGCCACCAGGCCAAAAGCCAGGTCTCCATAGAGACGATCCAAGGGCTCGCCCACCGGCTTCAAGGTGCGAGGGTCGTGCTCCACTCGGCGGTAGGCAAGCCTGTCAAAGAGACTGGGGAAGCTGAAGTACTGCACCTGCTCGGTGGTAGGGCAGTTGCGGTCCACGTATTCCTCGGCGTCAGCCGCCATGGCGGTGAGCGCCTGGACTGCCGGCTCATAGTCTCCGGCGGCCAACAGGGCCTCCTGGGCTACGAGATCTGCCGTCATTTGGGATAGATCTATATTCATCGATGGTTCTCCTTGGGTTGGGGCGCTAGGGCGAAGTCGATGCGTCCTCGCTCGACATCCACCCCGCTTACCTGCACTGCGACCGGCTGACCCAGCCGCCACAGGCGGCCGTCGTCCTCGCCCACCAGTTGTAGGTGTTTCTCATCATAGGTAAACCACTGGTCGCCCAAGGCCCTCACCGGCAACAAACCCTCGGCGCCGGTGGCGCTCAGGCGCACAAAGAGCCCATAGCGCTCGCAGCCGCTGACTATACCGGTCTCGATGGCGCCGATGCGCTCGCTGTAGAGCTCGGCCATCTTGATCCGCTGGCTCTCGTACTCTGCCGCAGCAGCCGTGCGTTCACCCTCGGAGCAGTCGCGGCAGAGCTGGGGCAGCAGCTTGTCTTGCTGGCGCATCTCGCGCGACTGTGTCTGGTGGCTCATCCATGCCTTGAGGGCCCTATGCACCACTACATCTGGATAGCGCCTGATGGGGCTGGTGAAGTGGCAGTAGGCAGTGGCACCCAGGGCGTAGTGGCCGTCGTTTCTCGGCAGGTAGATGGCCTTCTTTTGCGCCCGGAGCAGCAGGGTGGACACCAAAAGCTCATAGGGAGTCCCTGCCGCGCGCTCGAGCACCCCCTCAATGGCGAAGGGGTTGCCGGCAGCCACGGCCTGGGCTTGGAGGGAATCAACCAGATCGAACTCTGCCAAGATGGGCACCACCTTGGCCAGATCGTCTGGCGAGGGTGGCTCGTGGACGCGAAAGGCGGCAGGCACGCGGGCTGCGCTCAGGATGGCTGCCACCGCTTCATTGGCGCAGAGCATGGCCTCCTCGATGAGGCTGGTGGCTCGGGTGGCAGTTCGCACGGTCACGCCAATGGGAGTGCCGGTCTCGTCCAGCTCCACCTTGGACTCCGAAGAGGCAAAGTCGATAGAACCACGCTGATGGCGCAGGGCGCGGCGCTTGGCAGCCAGCTCATCCAGGGTCACTAGGGACTGAGCCACCTGTTCCTGGGAGTCTGGACGCACCACCCCAGCAAGATCTTGGGGACTCGCTCCCTGGTCTAAAAAGGCATCCACCTGGTCATAGCTAAAGCGTGCGGCCGAGCAAATGACTGCCTTGGCAGGCTGGGCGTCCAAGAGCGCTCCCTGGCGATCCAGCTCCATGACCACTGCCATGGCACAGCGATCTTCGCCGGGCCTGAGAGAGCAGACGTCGCAAGAGAGCTCTTCTGGCAGCATGGGCAGCACGCGATCGGCCAGATAGACAGAGCAGGTACGCTTGCGGGCCTCCACATCCATGGATGATCCCCATCCCACATAGCGGGTGACGTCGGCGATGGCCACCGTGAGCTCATAGCCCTTCGGGGTTTTGCGGGCAAAAACCGCGTCGTCAAAGTCGCGTGCCGTAGCCGGGTCAACGGTCACCAGCAACTGGTCGCGCAAATCTCTGGTGCCTGGCTCTGCCAACGCCCCTTGCGTATCTGCCACCACACACGAGGCCTCCTCTTGGGCGCGAGCAGGAAAAGCCACCGGCAGGCTATGGCGAGCGATGACCGATTCTATGGCCACATCGATCTCTTCTGGTGCCCCCACGCGCTCCTCCAGCGTCACCACGCCGGCTTCTCCACGCTTGGGGTACTCCAAAATGCGTGCCACCACCACATCGTTGCCAGCGACTCCCAGCCTCTCAGCCGAAAGGTCGTCTGGCAGCACAAAAAAGTCCCGGCGTATGCGCTCGTCCAGCGGCGTCACCACTCCCAGAGGATCCAGGGGCTGATAGATGCCCAAAAAGCTCGAGGTGGCACGCTCGATGACCGTTTGCACTCGGGCCAGCTTGTGGCCGTCTCGACCTGCAGACACCGTCACTCCCACGGTATCGCCATTCATGCCCTCACGAAGGCCTCCAGAAGCCAAAGGAAACGTGCCTTCAGCGGTGATCACCTCGCCCGCGCCCGGGCGCACTACCTTGAGCGTCCCCGTGAGTGCTCCATGGTGTTTGCGGCGAGTATGAGGCGGACGCCTTCTTGAAGCACTGCTGCGTCCCTTAGCCATAACGTCTCCTTACTGCAGTAATTCGCAATCTTTGGGTGTGTACCCTAACCTCTGGCAGGGCACCTCCAGCCCCCCAATTAAAGGACCCTCCGTGCCACAAAAACGCCCCGCGACCCTTGGGGGAGTCGCAGGGCGGAGGTGTCAGGGCTTCTCGGCAGGCCGAGCTGCCAAACACATCCAAAGCCTAGGAAGCTGCTAGACCTTGAGGTAGCGGCCCATGGCGATGGCAGAGCCAAAGAGGCCGATGATGAGGCCTACCAAGAGCAGCGCGCCATAGGTAACCCAGGTGACCTGAGGATCGATGGTGATCACCAGGAACTGCAGGCTGCTCTCCAGGCGGGGAAGCAAGAACGTGATGATGGCCTGCAGCGCGCCGATGGCCAGGATGGCGCCAAAGAGGGCTTCAAGTGCGCCTTCCATGAGGAAGGGCCCACGGATGAAGCCGTTGGACGCACCCACCAGACGCATGATGGCGATCTCGCGGCGACGGGCCGAGATGGCCAAGCGAATGGTGTTGTTGATGAAGACGAAGGCCACAAAGGTAAGCATGATGACCAGGACCACCGCGATGACACGAATGTAGTTGGCTACCGAAAAGAGCCGCTCCACGGTCTCCTGGCCGTACTGGACGGAGGCAGAGGGATTGTCTGGGTCGTCGCAGATGGCGGTGAAGTCGCTATCGCTTACCAGCTTTTGAGCGGTGGTAGCTACCTGCTGGGGATCGGTGAGCTTGATGACCAGAGAGGCAGGCACCGGGTTTTGGCCGTCCAGCGCATCCACAGCTGCAGCTGCGTTCTTGTTGGACATGGTGGTGCGATACTCCTCCAAAGCTTCGTCTTTGGACTTGTAGGTCACCGACTCTACGTTGTCCCAGCCCTTGATGGAGTTTTGCAGAGCGTCTACTGCATCCTGAGAGGCCTCGTCAGAGAGGAAGGCTTGGATGGTGACTTTGTCCTCCACCGACCCCACCATGTTGTTGATGAGGGTAGAGCCCAAGATGAAGACGCCGATGATGAAGAGTGACAGGAAGATGGTGACCACGGCACCCAGCGCCGTGGAGAGGTTCCTCCTAAAGTGATGGCCGGCCTCGCGCAGCGAGTACCCAAAGTTAGATGGCACCATAGTAGCCGTAGCCTCCCCTCTCTTGGTCGCGAACCACATGGCCGCCCTCTAGGGCGATGACGCGCTTGCGCATGGAGTCCACCATCTCGCGGTCGTGGGTGGCCATGAGGATGGTGGTACCGGTGCGGTTGATGCGCTCCAAAAGCTTCATGATGCCCAGGGAGATGGCCGGGTCGAGGTTGCCCGTGGGCTCGTCGCAGATGAGCAGCGGAGGGCGGTTGACCATGGCGCGGGCCACAGACACGCGCTGCTGCTCGCCGCCGGAGAGCTGGTCGGGGAACATGTCCATCTTTTCCTGGAGGCCCACCAAACGCAGCACCTCAGGCACCTGGGCCTTGATCACCGAGCGAGGCTTGCCGATGCACTCCAGCGTGAAGGCCACGTTTTCGTAGGTGGTCTTATCGGGCAGAAGCTTGAAGTCCTGGAATACGCAGCCAATCTGGCGGCGCAGGTAGGGAACCTTCCAGTTGCGCATGGTGGTGAGGTCCTGGCCGGCCACAATGACCTGACCCGAGGTGGCCCGCAGCTCGCGAGTGAGCAGCTTGATGAAGGTGGACTTGCCAGAGCCGGAGTGGCCCACCAAAAAGACGAACTCACCAGGATAGATGTCTACCGAGACGTCTTCCAGCGCCGGCTTGTTGGGCTGAGCCGGATAGATCTTGGTGACGTTGCGCATGGAGATGGTGGGGTCGCCGGTGCGGTTGACGCGCGGCTCGTCCTCGGCAGGGCGCAAAGGCGCGAACACGCTGGTAAAGCCCGGCTGGGCGGTAGGGTCAAAAGCGCCCTCTTGCACCGAGGTGCGCGCCGTCTCTACCACGACAGGCTCAAGATTGGTGTCCGAGAGCGGCTGGCCGGAGGGATTGGTGAAACCGGTGTGAGGTGCGGGACTTTGAGGAGCGGCGGAGAGATCCTGCTCCTGAGAGGTCGCCGCTGGGTTTGGGGAGGCTGCCGGCGTAGGTGCGTCTTGCCCCCCGTCACGCCTAAAGTGGTTGGCCACGAAATGCTCCTTTTGTCGTACGGTGGTGGTGAAGCTCGATGGCACAGGGCCCGAGCTGGCGAGAAGCAACCGTGCTACTGTTCCGAAGGCTTCCAGTCTTTGGTGGCTAAAAAGCCCTCCAGCGCCTTCTTGATCTCGTCCTTGTTGAGGATGCTGTCAACGGAGGCCACGTAGGCTTTTGGGTGCTCGATCTTATCGGCAAAGTCAGCCTGGGTCAAAATGAGATCGCCGCCAAAGCTGTCGATGTCGTCCAAGGACCCGTGCTGCGTGATGATGGGAAAGCCGTTCTCCTTGATGACTTGGTCGGCCTTGATCTTGAGCATCATCGAAGAGCCCATGCCCGCCTTACACACTACGAGCGCCTTGTACATATCCAACTCCTTCGAAACCGCACTGTTACTCGTGCAACCCTATGAGAGGGCAACTGCCTACATTACCACGGGGTTTCGGACAAACATAGCTGCCTAGAGCCATACCCACGGCTTTTACAAAGCACCTTACCGAGAAACGCCTTCTCGGCAGACGACAGCACTTTTGTGGCAGACAGCCTCAAGTAGCAGCGACGCTCTAAAACCATAAGGCCATCCCGAGCGTAGCGGCCCTACAGGGGCGAAGGGACGCCTAGGTGCGGTCGATGGAGCGGAAGCCTTCGCCAAAGGCTTCGTGAATATCTGAGATTACCACCAGTGCCTCAGGATCCTCTGCCATGACAATGGACTTAAGGGTTACCACCTCATTGTTCGAGAGGATCACGAAGAGCATGGGATGAGACGCTCCTGACCACACGCCGCGCGCCTGAATCTCCGTGCAGCCGCGACCCAGCCCATAGAGGATTTCTGAGGCGATGGCTTCGTGGCACTCTGAGATGATCCAGGCTGCCTTTTCGCTGGCGGGACCGTCTACCACCAAGTCGAGCACACGGCCCATGAGATACATCATCACCATGGCGTAAAGGGCGTTTTGCAGGGAGAACACCGGAATCGAAGCCACTACGATAGCAGCATCCACCAGCACGCTGGCAGTCCCCAGAGGCATTCCCAGGCGGCGGTTCATGAACTGAGCCACGATATCTGTGCCGCCGGTATTGCCGCCGGTGCGAAAGACCAGACCTAGGCCAGCTCCGCAGGTGACACCTCCCCAAAGGGCGCAGAGGAGCAGGTCGCCGTTGCCCAAAGGAGGCACGACGGGGGCAAACAGGTCGATAAAGAGCGAGCTGGCAACGATGCCGGCAATGGTCTTGACCAGATAGCGAAGACCGCCAGATTTAACCACCAAAACCATGAGCAGGGCGTTCATGACCAGAGTTTGGGTGCCTACAGGGATGACAAAGCCCGCCTGCTCGCCCAAGGCGTAGATGATGGTGGCAAGGCCTGTGACCCCGCCCGCCGCCAGGCCTTCAGGCACTGCGAACGCGTCCACTCCAAAGGCATAGAGCGCAGATCCGACAACGATGAGCAGCGCGTCTGTGAGGACTTTGCGTTTCTCGGCAGGTCCCATAGCCCGGGATTTATGCGGAGGCCGGGGCGGGCGCCCACCGGCTTCTACCGGCTGTTTCTTGCGGCTCATGAGGTATGCCCCAAAGCCCAGCGGTGGTAGGCCACGATGAAGGGGTCCAGCTCGCCGTCATCAAGCACTGCCGAGACGTTGCCGGTCTCTTGACCTGTGCGGGTATCCTTCACCAACTGGAAGGGGTAAAGCACGTAATTTCTAATTTGATTACCAAAGGAGATGTCGTGCTTGGGGCCGCGAAGCTCATCGAGCTCTGCTTCTCGACGGGCCTTCTCCTGCTCGTAGAGGCGAGCCTTGAGAATTTGCATGGCAGCAGCCTTGTTTTGAAGCTGGCTGCGCTCGTTTTGGCAGGTCACCACAAGTCCAGTGGGCAAGTGAGTGATGCGCACTGCAGAGTCGGTGGTATTGACCCCCTGGCCGCCGGGGCCTGAAGCGTGATAGACGTCGACGCGCAGGTCGCCGGGGTCGATTTCTACCTCGATGTCGTCCGGTAACACCGGAAGCACTTCCACTCCGGCAAAGGTAGTTTGGCGGCGCTTTTTGGCATCTGTAGGAGAGATGCGCACCAGACGATGGACGCCTTGCTCTGCCCGGAGCATACCGTAGGCATTCTTGCCCTCTACTGTGAAGGTGGCACGATCAAGACCTATGACATCTCCTGCAGGGGCATCGTTGATGTGGACCTTCCATCCACGCCGCTCACAGTAGCGCAGGTACATGCGAAACAGCATGTCAACCCAGTCTTGGGCCTCGAGGCCGCCCTGACCTGGTGTAATGGTCACAATGGCATCACCATGGTCCAACTCGTCGGTGAACCAGCTGGTGAGCTCGAGCTCAGACAGGTTGCTTTCTAGCTGCGAGGCCATAGCCTCAGCTTCTTGGCGTAGCTCCTCGTCATCTGTCTCTTGCGCCAGCTCGCTCGCCGCCACTGCATCATCCAAGAGCACACGAGCTGCCTCTATGGCCGAAATGTCTTCTTTGAGCCCAGAAAGCTCTTCCATGGTGCGCCGCGCAGCATCAGCATCGTCCCAAAAGCCCGAAGCGGCGCTCTGAGTTTCTAGTTCTGCTGCTCGCGCACGCTTCTCATCGAGATGGAGATATCCCTCCACCTCGATGAGTCGTGCGTTAAGAGCTACAAGATCCGTAGGCTCCTCGGACACTTAGCCCCTCTTTCCGTGACAATTCTTGAACTTCTTGCCTGAGCCACAGGGACACAGGTCATTGCGTCCAACACCGGCGTAGGGGTCGCCGGACTCCGCCTTCACGTAAGGCTTGCGCACCGGCGGCTTGGAACCCTCGCCGTTGCGTGCAATGTTGCTGGTAGCGGCGATGCGTCCACGACGCTGTTGGTTGCCCTGGTCGCCATCCACCTCGGCAGGGCCGGAGAAGGTGGCGTGAGCCAGAGGGTCGGGCTCTGGCTGGGGAGCCGGACGACGAGAGATCTCGATACGCAACAGGGTGCGTAGAAAATCCTCGTACATTACCGCGACAAACTGCTGGAAGGCACGAAAAGCCTCCTGTTTGTACTCCACCAGCGGGTCGCGCTGACCAAACCCACGTAGGCCAATACCCGTTTTAAGATAATCCATCTCCTGGAGATAGGTCATCCAGCGCTGATCGATCACGCGAAGCATGATTTGCTGAGAGAGATCGGCCATAGCCTCTTCGCCCAGGCTCTCTGCACGCTGCTCGTAGAGGCCCTCGATATAGTCATGGACGACCTTGGTAACCTGCTCGCGGTCCATCTCGCTATCGAAGACGGGAAGGTCTTTTTTGCCCGTGAGCTCTTCGAGCCACCTAGAGAGGCCTTCGAGATCCCACTCCCCCGAGGTGGAGCTGGAGCAGAACTCACCGATGGCATTGTCCACCACCTGATCGAGCACCTCTTGGAGGTGGCCTACCAGGTCTTCGCCATCCAAGATGCGGTTGCGCTCGGCGTAGACCACCTTACGCTGCTCGTTCATGACGTCGTCGTAGTCAAGAACGTTCTTACGCATGCCAAAGTTGATCTCTTCGATCTTGCGCTGGGCGCCTTCGACGGCCTTGGTGACCATCTTGGCTTGCAACGGCATGTCATCAGGCATGTCGTAGCGCTGCATCATGGTGCCAATGCGATCCATGCGATCCCCACCGAACAGACGCATTAGGTCGTCTTCCAGCGACAGATAGAACTGGGTCTCACCCGGATCGCCCTGACGGCCAGAACGGCCGCGGAGCTGGTTGTCGATACGGCGGGACTCATGACGCTCAGTGCCAATGACGCAAAGACCGCCGGCATCCACCACGTGCTCACGCTCGGCGGCGCAGATGTTCTTAGCCTCAGCCAGAGCTTCGTCGCGCTCGGTATCGGTGGCCACATCGAGCTCAATGCCCTTGTCCACCAAGATATCCTCAGCCAACACCTCGGGGTTGCCACCCAGCAAGATGTCGGTACCACGACCAGCCATGTTGGTAGCAATGGTGACTGCACCCTCACGACCTGCCTGAGCGACGATTTGAGCCTCGCGTTCATGGAACTTCGCGTTGAGCACCTCGTGCTCGATGCCACGCTTGTCCAGAAGGTTAGAGAGGCGCTCGGAGTTCTCGATGGTGACAGTGCCTACCAACACCGGCTGTCCCTTCTCATGGCGACGCTGAATGTCGTCGGCCACGGCATTGAACTTATGCTCGATGGTGCGATAGACCTGGTCATCGTGATCCTCGCGAATCACGGGGCGGTTGGAGGGGATCTCCTGAACCGGCAGGTGGTAGATCTCGCGGAACTCGCCGTCCTCTGTCATGGCCGTACCGGTCATGCCAGAGAGCTTGTCGTAGAGGCGGAAGTAGTTTTGCAGTGTGATGGTGGCTAACGTCTGGTTCTCTTCGAGCACCTTGACGTTCTCTTTTGCCTCGATGGCCTGGTGAAGGCCATCGGAGTAGCGGCGGCCTTCCATAATGCGGCCGGTGAACTCGTCGACGATCTTTACCTCGCCGTTGGTGACCACGTACTGCTGATCGCGATGGAACATGTACTCGGCCTTGAGCGCTTGCTGGAGGTGATTGACCATCTGGCCTGCCAGATCTCCATAGATCTCAATACCCAAGCGGTTCTCGATCTTCTTCAAGCCCTCGTCAGTGGCCATAATGGTGTGCTTGGCCTCGTCCATCTCGAAGTCCTCATCGGGAGTCAAACCACGCACTGCACGTGCGAAGTCGCGATAGAGGGAGGCGGACTTGCTCCCCGCGCCAGAGATGATAAGAGGGGTACGAGCCTCGTCGATAAGGATGGAGTCGACCTCGTCCACGATGGCGTAGTGATGGCCGCGCTGCACACGGCGAGAAGCTTGGGTCACCATATTGTCGCGCAGGTAATCAAAGCCAAACTCAGAGTTGGTGCCATAGGTAACATCTGCATCGTAGGCCGGGTGTTTGGCAGCCAGCGGCATGCCGTTTTGCAGCAAGCCCACATTCATGCCCATGGCACGATAGAGGCGACCCATCCATTCGGAGTCGCGCTTGGCCAGGTAGTCGTTGACGGTCACGATATGAACGCCCTGCCCATCCAGAGCGTTAAGGTAGCCAGCCAGAGTGGAGACCAACGTCTTGCCTTCGCCGGTTTTCATCTCTGCGATCATGCCACGATGAAGCGCGATGGCGCCAATGACCTGCACGTCGAAGTGACGCATGCCAATGGTGCGCTCAGACATCTCTCGCACTGCCGCGAAGGCATCAGGCAAAAGATCGTCCAAAGACTCGCCATTGGCATGGCGCTCCTTGAACTTGGGAGTCATGGCGGCAATCTCTGCATCGCTCATGGCTGCATAGGTAGGAGCCAGTGCGTTGACGCGATCCGCCACTTTTTGGAATTCTTTGAGCTCTTTATCAGAACCCATCGAAAGAATCTTTGAAAACAGTCCGGGCATGGGTATCTATCCCTTTCGAAACGAATTGCCATCCATCAATGCATTTGGCAGTCGTTCTACTATACCTGATCTACTTTCATGCCTCATACAGTATTGTGGGCTTATGAGTATTAAACAGGTAGTTTCAGCCTCCCTAGACCCCAGCTTACCCATCGTCTCTCATCAATCTATCGTCCCCTCTTTATCTCGCGCTGCCAGCGATGCTTCATTCGCCTTCTCCAGCGCCTCTTCTTCCAGATAATCCAACTCCCATTTACGCCCTGCAGGCTGTGCCCAACCCTCACCAGCCTCCATCGAACGCAGGCGCACCAGCTCATTGGTAAGTGCATTCATTGTGGCACCAGGACTCTGCCTGTACCGCCTTCTCATCTCCACCCTAAATTCCCGGCATACCTCTTCTGCCTCACTAAACCGACGCATATCCATAAGAGCCCGCACCAGCTCAGTACACGCATCTTCCCTACAAGGCGCGAGGGCAAAAGCCGCTCGAGAGAGCTGCAGCGAATCTCTGGAATGCTGGATCTCCCTCGCTCTATGTGCTCCCCGTACCAGCGCATCGAGGTAACGCTGTTCCAGAGCGTCATGTTCATGAGCGAAGAAATCCGAGGCTGCGCCGATAGGCGGCACAAATAGCCCACCACTATAAAGCCGAGAAGCCCTTAACGCCTCAGTCGCACATACACTGGCGCTCCTCGCCCCTAACGCGCTGTCGATGTGCCGACGTAACTGATCGATGTCATAGCTCACTTGCTGTGTATCCAGGCTCACCAGACCATTTTGGTGGACAAGCAGGCTTTTGTCGGCACCTATTGCGCCTAGCGCCTTGCGGGCTGCAGAGACTGCCGAGTAGAGAGCCTGTCTAGCCTTCTCTACAGTTTTGTCAGGCCACAACCACGCGAAGAGCTCATAGCGGTAAGCCATATGGCTCTCTAGGAGAGCCAAGCACTCCAACAAAGAACTTGCAGATGTACGCCGCCACTGTTTTTTGGGCACCAGTTTTCCATCCACACGAATCTGAAGGCCTCCCAACACATGGATAGAAACTGTAGTGCCAGAAGACGCGACTGCCTCCGTTGACTTTTCCTGAATAGAGGCCACTACAAGGGCTTTGCGCAGTTTTCTACGGTCCTCAGCCGCTTTACGCCAGCTCTTTGGCAGCAAATCTTTTAAAGCTGCGCCTTGGAAGTCGAAGCTCAACAATAGGTCGACAAACAGCACCGAGAGCGCGTCAGGTCTGCACTGGCCCAGGCGCTGCTTATGCTCCAGACGTCTTTCCAAAGGTTCGCGCGTCTTATAGAAGAGCGTAGCCACCACCTTGGTAAGGGCACCCATAGGGGTGGTGGGGCTATCGCCCTCCACACAGGAGAGGTAACTCAAAGCCTCATGGTTGCTCAACGCCACCAGCGCCAGACCAAGATCGCGCGCCTGCCCCATCCATTGGGGGAGGCTGGCCGAAAGCAAGGGCTTGAGCATCGCCTCAGCCTGAGCAAAAGCCCCTTCCTGCAAATGTACAAGCCCTGCTCCGAGGCTCAGTAGATTGAGCATCACCTCATCGTGGCTTTCATTGGCCATGGCCCAACTCTCTTGTATGAGGCTACAATCACGCTGCTTTCCTTGAGCAACCTCGACAAACCAACAGAGAGCATTCTCATGGAGCCCCAGCCTCTCCCGAGGGTGAGTTCGCAGTGTCTTAAGAGCTCTAGCGAGCTCAGTCTTAAGATCCAGGGTGACGCCCTCTCCCAGCAATCCACAGGCGCAATAGGCATCTACCACCAACAGGGATCCCCCTACCGTCTCACTAGCTTGAGAACTCATTGCCCAAAAACGAGCTTCTGCAGCGCTCCTCCACTCTCCAAGAAGCAACTGCTCCCTAAACAAGCAATGTTGCTCCAATTGGTCCTCTAATGCTTGCACTGTTGAAGCTTTTTTGGCTTTGGTACGAGACCTGCAGATCCTGCCACTTTGTGCGCTGCGATCTTTATTTTCATCTTCTATAAGAGCACTTGTATCTGGTTCTGGCCATTGCCGATAAAGTGAGAGAGAGCGCTCTAGGCTTGCAAGCGCACCGCCTACAGAACCATCAGACAACCTGATGACTTCTCGCAACTTTGGAGATCGCGCATCTATTACCCCCGAGCATAGCTGAAAGATAGCTCTTGCCTGTGTCAAACCCGCTGACAGCTCTTCTTCTTGCTTATCTGCCTCATAGAGCACTTCACGCAGAATATCTGATCCTGTGGCATTCCATAATTCTAGTGGCATGGTCTCAGCAAGCAGCTTGAGGTCTAGCCACTGACGGCAAGGATGAGCTATCGAAACTACCTGTTTGAGCCGCTGGTTTTTCGTAAGTTGTTGTAAAGCTTCTTTCACAAGCTTTGGGAACTCTTCTCCGATTCTTTGAGCCAGCGCAGGAGGAATGTAGGGGCCGCCCACTATCCGAAAAGCTGTGAATGATGAGTCCACCCCTAAAATTGGAACCTCTTGATAGGCGCATCGAATTAGCTCATCGTCTACGCGCACACCGAGTAAACGCAGCTCTTCAAAGGTACCTTCACCCAGAAGAACCATAGCGGCACGTAATTTTCGATCTTCTTTTATAAGTCCATCTGACACTGCGTTATAGAGCAACATAGAACGCACGGACTCATACGCACTTGAATCAGTACCCCTGTTGAACCATACCCCGTCGCTGGCGAGTCCTTCTAATAAAGAAGCAATGTTACCGGTCAAGGATTCCATGCTTTTGAGGGTCAATCGAATGGAGGAGTCGTGGAACCACTGCTGCACCTCCTCAATACTGGCAAGCAGATCATAAGCCTGGATGCAAGAATACTGTCCCACTGTTTCCAAAGCCGCCAGACTTGCTATATCCATACGCATAATGACGTGAGTCTTCGAAGTAAGTCTCTGTAGGTAGGCGCTGATTGCCTGCGCATCTTCTGTGTCAAGCCGCGTTATTCCTTCAACACATAGGACTTCGAAAGGATAGCTAT
Source organism: Leptogranulimonas caecicola (assembly GCF_023168405.1). GTDB lineage: Bacteria > Actinomycetota > Coriobacteriia > Coriobacteriales > Atopobiaceae > Leptogranulimonas > Leptogranulimonas caecicola. Next base: position 227,517 of record NZ_AP025285.1, on the reverse strand, counting down.
CCTGGCTGTCTTTTAGTTCCACCAATGATGCTAATGCCTCTCTAACCACATAGCTTGGCATATTGTCACAGCGAATGAATAAAGGTGGTTTCACCGAATTGCTTATCGCACGTGCAACTTCATGGGCAATTGAGGTGGCACCATAGCCTTTGCCCGCACAATAAATTAGAAGTCGATCTTTCTTGAGTTGAACGACAAATGCCTCAAGAAGTTTTTGACGATGAATACGAGGGGCGGCAGGCTCCTGCTCCATCACGGTTCCTGGAGGAAGAAAGAAAGACACCTGTTCAACCATTCCACCTAGAGTAGACCCAGCTGTGATACGATGCGTAGCCATGGCGTGTTCCTATCTCCCTTGGTTTTGTTGTGGCCCTCTTGGTTTCGTTGTGTATATGAGAGCACTAAGTATTCTTACTCAATAAAGGTGCTGGTAAGGCACATTGATCTACGCATCTCAAGAGGGATAGTTTTCGTTTGTATTTTTATTTATAAGGTTCTAACTGGTGTCTCATGAATAGATGCTGCTATTACCACTTTTTAAGGACAGTATCATGTAGGACACTAGATTACATTTAATATTTGCCAAATTATTGTCATCGGCCAACGGTGTTTTACTATATATGCGTATATTATCTTCTGTTTATAACTATTTTTGTATTTCTATTCACTTATAGAAGTAATTTCTTCTGAGATACAGTTTCTTAATGTCTCCTACGCAGGACTATCCATAGTTATTTTATTTGTTGTTTATTCATTACCGTTCACACTAGGCTACTGATATCCTTTCCCCCAAACGCAAAAAGCCCCGTTGCCACTCCAGTGACAACGGGGCTTTAAAGTGACGCCTAGGGCGGGTCGGCGACGTCCTGCTCTCCCACCGGCTAAACCGGCAGTACCATCGGCGCTCGGGGGCTTAACTTCCGGGTTCGGCATGGGACCGGGTGTGCCTCCCCTGCTATGGCCGCCGACCGGCTCTAAGCGTCTTCGAGGCTCAATCGCATCTGCGTGCCTTGAAGGCCGCACAGCGTCTCTTTCACATGGTGTGGGTGAGCATCTGACTTTTGCTTGTATGGGATGAAAAACAAATACAAGAGCTCGGCCTATTAGTACCGCTCGACTGAGGCGCTCACACGCCTTACATCTGCGGCCTATCAACCTCGTAGTCTACAAGGAGCCTTACCAAAAAGAGAGCTCATCTTGGGACGGGCTTCCCGCTTAGATGCTTTCAGCGGTTATCCCAACCGGACTCAGCTACCGGGCAGTGCCATTGGTTGACAACCCGTTCACCGGAGGTCCGTCCACCCCGGTCCTCTCGTACTAGGGGCAGCCTCCCTCAACTCTCTTACGCCCACGGAGGATAGGGACCGAACTGTCTCACGACGTTCTGAACCCAGCTCGCGTACCGCTTTAAATGGCGAACAGCCATACCCTTGGGACCTGCTCCAGCCCCAGGATGCGATGAGCCGACATCGAGGTGCCAAACCTTCCCGTCGATGTGGACTCTTGGGGAAGATCAGCCTGTTATCCCCGGAGTACCTTTTATCCGTTGAGCGACGGCCATTCCACTCTGGGCCGCCGGATCACTAGAGCCTGGTTTCCCACCTGCTCGACTTGTTGGTCTCGCAGTGAAGCCTGCTTATGCTCTTGCACTCAAAAGGACGGTTGCCGACCGTCCCGAGCAGACCTTTGCGCGCCTCCGTTACTCTTTAGGAGGCGACCGCCCCAGTCAAACTACCCACCAGACACGGTCCCTACGCCGGATAACGGTCGCAGGTTAGGATGCCAGAGCGACGAGGGTGGTATTCCAAGGGCGACTCCCCACCGGCTGGCGCCAGTGGTTCTCAGTCTCCCACCTATCCTCTACACGTCGGACCGGCAGCCAATGTCTAGCTGCAGTAAAGGTTCACGGGGTCTTTCCGTCCTTCCGCGGGTAAGTCGCATCTTCACGACTAGTGCAATTTCACCGGGTCCATGGTTGAGACAGCGCCCAAATCGTTACGCCTTTCGTGCAGGTCGGAACTTACCCGACAAGGAATTTCGCTACCTTAGGACCGTTATAGTTACGGCCGCCGTTTACCGGGGCTTGGTTTCGCTGCTTCGTCTTGCGACTGACAACTCCACGTGACCTTCCGGCACCGGGCAGGCGTCAGACCCTATACGTCGTCTTACGACTTCAGCAGAGTCCTGTGTTTTTGGTAAACAGTCGTTTGGGCCTCTTTACTGTGAGTGGCTCAGGCTCAAGAGGCACGCTCTATCACCCGCGCCACCGCCCCTTCTCCCGAAGTTACGGGGCCATTTTGCCGAGTTCCTTAACCATGGTTGACCCGATCGCCTTGGTATGTTCTACCCACCCACCTGTGTCGGTTTGCGGTACGGGCACCCGCAGACTTGCTAGAGGCTTTTCTAGGAAGCATGGGCTCACTCGCTTCGCTAAAGCGCTTCGTCCGTCGCCTCACCCTTATGCGAGAGGCGCATTTTACTACCCCTCAGGCTACGCGACATCGCGGGGACGTCCAGAACCCCGTCGAGCTACCCTTCTCCGTCACCCCATCACTCAAACGTCTGCGGGAGGTGCAGGAATATCTGCCTGCTGTGCATCGGCTACGCCTTCCGGCCTCGCCTTAGCTCCCGACTGACCCTGGGAGGATTAGCCTCGCCCAGGAAACCTTGGGTTTACGGCGGCGGCGTTACTCTCGCCGCTCTCGTTACTCATGCCAGCATTCTCACTTCCTTAAGGCTCCACCAAAGGTTACCCTTCAGCTTCGCTGCCCAAGGAAAGCTCCCCTACCAACGGTCCTTGAAGGATCGTTCCGCCGCTTCGGCGTCGTGCTTAGCCCCGTATATTGTCGGCGCATGTCCACTCGACCAGTGAGCTGTTACGCACTCTTTAAATGAATGGCTGCTTCTAAGCCAACATCCTGGTTGTCTAGGCAAACGCACATCCTTTGCCACTTAACACGAACTTGGGGGCCTTAGCGGGCGGTCTGGGCTGTTTCCCTTTCGAACGCGCGGCTTAGCCCACACGTTCTGACTCCCGGTCTCAAGACCGTCGCCATTCGGAGTTCGGTTGGGGTTGGTAGGCGGTGAGGCCCCCGCGCCCATCCGGTGCTCTACCTGCGACGGTAAGCAACCGAGGCTAGCCCTAAAGCTATTTCGGGGAGAACGAGATATCTCCGGGTTTGATTGGCCTTTCACCCCTATCCACAGGTCATCCCCTCAGTTTTCAACCTAAGTGGGTTCGGCCCTCCACGGGGTCTTACCCCCGCTTCAGCCTGCCCATGGATAGCTCACCCGGCTTCGCGTCTGCGGCATGCGACTTATACGCCCACTTCGGACTCGCTTTCGCTACGGCTCGCTTATCAGAGCTTAACCTCGCCACATACCGCAACTCGCTGGCTCATTCTACAAAAGGCACGCCGTCACACCAATTAAGGTGCTCCGACTGCTTGTAAGCGCACGGTTTCAGGTACTATTTCACTCCCCTCCCGGGGTGCTTTTCACCTTTCCCTCACGGTACTGGTTCGCTATCGGTCACAGGAGAGTATTTAGGCTTGGAGGGTGGTCCCCCCAGATTCCCACCGGGTTTCACGTGTCCGGCAGTACTCAGGTACCACAACGCGCAGCCGGATCGGTTTTGTCTACGGGGCTCTAACCCTGTTTCGCAGGCCTTCCCAGACCTTTCGACTACCGCTCCGGTTTCTTACTGCGCACAAGACCGGCAGATCCTGTACGTGTGGCCCTACAACACCGACGGCGCGAACCCTGCCGGGCATAGACGCACGTCGGTTTGGCCTGATCCCCGTTCGCTCGCCACTACTAGGGGAATCTCTGTTGATTTCTCTTCCTCCGCCTACTTAGATGTTTCAGTTCAGCGGGTTATCCCCCTTGCCTCTATGGGTTCAAAGCAAGGGTGACAGACCATCACGTCTGTCGGGTTTGCCCATTGGGAGATCCACGGGTCGAAGGCTATGTGCGCCTCACCGTGGCTTATCGCAGCTTGTCACGTCCTTCATCGGCTTCCTGTGCCAAGGCATCCACCGTACGCTCTTAACATCTTGTCTTTGTCTTCATAGCTTTGCTAATAACAAACAAAGACACCTTAGATATATAAGGTGCAGTGTTGCTGGTATACATACATGCTGTGCCATCTTCCGAGTTGAGACAGAGATGGCACGCGATCAGATGCTTATATCTCAGACTGTGTCTGAGACACACAAATGTGTTTTGACGCTATGCGGCTTTCAAGGTACGCGAGGCGATTAACCTCGAGGACCGGATGCCGTAGCTTGCCTTCTTTTGTAGGAGGAAAAGTGAGAGTCACAGAAAGAGGCGATCGGTTGCCGGTAAGGCAAGGAACTAAAAAATCAAAGATAAGTGATGTCTTTTAGAAAGACCGTATGTCTCCCTAGAAAGGAGGTGATCCAGCCGCACCTTCCGGTACGGCTACCTTGTTACGACTTCACCCCCCTTACCCTCCACACCTTCGGCGCCTCCCTCACGAGGTTAGGCCGGCGACTTCGGGTGCAGACGACTCGGGTGGTGTGACGGGCGGTGTGTACAAGGCCCGGGAACGCATTCACCGCGGCGTGCTGATCCGCGATTACTAGCAACTCCGACTTCACGGAGGCGGGTTGCAGCCTCCGATCCGAACTGGGGCCGGCTTTAAGGGATTTGCTCCTGCTCGCGCAGTGGCGTGCCCGTTGTGCCGGCCATTGTAGCACGTGTGCAGCCCAGGACATAAGGGGCATGATGACTTGACGTCGTCCCCACCTTCCTCCGGCTTGACGCCGGCGGTCCCGCGTGAGTGCCCAACTAAATGATGGCAACACGCAGCAGGGGTTGCGCTCGTTGCGGGACTTAACCCAACATCTCACGACACGAGCTGACGACAGCCATGCACCACCTGTGGCGGCTCCTTTCGGCCACGGCGTCTCCGCCGCTTCACCGTCATGTCAAGCCCTGGTAAGGTTCTTCGCGTTGCTTCGAATTAAGCCACATGCTCCGCTGCTTGTGCGGGCCCCCGTCAATTCCTTTGAGTTTTAGCCTTGCGGCCGTACTCCCCAGGCGGGACGCTTAATGCGTTAGCTGCGGCACGGAGCGACATCGCCCCACACCTAGCGTCCATCGTTTACGGCTAGGACTACCAGGGTATCTAATCCTGTTTGCTCCCCTAGCTTTCGCGCCTCAGCGTCAGTGATGGCCCAGAAGGCCGCCTTCGCCACCGGTGTTCTTCCCGATATCTGCGCATTCCACCGCTACACCGGGAATTCCGCCTTCCCCTACCACACTCAAGCCAGCCGGTATCGGGAGCGAGACGGGGTTGAGCCCCGAAATTTGACTCCCGACCTAACTGGCCGCCTACGCGCGCTTTACGCCCAATGAATCCGGATAACGCTCGCCCCCTACGTATTACCGCGGCTGCTGGCACGTAGTTAGCCGGGGCTTCTTCTGCAGGTACCGTCACCTTGCGGCCTCGTCCCTGCTGAAAGCGGTTTACAACCCGAAGGCCGTCATCCCGCACGCGGCGTCGCTGCGTCAGGCTTTCGCCCATTGCGCAAGATTCCCCACTGCTGCCTCCCGTAGGAGTCTGGGCCGTGTCTCAGTCCCAATCTGGCCGGTCGGTCTCTCAACCCGGCTACCCATAGAAGCCTTGGTGGGCCGTTACCCCGCCAACTAGCTAACAGGCCGCGGGCCCATCCCTCTCCGCCAGAGCTTTCCCAACGCTTCCATGCGAAAGCGTTGGAGTATCCGGTATTATCCCCGGTTTCCCGAGGCTATCCCGATGAGAGGGGCAGGTTGCCCACGTGTTACTCAGCCGTTCGCCACTATCCACACCTCCGAAGAGGTGCTTCTCGTTCGACTTGCATGTGTTAGGCGCGCCGCCAGCGTTCATCCTGAGCCAGGATCGAACTCTCCGTTCAAACTATGTCAAGATGCAGAGAACCGCATCTTTAACCAGTCAAAAAATGGTGAGCCTTACCTTATGACTCCGGCTAATAAACGCCGATCAACTTTTGGATCCATTAGGTCTTCTTTGCTACTCGCACTGGTTTATAAGAAAACGAGGTTAAGTAATAAAGAACCACTAAATGGTCTGTCATTCTTTCTGTGACCCTTTTCTCACTTCTCTTTCTTGTAGGAAAGGGGCCACGGTATCCGGTTCTCAAGGTTCGCCGCACCGCCTGTGGTCTGTGCCACCGCGGCGCGAGAAAGAACTATACGCGAGGGAGAGGGTGAGCCTAGCGAGAAGTTTGCACTTCACATTTCCTTCATAAATTGCAACAGACCTTACTATTAAAGCTGCTTAAGAAGCTGTTTGGCACCATCGAGCAGATTGTCCCTCTCGGCCTTTGTAGGACCTTCGGCATAAATACGTACAAGAGGCTCAGAGAGCGAGGGCTTTACCAAAAGCCAAGAATCATCTTCATACTGGACTCGCAACCCATCAGCATGGCTCACAGACACAGGCTCTTTGCCTACCCCTTCTAATACAGGGTTTACTCCCGGCAAGAGATTGCGCAACACAGCATATTTGCCAGGATCCATCCGCAGCTCTTTAGAGCCGAACTCCATCTTGCCCACCTGGGCACAAAACTCATCTACCAGCAAAGAGAGCGGCTTTTTCTCGGCAGCAATGTATTCCATGAGCAAAAGCATGGTCACGAATGCATTGCGCTCCCTATCAAACGTAGGAACGCAAATGCCGCCTAGGCCGTCGCTGGCGGTAAGCACGTTGTCTCGGCGGATCTCATCGAAGGGCCAAGTGGGGCCAGAAGCGACGGCCACCACCTCGCAACCTAGGCGATCGGCCAGACGGCGAGTCATAGCAGAGGAGAACCGGGGCACCACAATGCGGCCGGAGAGGCCTCGATGCTTGACCAGATGCTCCAAGAGCAATCCATGGGCTTGAGGGGCAGACACCAGCTGGCCGCGCTCGTCCACCAGAATGGAGCGGTTCGAAGGTCCGTCAATGGCGACCCCAAAGCTGGATCGGGTTTGCCCGATAAGATATTCCAGGTCATCTACCCAAGGCTCCACCACCTCAGGATGAAGGCCGCCAAAGTTGGCATCGGCTGCACTATGGATCTCCATTGCGTCCACGCCAAAAGAGCGCAGCAGCGGGGCGGCGATTCCTCGTGCGGTGCCAAAAAGAGGGTCGACCACCGCAGTGAGATGGGCGTCGCGCACTAAGGACACATCGATGATCGACGACATGGTCGCCAAAAACGGCGAGACGAAGTCCTGCACTTCGAAGGACACGTCGGGAACGTCTACTTCGGCAGAGACCAGGTCTTCTATATGAGCGGCATCCTCTGAGGAGATGGCTGAAGAATCTGCATTGCGCACGCGTACGCCTAGATAATCGGCGCTACGGTGGTCTGCCGTGAGCATGAGGGCGCCAATGGCTTCGGGGTCTTCGCGCACCGCTTCATTCAAGGCTGGCATGGGGCAGGGGCCGTCGGACACCACGGTCCTAAGTCCCCAAGCTGCCTGGGCTTTTGCAGCAATGGCAGCATAGGAGCCCGCATTCTGGCGGGTGTCAAACCCTATATAGACAGTGCCTTTTGGATTTTGCTCATACCAAAAGGCCGCGACGGCATCGGCAATGCGAGCGACATTGGGCTCGCAGAAATCCTCGTCCAGCCGCGAATACCAGCCATCATTGGTGAACCGCAAGTAGGACATGAGAGATCCTCTGGTCTTTTATAATCGCCGCGGTCTCCCGAGCCTGGGGCCCGGGAGAACATCGGGACAAACTAGAGCTCCTGAGAACCCAGCGCCTCCAAGAACATGGAGCAAATGGCAGGGTCCTTAAGAGCCATACGGGCATTGGTGCCAGCCCAGGCAGCCGGCGTTCCGGTATCGCAGCCGTCTTTGGGATCCACCACTAGGGCAAAGAGCTCTTCGTCGTCGAGCAGGCGCACCAAGGCGTCAGTGAGCTGGATCTCTCCGCCGGCACCAGGGGTTTGGGTGGTCAACAGCTCCATCACGCGGGGAGTGAGCAGATAGCGACCCACAATAAAGAGATCGGTGGGGGCATCTTCCGGAGCAGGCTTCTCTACCAGCTCAGAGATCTTGAGTACTGCACCAGGCTCGTTCTCACCGCGAGCCACCCCGTCAGGAGAAGCGACGAGCTGGCCGCCCACGATACCGTAGCGGCTTACATCCTCATGAGGAACAGGAGCCACTGCGATGACCGAAGCGCCGTTGTGAGCCCGAGACACTGCCTCCATGGCCACGCACATCTCGCGATTAGGCACAAAGTAGTCACCCAAAAGGACAAAGAAGGGCTGGTCGTCGATCTTGTCGGCAGCGCAAAGCACCGCATGGCCCAAGCCCAGGGGCTCGTCCTGGTAGACGAAGGACACAGGCAGCTCGCCGGTCTCGCGCACCAGGTTGGCGTCGGCCTCTTTGCCCACTTCGCGCAAGTGGCCCTCTAGCTCGGGCATAGGGCTAAAGTACTCCTCGATCTGGGGTTTCTCGTGGGAGTTGACGATAACCACGCCGTCAACTGCCGCAGGCTCAAGTGCCTCTTCTACTACATATTGAATTACCGGCTTATTGAGAACTGGAAGCAGCTCTTTGGGAGTAGCCTTGGTAGCAGGCAAAAAACGAGTGCCCAAACCAGCAGCGGGGATAACAGCCTTCATGAAACCTTCCTTTAGCCTGCAGCCCTTGAGGCCGCAGGGACGCACAGAGCACGTACGTCCAAACGCGCTGGCACGGTCTTAAAAGACGCGCCAACTGAGTGGATGCGTAAGGTCAAGTACAGGAGTCGCAGAGCAACAGCTGGATTCGACCAACCTTGATGTTACCTGTATCTGCCCGGTCTCCAAATCGTTACATACAAATGACAGGGCCATGAAAACCTCCAAAGGCCCTTAAATTATGCATCTGAATGTCAGCGCTGGTCCTCTGGCCTGTCGACCTGTTGCTGCGCCAGCACCAGTCGCGAGACCAACGACAGTTTCGCCGGACCGATGAGCCCTACCGCAGTGGTGGCAGCATCGAACATCAGGTGGTCAGCTGCCCCCGTTTCCAGAAGGGCCGCAGACAGCATATAGGCCGCGCCTTGGGAGCCGTCACCTCTAAAGAGCCCCTGGCAGCGCACCAGGTCTTCTGCCGTCTGCATCGAGAATCCCCACGCCGCCACCGACCGGGAGGCGAGGGACTCCACCAGGCGGGCATAGTCGGGCTTCTGGGCTGTTGGAGGCATGCCGAGAAGGGCGAACCCCCGCTCGTCGGTCTGTGGGGTGAGCTGGGGCGCCACTCCGGAAGCGGTGGGGTCAAAGCAGCAGATGACTGCAGGAAGGTGGGTGCGTTTCTCGGCAAGGGCATCCAGAAGCGTGCAGGCGAGATCCAGCGAGGGCACCTGTTCGAGCAGCAAGCCTTGAGCCCCACCGTCGCAGACGCCTTCCAGCAGGCGCAGAGTTCCGGTGAAGGCAGCTATGGGATCGGCGGTGTCCCATCGATCCAGGTTAGCCACGCCCAAGCAGTAGGGCGCAGAACGGCGACTGGCCAGCTCCATAGCCCGAAGCCCAAGGTCATAGAGCTGACGAGCGGCGCCGTCGGCCAAAAGGTCTGCAACCGGGGTGCGCGTGTTGGCCAGGATCGCCTCGATGCCCGAAGCCGCCTCGAGCTCTTGGAAAGCCGCTACCTGCTCGGGCTCGTAGAGCGACCAGAGAGCAGAAGGCATAGTGGGATCGAGCTTGGACAGCGCAGAGGTGAGGTCTGAGGAAAGCGTGAGCGCCGCCCCTTGGCCGCGGAGGCGGGATTCTAGCTCACGAGCTGCGGCCACCTGGGCATCTTGAGAAGCCTCGTCGAGGTCTGAGGGTGAGGAAGCGTGCAAAAGCTCTGCAACGGTAGGCTCAGCCTGAGGCATGAGATCGTCGTGCCCCGAAGACGGGTAATCCATGGCAATCCTTCCGATACAGATAAGAGACGCAATAGGTTCGCTTGATGACTAGACCGTATCTACCGCAATTCCAGCCTTCTCTAGGTAATGAACCCAACGATTCATAGTGTCATCAGATAATGCGTGCTCCATGCGGCAGGCTTCTTCATCGGCCACCTGAGGATCCACACCCAGCTCGGTCTCTAAAAATGTGCGGAGCGCCCTATGGGAACGCCACAAACGCCGAGCGTAGGCGGCGCCATCGTTGGTGAGCGTGACGCGCCCGTAACGATGCTGCTCCACATAGCCGTTCTCTTTAAGGGTTGACAGCGCCTTGTTCACACTGGCTTTTGAGACTCCCAAAAGCTCCGCTACATCTACCGAGCGCACCGCCTCTGACTGCTCGCGCAAAGCGATGCGCCAAATGGCTTCCAGATAATCCTCGTTGGCCATAGACAGATGGCTGGCCGGCACCGTGTCCTTCTCGGACTCCGACATGGGTCATCCCTCCTCTAAAAATGGCAGTCGTCGCACTTAGAGCTCGTCGGGCGCTGCGATGCGCTCCACATGAGCGCCCAGCGACTGGAGCTTCTCCACGAAGGACTCGTAGCCGCGGTCGATATGATGGATGGCCGACACCGTGGTATAGCCGTCTGCCACCAGACCCGCCATCACCAGCGCGGCACCGCCGCGGAGATCGGGAGAGGTTACAGGCGCTCCCGAGAAGCCCTCTACCCCATGCACGATAGCATGATGCCCCTCGATGCGGATGTCGGCTCCCATGCGGTTGAGCTCGGCTGCCAGCATGAAGCGGTTCTCAAACACATTCTCTGTGATGATGGAGTCTCCTGCGGCAGTGGCGAGAAGTGTCATGGTCTGGGCCTGCATGTCGGTAGGAAAGCCGGGGTAAGGCAGCGTCTGGATGTCCGTAGGTTTGATGGGGCCGGTGCGCCACACGGTGACGCCATCCGCCTCGCGCTCGACGGTAAGACCCATAAGCTCGTACTTCTTGAGCACGAGACCCAGATGCTGGGGGTCGAACCCGCGCACGGTCACCGGCTCGCCCACCAGGCCGCCCATGGCGATGAAGGTACCTGCCTCGATGCGGTCGCCCACCACCCGATGGCTCACGGGATGCAGCTCAGGCACGCCCTCGATCTCGATGAGCGGGGTGCCGGCGCCAGAGATCTTGGCGCCCATCTCGTTGAGCATGTTGGCCAAGTCTACGATCTCAGGCTCGCGAGCAGCATTGTCGATGGTGGTGACGCCTTGGGCGTGGACCGAGGCCATCAGCAGGTTCTCTGTAGCGCCCACCGAGGGAAACTCCAGCGTCACCAGCGTTCCCACGATGCCATTGGGCGCACTGGCGTGGATATTGCCGTGATCTACCACAAAGTTCACACCCAGCGCCTCAAGGCCCAACATATGCATATCGATCTTGCGGGCGCCGATGTTGCAGCCACCAGGCATAGCCACCACGGCCTTGCCAAAGCGGGCCAGAAGCGGTCCCAACACCGCCGTGGATGCGCGCATCTTGGCCACCAGATGATAGGGAGTGACCCAGGTATTGACGTCTGTGGTGTCGATTAGCAGATCATGCGGCCCTTTGACCTCGACCTTTGCACCTAGCTCCTCCAGCACCTGCGCCATGATGTGCACGTCCGAGATGTTGGGGACATTGGTGAGCTCGTTGATGCCGGGCGCCATGAGCGTGGCTGCCATGAGCTTGAGCGCCGAGTTTTTTGCGCCCTCCACCCTGACTTCGCCGGTAATAGGGTAGCCACCCTCAATCTGAATAACCTCCACGGCATTCCTCCAATTTTCTAGCCGAGAAACCCACCCATCCCTACAAGGGAGCCCCTAGGCGGCCCGGCCCTCTGTTTTCCGGCTTCTAGTATGGAAGACACCAACCCCAAAGTGCACCGGCTTTAACTTCCTACACCGCAGGCGCACATAGCGAAAAACAAGGGGCGGTGGCCCAGGGTGCAAGAGGTAAAAAGGGCGACCTTGACGGTCGCCCTTTTTTATAGATCTAGGCAGCAGGCAGGTGGCTGCCGTCAAGCTGCAGCTTCCAAAATTGTAGGGACCACCCTTAGGCTTTCTGCCCGCTCCAGCGGTCATTCTCGGCAAGCAAAAGATCACACCAGGCAATCTTTGAGTCGAAGTAAGCGCGGCGGGAATCTCCCTCTGGAATGCGGCTCAGTTCCTCTTGGGCTTCTTGTCGAGTCTTTTCCACCACAGAAGGCTCAATGTCGTCGATGTTGCGCGCATGGTCGGCCAGAAGGATGACCTCGGTGCCGGTGATCTCTGCATAGCCGCCGGAAATCACGATGTAGTTTACGGTCTCGCCCTTCTCGTCAGGCTCATGCTCGATGCGCACCACGCCATCGCCCAGAGCACAGATCTCTTGGGCATGACCGGGCAAGACGCCCAGCTCGCCAGAGCGAGTGACCAAGATCACCGCATTGGCTTCGCCTTCTTTCATGAGTTTGTCGGGGCGAACGATCTGATAGGTGAGGTGAGCCATAGGGCCTTACGCCTCCCCTTCCTTCTGCAACCGCTCATAACGGCGGCGCACATCGTCGATGTCGCCAGCGAAACGGAAGCACTGCTCGGGAATGTCGTCGCACTCGCCGTCCACGATGGCGGCAAAGGAGCGCACCGTGTCAGCCACCTTGATGTAGACGCCGGGGTTGCCAGTGAACTGCTCTGCCACGTGGAAGGACTGAGAAAGGAACTGTTGGATCTTACGAGCGCGTTGCACAGTCTTGCGCTGATCGTCAGAGAGCTCGTCCATACCCAGGATGGCGATGATGTCCTGAAGGTCGGTGTAGGCCTGAAGGGCCTCCTGCACTGCCATGGCCACGCGATAGTGCTCGTCGCCCACCACCGTGGCATCCAGGGCGTCCGAAGAAGACGCCAAAGGATCGATGGCCGGGTAAATGCCCAGGTCAGAGATGGAACGGGACAGAACCGTAGTGGAATCCAGGTGCGTGAAGGTGGTAGCAGGCGCCGGGTCGGTCAGGTCGTCTGCGGGCACATAGACTGCCTGCACCGAGGTGATTGAGCCTTCCTTGGTGGAGGCGATGCGCTCCTGGAGGTCGCCCATCTCGGTAGCCAGGGTAGGCTGATAGCCCACTGCGGAAGGCATGCGGCCGAGAAGTGCCGAAACCTCAGAGCCCGCCTGAGAGAAGCGGAAGATGTTGTCGATGAAGAGCAGCACGTCCTGGCCCTGATCGCGGAAGTACTCGGCCTCGGTCAGACCGGCCAGAGCGACGCGCAGACGGGCTCCGGGCGGCTCGTTCATCTGACCGTAGACCAGGCAGGTGCGGTTGATAACCCCAGACTCTGTCATCTCATGGTAAAGGTCGGTACCCTCGCGAGTACGCTCGCCTACACCGGTAAACACCGAGGTACCGCCGTGCTCCATGGCCAGGTTGTTGATAAGCTCCTGAATGAGCACCGTCTTGCCTACGCCGGCGCCACCAAACAGACCGGTTTTGCCGCCGCGGATGTAGGGCTCCAGCAGGTCGATGGCCTTGATGCCGGTTTCGAAGATCTCCACCGAGGTGGTGAGGTCGTCGAAGCGAGGCGCTGGGTGATGGATGGGATAGTATTGCACGTTCTTAGGCATGCCCTTGCCGTCCACAGGCTCACCCAGCACGTTCCAGACGCGGCCCAAAGTGGACTCGCCTACAGGCATCTGCATGGGCTTGCCGGTATCCACCACATGCAGGCCGCGCTGCAAACCGTCGGTGGAGGTCATGGCGACGGTGCGCACAATGCCGCCAGGCAGCTGGGACTCCACCTCAAGCTCGGTCTTGATGTGGCCAAAAGGAGTCACTGCATCTACCTTGAGGGCGGTATAGATAGCGGGCATGTGGTCCTCGAATTTGACGTCGACCACAGGGCCTACGATACGGACAATGATGCCCTCGTCGAGGTCGCTCTGATTGTTGACCGAGGCTTTGAGAACGCTGTCGAGGTCCAGCGACGCGAGCTTGGTCTTCTCTGCCATTACTTCTCCTCCAATGCTGCGGCGCCGCCGACAATCTCATTGATCTCGGTGGTGATAGAGCTCTGACGGATGCGATTGTACTCACGGCTCAAGGTGGTCACGATCTCATCGGCATTCTCGGTAGCTGCCTGCATGGCACGACGGCGCGCGCCGTGCTCGGCCGCTGCGGAGTCGATGAGTGCGTGATAAATCACCGTGCGGATATAGCTGGGGATGAGATATCCCAGCACTTGAGCGGGCGAGGGGTCGAACTCGAAGTCCTGCGCAGCCTCAGAGTTGGCAGCAGGGTTCAAGCTTGACAACGCCTCATGCTCGCGAGGGGCATTGGGCAAGCGCAGGGTGTCACGGGTTACGGGGAGCAATTCCTCGGTAACCAGCCTTTGCTCAACACGGCTGCGCGCATGCTGATAGGTAATCTCGACGCGATCCAAATGCTCGGAAGTAAAGCCATCCATCACATAACTGGCGATCTGGTTGGCTTCCACCAGCGTAGGATCTGCCGAGATGCCCTGGAAAGACAAGATGGGCTTGCGACCGCGCGCGGTGAAGTACTCCGTAGGCTTGGTGCCGCAACAGACGAGCTCTGTTTGCACGCCCTTGGACTCCCACTCGACGATACGGCGCTCAACGTCACGTTCCACCTGCACGTTGAAGCCGCCAGCCAAGCCGCGATCAGAAGCCACCACAATGATGAGCACGCGATTAACTGCAGGATGCTCCTTAAGCAAAGGTTGCTCTTCGCTGCTGCCCGCAGCGGCGACGTTGACCAGCATGGTGGTCATGGCGTCCTTGTAGGGGGCGCCGTCTGCTGCACGCTTGAGGGCACGCATGATCTTGGTAGTAGACACCATTTCCATGGTGTGAGTGATCTGCCGAGTGCTCGACACCGTGCGTATGCGTCGTTTGATGTCGCGAAGGTTCGCCATGATTCTATGCTTCCTCAGCCACCGAGGCGGCGGAGTCTTCCACCGTGGTCACGGCGCCAGCCGACTCGATTGCGTCTTCTGCTAGCTCTTCTTGGGTCTTCTTGCTCTGGGCAGCGCGCGTGCTGGCCAAGAACTGTTTCTTGAAGGTGCGGCAGGCGCCCTTGAGCTCTTCGGCTGTCTCGTCGGAGATGCGCCCCTGACGGAGCTTCTCACGCAGAGCCACGCGACTGGTCTTGAGGTAATCCACAAACTGATCGCGGAAGGGGATCACCTGGTTTACCGGAAGATCGTCGAGGAAGTTGTTGTTGCCTGCGAATATGACGGCTACCTGATCCACCACGTCGATGGCCGAGAAACGCTTCTGCCTAAGCAGCTCGGTCATGCGGGCGCCGCGGTTGAGCTGATAGCGGGTGGAGCGGTCGAGGTCGCTGCCAAACTGTGCAAAGCTCTGAAGCTCGGCGTAGCTGGCCAGGTCCAGACGGAGGTTGCCGGCCACCTGCTTCATAGCCTTGATCTGAGCGTCTCCACCTACGCGGGATACCGAGATGCCCACGTCCACTGCAGGGCGCTGGCCCTGCAAGAACAGGTTGGACTGCAGATAGATCTGACCGTCGGTAATGGAGATGACGTTGGTAGGAATGTAAGCGGACACATCGCCTTCCTGCGTCTCAATGATGGGCAGCGCAGTAAGCGAGCCGTAGCCATGGGCCTCGTCCAACTTACAGGCGCGCTCCAACAGACGAGAGTGCAGGTAGAAAATATCGCCGGGATACGCCTCGCGTCCAGGGGGACGATGCAACGTCAGAGACATCTGACGATAGGCCACTGCCTGTTTGGACAGGTCGTCGTAGACCACTAGCACGGCACGGCCAGGATTGTCCTGGTTAGCAGGCTTGCCGTCCTCACCGGTATACATGAAGTATTCGCCAATGGCAGCGCCTGCCATTGGGGCGATGTATTGAAGCGGTGCAGAATCTGAGGCGGTGGCAGCCACAATGATGGTCTTATCCATCACACCATGCTGCTCGAGCGTCTGGCGGATAGTGGCTACTGTGGAAGCCTTCTGGCCAATGGCTACATAGATGCAAATCATGTCGCTCTTGGCTTGGTTGATGATCGTGTCGATGGCGATTGCCGTCTTGCCGGTCTTGCGGTCGCCAATGATAAGCTCACGCTGACCGCGGCCTACAGGGATCATGGCATCAATAGCCATAAGGCCTGTCTGCACAGGCTCGCAGACGGGAGTACGAGCCATAATGCCAGGGGCCTTGAACTCGATGGGACGACGAGCCACGGTTTCCATAGGGCCAGCGCCATCAATAGCCTCGCCCAGAGGATTAACCACACGCCCTAGCATCGCAGGACCCACGGGGATGTCCATAACGCGACCGGTGGTACGGCACTCGTCACCCTCGCGAATAACCTCCACATTGCCAAAGAGCACCGCGCCAACCTCGTCGCGGTCCAGATTTTGGGCCAAGCCGTACACATGCACACCGGTCATAGCGCTCGTGAAATCCAGCAACTCGCCAGCCATAGCGCTCTTAAGACCGCTCACGCGGGCAACACCGTCGCCAATCTCGATCACTCGGGAAACATCCTGAGTATCGATGGCGGCCTTCATGGCGTCGAGCTTGACGCGCAGGATGTTGGCTATGGTGTCGGCGTTGATAGCGCCATCTGGCGCAACCTTGGTCGCCTCGTTGGAATCGGCCAACTCCTATTCGCCTCCTCTGCTCTTGAGAACACGACGCGCATTCTCAAGTTGGGTCTTAACAGATGCGTCGCGGCGTTCACCACGCGCGTTGAAGATGATGCCTCCGATGATTGAGGGGTCCACGTGCTCGACAATGAACACGGATTGACCGTAGTCCAGCGAGAGGAACTCCTCTACCTCTTCGCGCATGTCGTCATCCAGAGGGATGGCAGTCGTCACATCCACGGCGATGACGTCGTTTTCGTTATGAACAAGATCCGAGTAGCGGTTGGCGATTTCTGGCAAGAGGTTCTCGTCGCCGCGCTCCAAGATGACCTTAAGGGTGTCTGACACCTCACCCAAGGCATTGGCCAGATCCACCAGCGTGTGCAAATCACGCTTCTCGCGTCCTTCCGCCTTTGCAGCTTCAAGCAGGGTGCGCGCATAGGTCTCGATCTTGTCTTGCTCCATACGGCTATTCGTCGACATTGGCGTCTCCAGCCTCCGCCAGCGACTTCTCGATGAGACGCTTCTGTGTCTCTACATCAAGATGCTCGCCGATGATCTTGCTCGCCAAGTCCACAGCAAGATCTGCGGCCTGATCTACAAGCTCAGCCATAGCTGCATTGCGCTCAGCATCGATATTCTCGCGAGCGCGATCAGTGATTTGCTTGGCATCGGCATTGGCCTTCTCGATAATGGCAGCCCGGGAGGCCTCAGCGGTCTTTTTTGCCTCAGCCACAATGTCATCAGCCTGAATCTGGGCTTCATCAACCGCAGCCTCAGCCTTCTTTAGCGCTTCAGCAGCCTCGACTTTAGCCTGCTCGGCAGCATCCAGATTGTTCTGAATGGTCTGCTGGCGAGCATCTAGCGTCTTTAACACCGTAGGCCACACAAGCTTGGCGAGGATGACCCAGATCACAATGAAGGCCACCAGGGCTGGTATAAACTCAGCCGGCTTAGGGACGAGGATGTCGAAGGCGGAGGCAGCCAGTGCGGGTGTTGGCGCAGTGAGAATCACTGCCACGAGAGCCCCCACTGCAGAGGGCAGAACCCCTCTACCTGCACAGGTACGATTCATTTCTGAAACCTCCAACGAGCTTGACGTGAATAGTAATTAGGCAAGCAGGGAGACCACGAAGCCGATAAGGGCCAGTGCCTCGACGAATGCAGAGGCAAGGATGAAGACGGTGAACAGACGACCCTGAACCTCGGGCTGACGGGCCATGGACGTAGTTGCGCCGTAGGCAGCAAGACCGATGCCCAAACCGGCACCAACAACACCAATTCCGTAACCGATGACTCCCACGATTCCTCCTTTAGCAACGGCCCTTCCGACCGGGCCTTCTTATGGGATCGAACTATGCACAGACGGTATTACCCGTCGATATGCCGATGATTACTCATCTTCCTCGGCGATTTGCACGTAGACCGCCGTGAGCAACGAGAACACGTATGCCTGGATGGCAGCTACAAGAATCTCAACGAGATAGATGACGATAAGCACCAGAAGCCAGAGCAGAGAGATGCCTGCGCCCGTAAAGGCTTCAAGAGTGACGCCCTGGGCAAATCGAGAGATGAAAAGAGATGCCAGGATTGCGAAGGTACCCATAACTACGTGGCCGGCAAACATGTTGCAGAACAAACGCACAGCCAGTGTAATAAGACGAAGGAACGTAGAGAACAGCTCAATAAGCCATACAAGCCAGTCCAGCGGGAATGGAACGCCCTTAGGCTTGAGGCTCTTGATATAACCCCAGCCGCCATCTTTTTTCACGCCTACGTAGATGAAGTACACAAACGAGATAAGCGCCAGGGCAAAGGTCACGCCAATGGTACCCGTGCCTGGGTGCATGCCAGGAATAACTCCCAACAGATTGTTGACCAGAATGAAGAAGAAGACCGTGGCGATGAAGGGGAAGTGCTGGCGCCAGGTGCTATGCAGGATGTCCTCAACCAGGTCTTTGCGTGCGAACTCAATCACATATTCCACTGCGTTCACAAAGCGACCCTGGGGCACCAAAGACACCGACTCTTTCTTCTTAAAAATGAAAAGCACCACAAAGATAATGGCGACGGCAAGGAACATGTAGAAGGTGTATTGGGTGATACCTACGTTGAGGTCACCCACCACAGGCTCTGCGATGAAGCTGTCAACGAGCTCGTTAACGTGCTCAGGTAGCTCCTCGAACTCTCCCACGTTTCCTCCTTCTTATTGCCGGCGACCGTGGACTATCCACCGCCAAGCCAGCATTGCTTCTATGGTCCAGGTCCCGAGAAAAACTGTCACCATCGCAAAGGCGAAGGAGGCAAACTCGGAACTATGTAGGTAATACCCCGCTGCGACTGCAAGCACCAACATGATTGTGGATGCGAGCGTGACGGCAAGGCCCGCGGCCACCGATACGCGGCGACCGCTACGTGCATCATGAGCCAACCGGAGACCGGGGAGCGCCCCCAGTAGCCCGATAAGTGCACCTACAAGCCAATACATGTGCCCTTGGGTCCTCTCTTGAGGGGCGGACCGTTGAGTCGATTCAGTATCCTAGTCCTTTGGCCTTCAAATGGAACAATGATTGACGCTTATCAGCCGACTTTATGAAGCTGATATGTAAGCCTCGCCCAGTTGTTTACCGAAGCCAACGACCGTTCTGGCTTGCATGCGAGCAAACGGCCCCCTGTAGCAGCTCTTGTTTAGGAACTACCTTGCGAACAGCTTCTTCCCTCCTTCTTCTGGTAATCCCTAGTATCCCCCACTTGGTATACCAATAAGCGCTTAAAGATACCTAAAACTGGGGCCAATAAACCGAAAACGAAATTAAAGATCATTGATACGTCAGCTAAACACCCCTAAACGATGCGACCATAAAACCGCTCTCCGTTATTTGCCTCTTGCTCTAAGTCTTGAAAAAAGGGGTTTGTCGGCAAGTAAAACTCTTAGATAACCGAGAAACCCTTTCCCTCTAGACAGCGAGCCTGTCATTGGCTGAAACATGGATCAAACAAGAAGTCGACCTCAGTTCATTAGACGAGGTCGACTTTGAATCGCGCACAAGGAATTTATTATTTCGTGCCAAAGATACGGTCGCCAGCGTCGCCCAAGCCCGGCAGGATATAGGCGTGATCGTTGAGCTCGCGGTCGATAGCGCAGGTAAAGATGCGTACATCTGGATCGTGATCGAGTACGGCCTTGAGGCCTTCCGGCACGGCCACCAGGACCAGCAGACGAATATCAGACACGCCTGCACGACGCAGATAGTCAATGGCTGCGTTGGAAGATCCACCGGTAGCAAGCATGGGATCTACCACAAGGCAGGTGCGATTCTCCACATCGGGGGGAAGCTTGCAGTAATACTCATGAGGCTCATGCGTCTCTGGGTCGCGATACATTCCCACGTGTCCTACACGCGCAGAGGGAATGAGCTCCAAAAGACCGTCAACCATGCCAAGACCTGCACGCAGAATGGGCACGATTGCCACCTTCTTACCAGAGAGCTCCATGCAGGTGCAGGTTTCTAGCGGTGTCTCAATCTCGACCTCCTCTAGAGGGAAGTCACGAGTGGCCTCATAGCCTTCAAAAAGAGCCAGCTCACGTACGAGCTCGCGGAACTGCTTGGTGGAAGTGTCTTTGTCGCGCATAATAGCTACCTTATGCTGCACCAAAGGATGATCCACCAGCGTTACACGGCTTTCGTCGTACTCGATGGTCATGAAAAGCTCCTCTCGATACGTCCTGCTTTATCTATTGCGCTTTAGCGCTCGTCCTCACGCATGATCTTCTCTACACGCTGGGCGTGACGGCCTCCACCAAAAGGCTGCTCGAGGAAGATCTTTACGATCTCATCGTTGGTGGTGGGGTCTACAAAGCGGCCAGACAGGCAGATAACATTGGCGTCATTGTGCTCACGGCACAGCTCTGCAAAACCAGGGGTTTGGATGGCCACCGCTCGAATGCCGGGGACCTTATCGGCAGTCATAGCCATACCAATACCCGTACCGCAAATGAGAACACCGCGGTCATAGGTGCCATCAGCTACGCCACGGGCTACAGGATCGGCATAGTCAGGGTAATCAACACGATCGTCTGTTGCAGGACCAAGATCGATCGCCTCATGCCCTAGCGAGTTGATGAAGTCGATAACTTGGGCCTTTTGGCAAAAACCAGCATGGTCAGATGCGACAGCTACGCGCATGCTTCCTCCTTGGGTGGTAGTAGACTCCTGTCCAGTCTAACCATTTACCCTGAACTCTGGCTCAAGAGAAACGGTACCGGTTGCCTCTTAGGACGGTATTCTTGCCTGAGCTGCATCACAGATGGCCTGAAACGAGACTCCTCCCTCGCGGAGCAGCTGAGGCTCTGTACCTGTTGCATCGATAATTGTAGATGCAATGCCGAGAGGACATGCACCACCATCAAAGACCAAATCTACGTTCTCTTCTACGGCGCTCTCTAGATCGTCGAAAGCAGCAGGAGAAGGTGCCCCGTGAGTATTGGCGCTGGTAACCGCCAGGGCTCCCCCACAGCCACGCGCCAGCTGCCTTACTAGTTCTGAATCTGGCACGCGCACCGCAATGGTTCCATTAGCCGCCACATAATCTTTTGGAACCAACGAAGCAGCTTTTACCACCACTGTAAGGGCTCCTGGCCAAAACTGCTCTATGACTGGATAAACCCAGTCTTGCACGTTTTGTCCAAAGCGGACTATCCCTTGAGGATCTGCCAAAAGTAGCGGGAGCGTCTGCGTACGTTCGCGCTTTTTGATCTCAAAAATTCGTTCATGACCAGGATTTTGCGGAGCGAGAGCCGCACCGATCCCATAGACAGAATCCGTAGGCATAACCATGCATCCTTGATCCAAAAGCACACGGATACCTTGGGCAACCAGGTCCTCTTGAGGATTATCTTGATTCACCCTCACAACAGCTCCCATAGCTGGGCCTCCCTGCTTCTACCGCCTTTGAACCCCCGTGCTTTTGTGGAGTAGAGTGTAGCAAGAAAAAAGTGGATTGAGAACACTTGTTCTATTTTCTTTTATGCTCTACGATGTCTTCACCAGCTCCAGAGGTTCAACGTTTATCGTTTACCCTCTCGAACTGCTATGAGCACACGAGGTCTACCGGTAAGGTCGGGGCGTATCTCCACATGAGCCCAACCCTTTTGGTCGCGCACTAGAGATGCCGCTGCATCAAGAGAGTCTTCAAAGAGCTCCACGCATAGCATTCCTTCTGGCGCCAACCATTGAGGAGCGCCTTCGAGTAAGCGGCGAAATAGGTCGAGACCATCCTTGCCACCATCGAGTGCGAGACCCGGCTCATAGCCCACCACTTCTTGAGGCAAGGTGGGCACCACCGCAGAAGGTATATATGGAGGATTAGACACTATGACGTCTAATGTGCCAGCAAGCTCACCAGGAAGCGCCTCATAGAGATCCCCCTGAGCCACCGCCACCCGAGAAGTGAGATTAAGCGCATCCCGATTGCGTTCAGTTAAAGATACCGCTTGCTCAGAGAGGTCGCCCTCCCATACCACCACATCTTCACGCTCGGACGCAATGGAGAGACCTATGCAGCCCGTTCCACAGCAAAGATCAGCCACTCGCACCTTGCGAGGGCTCACTTTCTCGATATCTAGCTCGTCATTCTCCGAAACATCGGGGGCATCTGCATTCCCCTCAGAGAAAGATTCAGTCTCTGAGGCCTGCAAGACTTCTTCGGTTTGGATAGGCACATATTCGACATTCCCGTCACTCAAAGAGGAGGTAGGCAATGATACTAATTTCTGTACTGGATCCCTAGCCTCCAGTACATCTTGGGGTTCTAAAGATTCACCTTCTTCTTCTGCCACAATCTCTTCTTCTGGTAGGAGCGCCCTTCTCTTTGCAGCAGCATCCACGCCCTCTAAGGCTGCATCTACCAAGATCTCTGTCTCGGGCCTGGGAATGAGCACTCCTCGCTCACAGCGAAGAATGATGTGGCGAAAGGGAACCTCCCCTGTCACATACTGCAAAGGCTCACCAGCACGACGACGCACTACGCCTTCGCGCATGGCCTTGAGTTCTGCAGGTGTAAGCGGCTGGTCGAAATTGAGATAGAGCTCCACGCGAGACTTTCCTGTAGCGGCGGACAGCAGCCACTCGGCCGAGAGACGAGGGTGCTCATCGCCGTTGTGCTCCAGGTCATTGCGCGTCCAGTCCAATATGTCTTTAATGGTCCACACTCTATCTGCCATAGATCTATTCTCCCTTAGGCCAATCTTGTCTATCGGCCATCTCAGCGCGTCATTGGCTCAAGGCTCCTGCCTTAAAAAAGATCCTCTCCTCAAGCAACCACGCTCGATGAGAGGATCTCACACAAACTGTTGGTGAGCTCGAAGCTCTTATCAAACAGCCTCAGCCAAACGTTGAGCGCGATCTGCTGCAGCCAAAGCCTCGATCACAGAGGGAAGGGTGTCGCCCAGAAGCACACCGTTGTAAGTGCCGTTAAAGCCAATGCGATGATCGGTCACACGGTCCTGAGGTTGGTTGTAGGTACGGATCTTCTCAGAACGATTGCCGTGACCAATTTGGCTCAGACGCTCAGCCCCCAGCTCGGCCTGTTGACGCTCAAGCTCCATCTCATAGAGGCGGGCGCGCAGCATCTGCATGCAGACCTCGCGATTCTGGATCTGAGAGCGCTGGTCTTGGGACTGCACCACAGTGTTTGTGGGCAGGTGGGTGATACGCACCGCCGAATAGGTGGTGTTCACGCACTGGCCACCAGGACCGCTGGCGCAATAGGTGTCGATGCGCAGGTCGCTGGGGTCGATTTGAATATCGATATCGTCAGCTTCAGGGAGCACCGCCACAGTGGCAGTGGAAGTCTGGATACGCCCCTGGCTCTCGGTCTTGGGAACGCGCTGCACGCGGTGGACGCCGCTCTCGTACTTCATGACAGAGTAGACCTTGTCACCAGTGACCTTGAACTCGATGGTCTTAAAGCCGCCGGCCTCAGAGGGGCTGCTGGAGAGTATCTCGATCTTCCAACCGCGCGCCTCACAGAAACGCTCATACATCTTGAAAAGGTCACCGGCAAAGATGGCCGCCTCATCGCCGCCTACGCCAGCGCGAATCTCAACGATGGTGTCCTTCTCGTCGTTGGGATCGCCAGGAATAAGCATGACCTTGATCTCCTCTTCAAGGCCAGGCAATTTGGCTTCATTCTCTGCAATGTCTGCCTGCAAAAGTTCGCGAGTCTCTGCATCGTTCTCTTCATGAAGCAGCTCTTTGGCTGCCTCAATATCATCCAATGCAGACAGGTAGGCCTGGGCCTTCTCGGCAAGCTCTGCTTGGGAGGAGTGTTCCTTGGCAAGACGTGCATATTCTTGAGGATCGTTATAGACGGCAGGATCGCCGAGTTTTGCTTCGAGCTCGTGATAGGCTTCGAGCAAGGCTAAGAGACGTTCACGCATCCGAGGCTCCTTTGATGACGCGACAGGGCGCCGCGGTAAGTACTGTTAAGCCTACAGATAATACCACTCGCGCGCAGGGATTATGCATGTCGCTCAAGAGCACAGGATGGTCAAATATCTCTGGCAGGCGGTTTGCCAACTGTATGTAGAGGGCATCCGCAAAAATTAAAGCGCACAGACTGGCTCCATCGGGTAGAAGCCTTCACAATGAGCAATGGCTGTTTTAGGGCCACGATCTGTCAGAGGAGCATTCACCATGGATCTTGAGATTCACAAGCCGGCACCACTCAAAATTGGCGACCGCTATCACTACACCCTTTCTAGCTACGATCCAGTGTCCATCACTGTGACTGTGAGCCAGGTGACCGATGCCGACATCGACTTTGCCATCGCCGGCATCGCCTCAAGCAATGGCATCAAGCCTGAAGACATCGATGATGCTTGGGTAGCCGAGCATATCGATGGCGCTTCCACCGTCCAGGAGTTCCGCACTACCTTGCGCAGCCAGCTTGAGGCCATGAACACCCAGTCGGTGGAGCAGTCCAAGCCCGCGCTCTGCGCCCAACAGTTGGCACTCCGCCTTAACCAGGCAGTTCCTATGGACGAGATCGCCAAGTACCGTAGCGCTCTGGAGCAATCCATGAGCTTTGAGGCCGCCCAGGCTGGCATGGATCTTGCCACCTATGCCGCCCACATGGGCATCGACAGCGCCGCAATGACCGCCATGCTAGATGACCGCGCTGCTCATGTGGCTGGCGAGCAAGCCGCTCTTTCTGCCTACGCTGCCGAGAAGAAGCTCAAAGTCGCAGACCAGGAAATTCCAGCCCTTCTAGGCCTTAATCCTCAAGACGGCGAGAAGGTCATCGAGCAGGCTCGCGGCGCAGGGCAGCTTGAAGACCTTCGAGCTGACGCCCTCAACATGAAGGCCGCTCGCGTCATCACCAGCGAGTGCAACTGCACCTACAAGCACGAGTCTGCAGAGGAGGCCCAGGCACGCTCCGAGCAGCTCAAGGCCTTTGCAGAGATGATGCTGACTCAGCAGAATGAAGAAACCCAGGATGACAAGGGCGACGACAAAGAGGACAACAAGAGCAACTTCAAGCTGGTGTAGATCAAGGCGGCCTAGAGCCTGTATCCTTTGATCTTCTGACTTCGATCTCTAAGAAAGAAGCCCAAATCCTCAGTAAAGATTTGGGCTTCTTTTTCTGCCATTACCTGCGGTGCCTGCACATTAGGCAGGAGCACCTAGGAGAATAAGCGCTTACTCAGCGTCCTTTGCAGCCTCGGTCTCAGCCTCGGCAACCTCGGCTACCGCCTCGTCGGCAACAGCCTCAGCGGCCTTGGCGGCAGCCTCGGCCTCAGCCTTCTTGGCGTACTCGGCAGCGCGGGCGGCCTTGGCGGCAGCCTTGGCCTCAGCCTTGGCAGCACGCTCGGCGCGCTGTTGGGCGTCCTTCTCGGCATTGGCGGCTTTGCGGGCAGCAGCCTTGTCCAGCTGGGCCTTGGCGGCGCCGCCAAACTTGTCGGCAAAGCGCTGAACGCGTCCGCCGGTGTCGACCAGCTTCTGAGTGCCGGTGTAGAAGGGGTGGCACTTGTCGCAAAGATCCAGAGTCATCTCGGGCACGGTGGCACGGGTGGTCCAGGTGTTGCCGCAGGAGCAGCGAACGGTGCACTCCATGTACTCAGGATGGATGTTCTTCTTCATGCAGGACTCCTTATGGTCTGCCCTGGTTTCCGACCAGGGCTAAGGGGACGCCCAGGAGCTACCTGGGCGAAACAGCCTTTGTATGATAGCACGCTTCGCGATAGGTGCCATCACCCTCGGCCCAATATGGAGAGCCGGTGAGCTCAAGGAACGCGTTCGCCCTCAAAAGCTGCGGTTTTGTCGCTTGAAGAGACGCTGCGAGGGGCTACCGTGCCTCTCTTGCTAGAGTGTGGGCTAGAACAATTCCGGCGCGCCGCCCTGGAGCTTATCGCGGGCCGGGGCGCACTCTGACGAGGTGAACCTATGTTTTTATCGGTAGATGTGGGAAACACTCAAACCACGCTGGGGCTCATTGGCCCCTCGGGAGACGTATGCCAGTGCTGGCGCGCCCAAACCGATAAGCGCGCCACCTCGGATGAGATCTTGATGATCCTCACCAACTTTTTGGCAGGCCGCGGATACTCCCTGGAGTCTGTGGACGCAGTGGCAGTGGCGTCGGTAGTGCCGTCTCTCCAGCATGCCTGGAACGCCTGTCTGGCGAGGCTGCGAAAGCCCCACCTCATGGTGGGAACGCTCAAAGAGCCGCCCATCCCCATTCGCATGCCCTACCCCACCCAAGTGGGGGCAGACCGCATCGCCAACGCCATGGAAGCGCTGGCTTGCTATGGGGCCCCGGTCATCGTGGTGGATTTTGGCACCGCCACCAATATCGACGTGGTCGCCCCCGACGGCGCCTTTGTGGGGGGAGTCATCGCCCCCGGCATCATGCTTTCTGCCGAGGCCCTCTTCCAGCGCGCCTCCAAGCTTTCTTCCACCCCTATCGAAGTGCCGCCGCATACCATTGGCTCCACCTCGGAAGAGGCGCTTCAAAGCGGCATCGTGGTAGGAGCTGCGGCAATGGCAGAGGGCCTTGTGGCTCGCATTCAAGAAGAGCTTGGCGCCCCTGGCTGCCCGGTGATCGCCACCGGGGGCCTCGCGCGCACCGTCGATGCGGTGTGCACCTGCTTCACCCAGCTCGACCCCCAGCTCACGCTGCGGGGCATCCATCGCATCTGGCGCCATTACCGGGGCGAGCAAGGCTAAACTGCCGAGAAACCCTCCCCCTCCCGCACGCTATTGCGCCTCGGGCTCGCATTCTTGGGCCATCGGTCGCACTGAAGCTTGCTCGAAGGAGAGCTCGTGCTCCTGGCCGTCGGCGCCAACGACAGTGATGCGGCCCCAGCCGTCGATGCCGGCTAGAAGGCCCTCGGCGGCCGCCCGGCCATCGGGCAGAAGCGCCCGAACCGGCTGTCCCATAAGGGGCATCTCGTCAAACCAGGCAGAGAGAATGGGACCCAAGGGGCCCGCAGCCCCGGCGCCCTGACCGATGGCGGCGCTCCAACGCTCGCACTCCCCCTCCATGGCAGCGCAGAGGTCCTGGCCTAGACGGGCGCATTTCTGGGCATCTTGGGCAAGCTCCGGCAAGAACGCCCCCAGCGTTGCCGCAGGACGAGGCTCCGGTGAGCCGCAGCTCGCGAAAGAGGCGGGGGCGCCGGCCACGTTGAGCATGACGGCGGCGGCCACGAAAACCCCGTCGCCATAGCCTGCCTCGCACACCACAGATCCCAACTTGGCGCCCTCTGTCACGATGTCGTTGGGCCAAGCCAGTGCGCAGGGCACACCAGCGGCCTTGAGCGCCTGCACGCAAGCGTAGCCGCAGACAGGGGCAAGGCCGACGAGCAGGCCCATGGGAGCCTGGGGGCGCAAAAGGACGCCCGCGGCCAAGGGGGCCCGGGCATCGAGCCAAAGGTGGCCCTGACGGGCTCGTCCATGGGACTGAGCCCCGACGACGCTCAAGGTACCTGCGGGCTTACCCTCTCGGCCCAGGGTTTTGATGTCGTCCAGAACCGATGCGGCCTCAGGAAGCCAAGAACTCTGCATAATTTCCTTCTTTATATCGCTGCTAACCTAGGATCGCGTTACCACTCGATGGGGCCTAGCTGGGCGCGCACGATACCCACGCGCTCCTCGCGGGGTTTCACCGTCACGCCGGCGTGGCGCAGGTAGCGCGCCGGATCGCGCACCAGGTCCTCCATGGGGACCAGCACAAAGTCGCGCTCGGTGAGACCGGGATGGGGCAGCCTCAGCCGGCTGCCGCCGTGGGTCTCGCCTTCCATAAACACCAGGTCGCAGTCGATGGTGCGAGGCCCGTGGCCCTCCTCGCCCGGCACGCGGGTGCGGCCCAGGGCGTCCTCGATGGCCAGCAGGTGGCCGAGAAGGACTTCCGGCGCCAGCTCGGTACGTATCTCTGCTACCGCGTTGGCCACAGGAGTCGCGATGCCATAGGCAGGATCTGACTCGTAGGCGCGACTCACCGCCACCACGCAGGTGAGGGGGATCTCGTTGATGAGGGCCACGGCGCGGGCCAAATAGCCCAAGCGATCGCCCACGTTGGAGCCCAAAGCCACAAAAGCGCGCACCTGGGCGGGATGAGCGATGGTCCAAAAGCCGTTCAGGGCTTCGGCAGTGTGGGCCACGTCATGCACGCGCAGGATGCGGGCGCCGGCGGCAGCGGCGGCCAGCGCTGCGCCGATAGTGGCAGCGTCGCGCTGGGCAGCCTCGTCCACGCCGGAGATGGCCCCCACAAAGCGCTTGCGGGAGATGGCGCAGCAAATGGGATAGCCCATGGAAGCCATCTGAGCAGTGGCCCGCTGGATGACCACGTCTTCGTCGGCCAGCTTGCCAAAGCCAGGGCCTGGGTCCAACGCGATGCGGTCGTGAGCCACGCCGGCGCGCATGAGGGTGCGGGCTTGATCGCCCAAAAAGCCCATGATGCGGCGCATGATGGGGGCGCTCTCGGGCAGCGTGAAGCGGCGATGGGAGCCAGAGGACAGGCGCACGGTTGGGCTAGTGTACCCCCGAGCGCTGCGGCGCATGACCTCGTCCAGACGGCTGGCGGCAGAGCCTGCAGGCCCTGTAGCGCCCTGGGGCACAGAGGCCGGGGCAGCCTCGCCAGAAGCGACGCCCTCCTGGGCCGCAGCTTCGCCGCCGGTTGCATTCTCAGACGCTCCAGCGGCAGGAGACTCGCCGGCAGCGGGAGCGGGTTTCTCGGCAGCTTCTTGGGCCCGGACGCGAGGGTCGGAGTCCAAAAGCACGGACTTTCGCTGGGGATGGTCGGAGACCTCGCCTGCATGGACTACCACCAAACCGCAGTTGGAGCCGGTGGCCACAGAGACCATGGCGGGGTCGGTGAAGCCGGTGACGTCGTTGACGATGCGCGCCCCCATGCGCAGGGCCATGGCGGCCACCGAGGCATGGCGGGTATCCACCGAGACCAGCGCCCCCGCCCGCGCCAGCTCGCGGATGACAGGCAGGACGCGGCGAGCCTCTTCGTCGGGGTCCACCGGCACAAAGCCGGGGCGCGTAGACTCGCCGCCCACATCGACGATATCTGCACCCTGGTCCAAAAGCTCCAGGCCGCGGGCGATGGCCAGGTCGGCATCGAAGTTCTGGCCGCCGTCGGAGAACGAGTCCGGCGTCACATTGAGCACACCCATGATGCGTGGGCGAGCCAACGACAACTCGCGGTCGCCGCACTGCCAGGTGGCAAAGTCCTCTCTAAGCATGGCGCCTCCTTACGCGTGGGTGCCGTCGAAGATGAGCTTCAGGGCCTCGGCGCGGGTGGTGGGGTTCTTGGCAAAGCAACCCCTCACCGCCGAGGTGGTGGTGCGCGCCCCAGGCTTTCTTACCCCGCGCATGGTCATGCACAGATGCTCGGCCTCCATGATGACTACCACGCCGCGAGGCTCAAGGTTTTCCACGATGGCGTCGGCCACCTGGGCGCAAAGGCGCTCCTGCAGCTGCGGGCGCCTCGCATAGAGCTCCACCGCGCGAGCCAGCTTGGAGATGCCGCAGACCCGACCGTCGTCGCCGGGGATGTAGGCGATGTGGGCCACGCCAAAAAAGGGCAGCAAGTGATGCTCGCACAGGGAGTAAAAGGCGATGTCGCGCACGATAACCACATCATGGCATTCTGCGTCGAAAGTCACCGAGAACAGCTCTTTGGCATCGCGGCCAAGCCCCCCGCAGCACTCCTCCATAGCCCGAGCCACGCGCGCCGGCGTGTCTTTGAGCCCTTCGCGCTCAGGGTCCTCGCCCATGCCCTCAAGCATCAGGCGTACCCCTGCCTCGATCTTTGCCCGATCCATACCGTGCTCGGCCGCCATGGCTCTCCTCTGTCTATGGCGAGGGCCCTTAGGCCCACGCACTCTGACTACAGTCTTCCCTGCCTGCCCTGGGCTGCAGATTTGGAAGATGGTGCTGCTGGTGATCTTTCAAATTGTAGCCTAGGGCAAAAAACGATATTCGCGCCCCGAGGTGCCGAGAAACCCTCGGCCTTCCGGGTCGACCTCTCCTGTGGGCCCTGCCCTGCGTCGTTTAGGAGCGGCACGAGCCCCAAGAGAATCCCTAGAAGTCGAAGGCTTCCTCGATAGGCACGCGGATCATGAGGTCTGCCACCGCGTCCTGGGGCGTAGGCTGAAGGTTCACCATGACGAGCCTCTTGCCGCCAAAAAGCTGCACCAAGCCAGCTACCGGCCACACCACCAAAGAGGTCCCGCCAATGACGAGGGTGTCGCAGCCGGCCACCGCATCGGCTGCGACATTGAGGACCTGCTGGTCAAGGGCCTCTCCATAGAGCACCACATCCGGTTTGATAGGGCCGCCGCACTGGTCGCATACCGGCACTCCCGGCTGATCCAGCACCCATTGGGCCGAGTAGACCTCGCCGCAGCGCAGGCACTTGTTGCGGTGCACCGAGCCATGAAGCTCCAGCACACTTTTGCTGCCAGCCATCTGGTGCAAGCCGTCGATGTTTTGGGTGAGCACCGCCTTCAAGGGGCCGTCCTGCTCTAGCTGGGCCAATTTGTAGTGGGCTTGGTTGGGTTTTGCCCCGCGAGGAATCATCTTTTCTTTGTAAAACCGAAAGAACTCCTCAGGGTGCGTCTCGTAAAACTCGTGGGAGAGCATGGTCTCGGGCGGATAGTCGAACTTCTGATGGTAAAGCCCGTCCACCGAGCGAAAGTCCGGGATGCCGCTGGCCACCGAGACCCCCGCGCCTCCCAGAAACACCAGGTTTTGGCTCTCATCCACTGCTTGGGCCAACGTCTGCCGGGCCTCCGCGATATCAGTTATCAACTCCATAGCTCACTCCTTTGCTCCCACAGTACAATGCCATGATGTTCGATCGGGCTCTACCCGCTCTCCCGTGATTGGAAGTGTGCTATGCCCTACATCGCCAATGCCGCCCTGTGCTTTGAAGGCGGCGGAATGCGCGCAGCCTATACCGGGGCCTTCTCTCAAGCTATCACCGAGGTAGGCCTGGAGTTTCGGTATGTCTGCGGGATCTCGGCCGGCTCCTCGCTCACCGCAAACCATGTGGCCCGCGACCCCCACCGCTCCCGCCTGCAGTTTGTGGACTATGCCGAGGACCCCCGTTTTGGAGGCCTCTCCCACTTTATGCACGGCGACGGCTTCTTTAACTCCGACTACCTCTACGAGGGCTGCGTGGCCTCAGGCGAAGTGCCCATAGCATGGCAAGCCTTCTGCGACAACCCGGCCGAAGCCGTGATGCAGGCGTTCTCTGCCACCACCGGCCGTACGGTGGTATGGCACAAACGCGACTACAAAGACGCCGTCGACCTGGCCAGCCACTGCCGCGCCAGCTCCACCATGCCCCTGCTCATGAACCCCATCGCCATCGACGGCGAAGTGATGTTTGACGGCGGCCTGGGCGAAGGCGCGGGGCTTCCCCACCCCATGGCGCTGGCCGACGGCGCAGAGAAACTCGTGGTCATCACCACACGTCCTCGGGGCTACCGCAAGCAAACCTACGGCACGGCGCACAAGGTGCTCATCCGCCGCACCTTTGGTGCCTACCCCCTGGTTGCCGAGGCCCTCATCACCCGCCCCCAGCGCTACAACGCCGCCCTCGCACAGCTGGAAGAGCTGGAGCGCCAAGGCCGCGCCCTGGTAATCCGCCCCGACACTATGCCGGTGCAAAACTCCACCTTAGACACCCAAAAGCTCGATGAAGCCTGGGACCTGGGCTACATCCAAGCCGCCCGCGACCTAGAGCGCGTCATCGCCTTCTGCCGCTAAGGATCGACTGCACAAGACGCCAAGGGCCCTCCCAAACCGCGAGAGCCCTCCATGCTCAGATCGTTCACAAGACTCGCTGCACACGTCCACAAATCCCGCCTTACCGAGAAACCCCAGCACCTGTAGCTTGGGTTTCTTTGGGGCTCGCTGGGGGACTCGCCTGGAGCTTAGATATCCAGCTCCAGCGTGATGGGGCAGTGGTCGGAGCCCTCGATGTCCATGAGACAGGCTGCGCCAGAGATCTTGTCGCGCAGGTCATTGGAGACCAGGAAGTAATCCAGGCGCCAGCCGGTGTTGGAAAGGCGCCCGCGCTCGCGATAGCTCCACCAGGTGTAGGTGTCTGCCTGATCGGGGTGCAAATAGCGGAAGGTATCAGTGAAGCCGGAGTCCAAAAGACGCGTGAGATCGTCGCGCTCAGCGTCGGTGAAGCCTGCATGGCCGGCGTTCTTCTCGGGATCTTTGAGATCGATAGGCTCATGGGCCACATTGAGGTCGCCGCAGAGAATCACTGGCTTGTCCTTGGCCATGTCGTCCAGCAAGTGGGTAAGATGCGCGTCCCACTCCTCACGGATGCTCAGGCGCTGCAGCTGGTCTTGGGAGTTGGGCGAGTAGACCGAGACAAACCAGTAAGGCTCGAACTCGCAGGCACAGATGCGACCCTCGACGTCTGCCACTTCAAGGCCCGTCTTGCGCACCACCTGAATGGGTTTCTCGCGAGAGAAGACCGCCGTGCCGCTGTAGCCTTTTTTCTCGGCATAGGACCAGGTTTGATAGTAGCCCGGCAGATCGAGCTCTACCTGGCCCTCTTGGCATTTGGTCTCCTGGACGCCAAAGCAGTCGGCGTTCTGGGCATCGAAGACTTCCATAAAATTCTTACGCACGATGGCACGAATGCCATTGACGTTCCACGATACAAACTTCTTCAAAGCAGCCCCCTCACAAAGGATGGTCACGCACTGAAGTGTTCCTGCCCAACTAGACTTTGGGGATACGTCAGCACACCCAAGCCACGAAAATCCCAGGGGCCCATGGCGGCCGACATGCGTCTGCCACTGGCAGCTGGAGGCCCTGGCTGGGATGGCTTGTGTGCTGGGTTTTGGCAGGGCCTAAAAGACTGCCAGGGGCGGCATGGACTCCTAGAGCGAGAAGACGGGGGCAGCAGCCTCAAGGAAGGCCTCGGCGGAGCGGGTGGCGACAAGGCGTTCAGGGAAGCCCACGCGCTTGAGCAGCGCCATGGCACGTGGCACGCGGCCCACATCAAAGCTTATGTGGGCGTCGGTGTTGACGGCTATGGAGATGTCGCGCTCGGCGCAGGCACGCACAATGGCCTCGCAACGAGCCTCCATGACAGGGTTGGCGCCGGCACTCAAGTCAAAGCTATGCTCATTGATCTCCACTAGCTTGTGCTGGGCGGCCACCACATCCAGAAGGCTGTCGATGTCGAAGGGAAGCCCCGTGCGGCCAATGTGGCCTAGGATGAGCACCTTGGGATGGCAGACAGCGGCACCATACATGGCTGCGAGCTGCTCGGGAGTGGCTCCGGCAGCAAAACCCTTCTCGTGGACCGAGGCCACCAGATAATCGCAGTCGCGCGTGCACTCCTCCAGCAGGCTGAAGGGCGCACGCCCTTCGCCAAAGAAGCCCGAGGTCTTGTCTTTGGCAGCCCCAAAGAAGGTGCCCTCCAGGTCGACGATGTCTACCTCGGCGCCGCGCAGCAAGGTGACGCCCATCCACTGGCGAGGCCAGCAGTTTTGGTTGACAAAGTGCTGGTACTCCCTAAAATCGCCTGAGACTGATACCAACGGCGAAAAATGGTCGGCGATTCCCAGGATCTCCAACCCGCGATCATGAGCTGCGCGCACATTCTCTTCCACTGTGGAATAGGCATGATAGGAAAAGACGGTATGGGTATGGACGTCGCAGCGGTTTTCCAAGGCCACAGTAGTGCTCCCAAACTTGTATGCCGGCCTCCCGCGGGGGTCGGGCTTTTACTGGCGATAGCTCTCCATCAAAGACGCCCAGGCGCCCATGGAGTTTGCTATGGTCTCACGGGAGACGCAGTAACCCACGCGCACCCAGCCAGAACAACCAAAAGAATCACTGGGCACCGGCAGCAGCTCGAAGGACTTGGCGCGCTCGAAGAAGGCTTGAGCGTCGGGCTCTAAGGCTTTGACCCACAGGTAGAAGGCGCCTTCGGGCTCCACATACTCATAGCCAAGGCCAGAGAGGCCGCGGGTAAGGAGGCTGCGGTTCTCGGCATAGGCGACCACGTCTGTAGGGACGTCCACGCAGCGCTCGATGACGCGCTGAAAGAGCGAGGGAGCGCACACAAAGCCCAGGGCACGGGCGGCGCCTGCCACGGCGTTTACCAGCAGGTCGTGATTTGGATTGGTGTTGGGGACAAGCACCCAGCCCACGCGCTCGCCGGGCAAAGACAGCGACTTGGAGTAGGAGTAGCACACCAGCGTGCGGTCGTAGACGCCGGGAACCCAGGGGACCTCGGCTCCGTAGGTGATCTCGCGATAGGGCTCGTCGCTCACCAGATAGATGGTGGAGCCAAAGGTGCGCTCGGCTTTCTCCAGGGCTACGGCCAAACGAGCCAGCGTCTCGGCGTCGTAGACCACGCCCACGGGGTTGTTGGGAGAGTTGATCACCACGGCCTTGGTGCGGGCATTGAGGGCGGCGGCGATGGCCTCCACATCAAGGTTGAAGGTGTCTGGCAGCGCAGGCACCTCGACGCAGGTGGCGCCGGCGGTCTCGATCCACACCTTGTACTCAGGGAAGTAGGGAGAGATCACGATGACCTCGTCGCCGGGGACCACCACCGCGTTGAACACGCAGGAAAGCGAGGCGGCGGCACCCACCGTCATGAAGAAGTCAGAGGCATCGTAGCCCGTGCCAAAGCGGCGGTTGATGGAGTTGGCCACTGCAGATCGGCAGCTCATGAGACCCGCTGCCGGCGTATAGCCGTGGAGCTCCAGCGAAGGCAGCTCCAGGGCCTCTTGAATGGCCTTGCGCACCTGAGGGGGCGCCGGCACCGAGGGGTTTCCCAGCGAGAAGTCGAAGACGTTTTGGGCGCCGATCTGCGCCTTGCGTGCGGCGCCGTAGGCAGCGATCTCGCGGATGGACGATTTTTGCGCACCGTAGTCATACATGGTGGCGTTGACAGGCATGTGATCCATGAAGGCTCCCCTCATTCATACTGAGATAAGTCTAGGCGTTGGTGTGCCTTCTCAACACCCCAGCGCCTTTAGTGTCGCAAGAGCGTAACCCTCATGCCTCTAGGGCCTTGGACCCTTCTGAGAGAGGTCATCTCTAAGGCCCGGCTCCAGATAGTAGCCCTCCGAGCTAAAGCGCCGCTTGTAGGCCAGATAACAGGCAGCCACGATGGCCGCGGTGCTGGCAGCGCTGATCATAAGCAGCACCACGATCTGGTATTTGGCCGCCACCATAGGATCTGCCCCGGCCAGGATCTGGCCGCTCATCATCCCGGGGATCTGCACAATGCCAGCGGCACACATGGTAGCCAGGGTAGGCGCCATGCCCGCCGACACTGCCGCCTTGATGGAGGGAAACGCCGCTTCCCGAGGGGTTGCCCCCAGCGCCACCAGCGTATACATCTCCTGGCTGCGCGCGTCCATGTCGGCAAAAAGGCGCTCGATGGCCACCGACACCGAGGAGAGCGCGTTGCCCATCACCATGCCCATAATGGGGATGAGTTGCTGGGCGTTCCACCAAGGCGTCGCGCCGATAACCCCGTCAACCACCACCAGGGCCACCGACACCGACGGCACAAAGATGGAGAGAAAAACGCTGGGGGCTATGCCGTGCACCGTTTTGCGGGTGCGGTCGCAGGCGATCTGGGTGGCCGCCAGAGACATCACCGCCACTGCCAATGCAACCCACCAAAAGGTTTGATATTGAAAGAGGTAGCCCAGCACAAAGCCCAAGGCCAGAAGCTGGATGAGCAGGCGGACCGTGGAGATGGTGATGGATTTTACCAGCCCCAAGCGCAGCTTCCAGGAGACCAGGAGGTCCACCGCTATAAGAGCCACTGCGAACAGGAGCTGAGGGTAGCCGATGTTTACCACACCGCCAGTCATGATTTGTCCCTTCCTGCAGCCTCGCGGCGGCTCATCACGCCCTGGGCCAGCACAAAGGTGGCGGTGGCAAATCCGTCGGGAGGCCTATGGCGAATGCGCAGCACAGCCGAGCCTTCTTTTTGTGCCACAGAGCGGCAGAGAAGCCCCACCGCCTTGGCCGACTCATCATCGAGGCCAGCATCTACCTCGTCTAAGAGCAGCACTTTTGGGTGGGTCACAAACGCCCGCAGGAGCGCCACTCGCGCCTGCTGGCCGCCGGAGAGTTGGGAGGCGTCCATATGACAGCTCACCTCGTTAAGATCCACTGCGTCCAAAAGCGCTTGCAGCTCCTCATCAGCTGGAGGAGTGATGCCTGCGTTGACCTTGAGCGTCCAGGGAAGCCTGAGGTTGTCGCCCACCGTGCCGGGCACCAGTACGCTCTGCTGAGGCACCAAACACACCTGACGGCGCCAGGCCACCGGGCTCATCCCATCGGAATCCTGGCCGTTAAGACGCAGAGTGCCGGCGGTTTTGGGGAGCAGTCGAGCACAGACTCTCAAAAGAGTGGTCTTGCCTGAACCCGAGGGGCCGGTGAGATCGTAAACACCCCCAGCCTCCAAGAAAAACGACACGTCCTCGAAGGGCGAGAAAGGCTTTCCATGGCTCAGATAGCGAGTCTTGAGATGCTCTGCTTCAAAGAGCGCCATAACCTCATCTCCCAACCCTTCAGCGAGCATGTCTGCCCCATTAAGGTACCCGGAAGAGACATCTATCAACGGCTAAATGGTCCCTTCATAGGACTTCGCGCCTATGGATTTAGGGAAGTCCTACAAGCGCGTGCACCAAGACCTCATAGGCCTTCATCACGCTCACGGGTCTGCGCGCCTCTGCCGAAACTCCGCTAGCAATCTGTAGGTTAGGATGCACAAGAGAAAGGAGCATTTTTATGAACATCGTCTTGCTCGAGCCCCTCTTGGTGCCCCAAGAAACCATAAATACGCTCGCCGCCCCGCTCAAAGCCGCAGGCCATCGCTTCAAGGCCTACGACACCCCCACCAAAGATCCTGGCCAGCTGATCCAACGAGCCCAGGGCGCCGACATTATCATCATCGACAACACGCCCCTGCCGGCGCAGGTCATCCAAGCCCTCCCCCAACTCAAGTTTGTCGACGTCGCCTTCACTGGAGTAGATCAAGTGGCCCTGGACGCCTGCCGCGCCCGCGGCATCCTCCTGAGCAATTGCGCGGGCTACTCCGACACCTCGGTGGCCGAGCTCGTGTGCGGACTTACCGTAGACCTTTTGCGCCAGATACCCGCCTGCTAGCAGGCAACGCGCAGCGGAGGCACCTCCCAAGGCCTTCTGGGTACCGAGATCGCGGGCAAGACCGTAGGCATTTTGGGCACCGGTCACATTGGAACTCGGGTGGCCCAGCTCTTTTTAGCCTTTGGAGCTCGTGTCTTGGGCTACGCGCGCCATCAAAATCCTCACTGCGTCGCCCTGGGCGTAGAGTATCCGGGCCTCAAAGATCTTCTGACTCACTCAGACATCCTTACGGTGCACCTGCCCCTGACTCCTGAGACGCGGGGTTTTCTCGATGCCGAGAAGATCGCCACCATGAAACCCGGCAGCTATCTGGTGAATTGTGCCCGTGGGCCTATCGTGGACACCCCGGCTCTTGCCCAGGCTCTCACCTCTGGTCATCTTGCTGGGGCCGCTATCGACGTCTTTGACTAGGAGCCGCCGCTACCCTCTACCAACCCACTCCTTAAGGCGCCCCATACGGTACTCACACCTCACGTGGGCTACTTCACTGCCGAAGCCATGGTTCGACGCGCCACCATAGCCTTTGAAAATGTTGCAGCCTATTGCCAGGGTGCGCCGCAGAATCTGGTGATCTAACAAAGCCGCAGGTCACGGGGCGCAGGACCTCTGCGGCAGCTATTCCTTTTTGCTTCTCAGGCACCACCACATGCAAAACGCCGCACCCACCGCTGCGATGATGCACGAGGCGCCAAAAAGCACCCGCTGGACACCAAGGACATCAGCCAAAAAGGGGGCTGCCAACAAGGGCACCACGCCAGCGCTCATGAGGCCAAAGCGCACAAACCCCATGACGCGCCCGAGGGAGGCGATGGGCGTCTCCTGCTGTACCAGCGTCATTTGCACTGGCTCTAAGAAGCCCCAGGCAAAACCATTGACAGCTTGGCCGAGAATGGCCACCCACAAAATGTTGGTTCCCACATAGACCATGGAGCCCACGCCCACCACAAAGAGTGAGCCCAAAAGCAGGCCCAGATTAACCCGGGAAGTGGGTATGCGGGTGAGCACCCAAGCGCCCACCGACGAGGTAAGGCCCACCACGGCAGAGAGCCATCCCAGCCACACGATATCCACCTGAAGGACATCGCGATAGAACAGCGACTCTAAAGAGTCGAAGGCGCCAAAGGCAAAGAAACCTAAAAACCCCGAGACAAAGATGACAAGAAGATCGCGATTGTCAAAGGTCATGCGCGCGCCCTCCACCATGCCCGAGATTACGCCCGTGAGCCTGTCATCTTCGCCGGCAGGCTTTACCCGCTCTTTGCAATCACGGGCAAATAGAAAGGTCACCGCCATGACGACCGCCATGAACAAATAGACTGAGTTAGTGGGCAACACACCCACCAAAAGCCCGCCTGCGACGGGCCCTAGGGTGAAAGCAATGTTGCTATAGAACACCAAAAGGCCGTTGAGCCGTTGCCTGCCCTGCTCGTCTGGCTGAAGGTAGCTTGGATAGGCGTGGGTGGTGGTGTTGAGGAAGCCACCGCAAATCCCCAGAAAAACCGCTGCGAAGATCAAGGACGGCACGCTGATGGGCACAACCCCCATCACGAGGCTCGACACCGCAGCCAAGGCCACTGTAACCATGGCTACCCGGCGCGGCCCAACCCTATCGATGGCCGGCCCTGCCAAGGCGTTGCCAGCCGAGACACATAGATTGCGCACTAAGGTGACCGCGGCAACAAGAAATGCGCCACCAGAAAGATCATAGGTGGCGGCGCCGATGAGGCCCAAGAAGTAGACAGCGTTGTTAGCGCACCACTGGAGTGACTCGATCCAAATCAGGTCGACCTCTGCCCTCGAGAGGCGGGGTTCCTCCATGGTGGCATCGACGGTTCTTCTCATCTTTTATCACACGGCGCAGAGGCGCCCCTTTCCGAGGTAATTCGCAATTCCATCCACCCATCTTGTGACCACACAAAAAGGGCGGCGGCCAACCTCAGCCGGCCGCCGCCCGTCCCTGGGGGTTAAGCCAAGAATCCAAAGTAGACGCCCACTACGCCAAGCAGCATCGATCCTACGATGAGCCACGAGGGGCTTATTTTCTTAGAGAGGAGCCAATAATAAATCCAGAATGCCGCCATGCCCAGCATGCCCGGCATGATGCCGTCGAGGATATCCTGG
This sequence comes from Leptogranulimonas caecicola, assembly GCF_023168405.1. GTDB lineage: Bacteria > Actinomycetota > Coriobacteriia > Coriobacteriales > Atopobiaceae > Leptogranulimonas > Leptogranulimonas caecicola. Next base: position 188,168 of record NZ_AP025285.1, on the reverse strand, counting down.
ACCGTCTGCACATTCTCACCCACGCCGATCTCTATGGGGATTGATGCCCAGAACATGTCCACGCTCATGGCTCCGACCACCATGATGCCCACAATGGATACGGCGGTCATCACCTTGGTCATAAGGCCGTTTTCCTGCGCCTTGGCAAGGAAATCCACACCAAGTTCGTAACCTTTCTGGACACCCCAGATCCTCAGCCAAAAGCCGGGGATGTTAAAGATGAGCAAAAAGGCGATGGGGCCAAAGGGGTTGCCCGCTTGGCAAAGAGCGATACCCACAGCGGCAGCGATAACACGAATAGTGGCAAGGAATATAGAATCACCGATGCCTGAGAGCGGGCCCATGAGCGCCGCCTTGACGTCGTTCACCGACTCTGGCTCGATCTCGCCCCTGGCCACACGCTCCTCCATGGAGATGGCCACACCACCCACGAAGGGAGCGAACTGCACAGTGATGTTAAAGAAGGCTAGATGTCGCTCGAGAGCAGCCTTATAGCCCTCGGGGTCGTTCCTATAGATCTTCTTGAGCATGTTTGCAAGCATGAGGCAAAAGGCAATGTTCATCTGCTTGTAGTAGGTCCAGGAGAACTCCATGCCCAAAGACCCCACACCCAAGGCCGATTTAACCAGGTCCTTATGGGTAATCATATCCTCATCTTCGACCTGGTCGCCCAGATTGGTGACATTGAGGTTCATCACATCAGAAGTCATCGTCGTCATCTCCCTCGAGGGCTACCTGAGCTCCCATGTCCATGTTGATAAGATCGAACTTCTCAATGCCAATGATGATGGCAAGGATGGCCACACCCAGCACCGGCACCCCCATGTAGCTGCAGAGCAAGAAGCCCAAGAAGTAGAAGGGAACGAGCTTCTTGGTAATCACAAGACGGCCGAGCATAGCAAAGCCCATGGCAGGAAGCAGGTTTGCCGCGACGCCAAAGCCGTCCAGGATAAAGCTGGGAATCCAGTCGAGGATGCCCTGAACAGCGTCTACGCCAAGAAGGAATGCGCCACCACAGAGCAAGAAGTATTCAAAGCACCCCCAAAGGCCAATGCCCCAGTGCACAGCATAGATGCCTTTAAGATTGCCTTTCTTAGCAAAAGAATCAGCTTTGTCGACAAAGAAGGGCCAAATGGGCTGAAGCAAGTTGCCAATGGCCAGCGAGAGCACTGCAATAGGCATGGCCAAGGCGATGGCTGCCTCCGTGCCCTCGCCAAGCGAGATGGCAAACGCGCACGCGAGCACGCCGCCAATGGTCTCGTTGGGTGGCACGTAGGCGCCGATGGAGATGGATCCCATGAAGAGCAGCTCGAGGCTGGCGCCCACGGCGAGGCCGGTCTGAAGATCACCCAGAGCCAGGCCCACTAGAGGGCACATGACGATGGGTCTGAACATATAAAGTGTGCCCAGCTGGTAATCGAGACACCCGAGGGCACCAATAAGGCCGACGAGTACAGCTTGTACAATCATGATTTTGCCAATCTGTGGAGTGGATTCGAAGGGATAGCCCTAGAGCACGGAGGCAGCGTCAACCTTAGGGTCATCGGCCAAAGGCCTGATCTCCACCTCGACGCCCCGGTCGAGAAGTTCGCGGATCATGACCTCCTCCTCTGGCTCGAGGAAGATCTGGCGAGAGACCTCCCGGGTTGTGGGACTCGCCTTGGTGTTGCCCAGGTTGATGCTAGTCACTGCAGGGCAGCGATCGGCAAGCTCTTTAGCCTCGGCGATGGTTTGCACGCTGACGATCATGCGGTACTTATCGGTAACGCCAGAATTGATGGCTTCGACGGCATGGTCCATATCCTTGATGACCAACTTGCAGCCAGCGGGCTTGCCCAACTTGAGCGTAGTCTTCCATACAGGATCGTTGGCGACGTGGTCGCCAACGCAAAAGACGCAGTTGGCACCCAGTCCCTGGCACCACGAAACAGCGACTTGCCCATGGAGCAATCGATGATCGACCCTCAACAATAGAATCATTTTTAATACCCCCAGGAATTAGAGACGAACGGATGGATGTGCAAGCCCAAACCTCAAAGCCGGTCTCAAAACTCCTCTTCCTCGACATCCTCAGATGCCACGAGATCGTTCACATATTTAGGCGCCACATCCGGCGAAGCCACGGCTTGGCGCACCACCTCCTCAATGGGTTCGGCGGGATCGGAGAAGAGCAGGGAGATCAAGAGAGGGAGGCTCATGTTGGCCACCACATGAAGGTTGGGGGTTTTTGCAAGGAGCTTGGTGAACTCATTGCACACCGACCCTCCAAGAATGTCGCAGCACACCACGACCTCGTCATCCCCTGCGCCTACGGCCTCTGTCGCCGCAGCTGCTACGTCGTCGTTGCCATCGACGAACAAACATACCGTCGCGAGGTCCTCGCGCTCCCCCACAAGAAACGCTAAAGCCTCGGCGATCCCCTGGGCGAAGTGGGCGTGGGATGCGATGACGAACCTTCTCATGAGTCTCCCTCCCCTGTGCCGTGGCCAACACCCTGCGGGCCACGGCTACGTGTTAGTACTCGAACTGGTGGTAGTAACGGCGATAGTTGAGGTTATGCTTGGTGACGGTCTCGTAGTAGGCAGCCACGCGATCGGTCACAAGGGATGAGAGAATCCACGGGCTTACGATGGTGCGGAACTCCTTGTCAATGGAGGGCGTCGCAAACTCGTCGATATCGATGACAACGATGTCGTTGTCGCCCGTGCGGCCACTCTTAAGGAACGCCTCCACGCGCTCATCGAGCTTGCGATACTCGTCGACGCCCTTGAAGAGCACCACGGGGACGCCCTCTTCCACAAGCTCGAGAGTGCCATGGAAGAAGTCTGCAGAGCTCACATAGCGCGTGCGCTTCCACTGCATCTCCTCGAGAATGCACATGGCGAACAGAATGGTCTCCCCCCATAGGGCGCCAGAACCCACGAACATGGTGTAAGGGGCAAGGGCATAGGAGCGCGCGATCTTCTCGGCAACGGGCTCGAACGACTTGCGAATATCGATGAGATCGGCCCAGATCCCGCGACACTGCTCGATGAAGCGCTCGTACTCCGGGAAGCACCCGCGGCGCTCAAGGAGCTTAAGACCAAAACAATCAGCGAGATAATAACCGCCCTCGCACCCGCCAGCACCGTGGTTGGACGCCATGGCCACGCAGTTTTTCGCACCCACCGCCTTGCCAATGGGGCCGTCGGGCTTGGTCATGGCCACCACGCGCACGCCCATCTCCTTGAGCTTCGCCACGGCCTCGAGGATCTCGGGCGTAGTGCCACTCTCAGAAGCAGTGAGCACCACAGAGCGCTCGGTCATGCGCTTGTGCCCTGCCACGAGCCATTCGGCGGCATGGATGAGATAGACCTCGAGATCCTTGTCGCCGTACTTGTTCATCATGTATTCGAGCTGCATGAGTTCATCCCATGTACCGCCTACGCCCATGAGGAAGATAGCGTCGTAGCCCTCGTCGGCCACGGAATCTGCCATAGCAGCCATGAGCTTGCCGGTCTCATGAAGGGCCTCTCCATCGGCGAGGTAGCCCTCCTGGTCGAAGTGCATGATCTCAACCTTCTCAGTCTCTTTCACGATATTCCTCTCACTCTCTCTCGAATGGTATGGGGCGGTCGGGTACCGGCGGCCACCCTTGGCACAGGCGCTTTAAGGTACGCGCCGTGTCTACAAAGTGGATGCGCGCTGCTCCAGCTTGGCTTGGGCTTCGTCGTAGCCGGCGGCCTTGCTACCAAGCTCGCCCTCATGGGCAGCTAAAAACGGATGGACGTCCCAGGACTTTGTCGCCTCGGCCACCGTCGCTGCCACCACCTGGAAAAATGCGAGATTGGGAATGGCAGTGCAGAGGGGGTTTGCGCAGGAAGGCAAGGGCACCTCAAAGTCCTTGCCCTGGGGATGCGCTGTAAGCAGCCATGCCGAGGGCGTTACCTGAGCCATGACCTGAGCGCAGCGGGCAAGGCGAGGTGAGCCAACGGGGTCGTCTTGGATAAACACGAGGTGGCCGGGGGCCACTTGCATCTCGGGGCCATGCAGGAACTCCTCGCCCTCGAAGGGGGCGGCGCTTATCTTGAGCGTCTCTTGGAACTTGAGGGAGGCCTCCTCGGCAACGCCCCAGGCAGGGCCGTTGCCCACGATGAGAGCGGGAGAGCGGCGAGAAAGCTCGCCTATGTGCCGCTCGACAAAGGCGTCGGCCACGGGCAAGCAGGCACGATGGGCAGCCACGGCGTCCTCGACGGCAGCAAGCCCCTCCACAAGGCCTTGCTGCCCGAGGGTTCCCGCCTCCTCTGCTCCGTAGAGCGCGAAGAACATGAGGAATTCGACCAAAGTGAGCATGCCCTGTGTGACAAAGTCCACCGCCTCGAGCCCGCAACCGTAGTCCACGGCCACATCGGCATGCTCTGCAGCGGGCGATTGGGGGTTTGCCGTAAGCACAACAGAAGGCTTGCCGCGATCGCGCAAAAAGTCGAGAGCCGCTATCACGTTGGTGGAGTAGCCACTTTGAGAAATGACCACGTTGAATGCGTTGGCCGGGTAATCGTGCTCGAAGGCCATGAAGCGCTCCGGGGTCACCACAGATACTTGTTCTTGAAGGGTTTGCGCCATGAAATCGCGGGCGCAATCAGCTGCGTGGCGAGAGGACCCAGAGGCGATGATGCGAATCGCCGGTCCTCCGGGACGCCTGAGCGTCGCTGCATAGGAATCTACCAACCAACAGGTGAGCTCTGCCGAGCGATCGAGGTTCTCGACCATACGATCTTGTGCCGCACGGGCGTAATCGAGCATCGTGGGGATCTTCGACTTCACCGCAGCCTTCCTTACGATCGATGTTTGACGATGGGAAGAGTACAAGTGGGGACTTTTTATAACCATTTGCTATAAACAAGCTAACACTCTTTTGATACCAATTCATGATAACCAGGGGATACCGGCGAACGGTAGTTTATTAAGGGACAAACGGTAGCATTGCCGTGTCCCATCCTCAATGCATGGTCGCGAACACGATCAATAGGTGTAGACGTAACCCCCACGATCACCGAGGTTAAGGGCTCTCACATACTCGACGGATCGACCATCGCTGTCATAGCTCACACAGTCTAGGGTCATGGCGGGATCCCCTGCTCGCACGCGGAGAAGCCCCGCATCCCGTGCTGAAAGCTCGGTCAAACCAAGGACCTCTTGGGTGCCTACCACTTCATGCCCGTACATCGCATAGGTCTCGTAAAGGCTAAAGACAGCCACATCCACAACTTCGATAGCAGGAAAGAGCTCAAGCGGAATAAGGGCGCTCTCAATAGAAACCGGAACGCCGTTAACGCTGTTGAGCCGGCGCACGCCATACACCTCGTCCTCGGGATCTACCCCAAAAAGGTCTGCAAAAAGGGGACCTGCAAGGCGTCGTGAGCGCGAGAGAATGCGCACCGAGGGCTCCGCATCGTGCACTCTAACCATTTCTCGGAACCCCATGCCGGTAGCCTCGGCTCCATCCCAAAGGCTCACCACAAAGGCTCCTTTGCCTTGGACGCGGCGCACAAAGCCGCGATCCACAAGCTCTCCCACGGCGTTTCGCACCGTGAGCCGCGTGCAGCCAAACTCATCTGCCAACTCATTCTCAGAGGGCAAGGCGACGCCGGCTGGATAGTCGCCGCGCTCGATACGTTCGGCAATGATTCGACGAATGCTAAGGTAGAAGGGTTCTTCTCGGGATAGAGCCCCCGGGGTTACGAGAAAAGCCACGGCTTTTTACCCACCTTTCTCTTGAGATGCTCAGGCAGGTCGTTGCTCGCAAAATGATAGCGATCGGCGCGGATGATATGCCGGCTGAACTCCACGGGAAGGCCCGCGTCGTCCTTCTCGACGGCAAGAAAGAAAAGGGCGGCGGCGCCAGGAGCAAGCCCTAAAAGAGGGGCCTCGTCTTCGCGAACCCGCGTCACCGAGATACGCTCTTCGCCATGGGAGATACGAACGCCGTAGTCGCGCTCAAGTACCTCGTAGAGACTTTCCTGGGCGTAATCGTGATTCTCAATACCCGAGAAGCGCTCCCGATCTATCCAGCCAGTCTCTATGGAACAGGGCCTGCCATCTGCCGTCCTCAGCCGCTTGAAAAAAAACACCGGGTCACCAGGGTGTATCGCGAGGCGATGAGCCACATCAGAGGGAGCTTCCTCCACCCCAGAGACCACCAACACGCTGCCCGGCCTCATGCCCACGTCGCGCGCTGCAGCGCCATAGTTGTAGGTTTCTTGAAAAACCATAAGCACCCGTGGATCTGCCACATAGGTGCCCGACCCATGGCGGCTCTCAAGCACATTGCCAGCCACAAGATCGGCAATGGCGCCCCTAAGAGCTGTGCGCGATACTCCCACGAGCTCGCAGAGTTCACGCTCGGGCGGGAGGCGATCGCCTGGGCCAAGCCCACGCGAGGCGATGAGCCAACGAATGCCCTCAGAGGCACGATCCTTGGCGGGTACGGTTAACCCTGTGCTCATTCCTTGCGCTCCGCTCCCCCGGACTTCGCGGCCCCTCTTGCAATCACTGCGTCCATGGAACCCTTTAATTCTTCAGCATAACCACTTAGACTCTTGAACGCTAGGGAGTCTCTGGAGACCTCCCTTGTTATAACGGGAATCTCCAAGCGGGCAACGCCCTCTGCGCCAGAGCGCACCGCCAGCGCCACAGAGAGCCCTAGGCAGCACCCCTTCTCTGCAGCATTACCTCGAGACACTGCGGCAGGATTGGCCATGATGCGAGCAGCTAGGTCGCGATTGTTGCCTTCAGGCTCAGGCGCGCGCTCGACGATTTGGCAGGCCAGAAGATCCGCATCACAAAACACCGCCGGCTCACAGCCAGGAAAACGCACAGCCCAGAGCCCCCGGGAAGCATCCTCTACCACCCAAGGGAGCATCGAGAGGCGCGGCGGCTCAAACAAGACCGACGTCACCGTGAATTCAGGCCCGTTGAAGACCTTTTGCGGATCCTTGTGCCCAAACAGCCCCATGGAGATCTCCCTTGATTGTGTCCCTTCTTTCTGTAATTGTATACAATATACGTACTTCTTGATACCAATTTTCCAAACAGGAGGAATTATGGGCACCGTAGAGGCGGTCGTGTTCGACATGGATGGGGTTATCGTCGACACCGAGGCGGCCTACTGCCGCATCCTCGTGGATTTCTTTGGGCAACACGGTGTCTCTCTGAGCTGGGACGAGGTGAGCGACATCGTTGGATGTTCTGCCCCGGTATATCGCGAGCACCTGGAGCGATGGTTTGCACAAGTACCCCAGCCCGACCCCTCTTGGGCAGACCTGGGCGTTGAGGAGGCAGTAGAGCCGGCTTTCGCCGCCCTTGATGGAAGGCTCGGCGAGCTAGCCATGGCCGGACTGCACCGCTGTCTTGAGGGCTTGCACGACCGAGGCATTCCCTGTGCCGTGGCTTCGTGCTCCTCACCGGCAGAGATAGAGGTTGCTCTTTGTAGCTGCGGCGTACGTGACCAGTTTGCGGCCGTGGTGAGCGGCAGCGAAGTGGCTCACTCCAAACCTGCTCCTGATGTGTACCTCAAAGCCGCGCGGCTCTTGGGTGTAAACCCGCAGCGTTGCGTAGCTGTGGAAGACTCCAATACCGGGATCGAAGCTGCAAGATGCGCTCGTTATTATGTGATTGCCCGGCGCGAGACGCGCTTTTGCTTTTCTCAAAAAGGAGCGCACCACATGGTGGATACCCTCGACGAGATCCCCCTCGTGATCGACCAACTCTCCCTCTAAGATGGCGCCGCCCCCCCGAATGCCATAAAAATAGCAGGTGCAGCCGGATCCCTTCCAGCCGCACCTGCTTCATATGTTTTTAAAATACAAGCCGATAAAACCCCGACCTGTCAATGACTACTTTGAGTCGTCGTTCGACCGTGGGTTAAGCTCGTGATCGAGCTTCTCTTCGTCCTGATGTTTTTCTTCAGAGCCCAAAAGGTCCAGACCGCCGTCGTGGGTGGCGTCGCCTGCAGGATCTTCCACCTGGCCCTGGCTGGCGGCCTCTTGATTGACAGCTTCCAGCGGATGGGCGGCCAAATACTCGTCCCAAGTGTCGTTGAGCAGGGCTTGCACGGCCTCGCCCTCGACGGTCTCGCGCTCCAGCAGCACGTTGGCCATGGTGCGCATCTGGTCTGCGTGCTCCTCGAGGATCTGGCGGGCCTTCTCGTGGGCCTGGCGCATAATGCGGCCCACCTCGCCGTCGATGCGCAGTGCGGTCTCAGGGGAGTAATCCTGCTTGTCGGCGTAGTCGCGGCCCAAGAATACCTCATGCTGGGCCTCGCCAAAGACCTGGGTGCCCAGCACCTTGGACATGCCGTAGCGGGTGACCATCTGGCGGGCCAGCTTGGTGGCGCGCTCCAGGTCGTTGGAGGCGCCGGTGGTGATGTCCTCGCAGAAGATCTCCTCTGCGGTGCGGCCACCCAAAAGCACGGCGATCTGCTCGAACATGGCGTTGCGGGTCTGCAGGAAGTGGTCCTCCTCTGGCAGCGACAGGGTGTAGCCTAGCGCCTGGCCGCGGGGGACGATAGTGATCTTGTGCACCGGGTCTGCATGGGAGAGGTAGTGACCCACCAAAGCATGGCCGGACTCGTGGAAGGCGATGGTGGTGCGCTCGCTCTCAGAGATCACGCGGCTCTTGCGCTCGGGACCTGCGATAACGCGCTCCATGGCCTCTTCGATCTCGTCCATGGAGATGGCCTCTTTGTTACGACGGGCGGCCAAAAGGGCGGCCTCGTTCATAAGGTTGGCCAAGTCTGCGCCGGTAAAACCAGGGGTAAGCTTGGCTAGGGTGCCAAACTCGATGCCCGGCTCCAGAGGCTTGTTGGCCGAGTGCACCTGCAGGATCTTCTCGCGACCCTTGACGTCGGGGCGATCCACCGTGATCTGGCGGTCGAAGCGGCCGGGACGCAGCAGGGCAGGATCGAGGACGTCAGGGCGGTTGGTGGCAGCGATGAGGATCACGGCGGCGTTGCCCTCGAAGCCGTCCATCTCCACCAGCAGCTGGTTCAAGGTTTGCTCGCGCTCGTCATGGCCGCCGCCCAAGCCGGCGCCACGCTGGCGGCCCACGGCGTCGATCTCGTCGATGAACACGATGGAGGGGGCGGCCGCCTTGGCCTGTTTGAACAGGTCGCGCACGCGGCTGGCGCCCACGCCCACGAACATCTCTACGAAGTCAGAGCCGGAGATGGAGAAGAAAGGCACGTTGGCCTCGCCAGCCACCGCCTTGGCCAAAAGCGTCTTGCCGGTGCCCGGAGGGCCCATGAGCAGCACGCCGTGGGGGATCTTGGCGCCCATGCGCTTGAAGCGCTCGGGGTTGACCAAAAAGTCGCGGATCTCGCGGATCTCTGCCACAGCCTCGTCCACACCGGCCACGTCTGAGAACTTGACGGTGGGGCGGGTCTCCTCGGTAGTCTTGGCCTTGGTCTTGCCAAACTGGGTGGCGCCGCCGTTTTGCCCCTGCATGCGGCTCATGAAATAGAACATGAACACGATGATGAGGATGGTGGGCACCAGGCTTATGAGCAGGCTGGTGCCCGTAGAGACGTCTGCCGTGTCCACCGTGAAGTCCACGTCTGGGTGGGCGGCCATGAGCTCCTCAAGGGAGTCTGCACCGGCGTAGGTGCTGGTGAAATTCTTGGCCGTATTGTCTTTGCCCACATCTTCCTTCTGGGCCCAATACTGGCCGGTGACATTGCCGGTAGAGGGAGACCAGGTGGCCTGTTTCATGCGACCGTCGTTTACTGCCGCCACAAACTCGCTGGTAGCTAAGTTTGTGGTGGAGCCTTGGCCGCTGCCACCGTTTTGGGGAATGCCGTTTCCTCCGGTGAAGAACCAAAAGAACACCGCAAAGCACAGCACCAAAATGAGCGTGTAGAGAAAGCTGCTGCGCGACCCTCCCATCTTGGGGCCTTGGGGGTTTTTGCCGCCCGGTTGAGGTGTGTTGTCTGCCATGGATCTCCCTTGTTGCTATGGGCGCCCTATGCCTCCGTCCTTGGGCCGTTAAGAGTAGCACTCCGGCTTGAGGATGCCGATGTAGGGCAGGTTGCGATAACGCTCTGCATAGTCCAGTCCATACCCCACGATGAACTCGTTTGGCACGTGACTACCAACATATTTAGGGATTACAGGACAATCGCGGTCGGGCAGGTCTTTCACCAAAAAAGCGGCCACTTCGATAGAGCGGGGGCTGCGGGATTTGAGCATGTCGATGAGGTAGGAGAGCGTGAGGCCGGAGTCCAAGATGTCCTCCACGATGATCACGTCGCGCCCTTCGATACGGGTATCCAGGTCTTTGACGATGCGCACCACGCCGGAGCTCGTGGCGCCGTCGCCGTAGCTGGACACCGCCATGAAGTCGATGGAAATGGGGGTGTCGATGGCGCGCATGAGATCGGCCATGACCACCACAGCGCCCTTGAGCACACAGATGAGCAATGGGTTTCGATCTTTGTAATCCTCGGTGATCTGCGCTCCCATGGTTTGCACGATAGCGGCGATTTCTTCCTGGGCGAACACCACGCGCTCGATATCGCTATGCAGTTCGCAGCCAGCCTTGTCACTCATTGACGTCCCCTTTTCTCCTCGCGACGGCCTTCCCTAAAGGACCGCCTGCTCCCGCTGGTGGAAATTCAATACTAACAGTGTCTTAGTGGCGCTCGTGACCCGGCAGCGCTCGTCTGCACGAACTCCTGCCACCCACAAGATCGGGCCTACGGGGCCCGCGTGAACCACCGGCACCTGGCCTCGCTCACGCGCAGGGATATGGGCGGCAGCCAGAAGGTCCGAGAGCCGTTTGGACTGCCCATGCATCCCCAACGGGCACAGCACCTCCCCGGCCTCTGAACCCGCCACCCACAGCCGTCCCCCCTCGGGAGGCACGCCTGCAGCCTCAGCGTCCAGCATCACCGACACCGGCCCGCGCTCAGCCGCATAGGTCTGGGCCAGTGCCACCGGGTCGTCCCCTCGCGCTACGGGCACTAGCGATGCCGACAAAATCTTGCCCCCTGGGAGCTCCAGCGTTCCCGGCGCTTCCAGCCAGGCCCCTACCAGCGCCTCCGCGCTGGTGCGCGACGCCAGGCGCAGCAACCCGTACTGCACCGATACATCCACCCCCAAAGGCGCCGTCATGGAGCCGGAGCCTTGCGCCACCAGGCCCAAGACGCGCTCGATATGGCGGCCCTCCAGCCGCGCCTCGGGCGCTACCTGCAACAATGCGGCGCGCACCACCCGGCGGGCGACGGCCACCTCCATCGCCGCGAGCCGATTGGCGTCCAGCGACAGGGCGCCTGGATCGCTCCGGCGCGTCACCTCGCGCAGAACCCGAGCCGCGATGGAGGTGAGGTAGGCGTCTTCGTCTGACAAGATATCGCAGGCGCCCGAAACCGTCTGGGCCAAGCGGGGGTTTTTCTTCTCGGCAACAGGAATGAGCTCGTGGCGCACGTAGTTTCTCAGGTAGCGGGTGTCGGAGTTGGTGGCGTCTTCACGCCAGACCACCCCGTGCATGCGCAGGTAGTCGCAGAGATCCTGATGGGTGCGGTCCAAAAGCGGCCGCACGATGCGGTTGCGGCGCCGAGGGATGGATGAGAGCCCGGCGACCCCGGAACCTCGGATGGCGTTCATGAAGAAGGTCTCGCAGCGGTCGTTGGCCGTATGGGCAGTGAGGATGCGGGCGGCGCTGCGCGGGGTGCCCCACTGGGCTGAGAGCTCGTTGGCCAGCTGATTGGCTGCCTCATAGCGCACCTGGCGGGCCACGCTCTCGAAGGACTCGCCAGGCGTCTCTTGGGTGAGGGCAGGCACATCCGCATCTACCACCGTAGCCGGGATCCCCTGGCGGGCAGCCAGGTCGCGCACAAACTCGGCGTCTTCTGCCGCATCCAGGCCCCTCAACCCATGATTTATATGGAGCACATGGAGCCGCTCTCGGGCGATGGGCTGCGGCCCTCGACCGTCCTCCAAGTCCAGCGGCGAGGTGGCGGCCAAAAGCAGGAGCGCGCAGGAGTCCGCCCCACCGGAGACCATGAGCACCACCGGCGCGCCCAAACTGGGATCATCGGCGGTAGCAGGCCTCTCAAAGGGAGCTGAGGCTCCTCCATATCGCCTGGCCACACTGGTCATGGGTCCTCCTTTTTTAAGGTCGCTGGAACTATCAAGTGTAGGCTTTTGCCCTACGGGAGCTTGGCTTATTGTGGGTGCCGATAAGAACGTGCAACCTCTTCAAGAAAGCGAGCCTTGCGTGGACCCCTGTTTGCATTTGCACCTGTTGGCCTCGGGTTCCAAAGGGAACGCCTACGTGGTGGAGGGCCCCGCAAACTCGCTGCTCATCGATGACGGCCTCTCGCTGCGCGAGCTCAAACGGCGGGCGGCCGAGCTCTCGGTGGACCTCTCCCGCATCACCGCCTGCCTGGTGACCCACGAGCATTCCGATCACACCAAGGGGCTGCCCGTGCTCGCCAAGCATTTTGACGGCACTCTCTATGCCAGCTGCGGCACGGCCGCATCGCGCCCCTCCATGGAACAGCTGGGCTTTGCCACCTTTGATGCCGGCAGCACGCTCACGCTGGGGTGCATGGAGGTTGCCACCTTCTCTACCAGCCATGATGTCTGCGATCCGGTAGGGCTTTCCATTCGCTGCGGCGACGACTCCGTAGGGATCTGCACGGACACCGGCTATATGACGCCCGCTGCCCTCGAAGCCCTGAGCGACCTAGGCATCCTGGCCCTGGAATCCAATCACGACGAGCGCATGCTCGCCAGCGGCCCCTACCCTGGCTACCTCAAGCAGCGGGTATCCGGCCCCCTGGGCCATCTGTCCAACAGCCAGGCCGCGCAGGCGGCAGCCCAACTGGTGGGGAGCCATACCCGCGCTGTGGTGGCCATGCATCTATCCCAGGAAAACAACCGGCCTTCTCTGGCGGTAGGGGCCCTGGCCGAAGCCTTGGGTGCGACGGTCGCCAACGACGTGGGCACTCAGGCCGCGACCCCCAACGGGCGGCTCGCCATCGTGGCCGCCGGCCAAGCCCGCCCCATGACCGTACGATAGCGCACGCCTTCAAAAAAACGGCAGCCTGCATGTCCTTGAAACATGCAGGCTGCCGCATCGATTTACTGTCGCGTGTGTATGGCCCTCCCCAAGCCCCTGGGCTTAGGCGCGCGCCTTAATAGCCAAAGTCGCTCAGGCAGCGCTGGACGTCCTCCTCGAAGGTGGCCAGGCCAAACCCCGCCGCCTTGGCTTTGGAGCCGTCCAAGCGAAAGTCGCGAGGACGCTCGGCATAGCGCTCGGTATCGGGGAGGATGAGCTCGTCGATCTCGCCAGGCGTCGCCCCGAGGCGCCCGGCGATATAACGGGCTGCCTCATAGGTGGTGAGCATGTTGGCGCTTGCGAAGTTGTAGACGCCGCTGTCGATCGTAGCCAGCAGAGGGAAGTCGTTGGCCAGGTGCTGGGCATAGGTCATGCAGCGACGCTCGTTGGCGGTGAACTTGGTAGGAGTGTGGGTACGCAAGGCCCGGAGGGTGTTGCCCAAGATGTTGGGAGACGCCTTCACTCGCGGCATCGAAAGCCCAAACTGCCAAGAGAGCCGCAAGATCACATAGTTGTCCATATGGGCGCGCATCCAAGCATCCACGTCGGCCTTCTGGCGCCCATAGTTGGTGACCGGCACAGGGTCTGTCTCTTCATCAAAGGGAGCAGCGTCAGTGCGGCCGTTGAACAGCTGCTCGGTAGAGATGAACACCAGACGCTTGCCCTTGTCTTGGCACACCTGGGCAATGGCGATGGCCGAGTCCCGGTTCACCAGCCCGGTTCCTTCTGGGTCGTTCTCGCAGTCGGCAGTGGTGGCGTTGGCGGCGGTGTGGAAGAGCAGGTCGAACTCCTGTGCCGAGAAAAACGCCTTCACCTCCGCAGGGTTCGAGTAGTCGACGTCTTTGCGCGACACGCCTACGAACTCGAAGGTGTCCTGGTTGTAGAGGGACACCAAGCTTGCCAGATAGCCCCGCGATCCGGTCACTAAGACCTTTTGCCTCATGAATTGCTCCTTGGGTTGGTAGTTCTTGGGTTCGAAGTGCTCCTAGGTTCGGGCAGCGGCCTTAGCAGCGGCGGCTCACCACCACGCGGCAGTCGCCCGAGATGGTGACGCCTTCGAGAGATGCCGGGATCACGCAGCTCTCGGTATAGGCGAGGTTTGTGTCGCCCTCAGGGCTGGAGACGTGGGCTTCTCCCCAGACGCAGGTGAGCAGGAAGTACTGGCCGTCTGTAGGCACCTGCCAGCTGTCGCGCACATCGATGACGTCGCACGTGAAGGCCTCGTTGTGGATAGCGCGATGAGTGGCAGGGTGGTCCACGCGCTCCGGGTCGCCCACATGAGCCACCGTGACGCAGTTGGAGGGGTTGAGCACCTCGAATCCCTGATCCACGTGCAGCTCACGGCCGCGGCCCCAGTCGCAGAGCCTGAAGGTAGTATTGCCAAAGGAACCGATCTCCACACTCAGGATGCCTGGGCCCATGGCATGCATGGTCCCAGAGGGCACCTGCACGAAGTCGCCAGGATGCACCGGCACCCGCAACCCGTAGCGCTCGCCGATGGTGTCGTTGGCCGAAGCCTCCCTTAGCGCCTCCAGATCGCAGGTGGTGCATCCGCCAATGAGCTCGGCGCCGGGCTCCGCTTCGCAGATGTACCAGCATTCCACCTTGCCGCGGTCCCCCACCAGGCGTGCCGCATCCTCCTCTCCGGGATGCACCTGCACCGACAAGAACTCCTTGGCATCCATGAAGATGGCCTGGAGGCTCTCGGTGTCCTCGGTATCGCCTAGCACCTCATCGTGATAGGCGCGCAAGAACTCGTCGTAGGCCATGCCTTCGCCCGGACCCGAGGCCACCTGCGAGGTCACCCCTTCATGGGCCGAAATGTCGAAGGACTCGCCATAGTTCTTGTCGCCCGAAGGCTCAAGCCCGCGGATTTGGGCCAGGCGCGTGCCGGCCCATATGGGCGATATGACGTGGGGAGCAAAGGTAATGGGGCCCATAGTATAGGCTCCTTTCGTTTAAAAAAGATCATCCGACCCAAAGAAGCGCCCCCGCGGCATTCTCTTGACAGTCCTCGTTCGTCATAGGATGCCGCAGGGGCGCAGGTGCAAGAACGCTCGCTTAAGGAAGCTGCCCTGTTAGAGGGTGTAGCTCTCGACGCCCTCGTCTGCCATACGCGCCTTCAAGGCTTCGATGATGGAGATGCCCGAAGAGGTGCCGATGCGGGTGGCGCCGGCACGCACCATGTCCAGGAAGGTGTCGGCGTCGCGGATGCCACCGGCAGCCTTTACCTGTACGTCCGGCCCCACATGGCTGGCCATGAGCTCCACGTCGGCCACAGTGGCGCCGCCGGTGGAGAATCCGGTGGAAGTCTTCACAAAGGTGGGCTTCACGCGGCTGGCGATCTCGCAGAGGGCAAGCTTTTCCTCATCGGTGAGCAGGCAATTCTCAAAGATCACCTTGGAGGGCACCTGGGCTTTGTCGCACACCTCCACGATGCGTGCCATCTCGTCTTCCAGATAGGCCCAGTTTTTAGCCTTCACCTGGGTGATGTTGATCACATAGTCGATCTCGGTGGCGCCGTTGGCGATGGCGTCTTCAGTCTCGGCCACCTTGGACTCGATAGAAGTCTGCCCCAACGGGAAGGCGATGGCGGCGCCTGTATGGATGTCGGTACCCGCCAGCTGCTCAGAACAGAACTTGGACTGCACCTGGTTGACCGCCACCATCTTGAAGTGGTAGGCACGTGCCTCGTCGCAGAGCTTCTTCATGTCTTGCTCTGTGGCGTCGGCGTGCAGGTTGGTGTGGTCCACCAGACGAGCGAGGTCGTCCAAGGTATAGGCCTTGCTCATGGATAAGCTCCTTAAATAGAAACACTCGAAGAATACTAAGGGGTGCGTCTTGTACAACTTGCAACTCTAAAGGCAACCTGAATTGCCCTTGTGCCGATAAGCCCACAACATCCGGGGGCCGGGCCTTCTCGGTAGCAGGAGTATAACAAGCTTTTTGTCTAGGCTATTTGTCTTTTTTGTCAGCTCATATTTTCTACCGTTCACGGATATTGTGTGGATATGTCTCTTGATTCTTTGGATATCTCCCCCTACTATTGGGATTGCACAGGCGTTATGTAAGGCTTAAAGCTTACATATTGACTTACAAGTTTCTGAGCAGCCTTTACTTATTTCCCTATCCTTCGAGACCTGGCCGCCAGGATCCCTCGAAAGCCCAGCGTCGCCCCTCTTCCCTTGCGCGCTCTGGGCCCTTAAGAACGGCGCTTCACAAAAGCGCACCCTCCCTTGGCATCCGGCGCCTTCGGGCGCCTCCCTTCGATCAATTTTGCTTACACCTAAAGGAGCCCCTATGAACATCCTGCTCGTGTCCCACGGAAAGCTCTGCGAGGGCGTGCTCGACGCCTACAAGATGCTCTTTGCCGACGCGCCGAACGTGAGCGCCCTCAGCCTCACCAACGATGGCGTAGAGGATTTTCGGGTGCGCTTGGATGAGCGTCTGGCCGCCCTTGACGGCCAGGGCCCCATCTTGGTGATGGCCGATCTGTTGGGCGGCACCCCCTATAACGAGGTCTACGCCCGCCTGCTTGAAGACCCTTCCCGGCTGCGCCTGGTGTGCGGCCTCAACCTTCCCATGCTCATCGAGGCAGGAGTCATGGCCTCTGCCACCGATGACATCGATGCCGTTGTTCAGACTGCCGTCTCAGCGGGGGCGAGCGGCGTCTGTGGTGCGGAACTGCCCCAGGAAGACGGCCCAGAGGAAGAGGAGGATCTCTTCTAGCCGCGTCGTCTTGCCACAAGTTTCCCTAAAAGAGAGGAGAGGTGTATGACCATTTCGTTCGCACGCATCGACGATCGTGTGATCCATGGCCAGACCATGACCCGCTGGGCCACCCAGAAGTCCTGCGACGCCATCCTGGTGATCAGCGACAAAGTTGCCGCTGACGACCTGCGCAAGAAGGTGCTCAAGGCGGCAGCCGGGCACCTGAAGATCGGCATTTACACCGTCGACCAGGGCGTGGAGGCCTGCGAGAAGGCCAAAGCTTCCAAGAAAAACTTCTTTATTATCTCCGACTCGGTGGAGGAGTTTGCCAACCTCAAGAAGGCAGGCGGCGACTTTGGCCCCATGCTCAACGTAGGCAACCTCTCTGGCACACGCCCGGGCACCAAAAACCTAGGCAACGCCATCTGCATCACCGACGAAGACGTCGCCTGCTTCGACTATCTGGCAAATCAAGGCATCGACCTGCAATTCCAGATGATCCCCGACGATTCTGTGCACACCTGGTCCCAGGTGAAGAGCAAGTACGAGTCTTTGTAAAGGAGGAGGAGAACTGTTATGAGCGGACTTATTTTCCCGGCGTTTATCTGCGGTCTCTTCTGTTATCTGGGCGCCATCGAGTGCGCCAACCCTCTGGGCACCACCGGCAGCTTCTACTGCCTTGGCCGCCCCTTGGTAGCCGGCCTTATCGTGGGCCTCGCCTTTGGCGACGTCACCCAGGGCATCCTCTGCGGCGTGGCGGTGCAGGCCGTCTTCATCGCCAACCTGTCCACCGGTGGCGCCACCAACTCTGAGATCACGTATGCCTCCTATGGCGGCATTGGCTTGGCCATGGCCGCCACCAAGGACCCCCGCGCTGGCAGTGACCCTGGCGGTGCTGGTGGGCAACACCTTTGGCCTGGTCTTCTACAACCTGCGTATGGCCGGCTACTCCGTCTTCAACAACAAGGCCCTGGAGGCCGCACAGGCCGGAAGCACCAAGGGCGTCACTCTGTGGCACCTGGTCATCCCCCAGATCTGCACCTTCTTGCTGCGCTTCGTCCCCGTCTTTGTGGCCATCATCGCCGGTGAGGGCGTCGTGAACGACATCGCCAACAACGCGCCTGAGATCGTCACCCACACCATTAGCGTGCTGGGCGGCATCCTTCCCGCACTGGGCATCGGCATGCTCATGAACATCGTGGTGAAAGAGAAGATCCAGCTGGTCTTCTTCTTCCTTGGCTTCGCCCTCTTCGCCTTCGCAGGCCTGGGCACCATCCCCGTGGTCTTCATCGCCGCCACCGTGGCCTACATCTACTTCCTAGCCACCGGCAAGGCCGCTGCCGCCGCTCCTGCTGCCACCAGCAGCGAGAACGCGATCTACGAAGACCCCGACCTTTTTTAAGCTGAGAGAGGAGAGAGACAATGTCTAATAACGAACCCGTAATCAAGCGCGAAGATGGCAAGATCGGCATGAACAAGCATGATCTCAACATGCTTTGGTACCGCTGGCAGGTAGGTTGGTTCTCCTCCAGCTCCTACGAGAAACTGGAGTCCCACGGCTTTGCCTGGTCCTACTGCGATTTCGCCGACAAGTTCTACAAAGACGATCCCGAGGGCAAGAAGCGCCTGCTGCTCCGCCACTCCCAGTTCTACAACACCGAGCCTCAGGTGGGCACCATCATCAACGGCATCGTGGCGTCCATGGAGGAGGGCATCGCTTTGGGCGATCCCATCCCCGAGGAGATGCCCACCTCGGTTAAGACCGCCCTCATGGGACCGCTGGCAGGCATCGGCGACTCCATCATCCAGGGCATCTTCGTCCCCACCCTGCTCTCCATCGGCATGAGCCTGGCAGCCAACGGCTCTGTGGCCGGCCCGATCTTCTACATCGTCACCTGGCTCATCTGCGGCCTGGCCATCTCCTACGGCTTGTTCCGCTATGGCTACAAGCTGGGCTTGAGCTCCATCGACACCCTGGTGGGCGAGACCTCCATGCGCATCATGGACGCCATCAACGTGCTGGGCATCATCGTGGTAGGCACGCTGGCAGCCTCGATGGTGGCGGTCTCCACCATCGTCCAGATCCCCTATGGCACCGAGATGGGCCCCCTCCAGGACACCCTGGACGGCGTCTTCCCTTGCCTGTTGGCCCTCATCGTCACCCTGGTGACCTGGTGGATGCTCAACAAGAAGCAGTGGAGCGCCATGAAGGTCCTTCTGGTCCTCGTTGTAGCTGTCATCATCTGCTGCGTCATCGGGTTCCTCTAAGCCCCGCGCGCACTGATCGCGCAGCGTCCGGCCAGCTACCTTTAGGGCCGTACCCCGAACGACCCTCCCCAACCTTTGCGCCGGCAGCCAACCTCCAATGCTGCCGGCGCCTTTTTGTCTCCCTGCGCCCCTAGGAGTTTCCATGGACCCCCTCTTTTTCACCCCGATCCCCCACGACACCGTCTGGGGAGGCACCACCATCAAGGATTACTACGGCTACGAATGGCCCAGCGACCAGGTGGGCCAAGCCTGGGCCTTCGCCGACCAACCTGACGGCTCCACGGCCGTTTCAGATGGCCCTTACCAGGGAGCCACCTTAGGCGAGCTGTGGAAAGAGCATCCGGAATGGTTTGGGGACACCGATCGCCCCTTCCCTCTCATCGTCTCCATGCTCTGCCCCGAGCAGGACCTTTCCATCCAGGTGCACCCCACAGACAGCGTCGCGCGCGCCAAGGGGTTTCCCTATGGCAAAAACGAGGCCTGGTATTTCCTGGAAGCCCAGCCTGGGTCCTCTATCGTCTTTGGCCACAACGCCGCAGACGAGCGCGACATGCGGCACCGTATCGAGAGCGGCCAGTGGGATGAGCTTTTGCGCCGCCTCTGCGTGCGAAAGGACGACTTTGTCTACGTGCCGGCAGGGACCCTGCACGCCTGCGGCAAAAACGTCATCGTCTACGAGGTGCAGCAGGCCACCAATGTGACCTATCGCTTCTACGACTACGACCGCACCGATGCCCAAGGCAACAGGCGCCCCCTTCAGCTGAAGGAGGCGCTGGAGTCAGTGGAGTACGGGCCGGATCTCAACGCCTCCCGCCACACCGACGCAGTGGAGGCCAAGGATGGCTGGGAGCGCACCTGCTACATCGACTGCCCCTCTTTCAAGATCGAGAAGCTGGCAGTGGACGAGGGCTCCTTCACCCTTTGCGAAGACGCCTATGAGCTCGTGAGCGTCGTACGCGGGTCCGGCCAGGTCAACGGCAGGCCCGTGAAGGTGGGCGACCACTTCTTGGTTCCCAAAGGCTGCGCCGCGACTTTCACAGGCCAGCTCACCTGTATGATGACCACCGCTTAGAGAGGAGACCCGCCATGCTGCTTTGCCCCTCCCTCATGTGCGCCGACTTCTTGCACCTGGCAGACGAGGTGGACGCCCTCTGCGCCGCCGGCGCCGACCTACTGCATCTCGATGTCATCGACGGCCACTACGTGGATACCTCTTCCATGGGCCTAGGCGACGTCCGCGCCGTATGCTCACGCTCCAGCGTGCCCTGCGACGTGCACCTCATGGCCACCAACGCCGCCGAGGCATGCGTGCACTACATCGAGGCCGGCGCCTCCATCGTCTACGTGCATCCTGAGACCGATAAGACCATCAACTCCACCCTGGCCAAGATCGCGCGGCTGGGGGCCCATCCAGGCATCGCCGTGAACCCCGGCCTGGCCTTGGAGACGGTGCAGTGGTGTCTGCCTTTGGTGGACTACGTGCTCATCATGACGGTGAACCCTGGGTTTTCCGGCCAGAGCTTCCTTGACTACGTCAAACCCAAGATCGCGCAGTTTGCCCAACTCAAAGACGACTACGGCTTCAAGATCATCGTCGACGGCGCGTGCTCTCCTGCTGCGATCCAAGAGGTCTGCGCTTTAGGGGCCGACGGCGCAGTCCTTGGCACCAGCGCCCTTTTTGGAAAACCGGGGTCCTATCGCGAGCTGATGGCTCGCATACGAAGGCTCGACTGTGAGCCTTCTCTGGCATAGTCCGCTCTCGACTGTCCGTCACTTCTTTCAATCCTCTATAGTTCTTAAGAGCAGGGATATTTCATCCTAAGACATCCCTCTTAAGGGCCACGATACCCAAGAGGCATGAAAAGGAGGCGGGCAGTCGTCTTAGAATCGCAGGCCGGCTGTGAACACCACTATGGGGACGCTTTACCGCAACATCAAAGATGATCTTTTTGCCAAGATCAGCGACGGTACCTACTCTGAGGGCGACCTTATCCCCTCAGAGACGGACCTTGCCAAACAATACGGCGTAAGCCGCCCCACCATGCGCCAGGCGTTGCAAATCTTGGTGGACGAAGGCTACCTGGAACGGCGGCGTCGACGGGGCACCATCGTCACCAAACCCACCAGTCCAGACGCAGACCCCAAAAAGCCGGGTGGCTACCAGGCAGATTCAGGGTTGCAAAGCTTTGAGGAGGAGTTGCGCCGGGCAGGCCACAGCGTGCGCACCATGCCCATCCTGGCTAAGATCGAAGAGGCCTCCGAGGGCATCGCCCGCGCATTGGAGCTGGCTGCCGGCGATCCGGTGATAAAGCTGGTGCGCTTGCGCTATGTGGACGAGATACCCCATGTGTTCATGGAGCACTATCTGCCCTCCGAGCTCTACCCTGGTTTTTTGAACGCCGATTTTTCCCAAGTAGGCCTCTACCAGCGCATGAGCGACCTTGGTCGGCCGGTGCGCACCATCACCCGGCGCCTGGAGGTCATGAAGGCCGACGCTTCCTCGGCCACGCTGCTCGACCTGCCCATTGGCGACCCGCTCTTCCACTTCCAAACCTTTGGCAGGGCCCAAGACAACCGCATGGTGGAATACTCTATTTCCACATACCGAGGCCGCAACAACAGCTTCGAGTTCACGGTGGGCGCAGAGGAGCCCTCAGCCCTGGTGCTGCCCTCAGACATGATCGACCCTATAGACCCTGCAGCTGCCGAGCAAAGCTAACCCTGCCGCCAGGCGCCTTAAGAGGTCGCTGCAGCCCCTTGGCCCTAGGCCATGACTCGAGAGAGGCGCGCAGCTTCCTCGCGAGCCGCTTTGGCCGCCTCCGCGTCGCCTTGGCTGTCGTATTGGAGAGCCAGAAGGCGCAGCAGACGCAGGCGTGTGGGGAGGTCTGCGCCCTCCATCTGGCGCTTCATCTGGTCGATATAGGCAGTGCTGCCATCAAGCACGATGTCTGCCACCGCTTGGAGCTCTTTGGCAAGGGCTTGGGTGTTTGCCGTCTCTGCCATCCGCTCTAGCAGGCTGCGCACTTGGGTCTCGTCTTTTCGAGCCAGGTAATACTCGAAGCCCTTCACCAGGAGATCGACGCGTTGACGACCCGCAGAAGACTGGGCGAGCAGCGTGCTGAAGGTCTTATCGGCATGGCGGGCGTCGCCCAGCCGCCTATAGGCGGCGAACCTCATGTAGTTGAGGTTGTAGGCCGGCATCAGCCTGTTGGGCCACCGACCGTCTAGATAGTCGAGCAAGGCCTCGGGCCCGTCTGCATCCATGCGCCGCTGGGCCCGTGCGGCAATGACGCGCATGGCTACCTGGTGGGCTATAAGAAGTCCTGCGACGCAGGCCAGAAGGATCCAGATGA
The DNA here is from genome assembly GCF_023168405.1 of Leptogranulimonas caecicola. Taxonomy (GTDB): domain Bacteria; phylum Actinomycetota; class Coriobacteriia; order Coriobacteriales; family Atopobiaceae; genus Leptogranulimonas; species Leptogranulimonas caecicola. The sequence continues at coordinate 165,738 of NZ_AP025285.1, read as the reverse complement.
AGGGGTTCATGGACGCTCTCAATCGTTATCTAGAACGGGCAGATGCGCTACTCTGGGAAGGGTGGCGAGGAGGCTTCTCCATTTGTCAGGATTTTAATCCGTACGTTCTGTTTATGTAAGTGTTACACCTAGCAAAAGAAGGGCATGGGAGGTTCGACGACCTGTAGACTCTCTTACTATAGTCGAGGCACGCGAGGTTATTTACCATAACGCATCCCTTTTTCCCTATTCGCACCCTCGCAGGCCTACGCAGCTTCTTGTAAGTTATGTCTATATTGGCGGTTTGGTTCTTGTAAGCTCGACCCTCGTTGGCATTGGGTCCCCAATTGGAAAAGAGCGACTATGGGTTCTGCCTATCTCATGATCAAGGACGACCTTAGAGGTCTTATCGAAAACGGCGGCTATGCCGTGGGGGAGCTCATTCCCTCCCAATCGGATTTGGCGGAGACCTATGGGGTGAGCGCGCCCACGGTCAAGCGCGCCGTGGAGCTTTTGGCCCGCGAGGGATTCTTGGAGGCCGTGGCAGGCGGCTATGTGGTGGCCCGCAGGCGCGTGCCCCAGGGCTACGCCACCACGCTGCGCAGCTATTATGAGGAGCGCGGCGCCAACACCAGCTTCCCGGAGACCAAGATCATCAGGTTTTGCACGGTAGGCGCCAGCGACCTGGAAGCCCGCCGCCTGGGCATCGCCCCCGGTGCGCCGGTCTACCGCACCGTCCGCCTGCGCTATGCCGACGGAAAGCCCTTCGTCTTTCTCACCAACTGCACTCCCTGCGAGTATTTCCCAGAGCTTGCTTCGGTGGATCTCACCGTCCACTCGCTCTACTCCACCTTCGACGAGATGGGTCGCCCGGCCCTGGAAGCAGACCGCACCATCGAGATCCTGCGGGCCACCACCAACCTCTGCGCCCTGTTGGACGTACAGCCCGAGGAGCCACTCTTCAAGGTGACCACCATGGTCTACGACGAGCAGGGAGTCGCCTTGGACTACTCTGAGGCCGTCTTTTTGAGCGAAGGCAACTCCTTCCACATCACCACCAGAGTACTGGGCGAAGGGCTTATGCGCTGAAGGCTTTAGAGCCACGGCCCTTAACCCGGAAGCAAAAGCGCCTACTGCTTACAGTCCCTCAAGATCTCTGGGCATTTATTGCCTTTCGCTCGCAGAAGCTGGCTTGACCTCGGCAGGCGGGGAAGCATCTCCTAGAATAGATCGGTGACGACCTTTGCGGCTTTTGTGCAAAGGCGTGCAATCTCTGGAGGCAGCCATGGCAGCGCACGAGCGCGACGACGATCTTTTACAGCATGATTCGGTTCCCACCCATCGCGTGCCAGAAGACCTAGGGCGCGATCTGGTGGAAGGCCTGGCCGAGCCTCCCTTCGCGGGTGCTCCAGAGACCGTCTCGGCCCCATTGCCTCAAAACGACCCTGCGGCTTACGACCCCAGTTTTGAGGGGGACGCCCACCATCGCTCCCCTGCGGCCCCGCCCACTACCGGGCAACCCCGCCCGCAAAACGCCGCTCCCCATAGCGGGTACAGCTCCAGCTATCGGGAGCCTTCCAACCCCCGAGGGGCCTATGTGCGCGAGCCGGTGCCCCATCGCACCCAAGCCGCCATCAACCGCATGGACGAGGACGACTTTGAGTCTTCCATCGACTACTCCCATGAGAGCGGCTACACCACCCGCCGCGGCTCCGCCTTCTCAGACAGTGGCTACCGCCGCAGCCGGGCAGACGAGCAACGCTTCAAAAAAGAGCTCAAATACGGCCAATACTTGGAGGTTCCCAAAGGACGACGCGACCTTTTCGCCAGCCAGAAGCAACAGCGCGCCCGCACGGCCGCCATCCTGGCCGTGCTGGTGGCCGCAACGCTCTTAGTGGCCCTCATCCTCTGGCTGGTACTTCGTTAGTGTCAGCGCTGCGCTCACCTGCGGGCCCACCTACGCGGCGCCGCGTCCAAGAAGCGGCAGGCTCCTAGCGCCAGGGATCCTCTTCCCAGAGAGACTCGCGCGCAGGCGGGCGGTCGCTCCAAGGATCGTAGCCGTCGTCATCTTCTGTCTCTGCCCGGCAAAACTCGCTGGCAGAGACTTTTTCTTGCCGAGAAGCGCCGCTGCTGGCAGCCGGTTTCTTAGGGGAAGGCGCGGGTTTCTCGGCAGCAGAAACGTGAGGAGTCATCACGGTTACCCCTTTATGAGCAGTTGGGTGGCGGCCAGGTTGGCCATGGAGCCCTCGTAGGCGTCCAGGCTGATGCCGGCAGCCGAGAGGTTTGTCTCCAGCGTTTGGGTGGGTGCGACGCAGACGGCGGCCAGGACTTGATCGTTGGCGCGCCAGACCACAATGGCCCAGGTGTCGGAACCCTGGGTGCCGGCCTTGGCGATGAATTCTGGGGCCTGGGAGGCTTTGGGCGCCAGCGTCTGTGGCGTAGCTGTGGTGGTGGTGCCCGAGGAGGTCTTCAGCCCGCAGGCCTCCATGAGGGTGTTGACCGTGGCTTGGTCCACCTTGAGGGCGCCTGCGGCGTCGGGAGCGGAGTCTTGGTCAAAGGTCAGGCGCACGCCCTGGATTTGAGCGCCGGCGGCCAAGCCGTCGGTGGCCCAGAACTGGAAGCCGCGGTACTCGGCAAAGGGATTGGGCCCAATGACCACCTGCGGGCTTGCGGCAGAGCCGGCCCAGGTGGCGGCAACCACGTCGTCGCGGGTTGCGCCGTAGAGCAGGCTATAGCCCTGTTGGCGCAGGTAGGTGGAGAGGTCCTTGGGCGCGCAGTGGAGGTACTCCAACGCCGCGTAGGGGCTGGCCGGATAGGGCGACGACACCGTGAGCGTCACCTTGGAGTTGGCTTTGAGCTCAGACCCGACCGCAGGGTCTGCCGAGACCACCGTGCCCGGATCCTGGTCGCTGGCCACCATCACCGTCTCATAGGTGAGGCCGGCGCGCTCGACAGCCTCCTTGGCATCGTCCTCGCTGAGGCCCACCACGTCAGGCACCGTATAGGGCTGGGCCACCACCAGGGTCACCATCTCGTCGGCCGCCACTACCGACCCGGCCGAAGGCGTCACCGCGATGACTGTGCCTTTTTCATTGTCAGAATTCTCATATTCCACGCGCACGTGATCGATGGAGCGGTCGTGCAGCGCCTCCTTGGCGTCTTCCAGGGCCATGCCCTCCACCTCGGGCACCGACCGTTCCACGCCGATGCCCAGCGCCACCACGCTGCCGGGATCCACGCGCCTGGAGCCCGCCGGCTCCTGGGACACCACTTTGCCCACAGCGTTGTCGCTCACCACTTCTGTGGTGGCTACCGAGAAGCCCTCCCCTTCCAGCAAGGAAGTGGCCGCGGCCTGGTCCATGCCCACGGTGTCGGGCAGCGTCTTGCCGCCCCAGATCTCCATGCGCCAGGTGACAAAGGCCGCGAGCATCGCCAGCGCCGCCACAAACAGGACGGCGGCGGTGATGAGGCCCAGGCGGTGGTTTTTCTCGGCAGCCTGCTCTTCTGCGATGGGATCCGGCGCCGCATAGACGCGCATGCGGCCGGTAGAGCCGGGGCGGGAAGGGTCGGTGACCAGGGAATCCACAAGGTCTTCGTCGGTGAGGTCCAAGCGCACGGCCTCTTTGGTGGCGTCAACCGGCGTGGGCACAGGCACCGTGTCGCCTACTTCTACCTGGGGGCTCCCTGGACGCACCTGGGTAGCCTCCACCTCTTTGAGCGACGAGGTGGCTGCCAAGTCTTCTTGCGGCTGGGCGCCTTGGGGAGCCTCTGCGGCCTCTTCCGCCGGAGCGTCCGGGGAGTTCTGAGCATCGGAAGTTGAAGATCCAGCTGGAGCGCCAAGGGCGTCAGCTGGGACATCCTTGGAATTAATTACTACATTTGCAACATCGGAGACTGGGGTATTGTCTAGGGTGCCCTTGGAATTATTTGCTACATTCGCTACATCGGGAGCGTCATTCATATCGACGTTTGACGTCGCATCCTGCAGGGAAGCGCCCGCCACGGGACGTCCGCACTGGTGGCAAAACTTTGCATTGTCAGGTAGCTCGGTGCCGCAGCCTTCGCAGCGCATGCAGTCTCCTTGGAGTGGAGGGGCCACGTCGCTTGAGCGACACCCCGGATACATCTACGACGCAATTCTACCCGCAACGGCTTTTTGAGATATGGAGAGGCTATCCCTCGCACTTCGAACGATAGACCTCGCGCCTATGCCCGCACTCTACCGCACGAACTACCAACTCATCATCGTTAGTCTCATCCCAAAAAAAGCACCCCGTCCTCCGTGAGGAGAACAGGGTGCCTATGGGTGTGTTTCTCGGCATTTTTAAGCTGCCGAGAAGCCCTTGCCGCCTTTCCTGCGCGATTTTGATCGCGAGGAGGGCTGGCGGGAAGCGCTAGTCCTCTTGGACGTCGTCGGGCTCGATGGGCTCGACCTCTTCGTAGTCTTCCTGGGTCTCCTTAAGGCTGGCGACGGCGAGGCGAGCATAGAAGCCCTGCTTGTCGTCCACGTCCACCTCGACGGTGTCGCCCTCGCGCACGCGGCCGTCCAGAATGAGGGAAGCCACGTTGTCCACCACCTGGCGCTGGATGAGGCGCTTCAAGGGGCGGGCGCCGTAGACGGGATCCAGGCCTTCCAGAGCCAGAGCCTGCACGGCGGCAGGGGTGAGCTGCAGCTTCAGGCGCTGGCGGCGCAGGCGCTCGCGCACTCCCTTGAGCTGGATGTCCACGATCTTCTCGATGTCGTCCAGCATGAGGGCGTGGAAGACCACCACGTCGTCGATGCGGTTCAAGAACTCCGGCTTGAAGGTAGCGCGCAGAGCCTCGTTGACCTGCTCGGTGACTTCCTCGGGGTTTGCGATGGCCTGGGCGGAGGCGATGAACTGGGAACCCACGTTGGAGGTCATGATGATGATAGTGTTCTTGAAGGACACGATGCGTCCCTGGCCGTCGGTGAGGCGGCCGTCGTCGAGCACCTGGAGCAAGATGTTGAAGACGTCCGGGTGAGCCTTCTCCATCTCGTCCAGCAAGATGACGCTGTAAGGATGGCGGCGCACAGCCTCGGTGAGCTGGCCGCCCTCGTCATAGCCCACATATCCTGGAGGGGCGCCGATGAGGCGCTGGACGGAGAACTTCTCCATGTACTCGGACATGTCGATGCGGATAAGGGCACGCTCGTCGTCGAACAGATACTCTGCCAGGGCCTTGGCCAGCTCGGTCTTGCCTACGCCGGTGGGGCCAAGGAAGAAGAAGCTGCCCAGAGGACGGTCGGGGTCTGCGAGGCCCGCGCGGCTGCGGCGCACGGCAGAGGCGACGGCCCGCACGGCGTCCTCTTGGCCGATGACGCGCTTGTGAAGCTCCTCTTCCAGATTCTTGAGTTTGTCCATCTCGCCCTGCATCATTTTGGTCACAGGGACGCCGGTCCAGCTGGAGACCACGTCGGCGATCTCACCGGTGGTGACCTCCTCCTTGAGCATGCCGTCGTCCTCTTTGTCCATGAGGAGCTTCTCGGCCTCGTCGTACTGGCGCTGGAGGTCGGGGATGGTGGCATAGCGAATCTCAGAGGCGCGGGCCAAATCGCCCGAACGGGTGGCGCGCTCCTCCTCGTTCTTGGCCTCGTCGATTTGGCGCTTGAGGTCTTGGACGCGGTCGATGGCACTCTTCTCGTTTTGCCAGGAAGCCTTCACGCCGTCCAGCTTCTCGCGCATGAGAGCCATCTCGCGGCGCAGCTGCTCCAGGCGATCCTTGGAAGCGGCGTCTTCCTCTTTCATGAGGGCCTGCTCCTCGATTTGCATCTGGGTCATCTGGCGATCCATGGCGTCGATCTCGGCGGGCATGGAGTCCAGCTCCATGCGCAGGCGGCTGGCAGCCTCGTCCACCAGGTCGATGGCCTTATCGGGCAGGAAGCGGTCGGAGATGTAGCGGTTGGAGAGGTCTGCAGCAGAGACTAGGGCGGCGTCGGTGATGCGCACGCCGTGGTGCATCTCGTACTTCTCCTTGAGGCCGCGCAGGATGGAGATGGTGTCTTCCACCGTGGGCTCGCTCACCATGACGGTTTGGAAGCGGCGGGCCAGAGCGGCGTCCTTCTCGATGTACTTGCGGTACTCGTCCAGCGTGGTGGCGCCGATGGCACGCAACTCGCCGCGGGCCAGCGCCGGCTTCAAGATGTTGCCGGCGTCCATGGAGCCCTCGCCGCCGCCGGCGCCCACGATGGTGTGGAGCTCGTCGATGAAGAGGATCACCTGGCCGTTGGACTTTTGCACCTCTTTGACCACGCTCTTCAAGCGCTCTTCGAACTCGCCGCGGTACTTGGCGCCCGCTACCAGGGCACTCATGTCCAGCTCGACGATGTCCTTGTCCTTCAAAGTCGAGGGCACGTCGCCGGCCACGATGCGCTCGGCCAGGCCCTCCACGATGGCGGTCTTGCCTACGCCAGGCTCGCCGATGAGCACCGGGTTGTTCTTGGTGCGACGGGAGAGCACCTGAATGGTGCGGCGGATCTCCTCCACGCGGCCGATGACCGGGTCCAGCTTGCCCATGCGTGCCAGCTCGCACACGTTGCGGCCGTAGCGCTCCAGAGCCTCGAACTCTGGCTTGGCGTCGGCGCTGGTCACGTGCTCGTCGCCGCGCAGGTTCTCGTAGACCTCCTGAATGCGCGTGGCGGTAAGGCCGTCGCCGCGCAGGATCGAACCGGCGTCAGACTTGTCTTCCGACAGGGCGATCAGCAGATGCTCGGTAGTGACGTAGGAGTCACCCATCTTGGTGGCGAGCTTCTCGGCAGCGTCAAAGACCTTGACCAACTCCCGAGAAAGGCCCATCTGTGACAGGGAGTCGCCAGAGATCTTGGGTTGCTTGGCGATGGCATCATCTGCCTGATGCTCCACAGCGCGAGGGTCGGCCCCCACCTTCTCGATGATCGAGTCCAGGTTGCGCTCGCCCGAGGCCAAGAGGGCCTTGAGTAAGTGGACAGGTTCACAGGCGCTCGCATCTACGTCGGTGGCAATGCCCAATGCGGTTTGCAGGGCCTCGGCTGCCGTAACGGCAAGCTTGTTAACGTTCATGGAGTACCTCCATTCTTGCAAAGAGACAGCATCGATAGAGGTCTATGCCCCTCGATGCGGGGTTTTATGGTTGGTCAGTCGTGTTTCCTTGAAGAAAACCGCGCAACACCGCTTCGGGACTCTTGCCGTCATAGGGGGCAAGAGCGGTGATGCGCACGCGGGTGCGGTATTCGTGGACCTGATTCTCCAGCTCACGTATCCTTGCGCGCAGCTCGTCGATCTCTGCGTCGCGCTCTTCTGCGCGCTCGCTCATGTCCAAAATCCGCACTACGCCAGCGAGGTTGATGCCCTCGTCGGTCAAGCGACCGATAAGATGAAGCCGCTCGATGTCTGCCTGGCTGTAGAGACGGGTGTTTCCCCGAGAGCGACCGGGGTTCACCAGGCCTTTTTGCTCGTAGACGCGGAGGGTCTGCGGATGCATGCCGCAGAGCTCTGCCGCCACAGAGATCATGTAGAGAGGTTTAGTGCGGTTGGCACGTCCAACCTCTGGACTGTCCATGGCATCCTCCTCTCAGCTATCTGTTAGCTGTTCTTTTTAACCAAGCGCTCGATGTCGCGGCGCCAATCGTGATGATCGTTTTCCATAGCCTGCTCGAGGCCGGCACGCTCTTCCTTGGTAAGGCGCGTGGGCACTTCTACCTTGACGGTGACGTAAAGCGCGCCCTTGGCGCCCTTCTTCTTGACGTTGGGGGCGCCCAGGTCCTTGAAGCGGAAGGTCTTGCCGTCTTGGGTGCCCTTGGGCACCTTGAGGCGCACTACTTTGCCCTCGGGCGTGGGAATCTCGATGGTGGCGCCGAGCGCCGCCTCGTAAATGGAGATGGGGACGTCCATGCGCACATCGGCCCCGTCGCGCTTGAAGAGCGGATGCTCCTCGACGCGGGTGGTGATTACCAGATCGCCGCGCTCGCCGCCGTTGCGGCCGTACTCGCCGCGCTTGCGGTAGCGCAGCTTGCCGCCGTTGACAGCGCCTGCAGGAATCTTGACGGTGAGGGCTTGCTCCTCGCCAGTGGAAGGCACACGGTAGGTCACCTTGCGCTGAGCTCCCTCCAGCGCCTCATCGAAAGTCACATCGATGGACATGGTGAGGTCGCCGCCCTTTTGAGAGCGCGGCTGGCCTCCGCCGAAGATGGACGAGAAGTCAAAGCCGGCGCCGTCAGAGGCGGCACCGCCGCCAAAGCCGCTGAAGATGTCCGAGAAGTCAAAGCCATCGGCCGAGCTATAGGTGTAGGCTCTTCCGCGACCACCGTCGCCGCCAAAGTCTGCGCCAGGGATGCCGCCAAACATCAGCACCTGGTCGTACTCTTTGCGCTTGGCAGGATCCGACAAGGTCTCATAGGCCTCGGAGATCTCTTTGAACTTGTCCTCATCGCCGCCGGCGTCGGGGTGATACTTTTGGGCCAGCTTGCGAAAGCTCTTCTTAATCTCGTCTTGACTCGCATCGCGAGAGACGCCCAAGACGTCATAGAAGTTCTTTTTAGGCATCGCGGCCACACCCCCTTTCATGGGGTTATTTGTACAGAGAAACGCGCGCCCCAGGCCGTGACATGAGGCCCAGGGCGCGCAGGTTTCCCACTGCCAGTTCATGAAGGCTCATACCCGCTAGGAGCAGAAGCCCAACGTGGCGAAGCGTTCCTAGTTGGAAGCCTCAGGTGCCTGATCCGCATCCTCAGGAGCCGGACGCTTGGGACCGCCCACGGTCACAGAGACCATGGCAGGGCGGATGACCTTGCCGCCCATGGTATAACCACGGCGCAGCACCTGTGCCACCGAGTCGTTGTAGGCCTCAGCGTCTTGCACCTGACCTACTGCTTGCTCGCGGAGAGGATCAAACGCCTCACCGGGGCGGTCGATGACCTCGACGCCCTCGCGCTCCAGCACACCCAAGATCTTGGTGTGCACGTTGGCGACGCCGGCGGCCATCTCTTGAATCTGGCTGTCCTCGATGCCTTGCGCATGTTCCACTGCGCGCTCCAGATCGTCGATGGCGGGCAGCAGCGCCTCTACCAGCTTCTCTGTCGCACGCTCGCGCTCGGCCACACGCTCTTGGGCCGTGCGCTTGCGGTAGTTGTCCCAATCGGCCTGCAGGCGAGCCAGGCGAGCGGCAGCATCCGCCGCCTCAGTGCGGGCCTTCTCGGCTTCTTCTTCTGCCTTGGCCAAAGAAGCAGCCAGCTCGTCGCGTTCAGAACGAGCGCGCTCGGCATCACGGGCGAAGTCTTCTTGCGCGGCTTGCTCGCCGGCGCGAATGGCAGCCTCGACCATCTGAGGATCGAGCTCTTCTTGGGTATCGTCCATGATTTCGCCTCCTTCATAAGGCGTGTCCGGAACGTTGGAGCGCTCCGGACACCTTGAGTTCACGCTCGTAGATTAGTTGTTGGAGTCGTCGTCATCCACGACCTCGTAGTCTGCGTCGACTACGTCGTCGTCTGCGGAGCCGGTCTGAGCGGCGCCGTCTTGGGCGCTGGAGTAGACCACCTCAGCGAGCTTGTGGCCCACTTCCTGGAGCTTGTCGCCGGCGGCCTGGATGGCGTCCATGTCCTGGCCCTCCAGAGCCTTCTTGGCGTCCTCCACGGCAGCCTCTGCCTCAGACTTCATGTCGGCAGGCACCTTGTCGCCCAGGTCCTTCAGGGTCTCCTCGGTGGAGTAAGCCAGGGAGTCTACCTGGTTGCGCACCTCGATGTCGCCCTTGCGCTTCTTGTCTTCCTCAGCGTTGGCCTCGGCGTCTTTGACCATGCGGTCCACTTCTTCGTCAGACAGGGCGGTGGAGCCGGAGATGGTGATCTGCTGCTCCTTGCCGGTGCCCAGATCCTTAGCGGAGACCTTCACGATGCCGTTGGCGTCGATGTCGAAGGTGACCTCGATCTTAGGAGTGCCACGACGGGCTGCGGGGATGCCGGTGAGCTGGAAGCGGCCCAGGCTCTTGTTGTCAGCTGCGAACTCGCGCTCGCCCTGAAGCACGTTGATCTCTACCGAGGTCTGGTTGTCTGCAGCGGTGGAGTAGATCTCTGTCTTGGAAGTGGGGATGGTGGTGTTGCGGTCGATCATCTTGGTCATGATGCCGCCCATGGTCTCCACGCCCAGAGACAGCGGGGTGACGTCCAGAAGCAGGATGCCGTCGACGTCGCCAGTGAGGACGCCGCCCTGAACGGCTGCGCCGTCTGCCACGACCTCGTCAGGGTTCACGGACATGTTGGGCTTCTTGCCGGTGATCTTTTGCACCAGCTCCTGCACGGCGGGCATACGAGTGGAGCCGCCTACCAGGATGACCTCGTCAATCTCAGAGATGTTCAGGCCAGCGTCCTTCAGGGCCTTGGTTACAGGCTCCTTGCAGCGATCCAGAAGGTCGCGGGTGAGGCGCTCGAACTCAGAGCGGGACAGGGTGTAGTCCAGGTGCTTGGGGGTGTTGTTCACCGAGGTGATGAAGGGCAGGTTGATGGTAGCCTGCTGGGCGCTGGAGAGCTCCTTCTTGGCGTTCTCGGCAGCCTCCTTGAGGCGCTGCAGCGCCATAGGATCGGAGCGCAGGTCGACACCCTCCTCCTTCTGGAACTTGTCAGCGGCCCAGTCGATGATGCGCTGGTCCCAGTCGTCGCCGCCCAGGTGGTTGTCGCCGTTGGTGGCCAAAACCTCGGTCACGCCGTCTGCCAACTCCAGCAAGGACACGTCGAAGGTGCCGCCGCCCAGGTCGAAGACCAGGATCTTCTGATCGCCGTCAGCCTTCTCGAGGCCATAGGCCAGGGCTGCTGCGGTGGGCTCGTTCACGATACGCTTGACCTCGAGGCCAGCGATCTTGCCGGCGTCCTTGGTGGCCTGACGCTGAGCGTCGTTGAAGTAAGCAGGAACGGTGATGACGGCCTCGGTGATGGTCTCGCCCAGGTACTTCTCTGCGTCTGCCTTCATCTTGGCCAGAATCATGGCGCTGATCTGCTCAGGGGTGTAGTCCTCGCCCTCGATGGAGATGACCACGCGGCCGTCCTTGCCGGGCTTGACGGTATAAGGAACCGTCTTGAGCTCACTGGCCACCTCGTCATACTTGCGGCCCATGAAACGCTTGACCGAGAACACGGTGTTTTGCGGGTTGGTGACGGCGCGGTTCTTGGCAGCCTTGCCCACAAGGCGCTCGCCGTCAGGTTGGAATGAAACGACGGAAGGCGTAGTGCGGTCGCCCTCTGCGTTCACGATGATGGTGGGCTCGCCGCCCTCAAGCACCGCCATGGCGGAGTTTGTAGTGCCCAGATCGATGCCCAAAATCTTGTTTGCCATACCTGGTCTTCCTTTCATAACTGCCTCATGGCGGAGTTACTGCTGCGGTGGCGAACCATGGTGGCGAGCCCTCCGCACGGTGAGGCTTATATCCTTTGGTGAACATACTACACATTATCTAAGTGTGTTCGCTATAGATTTCCTAAACCTCCACAACTTAGCGTCGGGGAAGCTCGTACGCCTCGGTTTCCTTATCACCGATGTGTCCTGGCGCAAACACATAGCCTCTGCCCGATGCAAACCCTCCACGCCATCCCTATCTCCCCAGGATAAATGGGGTATTTTAAAAGACCTCTCCTTGTCCAGAAACCCCCGCGCCACCCCCTTGAATTCACCCGTTTTGGGTGAATTTCACGACTCCTCTGAGAGCCTCTGTTGATTTGAGAATTGTGTAATAGGGGGTCTTGCTACCGCCCTCTCGGCTGCGCATGGAGCCCATGCCTGCGACGCGACCAGCCGCTGTCATGCCGCATTCCAGCCTATGATTGCAACATTGTGCAAAGCCCGTTCCCGTACGCGTTAAACCAAAAATGTTAACCCCATTAAACTAGGGGTATTTTGCCAGTTTGCCCAGCTAGTGGGGCTGCGTTAGAGACCTCAAGGGGATTGCAAAAAAGTCCAGAAGTTGTTCTTGCATTCTTGGAGAGGATTGGTATATTCACAAACAACGAAGCTTCGCGCCCCCGCGCGGGGCGTCCCTCTACGAATGGAGACATCATGGCCCATCCTGTTATCGATGCCGATGAGTGCATCTGCTGCGGCGTGTGCGTTGACGTATGCCCCACTGACACCCTGGAGCTCGGCGACGAGTCCGCGGTAGTGGCTAACGAGGAGAACTGCATCGCTTGCGGTCAGTGCCTCGACAACTGCCCCACCGGCGCCATCACCGAGATCGTCGAGGACTAGTTCCTCTTCTTCCATCTCACGCACAAGGCCTTCGGCCGCCCTCTTGGGCGCCGAAGGCCTTTTCTTTGCGCACACAACGCTGGAGGTGGCGCTATAAAGCGCGTGGCTTGCTGCCACGAGGCACGACCAGACAAGGAAATGTAGGCGGGGGCGACCAGGCAGCCGGGCGCGGTTAGGCCAGGGAGTCCAGGGCTTGGGCGAGGTCGGCGATGATGTCGTCGGCAGACTCGAGGCCGCAGGAAAGGCGCACCAAACCAGGCTCGACCCCAGCGGCAGCCAGCTGCTCGTCGGTAAGCTGGCGATGGGTGGAGCTGGCGGGATGCAGGACGCAGGTTTGGGAGTCGGCCACATGGACCTCGATGCGGGCCAGCTTGAGAGCGTCCAGGAAGGCCGCCGCACGGTCACGACCGCCTTTGATCACAAAGGAAATGACGCCGCAGCAGCCGTTGGGAAGGTACTTCTCGGCAAGGTCGCGATCGGGGCTGGAGGAAAGGCCGGGATAGTTGACCGAGGCCACCTCAGGACGAGCCTGGAGCCACTGGGCCACCGCCAGCGCGTTCTTGCCATGCTGGGCCATGCGCAGGGGCAGGGTCTCCAGGGTCTCGTTGAGGATGAAGGCGTTGGTGGCTGGCGGATAACAGCCCAGGTCGCGCATGAGCTGCACGCGGGCCTTGACGATGTAGGCGGCATCGCCAAAGTCGCGGGTGTAGACGACGCCGTGGTAGGACTCGTCGGGCTCGCAGAATTCGGGGAAGCGCCCAGATGCGGCCCAATTGAATTTTCCGGAGTCCACGATGACGCCACCCACCGTCATGGCATGGCCGTCGATGTATTTGGTGGTGGAGTGGGTCACGATGTCGGCGCCCCACTCGAAGGGGCGGCAGAGCACCGGCGTGGGGAAGGTGTTGTCCACGATGAGGGGCACACCTGCCTCGTGGGCTGCGGCGGCGAAGGTCTCGATGTCTAACACGTCTAACGCCGGGTTTGCCACCGTCTCGCCAAAGACCGCCTTGGTGTTGGGCTGGATGGCGGCCAGGATCTCCTCTTTGGTGGCGCGAGGGCTCACATAGACGGTCTCGATGCCAAAGCGCTTGAGCGTGACCGAGAAAAGATTCACCGTGCCGCCGTAAATGGCGCTGGAGGCCACGATGGAATCGCCGGCTTGGGCCAGATTGAGGACCGCGATGAGGTTGGCCGCCTGCCCGGAGCTGGTGAGCATGGCGCCCACTCCGTCTTCGAGAGCAGCGATCTTTTGCTCGGTGGCGTCGCAGGTGGGATTGCCGATGCGCGAGTAGAAAAAGCCGTTCTCCGACAGGTCGAAGAGCGCTGCCACCTCCTCGCAGGAATCGTAGGGGAAGGTGGTGGACAGCGCGATGGGCAGCGTGCGCGGCTGGCCGTTGGATGCGTGGTAGCCCGCGTGAATGCACTGGGTGTGGACGTCCATGGGTTGCCTCCTTTAGGGCAGGGCGGCGGGAGATTATCAGCAGACTTTCACCCTACCACCTCAAGGGACGCAGATTGCTCCTCCGGACCCCATGGTTACCCAACGACAACAGCCTTGGATTCCGGCTTCGTCGCCTACTAAGTAGATGTGCATAGTAGGCGAATCTAACGACCTGGGCTTTTGCTGTCTACTAAGTACAAATAGTCGGTAGACTGCCATATTTCGCGCAAAAAAGTACTTAGTAGGCAGAGGCCAATAGGCAGGTATCCACAGATGGCACGCGTCCATAGGGGACGTCCATTCTTACCGTTATCGCCCACATAACACTGCTGCCGAGAAAAACAGCCCCGCTGGCGGGAGGACCAGCGGGGCTGCAAGCTAATGGGATCCTAGGGACGAGGGAGAGGTTCCTAGGAAAGGTTGAAGGTTTTCTCGGCAAGGACGGTTTGGTCGAGATCGAAGAGCTCGGTGACCTCCACTTCCACGGGAGACGTGGTGTTGGCCAGGGCGTAAACGCTATCGACAGTGATGGATGCTCCGGGCTTCACTTTGTTAAGGACGTTACCGTAGTTGGCGGGGCTGTCGGCGGGGATGGCGGTGTCCTGCTGGACGCCGTCTTGGTAGACGGTGACGCTGGTGGCGGTGCCGAAGGCCTGGGCCTCATCGGAGTTGTTGGTGAAGGTGAAGGTGAGGCAGATGGCGTTGGCGTCGTCGTAGGCCTTGACCACCTGAGCGTTGTCGATGGTCACCTGGTAGGGGGAGTCTTGGGCGGGTTCGGCCTGCTGGGCCTGCTGCTCTTGGGAGGCGTCGCTGCTAGTGTCGGCGCTGTTGGAATCAGAGTTTGAGCTGCTTCCGCAGGCGCCCAGCGAGAGAACGAGCAGAGAAGCACAGGCCACCGCACCCAGTTTTGTTGCAAGAGTCATAGCGCGCTCCTTACCGATGGGGCGATCCGCAGCGTTTGACGAGGTCACCCCATCACTTTTAGGGAAATTTCAGTCTTCTTGCATTCTAGGAAGGGGTCCAGGTGGCTGCATTAGCTGGGTGCTAATGAAAACCCTTATGGCAGATGGTAGGGTGCGAGAGTTTCTAGGTTCCAAGGAAAGGAAGCTCTCATGAAGAAGCGAAACGTGCTGCTCTTGGTGGCGGCAATTCTCGGCAGCGCCTACCTGATCTACCTGGTGAGCTATATGGCGGCGGCGCCGGTGAGCACGGGGAATTCGGCGGCCGACGCGGGTACGGCCATTGCAATGATGATGATCATGCCGCACGCGGCGCTCACGGGGCTGGCGGTAGTTTTTAACTGGATCGGCTGGGGGCTTAACAAGCGTTGGGCCGCGCTGACCGCAGGCATTCTTTACGCGGTGGCCATCGTGATGATGTTCATGTACTTCATGTTCGTGGTGGTGGAGATGATCCTGTGCTTCGTGGCCTTCGCGCAGATGGGCAAAGAGATCGCGGCGGGTACGGGAACTCAGGCGTAGTGGCGCATCCGCGGCCTGAGTCCAGGACGATGCCCCGCGATAGCTGCGCGAAGCGAGTGCGGGACTTCCGGTGCGACCCACGACGAGCTGCTTTTGCTTATGCGGCGCAGTGGCCTGCGTACCAGCTTGAATCAAACAGACTTATAGGACAAAAAGTGTGCTCTGTTTTAGGGTGTTGACGCAGGTCAGCGCCCTTTTTTGTGAGGTTTAAATTGGCCGATCACCCGACCAGCTGATCTTATCTAAAGGATCTCTGTTTCCTGCTCTGCTGCTCGCCTACTGGCTGGTCTTTTTCTGCTTTCTGCTCGCCTACTAAGTACTTTTTTGGCTCAAAATGGCGCCTCGGGAAATCAAAAGTACTTAGTAGGCGATAAAACCCCAGGTAGTTTCTCGCGCCTACTAAGTAGATGTACTTAGTAGGCGGTATGCGACTGCTACTACGCGGAGCGTCTGGGCTGTGGGCAGGGACGGGATGTACTTAGTAGGTGAAGTGCAACTGCGTCTTGAAGCCTAAATCCACTTGCAACTCACTCATCCTTACAAGGCTACGGCACCCGCGCGACGTGAATCGCATCCGTAAGGTGATAGCATTTCAATGGTTAAGGGAGGTAGGTACGAGGAGGCCCATGGCGCACACCACGGAGAATCTCATGGCTCAGCTGGAAGAAGCCTGTTCGCTGGACCGCTATCTGGCGCGGCTGGAGGCATCAGGAAAGCAAGCACCCGCCAGTCTGGCCGACTACCTCAACACCCTCCTGGCCGCCCAGCCCCTCACCCGCCCTGAGGTCATCCGCGAGGCCAGCCTCAACGCCACCTTTGGCTACCAGGTATTTCAGGGTACACGCCGCCTCTCGCGCAATAACGCGCTGCTGCTGGCCCGTGCGCTCGGCTGCACGCTCACCCAAACGCAACGGCTGCTCGCGCTGGCCAACCAAGGTAGGCTGACGCCGCAGAATCCCCGCGACGCCATCGTCATTTGGTGCATTCAGCACAACTTTTCCTGCCAACGCACTGACGAGGAACTCTTCGCCCGCGGCCTCCCCACCTTGTCCCCCTGCCGATAAGAGCTGCCGCCCTCACCGTACGCCGCGCCTGACTGCACGCCTTCCTCGTCCCCCCTGCCGATAAGAGCTGCCACCCATGAACGCATCCCTTGTGAGTCCCACACCGCCACTGACCCCGCTCAAGGAGCTGGTCCGCCGCTCCGAGCACGACGCCACCCTGCTGGTAAGCGACTCCACCAACCGGATCTTCGTACAAAAACTCATCCCCGCACCGGTAGCAAACCTGGAGGTCTGGCAGGCACTGTCACACACCTCCAGCCCCGCGCTAGTAAAAGTCTGGCAGGTGACCTCCGAGCCCTGGGGCATTTCGATCCTCATGGACTATATCTCTGGCCCCACCCTGGAGCAGCTGGTGGAATCCCAAGGCGCGCTGACCCCGCAGCTCACCGCCACTCTCATCTCCCAGATCGCTCAGGGAGCCGCCGCCCTCCATGAGCAGGGCATCGTTCACCGAGACCTTTCCTGCGCCAACATCGTCGTTGGCCCCGCAGGTGCATGCATTATTGATGCCGGAATCGCCCGCCTCCAGGCCCCCGACCCCAAGCGCCACGACACCGTGCTGCTGGGCACCCAGGGCTTTGCGGCCCCGGAGCAATACGGCTTTGCCGAGACCAGCCCCCGCACCGACGTGTACGCCCTCGGCAAGCTCGCCGGCTATCTGCTCACCGGCGTCTCCCCCGCCTCTCCCGTCTATGAGGAGGCCTTGGACGACCCCGCCGTGGTACCCGCATCCCTGCGTATGCTCATCGAGCAGGCCTGCTCCCTCTCCCCTACCGACCGCCCCGCCAGCGCTCTCTCCTTCGCCCAAGAGCTGCAACGCGCCGTCAATTCCCTGCCTGCCGAGAAGCCCGCTCCCCCGCAACCTACCGCCGCGCCGCAGTCCACCGCCACATCTCAGCCCGCCGCCTCACCGCAGGTAGACAGTGCGTCACCAGCCGCGCCACAGGTAGGCAGCGCATCACCGGCTGCATCCACCTCGGCTGCCGTGCACTCTTCGCACTCCCTGCAAGCCGTTCCTGTCTGGCGAGAGCGCCTCGCCACCATCGCCACAGTAGCTGGAGCAGCCTTTTGCGCCCTCATGAGTACCGCGATTTTCCTCGCCCCTACCGATGCCACCGTACCTGCCGCCATTTGGAAGCTTCAAGCCATCTGCGTTGGATTGTTCATTGGGTTGGCTCCCGGCCTGATAACTCGCTGGTATCTGCTGCGCCAACGGCAGTTCGCCACCGTCAAGCATCCTCTCCTCACCTGGATAAGCCTGCTCATAGCCCTATTCTTCATTGCCGTAGCCCTGGTGGGCATTACCCAGGCAATGTTTGAGATCAGGAGATAATCGCCTGGAAGCTAGGGCGCCAAACCTATTTCCCTAGATTTCAGAAGCCTTAATTGACAAACACGCGCGATGCCTCTGCACGCTATTTGTCGCCCCGCTCACACACACAAGCTCACTACCTTGGATAATATATTTTCTAATCATCTAGCCAGACTATTCTTGGAGCGATCCTCTGGGTTTTTCATCCTGTTACATATTTTATTTGTAGTTTTGGGGCCGATTTTGCCCCAAAACTACGTCTTTTTTTTATTTTCACAACACATCATCCAAGGTCACAGAGTTGGTTCAAGATCCAATAGTACAAATTAAATATGCATCCGTGCAGATATCTAACCAATAACCCCCCGTGGCACCAAAAAGCGGCCCCACCGACAAAACGCCAGCAGGACCGCCTGCTAAAGGGGGCAAAGTGAGGCCGCCAGGCGCGCCATGGCGGCAGGACGCGCTATAGCTGCCAAGCGTGCCATGGCTATCAGCGGCGCAGCTGCCATCCAGCAGCAATACCAGACCAGCGCGTCAGACCGCGCATCAGCAGGACAGACAACACTGCGAGCTTGGATAATGCGACGCATGGGCCGGGTGTGCATCCTGAGGAAGCTTTTGAGAAGGGGGTCGTGAATCGCCAGATGCACGACTCCCTTCGAATGCTTCCGTTGATGCACAGCCCGCACTCCGGTGCACATCCCGAGCCCTGTAGGCACTACCAACTACGCCTCGTGGGGCATCTTCCAGGCGTGGTGATCGGTGTGCAGCAACTCATGAGCCCTGTGGGACAGCGGTTCGCCCAGGTACTCGGCGTAGATCTGCTGGATCACCGGGTTCTCGTGGGACTTGCGCAGCGGCATCTGACGGTCCAGCTCCCAGAGCACATCGCCGCGCTCGGCAGCCAGCTCACACCCGTCATGAATGGGCTGACCACCGCCGCCCGCACATCCTCCGGGGCACGCCATGACCTCCACAAAGTGATAGCTGAACTCACCTGACTGGATGGATTGGATGAGTTTCTCGGCATTGGAAAGGCCGGAGACCACGGCTACCGATAAAGGCGTCCCTCCCATGTCGAAGGTCGCCTCTTTCCAGCCATCCATGCCGCGGACGGCGGAGAAGGCGTCGGCGGGGGCGTCCTCGCCGGTGACGATGGCATGGGCGGTGCGCAGGGCGGCCTCCATGACGCCGCCGGTGGCGCCGAAGATGACGCCGGCGCCGGTGAAGGTGCCCAAAGGATCGTCCAGCGGGAGCTCCTCGAGAGAGGCCACATCCAGGCAGGCCGCGCGGAACATGCGGTCCATCTCGCGGGTGGTGAGGGAGACGTCCACGTCGGGGTCGCCGCAGGCGTCGTTCATGGGGGCGTAGGCTACCTCGGCTTTCTTGGCCAGACAGGGCATGACCTCCACGCAGAAGACGGAGTGGGGGTCGATGCCTTGGGTCTGGGCGAACCAGCTCTTGGTGATGGCGCCAAACATCTGACCGGGGGATTTGGCGGAGGAGAGCTGGTCTACCAGCTCGGGATGATGGGCCTTGGCGTAGCGCACCCACCCGGGGCAGCAGCTGGTGAACATGGGGAAGCGCGGGGCGTCGCCGGCGCCGGGGGCCGCGAGGTCAGCGGAAGCTGCTGGGTCGCCGGGCGCCGCAGCGGCTGCGGCCAGCTTGGCCAGAAGCTCGCTGCCCTCCTCCATGATGGTGAGGTCGGCGGACCAGCTGGTATCAAAGACGTAATCGACGCCCAGGGCCTTGAGGGCGGCGGCCATGCGCTGGATGGTGGCCTCCTCGTGGGAAAGGCCCAGGCTTTCGCCCCAGGCAGCGCGTACTGCAGGGGCTACCTGGACAACCACGGTGGTGTCAGGGTCGGCAATGGCGTCGAAGACCTTGTCGGTGTCGTCGCGGGCGGTAAGGGCGCCGGTGGGGCAATGGGTGACGCACTGACCGCAGAGGGTGCAGTCGGTGGCCTCGATGGGAGCACCCCCGGCCACGCCTACGCAGGTATGGCTGCTGCGATTGGCCAGGTCCCAGACGCCGGTATTTTGCACGTGATCGCAGATTTGAATGCAGCGCAGGCAGTGGACGCACTTATCGGCATCGCGGATAAGGGGAAAGTCCTGGTTCCAGGGGGTATGGGTGAGCTCGACGGAATAGGGCAGCTCCGAGATGCCAAACTGGTTGGAGAGCGCCTGGAGCTGGCAGTTGCCCGAGCGCACGCAGCTCGTGCAGGTGGAGTTGTGACGGGAGAGCAAGAACTCCAGGTTGGCTTTGCGGGCCTCGCGCACTCGGGGGCTGTTGGCGCGCACCACCATGCCGTCCAGCACCACGTTATTGCAGGAGGCCACCAGCTGCTCGATGCCCTCTACCTCGACCAGGCAGACTCGGCAGGCGCCGATCTCGTTGACGTCTTTAAGGAAGCACAGGGTGGGGACGCGCACCCCGGCGGCGGTACAAGCATCTAAGATGGTGGATCCGGTGGGTACCTGCACAGTCTTGTTGTCCACCGTCACGGTGACCAGCTGGGGCTCGGCGGGCGCCGCGGGCACGGCGGGATTAGCGGATGCCGCAGGATCGCTGGCGCCGTCGCCCAGGGGCTCGGGGATTAACTCTTCAAGCATGATCTCTACCATTGGTCGATCCTCCCTCCGCGGAACGCGCCAAAGCCAAAGTGGTCGCAGCGCAGGCAGCGGGAAGCCTCCTGATGGGCCTCCTCGGCAGTGAGCCCGCGCTCTACCAGGTCGAAGTCACAGATGCGGTCGGCCGCCTCGCGCTCGGTCATCTCGCAGCGGGCACAGCTGGTCTTACCCTTGAACTGCACCGGCGGCAGGTCGATGTCCACACCGATGACGTGGTTGAAGCCCAGGTAGTTGTCAATGTTGCCTGCGGCCACCTTGCCGGCGTTCACCGCGCGGATCACCGTGGCCGGGCCGCTCTGGCAGTCGCCGCCCGAGAAGACCCCGTCGAAGCCGGCGATGGAGCCGTCCTCGGCCGCCTGAATGCGGCCCCACTTGCAGGGGATGCCCTGCCTCTCGAAGACGTCGCTCTCGATAGCCTGACCAATAGCCACGGCCACCACGTCGCATTCCACCAGCTCTTCGGCGGCGTCGGCAGCTCGGGGAGCCGGACGGCCCCGCTTGAGCCCGCCGATGATCTGCGGCTGCACCACCACGCCGGTCACATGGCCACGCTCGTCTGCCTGGATGCGCACCGGGGCATGGAGCTCCAGAAGCTCGCAGCCCTCTGCCTGGGCGCCGGCGATCTCCTCGTCTTGTGCCGTCATGTCGGCCACACGGCGCCGGTAGAGGATGGTGACCTTCTCGGCTGCGCACCTCACCGCCGAACGCGCCACATCCATGGCCACGTTCCCGCCGCCGATGACCGCCACGCGCTTTCCGGTGAAGTCCGGGGCGTCGCCGTCGCCCACCGCGCGCAGCATCTCCACCGCGCTGATGACGCCGGCCGAGTCCTCGCCCGGAAGTCCCAGCCGATTGTCGCCGTGGGCGCCGATGGCCAGGTAGACCGCATCGAAGCCGTCGCGCAACGGGCGCAGGTCCTCGATGGGGCACTCAAGCTCCACGTGGATGCCGCAGTCTAGGATCCACTGGATCTCCTGGTCCAGCAGGCGGCGCGGCAGCCGATAGTTGGGGATGCCGTAGCGCAGCATGCCGCCCAGGTGCTTGCGGGCCTCGAAGACGGTGACGTCGTGGCCCATGAGGGCCAGGTAATAAGCTGCCGACAAACCCGCAGGCCCGCCACCTACCACCGCCACGCGCTTGCCCGTGGAGGGGGCCATGTGGGGGCGATAGTCTTCCTCCATGTGATCCACCGCGAAGCGCTTGAGACCGCGGATGTTCATGGGATCGTCCACCATGCCGCGGCGGCAGAACATCTCGCAGGGGTGCTCGCACACGTAGCCGCAGACCAACGGCAGTGGGTTGTCCTTGCGGATGAGGCGTACGGCGTCGGTGTTGCGGCCGGCCTCCACCAGGCTGATGTAGCCGGGGATGTCCACGCCGGCTGGGCAGCCGGAGACGCAGGGCACCAGCTCGGACTGCTTGAAGCCGCAGGCGTGGTTATGGATATGACTCTCAAAATCGTCCCTGAAGCCCTGCACTGCCGTGAGGGCCATGGAACCGGCCTCGTAGCCAATGGCGCAGTCGGCCGAAAGGTAGATGTTTCGCGCTGTCCTCTCGATGAGATCCAAGGTCTCAGGGGTTGCGCGGTTCTCCAACACGTCGTCAAAAAGATCGTGGAGCGCATTGAGCCCCACGCGGCAGGGGGTGCACTTGCCGCAGCTTTGGGTGGCACACATGGCGATATAGGCTGCCGTGAACTCCACTGGGCAAGGCGCCAGCGAGCTCACCGACAGGCGCCCTTCCAACGCCTTATGCAAGCCGTCCATGACCGCTTGCGCAGCGCTTCGCTCCATCACATGCAAACGCGCCATACCTCTCCTTCCTCTTCCTTCCTCGCTCTTGGCTCGCCACAGCGGGCTCGCCACAGTGCAGGGTGGCCCGCACTCTGACAGGCTGTCCCATGCCCCGAGCCGCTCATCCGCAACGCTGCGGCAAACCCGCAGGTTCGTGCTGCCAGGGACTGGCCCTCACCAGCGCGGCAAGCCCTCAGGTGCTCTGGACAGAAGCTCTCCCGACCCCTGTCGCTCTGGCAGCTACTGAAGTTACTAACATTTCAGTTACGCGCAATTATAACCTAGCGACTCTGTCAGCGAGTCCCCGGGCGCCACTTTGCATCGACCCATAGCGATGTACGGGTGTGGGGCGCTGGAATCCGAGGCGCACGCACAGGCAAGGGGCGAGGAACGGATTTATAGGAGAGTGCACACATTCTGGGTAGGGCGCATATTTAGGAATAAGGCGTATTTAGGGATAGTGCCATATCGATAGGTTGAGATATGTTTGCGATGGCCCAGGTAAAAGCCAGTAAAACTGTTCACTGAGATCGATATGACGGGCCCCGACGGCAGCTTTTCTCGGCAACCGTGGGCGTGCAGCGGGGGCGTGCAGCGGGGTTCTCGTTATAAGAGCCTTCACTGCATGGTTTTTGCGGCTTGGAGCGCCTTTTAAGTCCGATTCTCGTTATTAGTGGGGGTAACTGCACTGGGGTTTTACAAAACCCCAGTGCCGAGAACCCTCTTATAACGAATGGCCCCTCAGCGGCGCGGCGACCTTCTTATAACGAGTCGCCTCCGTGAAACGCCCTGCGGCGAGAGCCTGAGCGCCCTCTGGCCTGGCGCGATGACCGGAGCCTAGGGCTCTTTGAGCTTGTCCACGTCCTCCAGGTAGATGGACACCTCTCCGCACTTGGGGCAGATGGCCACGTTGGGCTTTCCTATGCGGCCGCTAAAAAGCTTCGTGGCGTCGTCGGAAAGCACGATGCCGTAGCCTGCGCCTTCCACCTTGATGGCGCAGCCCTCTTTCATCTCGCTGCCGCACCTAAGACACTTGCGCATGAGATCTCCTTTTGGCTTTAAGACCCATAAAGTGAACTACATATTAAAGGACGAACAGACTATTTTTCAGTCTCTACTCTCATTGCTTTAATCACTCTGAACTATTATCTTTTGATAATTACAGTTCTCTGCAATTTGAAAGGATTTCCATGAGCGATCTCATCAATGATCCTAAAGAGACCCCCCCCCCCCGACAAATGAAGCAAGCCTAGGAATTATCAACGAAGATACAGCAAGCTCTTCAACGCAAGACGAGCCTGCACCCATTGCAACTGAGCAAACCCCTACTCAAATCGGATATGAACCTGCAAACAATCATGTCTCAGAAGTTTTTGATGAGAATCAAGAGACTAACGAAGCCTCAGCTCCTACAAATAATGAGCCTGCGATGGCCACTCCTCCAGATGGCACAGGCTCGGAAGCCGAGAAAAACATCCAGGTTATCGATGACGATCAGGCTGTTCGAACACTCCAGCAAGAAGACTCTTCTACCGCGGGACACAGCACTAGCAACGGCTATGCCTCCAGCTCTCTCAAAGATATACTGACTAAAAATGTTGCCAAACTTACTAAACCCTTAGGTAAACATCGCAAACCGATACTCATTGGCGCAGCAATACTCATTGCCTTAATCATTATTATTTCTGTTGTGAGCTGCGTGGCTCCCAAGAGCTTGGATGCTTCAAGCAACATGTTTGGCTACAAAGTTGAGCATCCCGACTCATGGTCAACTAGAAACAGTGGTAGCGGGCTCTCCACTATGCGCCTCGATACTACTTCTTAAAATATTAAGATTGTCGCAGGAACTGTGCCCTACGAGGGAGCCACCCCTGCATTAACTTCTAGCTCAGATTACAAGTCTGCATTTGCTGAAGGCGTCGAAGAGCTTCAAGGCGCCTACCTTCTTCCAGGCGTGAAGATCAATGCGTCTGATACAACAAAATGGGCTAGCGTCAAACTGGGATCCCAAGACTGCGTTACTGCCAGTGGATCCTCCGATCAGGGTTCCTACGTGGCTTATGGAACAGTGTTTGGGGATATTTTCTCAACCATTGTGTTCTATACACCCGACTCGCTTTCTCCAGGGCTTAAAGCAACTATCCAAAACATGGTTGACTCCCTTTCAATCGATGCACCTACCCACACGGCAACTTTTGAGGCTGAAGGCAAAACCGTTGAGAAGAAGATAGTTTGGGATCTTGGGCAGGGCGCCTCTGTAAAAGTGCCCGAAGCGCCCGAAGTTGAAGGCAAGGCGTTTGACCGTTGGGAACCCGTCAAACCAGCAAAAGTCGACGGTGACTACATCACAAATATCACAGGTGACACCAAGATAACCGCGAAGTACACGACTGCTTATGAAGTTGTATTCCTTGATGGGAATGGCAACGAGATCAAGAAGGAATGGGTCAAGGAAGGTGGCGCAGCAACAGCACCTGAGCCTCCTGCTATGGATCATTATAAGTTCATAAAATGGGACACTTCTCTTACCAACGTAAAGAGCAATCTCACCATCAAGCCTGTTTATAAACCTGTATGGACCGTTACCTTCACTGATGGCAACGGCGGCGTTTTTGCAACTGTTGAGGTTGATAATGGGCAGTCTGCCTCAGTTAAAGGCAATCCCACAAAAGATGGCTATACCTTTGAGGGCTGGAGTGTATCTACTGCGAACGTCACTTCCAACCTCACTGTAGACCCTGTATTCAAACGCATTCCCACCAAGGGAGAAAAGAACGCGTTGGGTACCGCACTTTCCTATCTCAAGACTATGCCGTTCTCTTACACCGGACTTATCAAGCAACTCGAATATGAAAAGTACAGCCATGAGGAAGCGGTTTATGCTGCGGACAACTGCGGCGCCGATTGGAACGAGCAGGCTGTGAAGCAAGCCAAGTCCTACCTTAGCTTCATGTCCTTCTCTCGCGGTGGCCTCATCGATCAGTTGATCTACGAGGGTTTCACTCCAGAGCAAGCTACTTATGGTGCAGACAAAATGGGACTGTAGGCTTATAACGCACTCTAGGCCCAGGCTTTAGCATTTCATTGTTTTAAACAGGGATAGCCCCCCTAAGCTATCCCTGTTTTTCATTTCTCATCTCACTGCTCTTCCGCAGGGGTCTCGGCATCGCTGTCCAGCGCCTCTCCCCTACGCCGCCAGCTCCAATCCACCAGACGCTGCACGGGGCTGTACGCGACGCGCAGCGTTCCGTGCACACGGCGGGGCGCCTCATGGAGCGCCTCGGCCACGTGGATGTTGGTGAGCCGCAGGATAAGCGCGTAGGTGTAGCCCGCAGTTCCCGAGAGCGCGTAGACATACCAGTTCAAGCCCGAGGTAAACAGCAGTATCGTGAACAGATCCCGCTCCACATCCTTAGCTAGATCTTCCAGGATCTCATCCCAGGGCATGGCACCTTGCAGCACCCCGTGAAAGCCGATGCCCGCCGCAAACACCAGCGCCCACCCCAGCGCGTAGGTCCAGCCGCGGCGCACTTCCACCGTGCGACGGCGGTGTTTGTCGGCAACTCCGGTGAGCCGCACCTGCACATGGGTGGTCTGCAGCCAACCGATAAGTACCCCTACCGGCGCCACGACGGCCAGCCAAGGCAGCTGCGAGGGATCGCGTACCAGCGTCACCAACGCCATGACCATGGAATAGGTGGGGATGCCCACCTGCGCAAGCCGAGACATGGGCTTGAAGGCAAAGGACTCGCCTATCACATAGAGCACGCCTGCGATCAGCAGCAAAAAAGGCAGCACGAAAAGATCCTCTCGTTGGTTTCGAGGTATCTTCCCGTGCCGCCTCGAGCGATTCAGAGACTCCTAATGGTTGGGTCGGCGGCTGACGCGCCCAAGGTGCCGAGAAGCCCGGCCATCCTGCCAAGGACGAATAGGGGCGCTTCGAGTGGCTTCCGTGCACGCAAAAGTTGCAATATGCCCCTTGAGCTTAGAAGTCGGCGTTGCCCACGGTGCGGGGATGGGGCAGCACGTCGCGGATGTTGTCGATACCGGTGAGATACATCACCAGTCGCTCGAAGCCCAGGCCAAAGCCGGCGTGCTCGCAGGTGCCATAGCGGCGCAGGTCCAGGTAGAACTTGTACTGCTCGGGGTCCATGCCCAGCTCGTGGATGCGGGCCTCGAGCAGGTCCAGGCGCTCCTCGCGCTGGGAGCCGCCTATGATCTCGCCGATGCCCGGCACCAGGCAGTCTACGGCCGCCACGGTCTTGCCATCGTCGTTGGCACGCATGTAGAAGGCCTTGATCTCGCGGGGATAATCGGTGACGAACACCGGGCGTTGGAAGTGTTTCTCGGTAAGGAAACGCTCGTGCTCGGTTTGAAGGTCGATGCCCCAGGAGACCGGATACTCGAACTTGTGGCCGGCGGCTTGCGCGGCCGTAAGGATCTCGATGGCCTGGGTGTAGGTACACCTGGCAAAGTCGGAGCTGGCCACGTGCTCCAGGCGCTCGGCAAGGCCCTTGTCCACGAACTTGTTGAACATGGCCATCTCGTCGGGACAGGCGTCCATGACGCGGCGGATGACGTACTTGAGCATGGCCTCGGCCACGTCCATGTCGCCCTCCAGGTCGCAGAAGGCCATCTCGGGCTCGATCATCCAGAACTCGGCGGCGTGGCGGCGGGTGTTGGAGTTCTCGGCGCGGAAGGTGGGGCCAAAGGTGTAGACGTCGCCAAAGCTCATGGCGAAGTTCTCAGCTTGGAGCTGGCCGGACACCGTGAGGTTGGTGGCCTTGCCAAAGAAGTCCTGGCTCCAATCCACTGCGCCGTCAGGGGTGCGGGGCGGGTTGTCCACGTCCAGGGTGGTGACGCGGAACATCTCGCCGGCGCCCTCGGCATCTGAGGCGGTGATAATGGGCGTGGTCACATAGACAAAACCGCGCTCCTGAAAGAACTGATGGATGGCGAAGGCCGCCACCGACCGCACGCGGAACACCGCGCGAAACAGGTTGGTGCGGCTGCGCAAATGCTGCTGCGTGCGCAAGAACTCGCGGGTGGCGCGCTTCTTTTGCATGGGGTAGTCGGGGGCGCTCTCGCCCAGAATGACGATCTTGGCGGCCTTAAGTTCGAAGGGCTGCGGACGCTCTGGAGTGAGCGCGACGACGCCGTGCACGCACACCGCCGATCCTGTGCCCAACGCTGCCACCTGGGCGTAGTTGTCCACCTCGCCCACGTTCATGACCACCTGGAGGTCGGCGAAACAGCTGCCGTCGTTGAGAGTCACGAAGCCAAAGTTCTTCATGTCGCGCACCGAGCGCGTCCATCCGCACACCACCACGTCTTTGTCTGCGAACGCAGCAGGATTGGCATTGAGCTGGGCGATCGTGGTTCTCTTCATGGCTAGGAACACCTTTCTGGTTGCGGGCATGCCAGGCGTGCGCCTGCTGGGCAGCTGGACGAGCCTGGCGCCCAAGACACGCATTCAGGTAGCGGCGGTAAGGGCTTCTCGGCGTTTATTGTAGGCGCTTGCGGAGTTGTGCGGGTGTTCACGGCATGAAGGATGCCGGTGCGATGGACGACAGGAGACTAGAGGCACCCGGGCGATGGAGGAGTTACCAAGGCAACGCATCCGAGAGATCAAGAGGTTGGCCGGGAGATTGAAGGATGCTTGCCTCTCTGAAAAGGGTGTTTTGCTGCCCTGAGAAGGATATTTATCCCTCTGAAAACTATCTACTTTAGCTTCATTATTTTGCAGAGTAAGTAGTCATTTGCTTTATTAGATGCGTTTTAATGTTACTAATGTAGCATCTTTCCTGAGGGACTGAGCCCTCAACCTGGGAGTCGCTTTCAGCGAGCACAGTCGCGCTGTCGGCACTCCCCCCATGAGCGCCTCGCCATGATAACGGCGCCGGGCGTACCGGGGTGCGTCATCTCCCTTCACGCTCGCTGGGAGTGACAGTCCGCAATAAGCCACTCGTATGACAGCCCTGGCCAGAAACGCCACCCTTCCTCCCCAAGATCTTTATGGGTATGAGAATTGGGTATGGGAAAACTCGTCGATGGGCAAAGCCCGTAGGTAGCCGGATTGGGCACAGATGCCAGCTGATACCTAACGCCTGTGGCTTTTGCTCAGCTTCGTGAGGAAGGGACCCACTATGGACAACCAAAAACGCGCTCGCATCAATGATATGTGCTATCGCTGGCTGCTTACCATCATCGCGCTGGCGTGCGCCGCAGTCTATGCCATCTACTGCATCGTCTACTGGGGAGGGCTGGCTGTCACCGGCGACGCCCTGGTAGGCATGGCGCTGGGGCTTTTGACCCCGCATTTCTTGGCACTGGCTGTGGGCATCGTGTTCTCGGCGCTGGCATTGGCTCAAAAGCGCGCTGGCTGGGATTTGGTCGCCGGCGTGGCCTACTTGCTGGCCATCGTGTTCTTCCCTGGCTACTGGGGTTTCCTGATCGTTCCTTGCCTCCTTTCTTTCGCCGGCTGGCTGCGCATGCGCCGCTACGTGAAGTTCCAGGAGAAGCTGGAAGATCAGGCCGCTGAGGACAAAGTGGCCGCCGCCACAGAAGACGCCCCTAACCAAGAGATGGCGCACATGGCCGATCAGGCCGACGAGGCCGCTGCCAAAGAGGCCCAGGAAGCCAAGGTGGAGGAGGCCGATATCTCGGATCCCAGCGACTACCAGGAGTAAGCATCGGGCGATTCGCCCGGCATATCATCGCTAAAACCAGTAAGCTACCTTTCAAAAGCACAGGCCCTGGCGCGCAGACTCGCCGCTACACGCGCGGTCTTGCCGCCAGGCCAAAGGTCCTCGGGAAGGGTGGCTTTTCTTATGAAGTATCTCATTGCTAGCGACATCCATGGATCTGCCTATTGGTGCGAGCGCCTTATGGAGGCTGTCGACGCCCAACAGCCCGACAAGATCATCCTCCTGGGCGATCTCCTCTACCACGGCCCCCGCAACGACCTGCCTCGCGGCTATGCTCCCAAGCAGGTCATCCCCATGCTCAACGGGCTGGCTTCTTCCATCACCTGCGTGCGCGGCAACTGCGAGGCCGAGGTGGACCAAATGGTGCTGGATTTTCCCTGCATGGGCGACTATTCCCAGCTCGTCGACGAGTCCGGCCGCACCCTCTGGCTCACCCACGGGCACCTGTGGAACCCCGACTTGCTTCCGCCTCTCGCCCCCGGCTCCGCCTTCCTCTACGGCCACACCCACGTCAAGCAGCTGGCCGAGACCCCCGAGGGCATCACCCTCTTCAACCCCGGCAGCGTCTCCATCCCCAAGGACGGCTCCCACTCCTATGGCATCTACGAGGACGGTCAGTTCCGCTTCGAGCTGCTGGAGGAGAGCGAGTAGCGAGACGCGACGCCCGTTGGCATGGCGCCCGAGCCGCAGCGCCCATCCCAAAATTCACTACGTGGATTTTGGGGCCAAAATCGGCCGTTTGCTCCGTGAATTCACGTAGCAAATAATAAAACCCCAGGTTGCAGGAGCCGTTCACTACGTGAATTCACGTAGTGAAGCTGGATGGCTCCGGACATTGCGTCCAAATGGCGAGCCAAGACAGTTCAAGCGAAATCGGGCTTCGCGCCAAGGGGTGTGGAATCGGGCTTCGCGCCAAGGGGTGTGGCCAAGGGGCTGCCGAGAAGCCCAACGCCCTAGAGCTGCGAGCCACCCCTCATGCCCCAGCTCACCAAAAAGCCGGCCTCCCCGCGTCGCAAGACGCGGGGAGGCCGGCGGGTTTCTCGGCAAGAGTGCCGTGGAGCGTGGCAGAGTTGCGAGGCGCAGCGAGATCGTGAGACGCGGCGGGACGCGCGAGGTGGCTGCGCGGCGAGGTGAGCTAGAACTTTACCTTGGGAGCGGTGCGAGCGTCGTTTGAAGCCTCGAAGCCGTCCATGGCACTAAAGTTGCCCATGCCGGCCAGCAGGTTGCCGGGGAAGGTCTGGATGGCGTTGTTGTAGATATAGACGCAGTCGTTGTAGGACTGGCGGGCGTAGACGATGCGGTTCTCGGTGTCGGCGAGCTGCTGCTGAAGCTCCTCGAAGTTGGCGGAAGCCTTGAGATCGGGATAGGCCTCGGCCACGGCAAACAGCTGGCGGAGGGCGCCGGAGAGCTGATCGGAGGCTTCCATGGTTTGCTGCGGGGTTTGAGCTGCAGAGACGGCGGCGCGGGCCTCGGTGACGGCCTGGAGCGTGCTGGACTCATGGGAGGTGTAACCCTGGACGGTCTCCACCAGGTTGGGGATGAGGTCGTTGCGGCGCTGCAGGTTGGCGTCGATGTTT
The DNA here is from genome assembly GCF_023168405.1 of Leptogranulimonas caecicola. Taxonomy (GTDB): domain Bacteria; phylum Actinomycetota; class Coriobacteriia; order Coriobacteriales; family Atopobiaceae; genus Leptogranulimonas; species Leptogranulimonas caecicola. Next base: position 135,524 of record NZ_AP025285.1, on the reverse strand, counting down.
TGCCAGGCGTTATCCACGCGGTTGCGCTTTTGCACGATGCCGTTGTAAAGCATGATGCACGCCACCACAACCACCACGGCGATTACAATAAAGATCAAAGCGATACCAAACGGACCCATGTTCCCTCCTTGGGAGCGGCTGGCCTGGGCGCACGGCACGAAGACGCGAGGTCACAAGGCATGAAGCCCAGGCATCCGCGCCCTCTTTGCCGAGAAACGCCTCGGCCAATAAAGCTGCTGCGGCATCCTTGGGACACCGCAGCAGACGAGGACACAACTGGCGGGGAGAGAGGGATTCGAACCCTCGGGACGCGCAAGCGCCCAACGGTTTTCAAGACCGCCGCATTCGGCCGCTCTGCCATCTCCCCTCAGGATTGTTATCCTACCCCAAAACATGGCTCGTTTTTATCAAGGAGCGCCGTGACCCAACCACATCTCCCCGACACCGAAAACATTTCAAGCTCTCTGAGCGCCCCGGGCGCCTGCGCATCGCAGCCCGCAGGCGGCTCGGAGCCCGCCGGTGCCTTGCAGCCCGCCGCAGACCCACCACTCCCCGTTCAGCCCGCCGGCGGCTCGTACGCGATGGCGGATCCCCAGCGCGCCGACGACGAGCGCTTCATGGAGCTGGCCATCGCCCACGCCCAGGCGGCGGCACAGATGGGCGAGGTGCCTATCGGCGCCGTGGTGGTATGCGACGGGCAGGTGGTGGCCGCGGCGCACAATAAGCGCGAGACCAACCACGACCCTTCTGCCCACGCCGAGTTCTCCGCGCTGGTAGAGGCCTCGCGCGTGCTGGATCGTTGGCGGCTCAGCGGTTGCACTGTCTATGTGACCCTGGAGCCCTGCCTCATGTGCGCCGGCCTCATGGTCAACAGTCGCATCGATCGCTGTGTATTTGGCGCCCCCGACCCCAAGGGCGGCGCACTGGGCACCCTCTACGACGTGAGCTGCGACCCGCGCCTCAACCATGAGTTCACAGTGACCTCAGGCGTCCTTGCCGAGAAAAGCGCCCGCCTCCTGCGCGACTTTTTCCGACGCCGCCGCCAGGAGCGCAAGGCCGCCAAGCGCGCGAGCGGCGGAGACGCCGGAGCACACACCCACGGATAAGCGGTGGGGCGGCCAAACTATGTAGCTGGCAACCCTCGCCGCCCTAGCCCACCGTCACGAACTCCCACACTATGGCGTCGCCGATCGAGACCTCATAGGAGCTGCAGCTCACGTTGGGCTGGGCCCCGTTGACCGTGTAGGTCCAGCCCGTATTGGGCCCTGCCGCCTGCCCGTTGATGGCGGTGACGTAGGCGCCAAAAGCCCCGCCGCTGGCGCTAAAGGGAACGCCAGAAGCCGCCAGCACGTCGTAGACCGAGGATCCCGCCGCCACCGTGACCCGCTGCGACGCACCATCCACTACCTGGGTGACCGCGATGGTGGAGGCGTCGCCAGGCTGGGATGAGCCGGAGCTGCCGCCAGAGCCCGCACTTCCCGCAGCACCACTGGATCCACCAGAGGACCCGCCGACAGCCGCGCCCGCGCCGGCGCTGCCGGATGCCAAGGAGGACGTACCCCCAGAAGCCGGCGGCTCTGAGTCGCCAGAGCCGCCGGCCTGCCCGGCAGAGACGTCCTCCACCGAGGCAGCCGGCGCTTCAGCCGTGTCAGATCCCGCAGCCGCAGCGTCTCCCGAGACATCGGCGGGCTCCGTCGCCGCACCGTCGCCGGAAGCTCCAGCAACATCAGAAGATGCATCATCCCAGGAAGGCGCCGCTGTCTCCTGAGCGACCGCAAAGATCGCCAGCGGGTCGCGGCCTGCCACATACTCCCCCATCGACCAGACCGAGAACCCCGCCGCCGCAATCGCGAGCACCGCGAGGAAGGCAGTAATACGGTGCCGGCGGGTCGCAGCATGAGCGCCCGGTGCGGGATCCTTTGGCGTCGCGGCGCCGGAAGCCGTATTGGCGCGAGCCACGGCGCTGTCGCGGGTGCGCCGGACGCTCGTGGCAGCATCGACGGTTTGGGGCTTCTCCGCACCCTCCATACCTTGGGATTCCTCGCTAGCTTTGGCGGACATGTTGGCAGACCCATGACTTAGATGACCCCTTTGGGAGCCACCCCTAGGCTTTTCACTCATTTAAGAGGCCTTTCTCTTGGAAGCGACCAGGTTCCACATCGCCAACGCCACCAGCGCCGCGGCGCCTAGCGCCATAGTCGCGATGGGCCACCAGGGCAGCGGGGCATTCGCAGCGGCAGCGCCGTCGGCAAGGAGGGCTTCCGCATCGACAACCTCGGCAGTCGCAGCATCAGCATCGGCACCGGCGTCAGCGCCAGCTGCCTTTGCGCTGTTCCGAGCGCCCGCATCCCCGACGCCCTTGGCAGTCGTCGCAGCTGCCGTCGAGCCAGAAGCAGGACGCGCCGCCGAGCTGTCAGGCTGCGACGTTCCGCCAGGCTGCCCAGAGCCGCCAGCCCCCTGCGAACCATCGGGCTTCTGGGAGGCGCCGGGACCCTGGGAGCCGTCCGGCTGCTGAGGGACGGTTTTATCGGCAAGGATCTTGAAGAGCAGCCCGGAGTCGTTGGAGTAATAGAGCGCGCCGTCGGGGCCAGGGATGACGCTGGCCAGGCAATACTGCTGGTCAGCGGGGGCAGGCAGGTAGATTTGGGCCGCCTGCTCGTCGCCCAGCTTGTAGCCGCAGAGCGCTCCGGGCAGCGCGTTGCAGGTGAAGTAAGCCCAGGTGCCGTTGGCAGTCTCGCTGACCAGCGGCGCGCCCTGGACGGCTCCGGGAAGGGGCCCGGCAGCAGTGGCGTCCACGGTGCGGGTTACCGAGAAGCTCGCGACGTCGATGAGCGCAAGGCGTCCATGGTACCCGGTGGCGTCGGCGACCGCACCGCCCACCACCAGCGTGTCGCCCGCCAAAGCCGGCGTGCTGGTGGAAGATGTGGCAAAGGAGCACGCGGCGGCCTGGGTAGGGGTGCCGTCTTGCGCAACGGAGATGCGATGGGCCACGCCGTTGGAGGTAACCACTGCGAGGGTGCCGTCGCCCAGGGACACGGGGGTCGTGCGTACCGGGGCGCCCAAGTTGAGGGAGCCTTTGGGAGTACCTGTGGCAGCGTCGTAGATCTCCAGGGTTCCGACATCGTCACCGCAGGCCATAAGGCCGGAGCGGCCAGTCACCTGCACAGGGCCGCTCCAGTAGACGCCGGCGCCGCGGGGATTGGCCCGGGGGTAGCCGGAGAGCAAGGCTCCGGTGGCCAGGTTGGCCGCGCAGAGGTAGCCGCCTGTGGAGCCGCCCACGCCGTCGGGAGTGCAGGTGGCCCAATAGACCGCATCCTCTGCCACCGTGAGGCTGGAGAGCGACTGCTGGGGAACGGTGCCGTCGGCAGGCAGGGCGTCAGTGACCCAGAGGGTCTTGTGGGCGCTAGCCGAGATCGCCTGGAGCCGACCTCCGGAAAGCGGTACCAAAAGGAGGCCCTGGGCATAGGTGATCCGGCAGATGGAATCGATGGGGGCGCCCAGGGGCAGGCGAGCGTCAACCGTGCCGGAAGCAGGGTCGATGCACAGAAGCTGGGAACCCGCGGCCACCCAGAGCGAGCCGCCCACAAACACCGGATCCGAGACGTTGGTAGCCCAGTCATCGGCCTCTCGCAGGCGAAGCGACCAGGCTAAAGTGCCGGCCCCGGTAGGAGTGGCGTCCCTGGCGATGGCGCCCGTAGAAGCAGGGCCCCGCCAGGCGGGCCAGAAAGCCTCCACATCCGGGTGCGGGGCGGATGGATCGCACTCCACCGGGGCTTCCGGCAGGCTGGCGCCCCAGGGCGAGTAGTAGAGAGCGGCATCGGTGACCGGCTCGGTGAGCTCATAGTCACCGGGCATGACCTCGAGGGACTTGTCTGCCACAAAGAACTGCCAATAGTTGCTGCCGTCCCAGCCATAGCTCTGGCCGTCGCGGGTGAGGGTGAGCAGCGAGGCGTCGTAGCCGATGCCTGCGCCGTCCAGCATCTGCTTGACGGCCTCTTCCAGCGTGGTGCCCCTCTCAAAGGGAGCCTGGGTGCGCGGGAGCCAAAGCACGCCCTCGGGGCCGATGACCCGCAGGGTGAGGGCCACCTGTGCGGCGGGGTCGGCGGTCTGCCCATCGGACGCCTCCTGCACGCTGGCGGCGGGCTGCTGGGCCGCTTGGGCGACGGCCGCCACGGGCAGCTGGCCCCAGACCAACAGCGCCGAAAGCGCCCAGGCCGCGATGCGCATGCTGGCACCGGGGCGCCTACGGGGACTGGTTGTAGTTTTCATCGGTAACTCCTTGCCTGTGCCTTCGCCTTCTCAGGCGGATGGGCGGCAAGGATGAGACCCCGAATCGGGCCAACAAAACGGGCGGGAAAGCGGGAGCCAAGCATCACAGCACCGGCACCACGACCCACACGCCCAGGACGGTCGAACCTATCGAGGACAGGCAAGTCTCCTGACTCACGGGTGGCGGCCTACGCAGGTACGCACCGCCAGTGCGGGCCCCTTCTCGAGCTTGCGCCCAATGGGAATGCGCCCGCGCCTTTGCCCGAACACAGTAGTGGCGGCTGCCCCGGACTCTAACCGGGTTCCTTATTAATCTACTAAGCAAGCAGCTGTTCGAACCGTGCCCTCGGGTTGCGATGATATGCAGTTGGCACAAGGGTACCTCATTTTGGGTGCTTACATCTGTGTGTGTTGGTCGCAGATTCTAAGCCAACTCATTCCGCCCACTACACTGATCAGATGGAAGCCCTGCCAGTAGCCCCAGTTTGGCAGTTCTTTCTGCCAGGCACGCTAGGATGGCAGGCGGCCAGAGGTAAAGTCCTGCCAACCTGTGCTTTGTGGCGCTGGGCGCAGCTAAACTCCGAGAACAAAGAAGGTAGATTGGCAGACTCGCAGCCCCAAATTCCTGCCAGTAGCCCCAGTTTGGCAGTTCTTTCTGCCAGGCACGCTAGGATGGCAGGCGCTTCTGCCACGCATCAAGTTGTCACTCAATGCGCACGCCCCGGCTGCCGAGAAACCCGCGCCCTCGGCACCGCAATCCGCATGCCGCTCGCAGCACACCGCCACAAGCCGGCACCCCTACACCACCTGGAAGATGAAAAAGTCCAGGTAGTGGGTCTCGGGGATGCCCCAGACAATGGGATGGTCCGGGGCCTGCTGGCGCTCCTCCACCTGCCGCAGCTGCACATGGGCGTCGTGGGCGGCTTGGGCGATGGCGGACTTGAGGTGCTCAGCGTCCATGAAATGGGAGCAGCTGCAGGTGGCCAAGTAGCCACCCCGAGGCAGCAGGCGCATGGCTTGATTGTTGATCTCCCGATAGCCTCGGGCCGCGCTTCCCCGCGTACTCCGGCTCTTGGTGAAGGCCGGCGGATCCAGCACAATGAGGTCAAAGGGGCCGCCCTGCTCTTTGAGGAAGCGCTTATCGGCAAGGAGGGCGTCCAAGTACTCGAACACATTGGCGCAGGTAAACGCCATGGAACCGTCGAGCCCGTTGAGACGCGCATTGGCAGCGGCCAGGTCGCAGGCCGTCTGGGAGATGTCGACGCACCTCGTGAAGGCGGCGCCACCTGCGGCGGCGTTGAGGCCAAAGGGCCCCACGTGGCTGAAGCAGTCCAGGACGCGCTTGCCGGCGGCCAGGTCGCGGACGGCTCGGCGATTGTACTTTTGATCCAGGAAGAAGCCTGTTTTTTGCGAATGGGCCAGATCCAGCGCGTAGGCGATGCCGTTCTCGTGGGCGACGACCTGGGGCGAATCGGGCACGCTCACCTGGCCGTCCCAGCCACCGCCGCCCCAAAAGCCCTGGTAGCTGGGCAGGCCCTCCAGTCTGCGAGTCTTGCCGTCGTTGCGCTCGAAGATGGCGCGGATGTCGGCGCCGTCAGCGCGGAGCACATCCAACAGCGCACCGTATACCTGCGGACGCAGCCGCTCCATGCCCACGGTGCCCACCTGGCTCACCAGCACGTCCTCGTAGCGGTCGACCACCAGGCCGGGAAAGCCGTCGGCTTCCGAGAAGACCACTCGGCAGCAGTCAGTATCCGGCTCGCAGCCCGGAAGCGCGCGATGACCCATGGTCGTCTTACGGTACTCCCAGGCCCAGGCGGCCTTGCGGTGCCAAAAGGCGCCGTCGAAGCGGTCGTTGGCGTTGCGCGAGATCAGGCGCACTCGGATCTTCGATTCTGCCGATAAGAGCCCCGTTCCCTGGTAGGTGCCGTTCTTCTCAAGGACGTCAACCAGGCATCCGTTCTCCACGGGCGACCCGTCCAGTCCCGGCTCCACGGCCAGCACCTCGCCGGCAAACACCCAGGGGTGGCCGGCAGCCAGCGCTCGGGCGGCTTTCTTGGTGACGATGGCGCGCGCATAGGGACGCTGCTGCTTCATGAGGTGCCTCTCCTGATATAGTTGCTAGTTTGATTTTGGTCCTCTTGGCAGGCCTTCCGCTGCTCGCCCTAGGAGTGGCGGCCAAAGCGCCCCCCGGCAGGGCCGCGGCCACGCGCCCGAGATCCCGAGAACATGGTGCGCTTGGGCTTTTGGGTGCTTCGGCGGTCGTTGGGCACGATGCGACCGGCGGCATAGGAGAATCCCTCAAGATCCTGCACGGGCACCAGTTTATGCATAAAGTACTCGATCTCGCGCAGCGGGCTGATCTCGTCCGGCGCCACAAAAGTGTAGGCATGACCTGCGGCTCCGGCGCGGCCCGTGCGCCCAATGCGGTGCACGTAATCTTCCGGATCGGCGGGCACGTCGTAGTTCATCACCGCGTCGATGCCCGACACATCGATGCCGCGGCTCATGACGTCGGTGGCCACCAGCAGCCGGATCTTTCCCGCCCGAAACTTCTCCAGCGCCCGTTGCCTGGCCTTTTGCGGCCGGTCGGCATGCATCACATCTACCGAGAAGCCCGCAGCCTTCAGTGACTGCATCACCGCGTCGGCCCGGGCTTTGGTGCGGCAAAACACCAGCACCCGCTCATAGTTATCGCGCTTTACCAAGGCTTCCAACAGTTCTGTCTTTTGCCCCTGCACCACCGGCATGAGGGCCTCTTCCACGGTCTTCGCCGTTTCGCCTACACGCGCAATCTCGATCACTGCCGGGTCGTGCAACAGCGACGCGACGGTGGACTCCATGGATTGAGGAATCGTTGCCGAGAAAAGCAACGTCTGCTTGTTGGACGGCGTGGCTGCCAAGATGCGCTTGACCGAGGGCCAAAAGCCCATGTCGAGCATGCGGTCAGCTTCGTCCAACACCAGGATGCGCACTTGCGAAAGTGATACCAGCTTGCGCTCCATGAGGTCCAGCAGGCGCCCAGGGGTGGCCACCAGCAGCTCGCATCCGCGAGAGAGCGCTTTGAGCTGGGCGTCAAAGCGCGCGCCGCCCATCACCACCACGGTGCGCTGACCGGTGTGGTCGCACACCGCGCTGGTGACCTTCTCGATCTGCTGAGCCAGCTCGCGAGTGGGAGTGACGATGAGCGCCGGCGGCTTGATGGTGCCAGAGCCCGGAGTCGCGCCAGCTGCCTTAGCGGCCGCCGCTTTGCTGGAACCCTTGCCGCCCCGCGTATATCCCTTGCCACCCTTGGGGGTGCGAGTGCGGCGGAGGGGTTTCTCGGCATCGCCTTTAAGCCCTAGCTCCTGGAGGCGTTGGAGGACAGGAAGCACAAAAGCGCAGGTCTTTCCGGTGCCCGTCTGGGCGGAGGCCAGCACGTCGTGGCCGGCGAGGACTTGGGGGATGGCGTCGGCCTGGACGGGCGTGGGGGCCGTGAAGCCCAGGGCGTCGACGGCAGCCAGCAGCTGAGGGCTGAGGCCCAGCTGGTCGAAGGATGCGGTGTTGGCAGGCTGGGAGTCTAGAGGCTGGGGCGCTTGGGTGCCGCGAGTCGCGGCTTCATGTGTGGCGGATGCGGCGCGGGAAGATGCCGCTTGGGCGGTCGAGACGGGTGCGACCGGGACGGAGTGAGAATGTGCCGCAGGGCGTGGGGTGTCTGTCATGGGAACTCTTTTCTTTGTGGCTACGTGCAAGTATCCCCCATGACGCGGCGCGATGCACAGTGGGAGCCTTGGTTGGCTGATGCGCACAGGTTGTGCAGAGCGTTTTGGCTTCAGGTGGCGTACTTTGACACTCGAATCGACTAGCCACTGGCTTTGAAAGACAGAACACGTTTGGCAGAAAGACTCACTAAGCGATGGTTTTAGCCTCGGCACGAGAGGCCGCTAGCGAGCAGAGATCCTGCAACGAAACGTGCTGAACGAGCAGATTTAGGACTGGATCTGCTCGTTTCTGCTCGCTTGTGTCAGAAACGCTGCCGGAAAGGCAGCCCTCATGCCAACGGAAAATGGATCTGTCGGAAATTAGGCTCTCGTGCCAACCGATACACTAAATGATAATCATGTTCGTTTGGCACGAAGCGTCGGTAGGATCTGGAAATCCTGCCAGATAAAAGCCGTAGGGCATGGATTCGCCCAAATCCATGCCCCTAGTGGCTTCTCGATCCACTTTTCCATACCCTAGCGAACCCTCATGCCCGCCGCATTCGATTCAAAAGATCATTGTCCCTACAAAATATCAGCATCCAAACGCCCATTACTCCAGAAACTGAGGAGGCTCCATTGCATCCAGATGGGTCTGAAGATCTATGGCGCAGATGCGCGTAGCTGCAGGATAGGGCTCATCGTTGCGGTCATCGTAGTAGTCGACCTCTACTAATGCCCAACTCAGAGGCTCAAGGCTTTCGAGTGCAACAGGGATTCCGCGCGCATCGGTGATCTGGGTGTTCTCATCCACCAGAAAGACCTCGAATGCCTTGGCGCCCTCGGGAAGCTGCTGGCGGGTAAGCACATTAGGATCCTCCAGCACGATGCGCCCGTAGCCCGCCTGGGTTACACGGCCCTTGTGTTGGGCAAAGCCTCCGGTGAACTCGTTGGCTGGCGAGTTGGTGACCGGGATAAAGGAAGGAGCTGCCCATGCAATTGTTCCAAGACCTACAAAGAGGAGCAGCAATGCCACAAATGCCAGATAGCGTCTTGAGAGCTTGAAATTCTGTGGTTTCATAAGGAATGCTCCTCTCATTACACATCGGTACCAGCAACTATAAGCTCATAGCTTTCCACATATAATCCCCTATTAAATTATTGCTGATTGCTATTTCTATTATGGAACATTCCATTCCAGCGGTAGGTTTTTCGCCCTTACTGGTCTATAAACTTATGCTCTGCATTTATTCATAATTGAACTGCTGCTCCATAGTCTCAGCCTCAACCTGCAGTTCAGCCAGCAGCGTCCCAACGCCCCCTAGCTTCTCAGCGCACCAGCACTGCCACCCTCCGCGCCCCGATACGGCAAATCAGCAGCGCTCCACCCATGCGGCAGTTTAGCTCAGCCCTCTCCCCACTCCCTAGCTCGCCCCTCGTCCGCACTGCTAGAATGGGAGTTCGTCTGAAACTCACCGAAAAACCCCTCAAGGACACCCCATGCCCATCAAAGTCGCCGACGGCCTGCCGGCCAAAGAGATACTGCATCAAGAACGCATCTTCGCCCTCGAAGAGGAGGCTGCAGCAAAGCAGGACATCCGTCCGCTGAGGGTGGTCATTCTCAACCTCATGCCCACCAAGATCGAGACCGAGACTCAGATCCTGCGCCTCATCTCCAAGAGCCCGCTGCAGGTGGACGTAGACTTCATGCGCGTCTCCAGCCACGAGTCCACCCATGTGAGCCAGGATCATCTGGTGAAATTCTACGAACCGTTCGAGAGTTTTCGCGATCACTACTACGACGGCTTGGTGATCACCGGCGCCCCGGTGGAGCAGATGCCCTTCGAAGAGGTGGACTACTGGGACGAACTCTGCGACATCATGGACTGGGCACAAACCCACGTCTTTTCCACCATGTATCTCTGCTGGGGGGCCATGGCGGGCCTCTATCACCTGCACAACATCCCCAAGCGCCTGCTAGGGTCCAAGCTCTTTGGCGTCTTCCCTCAGCGTCTTTGCGATGAGTACAACTTCTTAACCAACGGCTTCGACGAGGTGCACAACATGCCCCACTCGCGCCACGCCGCGAGCGACCCCAACGCCATCGAGGCCGACCCGTCGCTCCAGGTCCTCTCCCGCGGCTTCACCTCCGGCCCCGCACTGGTGGCCACACGTCACTTCTTCGAGGTCTACGTCCAGGGCCACTTCGAGTACGGTCGCGACACCCTGGCCGGCGAATACTGGCGCGACTTCAAAGCCGGCCTGCCCATCCAGCTGCCGGAAAATTACTTCCCCGACGACGACCCCGAGCGCCAGCCCCTCTTCACCTGGCGCGCCCACGCGAACCTCCTCTGGCGCAACTGGCTCAACTACGTCTACCAGATGACGCCCTACGACCCCGCACAAATCCCGCAGGTCAAAGCGCAGCTGGCCGCCCAAATCCCCGACACCGACGGCACCCCCAACAAGTTCTAGCTGCAAAGGAACCTACCTCGGCCACCGGCACTCCAATGATTAGCTTGCTCAGTGAGCAGCCAAAGTGCCTTCAGTGAGCGTATTAGGTGCTCACTGAGCTTCAGTGAGCAGAATTCCGCTCACTGAGGGGCATGAGCGCACTCACTGAAGCCGCCAGCGACCCAACAGGCTGAAGCCGCCAGCGACCAGCCACCAGCGACCCAATGGGCCAGTTCGCCAAGCCAGCCCAACTCTCACCATAGGCTGCGCAGGCGAAACAGCTGCCGATACAGCTCGCGACGCCGCTCCTCCAGCCGTTCCGAAAGCGGGGAAGGATCCCGACCGTTGACCGCCGCTGCAATGGCATCGGCGGCCGCAACTAGCTGACCGTATTCCCTTACTACCGGCCCGGTGATCGGCATCACCGTGATCCCGGAGGCTTCCAATGCAAGCTGGCGCAACTTGTCATGAAGCACTTCGTCGGCACCCAGATGATGAGCGGAAGAGTCATACTCAACATCGATCGACGTCGCAGGAAAGAGCAGGTCCGGCATGGCCTGTGGCGCTCCAAAGATCTGCTTCCCGCGAGCCGAAAGACCCACAGAGGTGTTCAGTTCTGGTGGATCGAGCCCCAGTCCCCCGAGCTTGCGAGGAAGTGAAAGAAAGAGCGCCAAGGCGGATTCTCGAGGAGACCGAGAGCCCGGCAGTCCTCGAGCAAGCGCGAAGCGCATCAACGCCATACCGGGGACGCGACCCTCTATAGCTAACATTACTCTCTCGACAGAGTTCTGGGAGGCAAGGGGATAAGGCCTGGCCTCGACACCGCTCTCTCGGTCATCACGCGAGTCAAAACGACCCCAGAACTCCATGGCAAGAAGCACGAGTTCCCAGCGGGATAGCTCTGCAGCTCGAAGGAGCAAGTAAAGCTCAGGCGAAACCACATGCAGACCGGCACCGGGCCCCTCTTCCACCCGACAAATCGTGCCACCAGGAAGTGCCGCAGACCAGAGACGCATGGATCCGCCTTTCACCTCATGACGATGTTCTCGGCGCCCCACAAGAGCCTGAACTGCCGATGGTGCCTGTGGATACGCACTGCGCAATCCAGTCAACTCGCGATCGTGGAGCACGCGATATATCTCGCGGGAAGGTGCTTTGGCGTTACGAAGAAGCTCCGTACACTCAGCGCTTTCGGCAATGCGAGAGAGGGGAGCCCGCGACAAATAGATGAGCCGAGCATAGAGACCGCAAAGAATCATAGATCCTCCTTTCCCGAAGAAGTGCCTGGAAGAAACGCAGCTCTTCCCAAGACGCACAACTTAAATACGCGTCTAAAACACACCCTCACCCCATCCAACACCGAAGGCGAGAGAGAATCTGTATTCACGGATCCAATGAGCGCCCGTGAATCCTTCAATGGACACGTGCTTTGCTAATTAGACACGTGCTTTACTGATTAGCGTGCTCAGTGAGCGGTCATGCAGCTTTCAGTGAGCAGTTTTGGCACTCAACGAACTTCAGTGCGCGCAATTCTACTCACTGAAGCACCAACGCCCACTCACTGAAGCGGCCACAGCCTTACAACAACCTTCTACGTAAACCATCTACGTAAGCCATCAGCTGCCGAACTAGCTCCGCTCGCACAAATCTTACCAAGGCCTCACGCACTCTAGTGGCCGAAAAACCCGTAGCAGCCGAGAAGCCCATGCCCCTCAGGCAGACACAAATCAAATCTAGGGGTTCCCAGACAAATAATACCCCTACCTCTAAAGTTACGACTTCCCCAGCCTTAGAGATAGGTGGTATCTGCATCCTCACAAAGGTCAAATAGCCCTAGCACAGCGTGCGCCTGCCAAAGGCGTGCTCCCAGTTGTCGTTGAACACGTCGCGCGCGGCTATGGTGCCCGGCTGGTCGATCATCGAGTAGACCAGCGGCACCGGCAGCGTCACGGCATCGATGCCGTGGGCGATGAGCTGGTTGATCTGCCATGCGTTCTTGAGGGATGCGCCCATGACCTTGGTGGGCAGACCGGCAGCGTCCAGCATGGTCTGCAGAAGCACCGTCTCCTCGACGCCGTCCCCCTGATTGGACATACGGTTAATATAGATCGCCAGGTAATCGGCACCGTTTTTAGCGGCCATAAAGCCCTGGCTGGCAGAGCTGATAGCCGTGCACAGCACATGGATCCCCTCGGCCACGCAATCCTTCACCGCTCTAAGACCGTCATGGGTGGCAGGGATCTTGGCGAAGATGTTGCTCTCGCGCAGCGACGCGATGTAGCGCGCCTCCTCCATGATGCCCTCGTAGTCGGTGGAGATCACCTGGAAGAACACCTTTTGCTCCGGCTCGAGCAGCGCAAAGAGCGAATCTCGCACCTCGTCAAAGGTCTTGCCGCTCTGGGCGATGATGGTGGGGTTGGTGGTCACGCCATCCACCGAGAGCATCGCTCCCAGCTTCTTAATCTCATCAAGGTCTGCAGTATCAAGAATCAGCTCCATAGCCGCTCCCCTTTCCCACGCATACGCCAACCCGCCCACAGACGACCAAGCGCGCCCGTCTCTCTTCAACACTCCCCTATTATGGGCCTCTATCGATATATGGGGGACCCAAAAGCCACCGTTTCTTGGCCTCTGCCAAGCTCAAGACCCCAATAGGCTACCGATAAACCCCAGCCATCCCACCAGCAGCGCCAGCGCGATACCCTCTATCACCCGAGCGAGGATTCGCCCCGACCCAATGGGCGTCTTCCGCGCACTCACATCCATGGCCGCTACCCACGCACCAAGTCCCAAAACAACTAACAGACGAGACGGCCACGGAGCCTGAATAAGCAAACCCATCGCAAGAGCCACACTGGACAGCAATAGCAAGTTTCTTACCGGTGCCGAGAAGTTCATGGCTCCTCCCTTGCAGATCAACCGCAGTACCCAGATGACAAACCTAGACACACCTCAAACGCTTCTATGGGCGACCCTTCTAAAGGAGCTTTTAAAGGCCTCTTCATAGCTCCTTTACTGTTTTAACTATTGTACTCCTTTAAAAAAGGGCGGCTCACGCACAATCGTGAGCCGCCCTAGTAACGGGGGTCTAGCCAATGCCAGCTAGCACAGGTATCACAGTCTCTACACGATGCTCAGCAAAGACTGCAGCTCCTCTGGAGAGGTGAACTTGCGCGCCCTAGAGGAGTTGGGAAAGAGCACTTCGCCCTCCCAGGTCACCTGGTCCTGCGAGTGCCCGTGGGACTGAGATAAGTCCTCCTGCTTTTGGCTCTTGTACTGAGTAGTACGGACCAACAAGCGAGGGATGAACTCGCTTTTCTCAGGGAAGTCCTGCATCTCAAAACCGTAGTCCAAGTTCTCGACGATGTTTTGGACGCTGTCCATGAGGGGCATGCCAGGGGTAGCAGCCACAAGGCCGCTCTCGCTGTTGAACAGCTGGCCGTCCCCCAGCGGATCTTCTCGCGACGGTTGCTCTCCACCTTGCCGATGGCAAGCACCGAGACAACGATGGCAACCCACCAGATGACAGAGACCACCAGGTCGAGGGGCGAGTCGATCTGGTTGAAGCCCAGGAAGAACCAGAGTCCCAGCAGGAACACCGACACCACTGCGGCGATAGTGAAGACAACGATGTTGCTCTTTTTCATGAGTCTATTCCCCCTCCTTCTCTATTACCCGATGGTGGGGGTCATGCCGGAGGTCTCAGGGTAATCCTCGGCATCGGTGCCTTCGCCGGTGAAGTCATCCTCGCGCCCCTTGAGCTTGTTGGTGAAGCTCATGCGGCGCACAGCCACTGCGGCAGCATAGATGAGGGTGAGCACGATGCCTGCGATCATCACCATGTGAACCCAGCACTCTTGCTCGTGCTCGGGGGCAGCTGCCATAGGCACCGCGTCATCGGCGATGATGGTCTCCTCAGGCTCCGCCGCAGGGGTTTCTGCCAGAGGTGTAGGGGCATCATTGATAGCTACCGCAGCTGCGGGACCGCCACCAGGGGCGGCAGGACCAGCAGGAGCTGCCGGGCCAGCAGGGGTGATACCCGGAGTTGCAGGCGTAGTGGGAGCCGGGAAGACCGGAGCAGGCAGCGCCGTGATGGTGAAGGTACCGGTCTGGACGCTTACCACATAGTTGGGGTTAGCAGTGAAGGTAGCGGAGAGGACGTTGGGATACGTGCCTACTGCCTCGGCATCGTTGGTGCGGTAGTAACGCACGATGCCTAGATCGCTCTCATTGACGAGACCGGATACCACGCCTAGGAAGACGGGGTCTGCCTGTCCCGCCACTTTGGTCGCATTTGCAACCGTGATGGTCACAGGAGCCGGAGTGATGGTAACCGTGGCACGCACTGCAGGAGTGGTGTCGTAGTTAGCCGCGTTGGCACGCACCCATACCGGATAAGTACCGGCGTTGGTGAAGGAGGGCACCTCAGAAGTCCAGGTGGTTCCATCGAGCGAGTACTCGAAGGTAGAGCCAGACACTGCAGCAGTGGCAGTAATCGTCGAGGCCGTGCCATCGTACATCTTGGTAGTGCCCTGAGCACCGGCCAAGTTCACACCAGTGACGATGTTCTCGCCGGAGTTGACGATGGTGAAGATGCCGGGCACGATGGTCAACACATAGTTTCCCTGGTTCTCTGCACCGGAAGCCGTAATTACATAGCTACCGGCATTCTCGCCAGTCTCACGAGAGACTGTGAACTCGACCGTCTCGTTGCCTACAAGACCAGAGTTCTCATTACCTTCGGCAGCACCTGGGGTAGCGGTGAGCTCTGGGTCCTGATCACCATAGATCTTGCCTGCATCGTTAGCGGTTACGACAACTGGGCGTCTAGTGATCTGGAGGGTGCCCAGATTCTCAGAGACGGTGTAGTTGGTCTCTTTGGCAGTGCCGTCCCACTTGATGGAGTAGGTATTCTCCACCGGCCCACCCACGCCGGGGCCCACCTCGCCGGTGACGGCGAATATAGCAGCTATAGCGGCGCCTGGCATCGACTTGCAGCGTGACTTTGGGCATGAAAAAGAGTCCCACGCCATAGGGCGTCGGGACTCTTGCGCAAACTTATATATAGTTGCGATTTAACAGCGGCTCAGGACGGCAGGAGAAAGCCGCACGCCTAGGCGGGGCTATTCTCGGTAAGGAAGCCAGAGTGATGCCCGCGCGCTGCGAAGGGGGTCAATGGAGGGGCTACTCGGCGGACAACAGGGTGGTGCGGCCGTAGGCAGCCTGCCAGTTGCGGGTGAAGTCATCCACGGCCATGGGAGTGGAGGGGATGTCCAGCATGTTGAAGGCCACGTCCACGGGAATGGTCACGGCCTCGATGCCGTTCTCCAGAAGCTCGTTGACCTGCTCCACGTTCTTGAAGGAAGCGGCCAGGATCTTGGTGGGGAGCTTGGCCTGCTCGAGCATGGCCTGCAGACGCACGACCTCGCCTACGCCGTCGCCCAGGTTGCACATGCGGTTGACGTAGGGAGCCAGGTAGTCGGCGCCGTTCTTGGCAGCCATGAAGCCCTGGCTGGCAGAGTAGATGGCGGTGGCCAGGACGCCCATGCCCTCGGCCTTGCAGGCCTTGATGGCGCGCATGCCGTCACGGGTGACGGGGATCTTGACGTAGGTGTTCTCGGGGCGCAGGGAGCAGATGTAGCGGGCCTCGGCCATGATGCCGTCGAAGTCGGTGGCTACCACCTGGATGAAGAGCTTCTGCTCGGGGGAGAGGATCTCCATCAGGCCGTCGCGAATCTCCTCGAAGGACTTACCGCTCTTGGTGATGATGGTGGGGTTGGTGGTCACGCCATCGACAGCGTAGAGGTCGTTGAGCTCGCGGATAGCCTCGAGATCGGCGGTGTCCAGAATGAGTTCCATGGTAAATCCTTTCATTGTTTATGCGCGCTCTCCTCTGCGGCAACACGCGTGTACACCGGTTGAAAACTCTTTGAATCTAGTCTAGCGGGCCTAGGTTGCAGGCTGGCTGTCGGGGTTTTAAGGGAATCAGGGATATCAGTAACAGGCGCTTATTCGCCGTGGAGGGTTGCTTTGAGCCCTCTTTTAGACGCTTCCTCCACAATCCAGGCCACCTGGTCGTCTGTGAGGGCGGCCAGGTCTCCCAGGCCATAGGAGCGCCCTACGGCGTCGTACTTGCCGCTGCCCAGCTGATGGAAGGGCAGGATGTCCACTCGGCCGATGCCCAGCTCGCGAATACGGTCCAGGTTGGCGGCCACATTGGCGGGGTCGTCGGTGAACCTTGGGATGATGGGCATGCGCGCCACCACCCGCGCCCCGCTTGCCAAAAGCTCCTGGAGCTGGGCGTCGCGGATCTGAGGGTCGACGCCAATGAGGTCCAGGGAGCGCTGTTGGTCTGCGATCTTGAAGTCTACCAGCCAGAGGTCGCAGACAATGGCGAGGTCTTGGAGGCGTGGCGCCTTCACCGCCAGCGTGGTCTCCAGGGCCGTCTTCATGGCCGCCTTTTTGATGCGGCCAAAGAAGGCGACAAGCCAGTCTGCCCAGAGCAGCGCCTCTCCGCCGGAGGCAGTGACGCCGCCGTCAGACTCCTCGAAGAGCACGGCGTCGCGCAGCACCTCCTGAGCCATGTCCTCCGGTGTGCGCGGCACGCCCAAGAGCGTCTTGGCGCCGGTGGGACAGAGCTCGGGCGGGGTGGAGCAGAGCCTTTCGCCTGGGGCTTTGGGGGTGCAGCCCATGCAGAGGGACTCCTTGAAGGAGACCTCGGGCGTGCTCGAGAGGTTCTCGGGGTTGCAGCACCAGGGGCACTTGAAGGGGCAGCCCTTCAAGAAGACCGTGGTGCGGATGCCGCCGCCGTCGTGCAGGGAGTAGCGCTGCACATTGGTGATGGGGGCAGTGAGGTAGGCGGGCTTCTCGGCAGCTTGGGGCACAGAGGGTGCGGGAGCTGGGGGAATGTTGGGATCTGCCTGCGAGCTGCGGGGGGCGGCAGGGGTTGCGAACACGGGCTTAGAGCACATGCTCGCTCCGGTTGATGATGTCGTCCTGGATGCCGCGGGCCAGCTCCACGAACATGGCGGAGTAGCCGGCGACGCGCACCACCAGGTCTTTGTGGTTCTCGGGATGCTTCTGGGCGTCCAGGAGGGTGGCGCGGTCAACCACGTTGAACTGGATGTGCTGGATCTTGTAGCGCGAGAAGGCCTTGAGGTAGGCGGCCATCTTGGCCAGGCCCTCCTCGCCGGCTAGAGTGGCCGGGGAGAACTTGACGTTGAGCAGGGACCCGTTGGAATCCAGCGCGTTGTCCAGCTTGGACACCGAGCGCAGGCTTGCCGTGGGGCCGTTGGTGTCGCGGCCCACCATGGGGGAAAGGCCGCCGTCGGCCAGCTGCTCGTGGGCATGGCGGCCGTCGGGGGTGGCGCCGCAGGCCTCGCCCAGCGGGATGTGGGCGCTCACGGTGTAGGAACCCGGCTGGAAGTGGCCGCCGCGGGGATTGGTGTAGCCGGCCACCTCGTGGCCGTAGTGGGAGAGCAGGCGGGCGCCCAGCTCGTCTACCTGGTCCACGTCGTTGCCGTACTTGGGATAGCGGTTGATGAAGCGCTGGCGCCAGACCTCGTCGCCCTCGCCGGTCCAGTCGCGGTCCAGCATGGCGACGAGCTGGGGCAAGGTGAGCAGCTGCTCCTCGAAGACCGCCTGGCGGATGACCTCCAAAGAGTCTGCCAGGTTAGCGGTGCCCACGCCCTGGACGCCGGAGGGGTTGTAGCGCGCGCCGCCGGCAGTGAGGTCTTGCCCGTTTTCCATGCAGTCGTTGATGAGGCAGGAGAGCAGCGGCGTGGGAGAGGTGGCGGCGTGAGCCTCGTCGCAGGTGTTGCACCCGCGAACCATGAGCCCCACGTAGCGGTCGATGACCTTCTCGGTAGCGTCGATGAGCTCGTCGAAGGTGGCGAAGCCCTGGGGGTTCTCGTGCAGGGCGATCTCCAGGCAGCGCACCATATTGAACATGGAGATGTCGTGCAGGCCGTACATGGCGCCGGGGATGGAGAGTTCTACGCACCCCACCACGCCGTAGTCGCGGGCGTCCTCCAGCGAGATGCCGCGGTTCACGAAGGACAGGATGTTGACCTCGTCGTTGAAGACCTGGGGCATGCCGTCGCCCAGGCGGATGACCTGGGCCGCCTCATGAAGCAGCGACGCCGGCGTTTGGGCATGCATGCGCAGCGAGAGGTTGGGCTGGGGCAGGCGGGTGTCGTTTTGCACGTCTAACAGCAGGCTGGAGAGCTCGTTGGTGGCATCCTGGCCCATCGCGTCCACGCCGCCCACCACGATGTTGAGGCCCGAGGGGAATCCGGCGAAGAACTTGGCGCTCTCCGTGGAACGGGCGAACACGATGGTGTTGCACTTGAGGTAGAAGTCCTGGAGCCACTCGCGGATGGTCTCGTCGCTTGTGCCCGCGGCTTTGGAGGCCTGATAGAGCGGCCAGAGGTACTGGTCCACCCGGCCCAGCGAGATGGAGCTTGCGTTGGACTCGTGCTCGCAGACCAGCTCGGCCAGCCAGAGCTGCTGGAGGCCCTCACGGAAGTCTTGGGGGGCACGCTGCGCCAAGTTACCGAGAATATCGGCCATCTCTTGCAGCTCTTGTGCGCGCTCCGGCGAGGTGGCAGGGTCTTGGGCTTTGTCGCGACAGATGAACTCGTAGCGGCGGATGTAGGCGATGGTGCCCTCAAGGACGATGACCGCTGCCTGGTAGAACAGGTTGTCAGGCTGGGATGCCAGCTGCTGCCTTGCATCCTCCAGCAGCGCCGCCCAACCGCGCTCCATGAGCACTGGGAAGTTGGGGATGATATGGCCTTGGCCCTTGTCGGTTTGGGCCACCGCGAACACCTTGGTGGTCTGCGCCTCTGCCACCTGGGGGTCCAAGTGCGCGCGATACCAATCGTTCAAGCTCTGCCCGGCCCAGAAGGGATAG
The DNA here is from genome assembly GCF_023168405.1 of Leptogranulimonas caecicola. Classification (GTDB taxonomy): domain Bacteria; phylum Actinomycetota; class Coriobacteriia; order Coriobacteriales; family Atopobiaceae; genus Leptogranulimonas; species Leptogranulimonas caecicola. Next base: position 116,207 of record NZ_AP025285.1, on the reverse strand, counting down.
ACCTGGTCGCGATAGAGGGTTTTATCGGCTTCAGACATCTCGAAGCGGTCCTGCGGGCGCACGGGGAACTGATCCAGCTCGTCCAGGATCCAGTAGGGGCTCATCTCGGGCGACAGCACGCCGGCGCGGGGCTCGCGGGTGCGGTTGCCTGCGAACAGGTCGTGCTCGTCGATGACGATCTCGTGGTTCTCCAGCAGATGCACCAGCGCTTTTGCACGGCACAGGATGGCCGGCTCGCCCTGGGTCTGCTCATAGCTCTCCTGATAGAGCAGGGCGCGCTCCAGGTCGATGACGCGAGACTTGGCAAATAGGCTGTCTTTGATGGCTTGCGTGCGCGGGGTGAGCATGGCGCCTCCGAGTTGCGTTGGGATGTACCTTGGGTTTTGCAGCAGGGCCGCAGGGCGCGCCGCTCTCGCGGCGGACACCTATGGCGGTCCGGCGCGGTGAGCCTGTGAGGTGCCTAAGCGGCGGGGCCACTGGGGGTCCGGTGCGGCGGGATGCCGATGCGGCGAGCACCGACGCGGCGGGGATGCCGAGAAGCCCCCCCTACTGGCTCTGATTCTATCGCAGTTGGACTGCGCTTGCTATTATTTTGTCGTATTTTCGCCCAATTCGTCTCGTTTTCTCCACGAATGACTGGGAAGGAGGGTTGAGCGGCGCGCGGGAGCCAGGAAGGGTCCGTCGCTGGGCTGCTGAGTTGCCGTCGCTAGGTTGTCAGGTTGCGGGCGCCGGGCTGTTGAGTTGCTGTCTCTGGGCGCCCATCTCGTTATTAGAGGGCTTTCGGCATGGTTTTCGAAGGAAATGAGCCCGTTTTGAGGGAAATCTCGTTATAAGAAGGCTTTCGGCACTGGGGTTTTGCAAAACCCCAGTGCAGTCAGACCTCTAATAACGAGACGCGCATTCGACACCTGTGCGGAGAGCTCAGGCTACCAACTTCGCGCAGGTAAAAGCACCTTGGCGGCCGCGCTTGGCTGCATTCCTTACTGCCTCGCCTAGCCGCATCCCCTACCAGAGCAGAGGGGCCTGAAGCTCGGCCAGCACTTGGCCACGGGCCGTCTCTTTGGCCTCCGGTTCCATGACGATGCCTGCAAAGGAGTCCAAAGTGGCGTAGGAAAACGTGCCCCAGGCCCCCACCTTGGAGCTGTCGATGAGCAGGTAGGCCGCCTGACAGCGAGCAAGGACGGCGCGCTTGACCATGCCGTCATCGGCATCGAAGGTGGTCACATCTCCAGTTTTGGGATCCACTCCCAGCGCTCCCATAAAGGCCGCATCAAAACGCAGGGGCTCCAGCATGGCCAGGGTCTGAGGGCCTGTAAAACCGTTGAGCTCGCCGGAGACGGTGCCGCCAATGCCCGTGACCTGCAGGTGATCGCGACCGGCCAACACTTGGAGCACATCGATCATGTTTGAAGCCACATGAACTGGCTTGGGGCCGGTGGCCAAAAGCTCCGCCAGATAGTGGTTGGTGGAAGAGCAATCCAGGTAGATGGTGGAGTTCTCCTCCACCAATTCGTAAGCCTTTTGGGCCAACGCGCGCTTCTGAGGCTCATGGATATCCACGCGATTCATGATCATGCGGTCGGCCAACGACTCCGGCCGTATGGCGCCGCCGTAGACTTTGCGAGCCCTTCCCTGCTCTACCAAGGTTTTGAGGTCCTTGCGAATGCAGTCGTCGCTCACGCCAAAAAGCTGGGCCAGCTCACCCACGGTCACGCGGCCTTCAAGGGCGATGAGGTCTGCGATAGCGTCCTGGCGCTCTTTCAAAAACATGACAGTCCTTTCTAAAATCCCTGGCAGCAGCAGCCTACTGCCCCGGGAGGGGTTCTTGGCAGGGACTTGCAACCTCTAGGGAGAAGGGCGCTCTTGGCAGGGGCTTGAGCAATGGCGAGCGCCGAGAAGCCCACGGGCACGAGCCCAGGAGGGCGCGGGCTTCTCGGCAGCAGAGGGGGCGAAATGGCGGCATGGCCAATGCAATGCCACGTTCTGCAGGGGCGCATGGCGCTCTACGAGGACTATTAGTTTATCCGAGTTTATCGTAGTTTAGTCCAGGGACGCGAGAAAGTGCGACCAGGGGTAACCCCCACGCAGGGAGTGGCGGGTAAAAGTTGTGCCCGTCGGCAGAGTTGGCTGGTAGCCGAGGGGGTACATAGGGGCAGAGCGTGTAGAATAGGAACGCTTTAGCGGACGTCTCTGGCAAATCGGGCGCCGCGCAAACGTGGGTCATCAAAGGAGAAAGGGTTTAGATGAAACCTCGACCGCACAGTCGATGACCCCTGAGACCGGCTCCTTAGCGGGTCGCGCCCCAGGGGTGTGACAGGCTGCCATGAGGCAGCGCCGCTACCAGCCCCTACGGGCGCAAAGGAGCAGTTTCATGATCTATCTGTCTCAGATGCTGGGCATTCCCGTTCTGGATTCAGGGGGCGAGCGCATCGGCGTCGTGAACGACCTGGGCATCGCCACAGGCGAGGTGTTCCCCCGGGTCACGTCCCTGGCGTTTCAGGGCCCCGGCAAAACGCCCTTCATGATCAGCTGGCGCAAATATGTCGACAGCTTTGATGGCGACACGGTGCGCCTTAAGGTGCCCTCCACAGACATCCGCTTCTCTTACCTACAGCCAGAAGAGGTCCTCATCAACCGCGACCTCATGAACAAGCAAATCGTTGATACTCGCGGCCTGCGCGTAGTGCGCGTGAACGACCTCAAGCTCTCGGACTCCGGCTCCTCCCAGCTGCGCCTGTTAGGCGCCGAGGTGGGAGCCCGCGGCATCTTGCGCAACCTCTCCCCCACCGTCGAGCGCGGGGTTGCCAAGATCGCCCACACGCTGGGCCACGACATTCCCGAGAAGATCATCGCCTGGAGCTATATGGACCTTCTGGACCGCGAGCTTTCCGATGTGCAGCTCAACATCTCCCATAAAACCCTGGACGACATGCATCCGGCGGACATCGCGGACATCATCGAGCAGCTGGACCCGCGGCTGCGCGGCCAGGTCTTTGCCCAGCTGGACGACTCCCAGGCAGCCGACGCCATGGCCGAGCTGGACGACGACGGCATGGCCGCAGAGATCATGGATGACATGGACGTGGCCTCGGCTTCGCGCATGCTCTCCCAGATGGACCCGGACGACGCCGCGGACCTAGTGAGCGAGTTGGACTACGAGCGTGCCGAGACCCTGCTGCGCCTCATGGGCGTCAAGGAGGAGAAGGCCATCCGCCAGCTGCTGGGTTATCGCGAGGATACCGCTGGCCGCATCATGACCTCGGAGTTCGCGGCGCTGCCACCTTCGGCCACCATCGCCGACGCCATTGCCAAGATCCGCACCATGGACGAGGACGACATCGAAACCGTCAACTATATCTATGTGTGCGACGACGATCGCCGCCTGCTGGGCGTGCTCACCCTGCGCGCGCTGCTCATGGAATCGCCGGACACCCAGCTCTCGGCCATCATGGAGACCGACGTCATCACTGCCAACCCCGACGACGACCAAGAAGACGTCGCCGAGGCCATCTCCAAGTACAACCTGCTGGCCATCCCCGTGGTCACCGAGACCCAGCAAATCGTGGGCATCGTCACCGTGGACGACGCTCTAGACGTCCTGGAAGAAGAGCACGAGGAAGACCTGCAGCTGGCCGGCGGCCGAAGCGACTCCGATACCGATAAGCCCACCCACGACCTGCGCTGGCTCTTGGGAAACCAGCTCTGGTTCTTCTTCTGGGTGTGCGGCGTGGTGGCCATGGCCGCTGCGGGTTCCGCACTAGGCATCCAAGCCGCTGCGCTAGCTGCCTCCGTGGCGCTGCCCGTCTGTCTCCTCATGGCCGACGACATGGTGAGCTACACCACCGGCTTCTTCATCGAGTTCGACCCCGACGACGAAGACTCCCCCTCCACCAGCTCCTTTGTCTTCCGTGGCCTGGGCATCGCCCTCGTCTACCTGACGCTGGTCATGCTGCTCGCCATTGGCATAGGCGGCCTGTTCGCCCCCACCGCTGCCCTTGATGCGGTGAGCGCGGGCTTCTGGGCCTCTGCCGGCTCCGCCCTCATCAGCTATGGCACCGCACCCCTCTACCTGCACTATCTGCGCCAAAAGGACGCCCACGGCGAGGAGGTCTCCCGCCTCTCGCTGCGCTTGCTGGCCCTCACGGTGTCCATCGTGCTCTTCATGGCCATCTGCCTGCCCGCCCTCGTGATGGGCGCCTAGCTATGGCTACCGAGAAGAACACCCCCACTACCCCGCAAGCCCCTGCTCAAAAGCGCAAGATGCGCCTGCTCACGGTGCTTGCCGCCATGGGCCCGGGCCTCATCGCCGCCCTCTCCGGCACCGACGCCGGCGGCATCGCCACCTACTCCAACGCCGGCGCGCTCTTTGGCTTTGGCCAGCTGTGGACCGTGCCCATCATGGGATTCTTGATGATCGTGGTCCAAGAGACAGCTGCCCGCATGGGCTGTGTCACCGGCAAGGGCTTCGCCAGCTTGATTCGCGAGCAATTTGGGGTGCGCTTATCGGCATTCGCAATGCTGGCCCTGCTGGTCTCCAACACCATGGTGACCCTCTCCGAGTTCGCAGGCATCGCCTCTGGCATGTCGCTCTTTGGCATTCCAGCGCCCATCTCGGTGCCCATCGCCGCCATCGTCATCTGGCTGCTCACCATGAGCGGCAGCTACAAGCGCATCGAAAAAGTGCTTTTGGCCATATGCTGCGTGTTCATCGCCTATGTGGTCGCAGGATTTATGGTGCAGCCCAACTGGGCCGACGCCCTGAACGCCACCGTCATCCCGCGCATCACCCCCACGCCCGAATACCTGAGCCTGCTGGTGGCAAACATCGGCACCACCATCGCGCCCTGGATGATCTTCTTGGCCGAGTCCAACGTGGTCGACAAAAATGTAGGCGCCGACGAGATCCCCTACCAGCGCATCGACACCGCCACCGGCGCCATCCTGGCGTCGATCATTTCATGGTTCATCATCATGGCCACCGGCGTGACGCTGCACCCTGCGGGGGTAGCAGTGGATGACGCCGCCCAGGCCGCCCAGGCGCTTGCCCCCATCGCAGGCCCCTACGCCGAGCGCCTCTTTGGCTTGGGTTTGGTAGGCGCTTCTCTGCTGGCCGCCGCGGTGCTTCCCGGCATCACTTCCAGCGCCATCTGCGAAGCCTTTGGCTGGGAGCACGGTGCCGACCACGGTTGGAGCGAGGCCCCCGTCTACCGCGGCATCATCACCGCCATCATCGTGCTCTCCGCCGGAGTGGTGCTCATCCCCCACATTGATCTCTTTGGCATCATGATGGCCGCCCAGGTGGTCAACGGCGTGCTGTTGCCCGTGCTCATGATCTACATGGTAATCATCGCGTCCGACAAGCGCATCATGGGCCGCTACGTCAACGGCCACCTCTGGACCGCCATCACCTGGGCCACCATTGCGGTCATCATCATCCTCACCATTGTGATGTTCGTGCTCCAAGGGTTGGGATACTGAGCTGTTGTAACGCTGGGCGGCTCGCGCGGAATACGTTGGGTGCGCACTTAGGATCCCGACAGCTACCCGGTCACACCACCTGGGTATGACTGCGTTTTTTGGGACACCCGGTTACACCACCATGGTGTAACCGCGAAAACGCGCCCACATTCACGCAAAACCGGCTACACCCTAGAGGTATTTTGCCAACCATCCAGTAACACCCCTGGGGTATGTCCGGGTGCCTCCTAAAAGCCCGCTACACCCCGAGATGTAGCGGGATAGGTGGGCGTAGCTTTTTAGCAGGGTTTTGCGAAGCGGCTTTTCTAAGGCGCTATGTTGAGAAGCCGCCAGACACCCCTAAGATACTCCCGTTGCCGAGAAAAGCTCGCCCCCCTTAAAGCCGGAGGCCTTAAGGGGGGCGAGCAGCGATGCCTTAGGTTGGAAGCGCCAGGGAGCGCTGGGGCGCCTTGGAGGCGCTGAGATCGCGAAGGGTACGCCTTACTGGGCGGAGGTGACCTTCTTCCAGTCGGCCTCGAAGGCGGCCAGGCCGCGGTCGGTCAGAGGATGGTGCAGGCACTTCTCCATGGCGGCGAAAGGCACCGTGGCGATGTCTGCACCCAGGAGGGCCGCCTGGGTCACGTGGTTGGGGGTGCGAAGAGAGGCGGCGATGATCTCGGTGTGCTCGGGGCCGTAGTAGTTCTTCACGGCGGTCACGATGTTTGCCAGCTGCTCTATGCCGTCTTCTGCGATGTCGTCGAAGCGGCCCACGAAGGGGGAGACATAGCGGGCGCCGGCAGAGCAGGCCATCAAGGCCTGGGGCACGGTGAAGATGAGGGTCATGTTGACGTTGACGCCGTGCTTCTTGAGCTCCTTGGTGGCGGCCAAAGACTCAGCGCAGATGGGAAGCTTCACCACGATGTTGGGGGCAAGGGCTGCCAGGCGCAGACCCCCTGCCACCATGTCCTCGGTGGTGGTGGCGGTGGACTCGGCAGAGACCGGAACGTCGGGGCAGGCCTCGGCGATCTTTACCATGTGGGCCTCGAAGTCGGCCAGCTTGCCGCCGGTCTTGGCGTAGAGGGAGGGGTTGGTGGTGACCCCTGCCACGCAGCCCCAGGAGTAGGCGGTCTTGATCTCTGCGAGGTCGGCGGTGTCGATGAAGAACTTCATGGGTGATTCCTTTCTGGGTGGTCAGCCAGTGGGATGTAAGCGTGTGAAGAGCGAGTATCGCGCGCTTTTTGAGGTGCGCGCTACTCGGCAACGATGGCAATGCCAGAGCTGGTGCCAATGCGGTCGGCGCCAGCCTCGACCATGGCGGCAGCCTCCTCGGCGGTGTGGATGCCACCGGAAGCCTTTACCTTGGCAGCGCCGTTGACGGCCTTGGTCATGAGGGCCACGTCATGCACGGTGGCGCCGCCGGTGCCAAAGCCGGTGCTGGTCTTGACGAAGGTGGCATGCGCCTCGACGGAGAGGCGGCAGGCGCGCTCGATCTGCTCGTCGTTGAGGTAGCAGGTCTCCAGGATCACCTTGACGCAGCGACCCTGGGCAGCCTCGACTACCGCAGCGATGTCGGCGCGCACGGCGTCGTCCTCGCCGGCCAAAAGCCAGCCCACGTTGAGGACCATGTCCACCTCGTCGGCTCCGTTATCCACGGCCCAACGAGCCTCGTAAGCCTTGGGATCGGTGGCCATGGCGCCCAGGGGGAAGCCCACTACGCAGCAGACCTCTACCTCGGAGTTGGCCAGGCGCTCGGCGCACAGGGGCACCCAGCAGGTGTTGACGCACACAGAAGCGAAGTTGTGCTCGATGGCCTCATCGCAGAGACGCTCGATGTCGGCACGGGTAGCAGTGGCCTTCAGGATGGTGTGGTCGATAAGCCCGTTGAGTTTCATGGAACAAGATCTCCTTTAAAAGAATGATGTGAGAGCCCTCCCGATGGGTTGCCGGGAAGCTCCAGAGGCCCTGCCGCGCCAACGGCGCTCGGTGCCTGAACCGGCGCGACAGGACTCCAAGAGCGAGGGGCGGCCAAGAGGGCCGCAGAGACAAGGCGCCTTTGAGCCGCAGCCCTTTAGGCCAAAGCCTTTAGGGCAGAGGCTGTTTAAAGCCTCTAGGCCAAAGCCTCGGTGACGGTGTTCACCAGGTCGTCGGCGGTGAGGTGATACTCCTTCTGGAGGAAGGAGGCGGGGCCCACCTGACCAAAGCGCTCGACGACACCGTGGCGCACCAGAGGCACGCCCAGGTTCTTCTCGGCAAGGACCTCGGCCACTGCAGAGCCCAGACCGCCGATGACGCCGTGGTTCTCGAAGGTGACCACGCACTTCTTGCCGGCGGTCTCGGAGACCACCAGGTCGACGTCCAGAGGCTTGACGCAGAACATGTCGATGACCTCGCAGGAAATGCCCTGAGCCTCCAGGGTCTCAGCGGCGTCCAGAGCGTCGGACACCAGCTGGCCGGCGGCGATGATGAGCACGTCGGAGCCGGAGCGCAGCACGTTGCCCTTACCCATCTCGAAGGTGGAGCCGGGGGCGTAGACCTCGCGGACGGCCTTGCGGTTGCCGCGGACATAGTGCACGCCGGCGCCAAGGTTTGCAAAGGCGCGGATGATCCACTCCATCTGGGTGGCGTCGGCTGCGTCGCACACCACGGCGCCAGGGATGGTGCGCATGAGGCCCATGTCCTCGTAGGTGGTGTGGGTGCCGCCATTGGTGGCTACGGCAAAGCCGGGGTCGGAGCCGTAGATGTTGATGGTGTTGCCGGCGTAAGCGCCCGAAAGGAACACCTGGTCAAAGCAGCGGCGGGTGGCGAAGGGGCCAAAGGTGTGGGTGAAGGGGATGAAGCCTTCAGAAGACATGCCGGCGGCGATGCCCATCATGTCGGCCTCGGCGATGCCGCATTGCACGAAGCGGTCAGGATTGGAAGCCTGGATCTTGGTGAAGCCGGAAGCGCCACCCAGGTCTGCCTCCAAAGCCACGACGCGGTCGTTCTCCTTCATGAGGTCCTGCAGGGTCGAGACTACGACGGCGCGCAGCTCGGTGCCCATCTGGGAACGGTCTTGAGCGAGCTGGAACATTTAGGCTTCACTCCCCTCGATGATTGCGGTGAACTGAGCGATGGCTTCCTCGGCAGCAGCCTTGGCAGGAGCGTCGAACTTGGGAGAGTGATTGCTCATGAGCTGCTCGAAGTACGGTACGCCGGCGCCCTTGACGGTGTCCATGACGATAGCCACAGCAGAGTCCTCGTGGTGCTTGGCCTCGGTGATGGCGGCGTCCAGGGCCTCGACGTCCTGGCCGTTGACGGTCTGGGTGTAGAAGCCAAAGGCGCGCATCTTCTGAGAGATGTCGAAGGGGTTGAGCACATCCTTGGTGTAACCGTCCAGCTGCTTCTTGTTGTCGTCGATGATGACGATGCAGCGGTTCAAGCGGTTGGCAGCGATGAACTCGAACGCCTCCCAGCACTGGCCCTCGTTGAGCTCGCCGTCGCCCACGATAAGGTAGGTGTAGGTGTCGGTGCCCTTGAGACGCTGGGCATAGGCGATGCCGGCAGCGGTGGAGCAACCCTGGCCCAAAGAGCCGGTGGTCATGTCGACGCCGGGGGTCTTCAGGCGGTCGGGGTGGCTGGGGAGATCGGTGTGGCCCTGGTTGAGGGTCATGAGCATGTCGCGGTCGAAGAAGCCGGTCTCGGCCAGAGCGGCATACCAGGCGGGACCGGCGTGGCCCTTAGACAAAACGACGCGGTCGCGATCCTCCCAGCGAGGATTGGACGGGTCCACCTTCAAAACCTTGCCGTAGAGCAGGGCCATGAGGTCGGCGATGGAGTACGAGCCTCCCAGGTGACCGGATCCTAAGGGAAGCAGCATCTGCATGACGTCACGACGAATCTTGGTGGCGAGCAGCTGAATGGATTTCAGCTCCTGTTCCTGCATCCTTGCTCCTTTCATCAGTGATTGAGTTCATGGTTGCGTAATTGAACGCTTAGAAAAAGGCGGGCCCGCAAAGGTGCCCGCCACAAGAGAGCTATAGTTCCGCCTACGCAGGCAGGGCGGAGAAATCCAGGGGCTTCTCTCGAGCCCCTGGGCGCGAGTGGGCCAAGCGCCTACTCGGCGTCGAACTTCTCCTGGAGCTTGGTCTTGAGCTCGTCCTTGTCAACGATGTTGACCAGGATGACCTTCTGCTCCTCGGGGATGTCGGTGACAAAGTTCTCGAGGTCGCGGCCAATGACAAACAGGTCGGCAGCGCCGGGGACCACGTCAGAGATGGTGGTGTGATCCACGGAGACGTCGGTCTTGCCAAGATCGCGCAGGACATCGTCGATGTTCATCTGCACCATGAGACTGGAGCCCAGGCCGGAGCCGCAAGCGCACATAATCTTCTTGATAGCCATAATGGATCCTTTCGATGAGGCGCCTTGACGGCGCGTGGGCGTACGGTTCCGATGATGAACCTCGGAGATGCCCAAGGTGTGAGAAAACCAAGGAAAACACGCCAAAAGCCTCAAGAGTGCCTTAAAAGGCTTGTTGAGCCTCTTGGCGCAAAAGAAGTGGTGGAGCGAGGAGGAGGTTGGAGGGTCCTCGCCCCACCGGAGAAAAGCGACGTGACGCTAGATCGCAGAGCTTAGGCAGCAGCGTCTTCCTTCTTGGGCTTGGGAGCCACGAAGTTGTAGACGATGGGGGCCAGGAAGCACACGATGCAGATGACCAGGAGAGGCCAGCCGGGGCAGATCTGAGCCAGGTTGCCGAAGCAGATGCCCAGGATGGAGAAGTCGAAGTCAGAGAAGGTGGCGGAGGTGAAGCCAAGGCCGGTGAAGACGGGCATGCAGATGGCCGGCAGGAAGGTGATGAGCAAGCCGTGCACGAAGGAGCCGGCAACGCAGCCCTTCACGCCGCCGCGGGCGTTACCAAAGACGCCGGCGGTAGCACCGCAGAAGAAGTGAGGAACAACACCGGGGAGGATGAGGGCCACGGGCACGAGGGAGGCATTGATGACGCCCAGGATGCCGAGGCCGACGATGCCACCTACGAAGGAGGTGAGGAAGCCGATGATCACGGCGTTAGGAGCATAGGGGAAGGCGACAGGGCAGTCGATGGCGGGGATGGCGCCAGGGACCAGCTTGGAAGCGATGCCCTTGAAGGCGGGGACGATCTCGCCAACGACCAGACGCACGCCGGAGAGGATGATGTAGACGCCGCCGGCGAAGGACATGCCGGAGGTCAGGGCCCACACGATCCAGTTGGTGCGGGTCTCGGTGCCAACGTTCAGCAGCTCGTTGAGGTACTGGAACTGGGTGGGGTCGGCATCCAGGATGCCGCGGCCCACGGCCACGCCGGTGACGACCAGGAAGAACACCATCATGGTGATGGAGATGGAGACCACGGTGTCACGCAGGAAGGTAAGGCGCTTGGGGAAGTTGATGGACTCGGTGGAGGTGCTGCCCTCGAAGAAGTGGCCGATCCAGCCGGAGATGGCGTAGCCGATGCCGCCGAAGTGGCCCAGAGCGATGGAGTCGGTCTTGGTCACCTTGCGGAAGGTGAACTGGCAGAAGAAGGGGGAGAGCACCATGATGAGGCCGAGCACGCAGGCGCCGGCGATGTACAGAGGCCAACCAGAGAGGCCGCCCACGGAGAACACGACGGCGAGCATGCAGGCCATGTACAGGGTGTGGTGACCGGTCAGGAAGATGTAGGGCATACGGGAGAAGCGGGCGAGCACGATGTTGAGCACCATGCCCAGGGCCATGATGATGGCCGAAGCCTGGCCGAAGTCAGTGAGGGCCATGGAGACCACGGCCTCGTTGTTGGGAACCACGCCCTGCATGGAGAAGGCGTAGTTGAACAGCTCACCAAAGGCGAGCAGGGAGCCGCTCTGCAGGAATGCTGCACCAGCGGAGAGCACCAGGAAACCAACGATGGTTTTGATGGTGCCGCTTACGACGTCCTCCACGGGCTTCTTCTGAAGCACGAGACCGAGGAGGGAGAGAAGACCAACGAGGATAGCCGGGGTCGACAGAATGTTGATGATAAAGTCGAGCACTGCCATGGTCTATCTCCTTTCTGTTTGCTTGGAAGGCTGCGCCTTCTTCTTTACCTATGCGCGCCAGCCCGCGGGCTGGATAGTGCCTAGCTTGGTGCAAGGGTTTCTCGGCACGTTCTTCTGCGTGTCCCTGCCGAGAAACGCTCGCCCTCACCTCAAGAGCTCGGAGAGCTACTCGCCAGCCTTCTCGGCGTCGGCGACAAAGTCGTCGTAGACCTCATCGGCGGTCTTGGCGGTAGCGATCTTCTCGATGGTGTCAGGATTGGAGAACATGACTGCCAGCTCCTTCATGACCTCCAGGTGAGAGTTGGCATCGGTCGCGGCCAGGGTGACCAGGACGCGCACGCCGGGGCCCTCGGGCTTGAAGAAGACCGGCTCGCGCATGACGGTGACCGAAAGCTGGGTCTTGAGGGCACCCTGCTCGGGGCGGGCGTGAAGCAGTGCCAAATCGGGGCAGATCACGAAGTAGGGGCCAAACTCGTTGGCGTTGTCGATGATGCCCTCGGCGTAACGGGGAGCCACGAAGCCGTTGTCGATCAGCGGGGTGCAAGCGATGACGACGGCCTCCTCCCAAGAGTCAGCGCCTTCCCAGATTTGGACGTTCTCGCGCTTGAGCATGGACGCGATTGCTTTGGCCATAGCGCTCCTTTCCTAAAAAGCTACTGAACGTCGGACAACCAGAGAATGCCACATTTCCTGTTTTGCACGACGTCTTTTCCTGATTTTTCCTGTTTTGTCCCTTCAGCGGTAGAGTTTCTGGGGTAAACGGCAAAACCAGGAAATGACGACCCAGAAATAGCCCTCTTGGTATTAAATACATACTAGGAAATCTAGTTTTTTCCGCTTTACTCCCCCAATAAAAGCCCGTCAGCCTCCTGCTGCGGGCGCCAGGCCCTCCAACCCGGTCGTGCGACGCAGCTGCTTTAGGAGCGCGTCATCTGCACACTCCCCCAACCCTGTCCAACGCGTGAAACGAGGTGACTCCTTGTGTTCCCCAACGAACGCCGAGAAGGTATTCTTGCTTATCTTGAAACACAGGGACGAGTAACCGTCGAAGAACTCGCTGAACTGTTCGATATTTCGGTAGACAGCATTCGCAAGGATCTCAAAGCCCTCTCCAAACAGGGGCTCCTAAAACGCGTCTATGGCGGAGCCATTCGCATAGACCGCGAGGCAGAAGCCCCTACGCCCTCCGACATCGCCGCTGCCGCCTCTGCCGCGCGCATCATTCCCGAGCCCACGGCGACCATTGGGACGTCGGCAGACCCGGCCAAAGAGGAGAGCCGGCGGCAGGTGGCCTCCCGCGCCTATATGGAGATCAACGACGGGGACGCCATCTTCTTAGACGTCTCCGAGACCTCCCGCCATATCGCCGAGATGCTGGCTGCCGGCGACAAGCGCTGCATCGTCACCACCAACATGATCGACGTCCCCGCCATCCTGGCCAAAAACCCTCTGGTCACAGCCCTGGTAACCGGCGGCTACCTCTCACCCGACATGCGCGGGTTCACCGGCCCCACCACCATCAGCCTGTTGGAGCCCCTGCTCTTTGAGAAGGCGTTTATCTCCTGCGCCGGCATCAGCCTGCCCAAACGCTCGGTGACCTGCGACACCATGGAAAGCGGCCAGGTCAAGCAGCGCGCCATCGAGAACGCCACCTACAAGTTCCTCTTGGCCGAGCACTCCAAGTTCGACTTCCACGCCGGCTACCGCTTCGCCTCGCTCACCGACTTCACCGCCGTCATCACCGACACCACCGACGTCAGCCTCCTGGGCGACATCGCCGCCATGGGTGTCCCGGCCCTGTTCTAACGCGCGCAGCAGCTGCGGGGTCTTTCCGCCACGCCCCACGCCACAGCGCGCTAGGTGCCAACTACCCTCGAAACCCTAGAAGCCGAGAAACCCCCAGCCTCCTTAAGCTGCGGGTTTCTCGGCTTCTTGTGTGATATGGGACGCCGGGGCGTCTGCGCGCTCGAACGTAGTCCCTATGACGTATTTACAGCTATAGGAATAGTCGCTATCCGTTATCTGGGTGACGATTAGCAGCTCTCTCGCTTACGCCCAACGCAAGCACTTTGCCTGTTGAGCCGGTGATTGCGAAATTTGCTTGTTGCGCACCGCTAGGTGCAAATCCACCCCCAGTAACAAGAGGCGAAGGCATAAGCAGTGCGCCCACAAGAAGGACTCCTACAAATCGCCACTGTGACCCAACTTCTTTGCCGAATGCCCATAGCAGCTCCTTCTTGCGAAGTCCCCTTATTTTGATTATCACATATCCTTAATTATTCGACAACTATATTGTTCTTATCGAGGTTGTTCCCTGGGAATTATTTACAAGTGCTGGCACCATAAAACTCACTATCAAAGACTAGGTGCGCCACCCTATCCTTCTTCAGGCTTGCTTACAAGCGCTGTCGGCAAGTCTGTACCTCTCAGATCGGCTTGACCACCGGGATTAGGCCCGGAACACCCCCCTCTGTCTGCATACGCATGCGAAAAGCCGGCCGCCTCGCAAGGCAGGCCGGCTCAGCAGACGGGCCATGTTGTGAGACTGGGCAGAAACGTCAGTCCTCCAGCGCGGCAAGGATCTTCTTGCCCAGCTCGTCATACTCGGCTTGCGTGAGGGCCACGCGGCCGGGATTCATGGCGAAGACGTCGCCCCACTCGTAGTCGTCATCGGAGTACTTGGGCACCAGGTGGAAATGCAGATGGTGCATGAGGTCGCCGTAGGCGCCAAAGTTGATCTTCTGGGGCGCGAAGGCCTTGTGCAGGGCGGCGGCCACGCGACGCACGTCGGCCATGTAGGCCAGGGCCTCTTCCTCAGAGAGGTCGGAGATGTCGTCCACGTGCTGCTTGGCGGCTACGATAACGCGGCCCGGATGACTCTGCTCCTTGAAGAGGATCAGGTTGGAATTATCCAGCTCAGCCAGGGGAATGCCGTAGGCATTCATGAGGCTAGGGTCGTCCCAGGTCATGCAATAGGCACAGGTTTCGTCTTTCATGAGATCCTCCTTCGCGAGGATGATTGGAGTTAAATGCTGCCGAGAAACCCTACTCGGCCTTTGCGCCCGCTTTAGCCAGCTTGAGGCGGGCAACCTTGGAGCGATGAGCGTTCAAGATCAGGGAATCTGCCAGACCCAGTACGCCAAAGCACGCCATCACGACAAGCACGGTGGCCAGAGAGCCCACCGCCTGCACCAGCACGCCGGAGCCCATGGAGCCCACCAGGGCGGCAAAGATGCCGTAGGAGTTGACCACTGCCAGGTTCTCGGCGAAGTTGGCCTGACCCCAGACCTTGCGCACCACAAAGGCCATGGTGACGATGACGGCGCCCCAGGCCAGAGCCGATGTTCACAAAGCCAATGACAAAGGCGGCGGTGACGGCGTCGGCGCCCAGGCTGGTGGGAAACTCGCGGCCGATGCCGGTGGTCGCCATACCCACCGCACCCAGCAAGAACATCCACAGGTAGAAGAAGTAGAACGTGGGGTCGCGGAACAGCTCGTGGGTGGGCACGTCCTTGGTGCCGGCGGCGTTGCCGGCGTTGTCGCCCATGGCTTTGGAAGCAGGAAGCTGAGCAGCCTCCTCAGGCGAGGGCATGTGGATGACGATAGAGCTGGCAAACACCAGGCCCGAGAAGATCACCGCCATGGCCACGAACACGATTCGCCAGTCCATGACGGTGTAGAGCTGCGTGAGCACGGGGCCCAGCACGAAGCCGCCCAGGCCGTAGCCCATGAGGCAGACGCCTTGGGCCATGCCGGTCTTGTCTGGGTACCAGGCGGTGATCGTAGGCACGATGACGTTGTAGACGAAGCCGATGCCCACCGAGGCAATGACGCCGTAGGTGCACCAGACCGCAGGAAGGCTGGCAGCACCGTCTACCAAAGCAGAGCCAATGAAGCCCACCAGCAAGAACGCGATGGCCACGGTCATTACAAAGCGCACGTTGTGGCGCTTCAGGAGCTTGCCTGCCACCAGATTGCCAATGGTGAAAGAGATCATGGACAGGGCAAAGATCACCGTCATGCCGGAGACCGACCAGTCAAACTGGGCTTTGAGGGGCGCCATGACCACTGAGTAGCCGTAGATGAGGCCTAAAAACAGCAGCGTGATGGTGCCCACTATCAAAATGGGGATGCGCTTGCGCATAAGGTCCCTCCTTTAGGGGAGTCATGCATAGGCGTCACGCGCCCTGCGAGCCAGGGAGACTGCACCCCCCTGCAGCTCGCAGGCTTTGCGCACTATGCCAGATGGTTCACGGGATAGCGGATAGGCTTGCCGGTTGCGAAGGCCACAGCCTCCTCGGCCACTTTGGAGTTGAGCTCGTCTGCGGCCTCCTCGGAGTACCAAGCCATGTGAGGGGTGACCAGCAGGTTGTCATGGGCAAAGAGAGGGTTGCCGGGCTCCACAGGCTCGTTGTCCATGCAGTCCAGGGCAGCGCCGGCGATCTGGCCCTCGTTCAAGGCCACTTCGAGATCGGCCTCGTTCACGATGCCGCCGCGGGCCACGTTGATGAGGTAGGCGGTATTCTTCATGCGGGCGAAGGCGTCCTTGTTGAACATGTCCATGGCATGCTCAGGCGGGCAGTGCACAGAGATCACGTCGGCATTTGCCATAAGCTCGTCCAGCTCCACTTGCTTCACAAAGGCAAAGTCGTCGCCGGGGGTGAAGTAAGGGTCATAGCCAATGACCTTCATGCCCAGGGCATGGGCGCGCTTGGCAAACTCGCGGCCGATGCGGCCTAGGCCAATGACGCCGCAGGTGAGGTCGGAAAGGCGATGGATGGGCATGGACTTGGTGTAGTCCCAGCCCACATGCTTGGTGTACTCGTTCATGTACACCACCTTGCGCAGCAGCGCCATCATGAGGGCGATGGCTTGGTCTGCCACTTCGTTCATGCCGTAGTCCGGCACGTTCTCCACCTGCACGCCGTGCTCGGTGCAGGCCTCGACGTCCACATTGTTCACACCCACGCCATAGCGCACCACGAGCTTGAGGTTGGGCAGGGCCTCTACCACCTTGCGGGTGATAGGCGCGTACTGGTTGAGGAAGATCTCGCCGTCGGCACAGCGCTCGATGACGTCGTCCTCGGTGACGCATTGCTCCAGGCGAAAGGGAACGCCCGCAGCATCGAGGATGGCCTTCTCGGTATCGATATTGGCGTGATCGTTGTCAGTGATGATGACCTGCATGATGTAAGGGCTCCTTCAAATATCTATGGCAATTGACACTATTTGACCAGGTAGCCGCCGTCTACAGGAATCACCGCGCCATTCAGATAGTCAGAGGCGGCGGAGGCCAGGAAAATGGCGGCGCCTTTCATGTCGTCGCCGGTGCCCCAACGGTGGGCCGGGATGCGGTCGGTGATCTCCTTGTAGCGGGGATTGGTGGGGTCGGTGAGGGCGGTGTTCATGTCGGTGTCCATGTAGCCGGGTGCGATGGCGTTTACATTGATGCCCTTGGAGGCCCACTCGTTGCACAGGGCCTTGGTGAGCTGCGCGACGGCGCCCTTGGATGCGGCGTAGGCGGGCACAGTGAAGCCGCCAAAGAAGGTGAGCATGGAAGCCAGGTTGATGATCTTGCCGTGGCCCTGGGCGATGAAGGTGTTGCCGGCCAGCTGGCAGAGCTCGAAGGTGGCGTTGAGGTTCACGTTGATGACCCAGTCCCAGTCCTCAAAGGGGAACTCCTCGGAGGGGTGACGGGCCTGCACGCCGGCGCAGTTCACCAGGATGTCCAGGCCGCCCATCTCGCGCACAGCCTCGTCATAGGCCTCCTTGCAGGCCACGCGGTCGCCAATGTCCACGATGATGCCGCGGCAATCGAAGCCCTTGGCGCAAAACTCGGCGGCCACGGTCTTCGTCGACTCGCCGGTGCCAAAAATAGTCACTGCCGCGCCGGCCTCCATGAGGCCCTCGGCGATGCCGCGACCCAGGCCGCGCGTGCCTCCGGTGACGATGGCCTTCTTGCCGGAAAGATCGAAAAGGGAAGTCATCTGTTCCTCCTTAGAGTGGGGGCCGCACCTGCGGTCCTGCATGAAGTGGCAAGAGCCTGGCGTGTGTGAGAGACGTCCCAACATCTATATGCCGAGAAACCCTTACGCCTGAGGTTGCCTCCCTTGGGTGGGCTGCAACACCTTTTGGCTCCTAGTTGGCCGCGGGCGATGTGCCGTTGGTCCGTTGGCTAGTTATATATTTCTATCTGGGAGCCCTTAGGTGTCTTTCAGGCGGCAGACGGTGGTATTTCAGTGGCGAGCGGTAGTTCAAGATGTGCTTAGAAAGCGTCATGGAAATAGATTATGCAGTATTTTTTCTATATTTACCTGCGAATATCTTAGTATAGATCGCATTTTCCACAGCGTTTTCAGCTGACTCAATCCTTCGTGGAAATGCGCTCTATAGCACAAAAGTTGGGCATTGTGCTCCTCAAGCTCTTCCAGGCGTGGAAATATATATCTCAATACGCCTTAGAGGCATCGTTTTGCGAAAGGAGCTATCCCATGCCCAAAAACGTCCTGCTCGTGGGAGAGCCCATGGGCTTATTCATCGCCGACAATCCCGGACCCCTAGAAGACGTCGGCAGCTACACCTTTGCCATTGCCGGAGCCGAGTTCAACGTGGCCGTGGGCCTCACCCGCCTAGGCCACGAGGCCGCCTTCCTCACCAAACTGGGCCCCGACCCCTTTGGCGCCCGCATCTTAAAGCTCATGGCAGAGATTGGCATCGACACCTCCCAGGTGATCAAGACCACCGAGCGCAACACAGGCTTCATGCTCAAGAGCCAGGTGACCTCAGGCGACCCCGAGATCTATTACTTCCGCGCCGGCTCGGCAGCCAGCACCCTGAGCCCTGAGGACCTCGTAAACGTCGATCTCTCCCAATGCGCCCTAGTGCACCTCACGGGCATTCTGCCTGCGCTTTCCGACTCCTGCCGCGCCGCCACCCTCGACCTCATGGGCCAAGCCAAAGACGCCGGCGTGGCCATCTCCTTCGACTGTAACCTGCGCCCGCAGCTTTGGCCCGACACCCAAACCATGGTGGACACCACCAACGCCCTCGCGGCCCTCTCAGACATCTTCTTGCCCGGCATCAATGAGTGCGAAGTGCTGCTGGGCACCACAGACGAGCAGGCGGCTGCCGCCCATTACCTTGAGACTGGCTCCAAGCTGGTCATCGTCAAGCTGGGCGCCAAGGGGGCTTACTGGGCCTCGGCCACAGGCGAGAGCGGTTATGTGCCCGGCTTTTATGTGGACACCATCGTGGACACCGTGGGGGCCGGCGACGGTTTTGCAGCCGGTGTCATCTCCGCCCTGCTGGAGCATGCCTCCATCCCCGAGGCCGTGCGTCGCGGCTGCGCCATAGGCGCAATCCAGCTCACCAGCCGCGGAGACAACGAGGGCTTGCCTTGCCGCGAGGCACTGGAAGCCTTCATGAATGATCCGGCCCACGCGCCCCAGGAGGCCTAAAACCATGTCCACCTATGCCACGAATCCCCAGGTCACCAACGTGCTCGACCGCCTGGAAGAGATCGCCATCATCCCGGTGATCACCATCGACAATCCGGCCTTTGCCGTGCCGCTGGCCCGCGCCCTGGTGGCCGGGGGCCTACCTGCTGCCGAAGTCACCTTTCGCACCCCCTGCGCCGCCAAGTGCATCGCCCGCATGGCCGCAGAAGTCCCCGAGCTTTTGGTAGGCGCCGGCACCGTGCTGGATGTACCTACCACCCAGGCCGCCCTCGAAGCGGGCGCCCGATTCATCGTGAGCCCCGGTCTGGCCGAAGACTCCGTCGCCTACTGCGTTGACCACAACGTCCCCGTGGTACCCGGCCTCTCCACCCCTTCCGAGCTCATGCGAGCCCTGCGACTAGGCGTCACCCACGTCAAGCTCTTCCCCGCCGAGCTCTCTGGCGGCACCGCCGCCCTCCACGCCATGGGCGGTCCCTTCCCCCAGGTCAAGTTCATGTGCACCGGCGGCATCAAGCCCACCAATGCGCCCGCCTACCTGGCTGCCCCCAACGTCTTTTGCGTGGGCGGCACCTGGGTCGCCCCCGCCGACGTGGTCTCCGCCGGCGACTTTGCCACCGTGGAGCGCCTGGCACGCGAGGCGTCCACCCTCATCTCTTAGCCCTCGCATCCCACCCCACGGGCACAACCCTGAGGGCCTCGGGTTTCTCGGCAGCCCCAATTTCTGCCGAGAAAAGCTTCTTCCTCACAGAAACGCACCTCCAGGTTCTGCCCCCTGGAGGCGCGTTGTTTTGTGAAGCGAGGTTATGGGACGGAGTGAGCTGGTGGCGCCGCGGGGTGGCAGTCAGACGAAGTACTCCGGGTGATCCACCATGAGGCGGTCGATGAAGCGGCGGTAGCCCTTGAGGTGGGCGTCCACCATGTCATAGATGTCGATGACAGGCACGTCACCGGTCTCCAGAATGTCGAGGATGAAGTCGTGCTCCCCTACCATGAGGCGCTCGTAGCCCAGGACCAGGCCCATGTAACGCACTCGGTCGAACTGGGCCGAGACCATGCGGTTTGCCTGCCACACCAACTCGTTTCCCGTGTGGGTGTAGAGCAGGTGGTGAAACTGGTCGTCAACTGCCACCACCTCGCGGGGGTTTGCGCCCTGGCGGGCCATGAGTTCCTGATGCTCGATGTTGGTGGCGAAGTCGGCCCGCTGCTCAGGGGTAAGGCGGCCCTGAAGCTGGGCGATGAGCAAGGGTTCCACTGCGGTGCGCGCAAAGCGACCTTGGGCATGGACCTCCATGTCGATGAGGGAGACGAAGGTGGCGCGCTTAGGGGCCACATAGACCAGATGGGCCTCGATGAGGCGCTTGATGGCCTCGTGCACTGGGGTGCGCGAGACATCTAGGCGGCTGGCCAGATCCGGCTCGCGCAGAATGGCCCCCGGCGGCATATAGAGCATCTGGATGTTGTGCAGCAGCACGCGGTAGCACCAGTCGGCCGCCTGCTCTTTGGGTTCGCGCTCCAGAAGATGCATGCAAGACGCAGCGTCGATGGACGTCTCGATGCGATGTGCTATGCCTTCAGAGCTCATTTAGGCGTCGCCCAGCTCAGTTGGCCAGACGCAGCCTTCGGGCAGCGTGGCATTGCCGGAAGCAATGTCCTGGGGCACATTGGGGTCCGAAGCCAGCAGCTCGTCGACAGTCACCAGCTTGTAGCCGTCTGCTTGCAAGCGCTCGATGATGGTGGGGAGCGCCTGCACGTCCTGCTCGCGGTTGCCGCCGCCGTCGTGCATGAGGATGATGGATCCTGGCCCGATGCCTGCCAGCGCGTTGTCCACGATGGTGGATGCGCCGGGGCGCTTCCAATCCAAGGTGTCCTGGGTCCAGAGAACCGACAGGCTCATGAGGCCGCCAGACTCAATCCAGGTGCGCTGCTTGAAGTCGCCGTAAGGCGGGCGGATGACGGTAGTCTTCACACCGGTAGCCTTATCGATCTCAGTAAAGGTGGCAGTGAGCTCTTGCTGGAGCTTCTCGGCACCTAAAAGCGGCAGTTGCTGATGGGTCTGGGTATGGCTGGCCAGCTGCATGCCCGCATCCACGATGGCTTTGGCGGTATCGGGGTAGTTGGCGATGTTGTCGCCCAGGTTGAAGAAGGTGGCCTTGGCGTCGTAGCGCTTGAGGATGTCCAGGTACTGCTGGGTGTACTCGGAAGGGCCGTCGTCGAAGGTAAGCGCCACAAGCTTCTCGCCGTTGGCCGGCTCCACCATGCGGGCCGCGATGATGCAGTTTTGCACCTCTTGCTTGACATCGCCCTGGGCGGTCTCGCCGGAGCGCTTGCCGGTGCGCATCTCGATTTGGCCCACCTTGCCCCACTGCTTGACATAAGAGACCGAGCCCCACGCGCCCTCCATAACCAGCTTGGGCTGCTCTTCGACGATTTGGGAGTCGTACTCCTCTGTGGTGTCGGTACCGTCGACCAGGGTGAGGTCTTCGCCTCCCTGAATGCGGTAGGAGCCAGCCTCCTGGGGAGCCATGTCTTGGTCACCCAGCTTGGCCGAATAGGCGTTGCCCGCACCCTGCTCAAGCACATCGCCCTTGACGCTCAAGAGATCGCCGGGGGCGTAGGAGAGCCCCTTGTCGCGCATGAGCTGGTCGATGGTGGTACCCACCTTGACGGTGGCCTCCTGGCCGTTGAGGTTGAAAGTCACATTGCGGTTGAACCAGGCCAGCGCTGCCATGCCGCCGATGGCGGCGAAGATAAGGACGATGACCAGGATGGCCCGGTTGCGCTTTTGTTTTGATATTTTATGCTTGCCGCCGCCCACCTCACGCACCGGCTTGAAGCCATGAGCCGTGTGCCCAATGGGGGCGTCGCTGGAAAGCACCGGATTGGGAGCTGGAGCCCTGTAGCCAGTCTGAGCTGCACCTTCTTTGGAATCAAGGTAGGGATTGG
Source organism: Leptogranulimonas caecicola (assembly GCF_023168405.1). Taxonomy (GTDB): domain Bacteria; phylum Actinomycetota; class Coriobacteriia; order Coriobacteriales; family Atopobiaceae; genus Leptogranulimonas; species Leptogranulimonas caecicola. Next base: position 94,318 of record NZ_AP025285.1, on the reverse strand, counting down.
CGCCCGTGTGCTGAGCTGCGGGATTGGCCTGATTGCGAGGATCTGCCCCCGGGGCTTTGACGTGCTTGGGCGCGGGATTGTCGGCGCGGTGGGAGGCCTTGTGACGACTATGATCTGCGGCGCGATGGCGTGGCTGTTGGCTCATGAATCAATCCGTTCTCATAACACGGGCGGAACCGCCCGGTAGTTCTTAGAGTAGCGCGAAGCTGTGACCAAGGCATGTGTGCCTAGTTCCAAAGGGCTTACAAAGCTGTTAGCTCTTGCCAGAAAGTGCGGCTTACAACTGGAATTTTGTACCCATTAGGGATAAAGGATTGCCCTGGGGACCTCCATGATTGCAAGTCGAGGATCACTTGCTGGCCTCATCAAACTCTTTGAGGAAGCTCTTGAACATGCCTTTGGTGCGCCCCAGCTGCTTGCCCACAGCCTTGGCGGCCTTGTCTGCCGTGGTGGCCTGCGGGGCTGCCTTCTTTTTTCCGGCGGACGCGCCGAGGCCGGAAGGCTTAGAGGCCTCCGGCTTAGTGCCGGGGGCCTTAGGCGTCGCAGCTGCTCTGGCCTTGCTGTCCTTAGAAGAGGCGCCAGCGCGAGCGGGCGAGGGCTTCTCGGCAGAAGAAGTTTTGGAAGCCGAGGCAGGCGCATAGGTAGGGGGAGTGGGCGTCTGGGTCTCACCGGAGAGCTTTTGAGGCGCGGGCGGCTTTTCCACCTGCACGTCCAGAGCTTTAGCAGGGGCGGCGGGAGCCTCTTCCTCGTCGTCTGCCAGGGCTTCTGATAAGGAACGCTTGGCAGAGCCCAACGCGCGGCCCAGGGCGAAGGATCCCTTGTCCAGGGCGTCGCCGGCCACTTTACCTGCTTTAGCCGCGGCTTTTTTGCCAGCCACCTGAGCCTGGCCAAAACCCTCGCCAGCCTTGGCCATGATGCCGCCGGTGAGCTGGACCTGGGCGGCCTCGGGCTTCACCACCATAGTGCCTTTGGAGTAGCCCACCAAAAGGTTGGCCGGCAGGGGCACAGAGCCTACCAGCGTGGCGGCCATGGCGCCGTCGGTGACATAGAGCGTGCCGAGGGCGCCTGTCTTCCAATCGAAGGAGCAGTCGGCCACGTAGCCCAGCGAAGCGCCGTCCTGGGACACCACGTCCATGCCGCCCCAGATGATGCATTTATCCAAATCGAGACGGAGCGCCTTGGCAGCGGCTTCGTCGGTAGGGGTGCCGTCCTTGATGAGGAGGCCGCCCTCGAAGGTGGTAAAGCCGCTAAGGGGTACGAAGAGATCCTCGCGCTTAATCATGCCAGCCACGTCCGGGCGCTTGACCAGGAGCCCCACGACCTGAAGCCCATCAGGAGAAAAGACCAGGTTGTGGACCTTGCCTATGCGCTTGGGAGCAGCGGGGGTGCCGTCGGTGCGCGTCTTTTTGGAGGCAGGCCGGGGCTGAAAAACCTTCTGACCTATAAGCTGTTCCATGGTTAACATTTCTACATCCAAAGTCTCGGCGTGGTGCCGCTATTCTACCGTGACCGTGCAGAGTGCGGCGCGCTCAGGAACGCTTTTGGGCGAGATTCACGGCGACGTCCACGGCCGTGAAATTTAGGGAGATGTAGGCCGCAGGCTTGCGGGCGGCAGCCTGGGCAGAAAGCGTGCGATGAGCCTGGGGCTTGCGGGTCCGGGAACTCTCGATTTAGAGGCGGCGACCGGGGGGGGGTGCCAATATATGACATTTGATTAGTGGATTCACGCTCCACCGAGCTTTCGCGACCTGGGGTTTTGTGAACTCAAGTTTGGATTTAAGCCCGAACGCACGCCTAATGCCCCTAAAACCTACCAATCAAATTAGTTACTGTTGAACATAGGCCATCGATGACGCGCATCTGGCTACCTGAGGGCCGTTTAGCGCCATACCCTAAGAAACCTACTCGCTTCATGGGATTAGCTACGTGGATTCACGTAGCTAATGTTTTTCGCGACCTGGAGTTTTAGGTTTCACTACGTGAATTCACGTAGTGAAACCGCCAAATTGGCTCCAAAATCCACGTAGCAAAACAGTCTCAGCAGTCCGGCCAGCCATACCAGCCCTACCAACCCTACCGGCTCGCAGCTCCACCAACCCTCGCCACCAAAAAGCCCGAGGCACCGGCAGGTGACTCGGGCTTTGCAGCTCGCACTAAAAACCGTAGCTCAGCGGATCGTCGCTCGACCTAACGCCGTAGCCTTGGGCAGCCGCAGCCTAGCGGCAAATCCCAGCCCAGCGGCTCGCCGGAAAGGCCTAGCCCTCGACGGGCTCCACCTTGGCATCCACGGGCTTCTCGGCAGGAGCAGGGGTGGCAGCGGAAGCGGGAGCTGCGGCCTCTGCCTGTTGGGCGACGTTGTTGAGGGCGTCCTGGACGCTGGCCGAAGCCTGGTTCACAGAGTCAGACAGCGAAGAGCGCAGCTGATCCATGCGCTCGCGAGCCAGATCGACCTTGGCGCGCAGCTCGTCAGTCTTGGCAGAGACGGCAGGAGACACGTTGTTGAGCTTGCTGGCTACCTGGTCGGCGCCCTTCTCATAGGCGTCGACAGCCTTGTCCCATACATCATTCATGGAATCTGCCGCCATGGCGCGGGTCTCTTCGCCAGAGCGCGGGGCCAGCAGCAGGCCGCACACCGCGCCGATACCAGCACCCACCACGGCGCCAAACACAAACCCAAGTCCACCCTTAGCCATCATATCCTCCTTGTGTGCCGCCCTCCGAAGAGGCGAATTAGGTGCAGACCCGCTCATGCAGGCCGCCCTGCGGTCTTTGATCACGCATCTCTACTAACGATGACGCACTCACTCGGCTACGTCCACTTCACTGATGCACTTGTATACCCAGTTTAGCCAGGGCCTCTCCTACGCCTTTTTAGGTTGGGCGTCTTTTAGAAAATTCCCTCAATTACCAAAAGCACCTTCACTGCTCGCGCAGCGCCCACCTCACGACTGCATCACGCCATTCGCGCTGTGTCCAAGATACTCTGGCAGCAGCAGGGCCTCGCTTGCGCCACTTCGCCTTGTCGAGAAACCCGCGCCCTCAGCTGCTGGCACCCCATTGGGAAAAGCGCTAGTCCATGTCTTGGGGATCCTGAGTTGCAGCTGGCGCACGGTCGATGACCATCTCTGCGGTCTCCGTGGCCGAAGGGACAGCCTCCGCCTGAGCCTCAACGACCTCTGCGGGTTGCGGAACCTCGGGCGCCTGCGGGGCCTCTGGCATCTGCGGCGCTTCCTGGTCCTGGGCGGCTTCATCCAGCTCGGCGACAGTATCGATTTCTGCCTCGTCCACCGGCTCGATGGCGGCGTCCTCAGACGTCTCAGCATCGTCTTCCGGCGACGCGAAGGCCGCCTGGGTGAGGTCCACCAAGCCCTGGACGATAGCGGGAACGTTGGGCTCGGTGTCGGGATTGGCGCCGCTATAGGCCCACTGCAAGATCCAGGCTGCCGAGGAAAGCGCCCCCGCCACCAACACGTCGTCAGGGCAGGCTAACGTGACGGTGTAGGTGCGATCCACATCTGTTGGAGCCGTGCGCCCGTGACTCATATCGCCCGCCATGTTGGTTTGAGCCAAAAGCTCCAGGGTGACATGCTCCAGCAGATGGGCCAGCTCCGTGTCTCCCATAGCGTCCTGGAAAGTGGTGCCGGCGTCACCTAGGCAGGCATGGTTGGCGATCTCTGGCATGAGCCAGTAGACATGGGCAGTGGCCTCTACATCCTCCGAGGTCATGAGGGGTGCGCCATCAGCGATGCGCACGGTTGCGATGAGATCTCTAGGCCCTATGACCACCTGCTGGATATCGATAAGCTGCGCCACGGCCGGCCTCCTGCCTGAATGCGCCCTCACGGGCTCATGGTTGAGTTCATTGTCCTCATTCTAACAGGGGCACTGGGGGCGCCTGCGACCCACAAAATATCTCACCTAAGAAGCCAAGAACCCTGTTGCCGTTGGTGACAACAGGGTTCTATAAGCGCAGGGCCGCGCAGGGCCGCAAGGGCCGGCTCTAAGAACTCCAAAGAGCAAAGAGGTTACCCTTTGCAGCACTGGAAAAAGCTGCTGCATATGCTACATTAATGCGTTACTAAAGTAGCATTTTCTACCACGTTAGTAACACTATTTGTAGCCAACGCAGTAAGTTTTCAGAGGGGCGCAAACCCCTCTTTGCCGGCCGCATTTACGCGCACCAGCAGCACGTCGCACGGCACCTACCACACGCGATTCTCGCGGTAGAACCCAATGAGGCTCTGGGTGGAAGCGTCCTGCTCGGCCAGAGCGGCGTCGGACTCAGAGAGTGCCGGGGTAATCTGCTTGGCCAGCTGCTTGCCCAGCTCAACGCCCCACTGGTCGTAGGAGTCGATGCCCCAGACGGCGCCTTCCACAAAGGTAATGTGCTCGTAGATGGCAATGAGCTCGCCCAGGGAGAAGGGAGTCAGCGCCACGCCAAAAATGGAGGTGGTAGGACGGTTGCCTTCAAAGACGCGGGCGGGGACGATCTGTTCGGGAGTGCCCTCGGCGCGCACCTCGTCGGCCGTCTTGCCAAAGGCCAAGGCCTTGGTCTGAGCCAAGAAGTTGCCCAAGAAAAGCTCCTGGACGTCCTGGTCGCCGTCGCGGGTGGGGTTGGGGGTGTTCACAAAAGCGATGAAGTCGGCAGGGATCATCGAGGTGCCCTGGTGCAGCAGCTGATAGAAGGCGTGCTGGCCGTTGGTGCCCGGCTCGCCCCAGAACACCTCGCCAGTGTGGCAGGTGACGGGGGTGCCGTCCCAGCGCACGGACTTGCCGTTGGATTCCATGGTGAGCTGCTGAAGGTAGGCCGGGAAGCGGGAGAGGTACTGGTTGTAGGGCAGCACGGCGTGGCTGTAGCTCTTGAAGAAGTCCACGTACCACACGTTCATGAGACCCATGAGGGCGATGGCGTTCTGGCGCAGCGGAGTGTTGGCAAAGTAGCGGTCCATGGCGTTCATGCCTGCCAGGAAGTCCTGGAAGTTGGAGGGACCGAGGACCACGGCCAGGATGGTGCCCACCGCGGAGTCCACCGAGTAGCGGCCGCCCACCCAATTCCAGAAGCCAAAGGCGTTGGCGGGGTCGATGCCAAACTCCTCCACCAGCTTGAGGTTGGTGGACACGGCTACAAAGTGCTTGGACACGGCGTCTTTGCAAGAGGCCTCGGAGCCGTCGATGGCGCCGGTCTCGGCCAGCTTGTCCAGCAGCCAGGTGCGGGCCTCACGGGCGTTGGTGATGGTCTCCAGAGTGGTGAAGGTCTTGGACACCACGATGAACATGGTGGTCTCAGGATCCAGGCCGGCCACCTTCATGGCCAGGTCGTTGGGATCGATGTTGGAGATGAAGCGGGCAGAAATGCCTGCGTCGGCATAGGCCTCCAGGGCCTGATAGGCCATGGCCGGACCCAGGTCAGAGCCGCCGATGCCAATGTTCACCACGGTCTTGATGGCCTTGCCAGTAACGCCTTTCCACTCACCGGAGCGGACCTTCTCGGCAAAGTCGTAGATACGGCCCAGGGTCTCGTGCACGTCTGCCACGGCATCCTGGCCGTCCACCATAAGGGTGCCTGCCTCAGAGGCAGGGCGGCGCAGCGCGGTGTGGAGGACGGCGCGGTCCTCGGTGGTGTTGATGTGCTCGCCCGCCAGCATGGCCGAGAAGCGCTCGCGCACGCCCACTGCCTCGCCCAGGTTGGCCAGAAGATCCAAGGTCTTGGAGGTCACTAGGTTTTTAGAGAGGTCGAAGCGCAGGTCCTCGACGTCAAAGGTCATGGAAGGCACGCGCTCGGGATCGGCGGCGAACCAGTCCTTGAGGGAGATGCCCTCCTTTTGAAGCTCGTCAAAGTGCGCTTGCAGGGCCGCCCACTCGGGGGTGGCAACGGCGTCGATAGGCTTGCCAACTGCCATGAATGTTCCCTTCTCCTTCTGGGCGCCGCGACGCTGCCGCAAGCTCCCTTCTCGCGGGGTGCAAGGCCCTCAATTGCGAGGCTCGCCCCCATGGCGAACTGTTTCGCCTCTATGACCTTCAATCTACTCCACGGCGGGACACGCGGCGGCCAACTCGGCAGTCACTGCGGTTTCTACAGATGTGAAACGAACTCGTATGACACTAAGACGCGGCGCCTTGTGGCGTAAGGCGGCGCCTAGCAGGTATGGGGCGGCAGGTCTGCATGCGCCTCTGCAAAGATACTCTCGCGGCGCCTAGTAGGGTTCTCCCAGCGGAGGCAGCTGCTTGAGGTAGGCCCACTGCAGCTGCTTGGCGGCGGGATCGGCCAGAGCCGCCTCGAAGCCGCCTAGATTCAACAGGCGCAGGCCCAGCACCTCGGTCACATAGCCCGGCTGCAACATGGCGCATTCGAGCGTTGGCAGAGCCACAAGCTCGGGGGCGAGGGTTTCTCGGGCCAGGTTGGCCGCCGTCTCGTCGCAAAGAATCACCGTAGAGGGGCTCAAGGCGGCCAGTGCCAGCCGAAAGCCCTCCGGATCCACCGGCGCCCCCGCGGCAGTCACAGCGCTCAGGGCGCACCAGTCTTCCGGGGCATAGCCCAGGCGCTCGAGGGCGGCGTGGAGGGCGGCGCCGTCGGCTCCCGACAAAAGCACGCCACCAGCAGCCTCAGCAGGTCCGGGCTCGCCTTTCACCAGGAGCACCGAAGCGAAGCCGTTACCCGCCAGCACCAAGCCTCGCTGCTCTAGCTGGGCTACCTCTGCAGCAGTTTTGTCGCGAGCCTGGCGGCGGAGTTCTTCTCGGGCAGAAGTCATGGTCCCTCCCTGGGAAAGCGACGGGCAGTGGCGTGAGGTCGGGGCTGCGGCGCGGGCGGGCCGCGAGCGATGCCCCGAAGATTGGCGGAGCGGGCACCCTGTAACTAAGGTACAGTGCAATCGTGCAAGCTTTGTTGGCAAAACCTGCAGGAATCGCCCTTCTCGTATCGTAAACGCGAACTGGTGGGTATGCACCTGTCGGACACACATTGCCGGCTTTTTCAAGTTGGCCTACCTCCAAGGAGGAATCATGGCAGTCACAGAACTCACTGCTCAGAATTTTGACGAGGTCATCTCAAGCTCAGACAAGCCTGTGCTGGTGGACTTTTGGGCCAGCTGGTGCGGCCCCTGCCGCATGATGTCGCCCATCGTCGACGACCTGGCCGATCAAATGGCATCCGTGCTCAAGGTATGCAAGGTCAACGTCGAGGACAATCAGGATCTGGCCGCCCGCTTCCAGGTCATGTCCATCCCCACGCTCATGCTCTTCAAGGACGGCAAGGCCGTGCACACCGTAGTAGGCGCAGTGCCTCGCGACCGTTTGGTCCAGGAGCTGGCTCAATACCTCTAAGCCAAGCGCCGCCAAGCGGCAGGCGAGCCTCGGCGCCTGGCCGGCTTGCATCGCCGAAGCGCCCGCATGAGCGCGCCAGTCGCAAGGCTTACCCAATCATTACAAAGCTGTGAGACAAATCACGGGCCCGCACGTGTACGGTAAAACGGAGCGTGCGGGCTTTTTGTGCCGCCCTCGTCCCCGCACACCCCATTCCACCAAGAGCTTCCCGCTCACGCTCGCATCTTTTCTCGGAAGGCAAGACCTTATGACCCGCACCCCCAAGAAGGATCCTATACAGGAGGCAGGAGTTTCTCGGCATGCAGCCGTTCCTGCCGAGAAGAACGCCCATCCCGCCCCGCACTCCCCTGCCGAGACCGCAGCTTGGCTCTCTCCCGAGGTGGCAAAGCCCCACTACTGGCAGCGCTTCTTGCACCTATGCCGCCGCCATGTGCGCACCATCCTGGTGTGCGTGGCGCTGCTGTGCTTCTTGGCCATCCTGGAAGACGTGTGGTTTGGCGAGATCGTGAGGCTGGATACGCTGGGCTACCACTTCATCGTGGAGAACCGCAGCGATGCTGTCACGCCCATCATGGAGGAGATCACCAGCCTGGCGAGTCCCGTGGTGCTGCTAGTGATGCTGGTGATTGTGGCCGCCTTTGCGCCAGGACGCCGGCCGGGCTTGTGCGCCACCGTCAATCTGGTGCTAGTAGTGCTGCTCAACAGCGTGCTCAAGTTCATTGTCCATAGGCCTAGGCCGGAGGGGTTCAGGCTTATCTCGGAGACGGGGTATTCGTTTCCCTCGGGACACTCCATGGTGTCCATGGCGTTCTTTGGTCTTCTGGTATGGATGATCTGGCGCTACGACGAGGACCGCACTTTGCGCATGCTGTGGAGCCTCTTCTTTGTGGCAGTCATCGCGCTGGTGGGCATCTCCCGTATCTACCTGGGGGTTCATTACACCTCAGACGTGCTGGCGGGCTTTTGCACCTCGCTCATTTGGCTGGCGTTTTACACCAAGGTGGTGGCGCCTGTGTTCCTAAGCGAGCCAGTGAATCCCTCTTCCCACCGGCTCAAGCGCATAGTGGAGGCGCCACGCCACAGCAAGTAGGTGTGCGTTTTGGCTGGGCGGCCCGTTTTGCTACGGGTTTCGTTTTGCTGGGCGCCCCGTTTTGCTACGTGGATTTTGGGCTGAAAATGGCCGTTTCACTACGTGAATCCACGTAGTGAAACGGAAAACCCCAGGTCGGAAGAAGGCATTAGCTACGTGAATCCACGTAGCTAATGCCTCAGCCGCACTACTTCAACAGCACTGGAGCTGCCCCAACGACACCCGCGTCAGTCGCGCCACCGCGGGCCACAACAACCGCCCTACATCCCAAAGCGGAACCAGGGGCTGCCCATCTGCATGTCGCTCACGGGTAGCTGGATGATCTGGGGGTCTTCTACCAAACCGTCGCGGATCCACAGCCGTGCCATGGTGGGCCCCATGGGGGTGCGCGGCAATGTGGGGCTGCCGGGATTGATGAGCCAAGCGCCGGCCTCGGCAGGATAGTTGAGGGCCCCCGCGTCTGAATAGCCCACGGCTTCCATCACCTGCCCGGGATTCTCCATGGCGCGCAGCGGCTTGGACTGCAGGCGACGGCGCAGCACCTGGCCTCCCTCGGCAGAACGGCGGATCGAGGGCTTGTGACTATGGCCGTAGACGCACACGTCGGCCGAGGCCGGCTTGAGCTGCTCCTCATGATGAGCCACTTGAAAGCGCACGCCGTCGATGGAGAAGCGCATCACTCGTTTGATATCCGGGCCGTATTGACCGGTGTAGTCGTTGTTGCCCAGGCACAGGTGCAGGGGAGCTATGGACTTGAGCAGCGCAAAGTCAGACGACGAGGTGATGTCGCCTGCGTGCACTATGACATCGGCCCCGCGAAGCTCGCGCTTGAGCTCGTCCGAGATATAGCCGTGCGTGTCGCTGATGATATCCACTCGCTTGTCTGCCATGACCCTGTGCGTCCTCCGTCTAAAAAGAGCCGCCCCAAAGGACGGCTCGTCTATGGCTGTCAGCCCCTTAAAGGGGAGCTTTCAAAAGACCTTTGGAGCACTGCGCTTGCAGCGCCCTAGGATGCCCTCTCGCAGCCTTATATGCCCAAGACGCGCTTGAGCTGCACCACGCGACGGCGAGACACCGAGATCTTCTTATCTTCGATGCCATTCAAACCCAGCTGCAAAATTCCGCTGGACACCACCTCGACGTCTTCCACATGGGCCAGGTTCACGATATAGCCGCGGTGCACGCGGAAGAATCCGTGGGGCACCAGCTTGGCCTCCAGCTGCGCCAGCGAGATGGTGGACAGATAGCGATCGGTATCCGTATAGATGCAGGAATAATCGTCCTTGGCCTCGATGTAGCGAATCTGATCGATAGGCACCAGCACCTTGCGGCCGCCCTTCTCCACCGCGATGCGCTCCTGAGGCGGGTTGGCCGGGGCCACCGGCGCCATGCGGCTCTCCACCTTGTTCAAGGCGGTTACCAGACGGTCGGTCTCCACCGGCTTCATGAGATAGTCCACGGCGTTGACGTCAAAGGCCTGCACCGCATACTCGCTGTAGGCGGTCACAAAGATCACCGCCGGCGGGTTCTTGAGCTTATGCAGGGCCTCTGCCAGCTGCATCCCGCTGGTCTTGGGCATGGAGATATCCAAAAACAGGACGTCCGGCCGAGTCTCAATGATCTTTTCCACCGCTTCGCGCGCGCTGGAAGCCCCGTCAATGGAGTCTACCCTGCCGGTCTCTTCCAGCAAAAAGCGCAGTTCCGAGCGCGCAGGAGCTTCATCGTCCACGATCATTGCACTGAGCATTCAATCACCTCATGGGTCGTGCATCTTCAAATCATCAAAGAGCGGCAGCCGAATCTCGAGCAAGGTCCGGTTGTTGATAAACTCTTACACCTTTTATGACCGTCCAACCTCCTTGGACAACCACAAAACCAGCTGAATCCCATCTTACACCACTGGGCGATTCTCGCTATCTGCCGGTATCTCAGCCCCGCCTTGGACCCCTCCGTGGGGCCTGGGGGCTACCGGAGCAGGCCCGTGGATGGCCCCGACCAGCTTGAGGGTCACTGCCGTGCCTTCCCCCAAACGGCTCACGATGTCGATGCCGGAGCCCGGGCCGTAATAGCGCGCCAAGCGCTCCTCGACGTTGCGCAGGGCGATGCCCGTGCCTTTCTCGGCATCTGACATGCCCGACGCCTTTTGCAGCATGGCCTCCACCTGCTCCTCGCTCATGCCGCAGCCGTCATCGGCCACGGCAATGAGAATGTCGGAGTCCTCGCGGGTTACATGGATGTCGATATGTAGGACGCCCTCCTCACGCATGGCATGGCGCACGGCGTTTTCCACGATGGGCTGGATCACGAAGGCGGGCACCATGACGTTCTCGCAGCCCTCCTCGACGCGCTCCTGCTCGGCAATGCGGTCCTCGCCAAAGCGAGCGTACTCGAAGGTGAGGTAGCGGCGGGTTTGCTCCAGCTCGCGCTCCAGAGGGATGAGCGACTCTGAGTTTTCCAGCGTCTGGCGGTAGAAGGTGGCAAACTCGCGCAGCAGGGCGCGGGCGCGCATGGGGTCGGTGCGGGTAAAGGCCGCGATGGTGTTCAGGGTGTTGAAGAGGAAGTGGGGGTTGATCTGGGCTTGAAGCGCCTTGACCTCGGCCTGGGCGGTGAGCTGGGCCTGGCGCTCCAGCTCGTAGAGGGAGAGCTGGGTGGAGAGCAGCTCGCCAAAGCCCTCGGCCACGGCGTGCTGGGTGTTGTCGATGTCTTTGTAGCTGCGATAGAAGAACTTGAGGGTGCCGATGGTGTGGTTGCGCACCACCAGAGGCACCACGATGCCTGCCGGCACAAAGCTCATGAGCTTGAGGCGGCTCTGGGCGTCCATGTTGGCCATGGCGTCGTTGTCCAGGCGCTTCATGAGCGAGAAGGTCTGGGTACGCCCGCTGTCCAACGCCTCGCGAGTGGCTTGGGTGGAGATGGGGCGGCCGGGAGGGAAGTTTTCCTCGGACTCGCCTACATAGGCGATGACCTTCTCGTGGTCGGTGATGGCAACGGCAATAGCCACCGTCTCTGGCAGCAGAGACTGGCACACGGCGCGGCATCCCTCGAAAGTGAGGCCTCCCCGCAGATGCTCCAGAGTGAGCGATGCGGTGCGTAGCGTGCGCTCGGTGGCTTGAGAGCGCACGGAATCCGGAGCGCCCGAGGCTCCCGCGCCCACCACTATCACCACGCCGATGCCTATAGCCGCGATGACCCACACCATGGTCTCGCCCTGGGCAACGCCCCAAATAAGCAGGATCGCCATGGTGAAGATGCACAGGCACAGGATGGCGGTGATGAAGTTGTTGATGTAGTTGTCTTTACTGTTGCGCGCCATGGGCACCATCTGTCTCGCTGACGGCATCCTGCTCAGACGCCTCTAGGGCCTCCTTGGCTGCCGATAAGGACTCCTCCTGCTCATCGGCGGCCTCCACCGTCTCCTGAGCGTCTTCCCAGGCTTCGTCCATAGAGCCAGTGGCTTCCGGCTGCGCTTGAGCAGCCGCCATGGTGGAATCAGCGGTGGAAGCCGGCGCTAGGTAGGGGTTCTGAGCGGGGATTCCCGGAGGGGTGCCATGGTCGAAGAGCCAAGCGGCCACCTGGCGCTCGGACCACAGGCGGCTGACAATAGAGGGCCACCAACTCATGAAGCTCAGGTAGGAGAGCACGTGGTTCTCGGCATTGGCGGCCGCCTCTTTGAGCCCGGAGCGCCAGATGGCCAGATACTCGGCGTGGTCGGGGGTGCCCAGGGCCCGGCGCAGCGCAGTGGAGGCGATGCGGCGGTCCAGGTCGTCGGAGATCCAAGGGCCGGGATAGGGCATGAGGGACTCGGGGGTTACCTGATTGAGGTCGATCTTGGTGGCTGCTCGGGCGAGCTTGGCCCGCTCGTAGACCCAGCGAAAGACGTTTTGGCGAAAGCGGTTGGCGGGCCGAGGCGTGGAGGGCGGCAGGTGCATCACGCGCCATTGGTTGTCGAACCACACGTCCAAGCCATAGAGGCGCAGGTTGAACAGGTAGTCCATGTCCTCGCCGCGGGTGATGAAGGGGTCGAAGGCCACGCGGGAGTAGGCCTCGGCGCAGATGGCCATGCAGCCGCCGCACATGAAGCTGGACCTGGAGATGCGCGGGCCTGCCTGGGCTTCGCGCATCCAGCGGTTGAACTGCAGGTTCTTGTCCCAGTCGCTGTCATACCAGGCAAGATCCTCGCTGGCCAGGCAAGACTCGCCCTCGTCGACGAAGTAGCCGCTCTTCACCAGCACCGGCAGATTCTGACGGGTGCGCTGGCCCAGGCCATAGACAGCCTCTGCCAAGAAGGAGGGCGAGAGCACCACCTCGTCGTCATCCAAAAAGACCACCACATCGTGGCCAAAGACTGCCGCAGCCACCAGTCCCATGTTGCGGATGGCACCGTAGCCGCGCAGGCTCACGCACTCGCCGGTGAGCCGCGGGGCGATCTCCACCACGCAGTTTTGAAGGACACGGCCCTCGGCCTCGCCAATGACCAGGGGCGAGAGGTTGGGATGCTCAGCGCAGATGGCATCCACCTGGGCGCGGGCTCGCCGCTCGGACTCAGGAGAGGCCACCAGCAAGATGATGGTGCGCACCACGCCGCGCACCTGCTCCAAGGACTCCAGGCAACGGGCCAGCTCCGGGTTGGGAGTACCTACCGGAGTGGCGTGGTCATAGCCGCCCACCCGCTCCTCGGTGGAGGTCCAATAGGACGGGATAACGATGGCTGGATTCATGAACGGTCCCCTTGAGCCGGGACGACATCGTCGGACGCGAGCAGGCCGGGCAGCGGCGTGCGCTTGAGAGCCCGCGCCAACGGCAAGCCCAGACAGTACATGGTTACCCCTTCACCCAGAGCCGTGGCAGCCACGCCAAAGAGGTACATGGCACCCCAGGCCCCGTCCAGCGAGATGGAGGTGAAGGGAATGGTGTAAAACCCCAAGCCCGTTAGCATGAGCGGCAAATAGGCCGGCACGATGAGGGCGTTGAAGATCACCGGGCCCGCTACGGCCAGCGCCGGCTTTGCCCTGAAGTGCCAGGTAAACCAAGCTCCCAGCGCTGTAGCCAAAGTACCAAAGGCCACGTCCAGAAGCCCCAGCGTGCCGGTTCCTCCCAGCACTATGTTGCAAGTGTTGGCCACCGCGCATCCCAAGGCCAAGCCGCCGATGGCGTCCGGCGTGAACAAGGCAAGCACGCAGAGCGCCTCGGAGATGCGAAATTGCACCGGGCCCCAGGCCAATCCGCCCAAAAAGAGCATGGTCACCAACGTGGCTGCCCCATAGAGCGCAGCGATCATTGCGATGCGGGTCATACGGCCCGCAGACAGTGGAACTCGATTGGCCATGAACATCCTTCCTGCAGCCGCGCCGCCGCGGCCCAAAGAGACGCCTCTCACACCTAAAAGAATGATGCAGCCACACGAACCGCCCCGGCTATGAGGGCCGATCGTCTCGGCAGCACACCCGTGTTCCATACTACCCGACAGCTTGGGCACCTGCGGCGAAAGCCTGCGCCCTTTGCATCAACGTTTTCTTTCTTACCGAGAAAAGCCTCCCCGCCGCAAGAGAGCGATGGGGAGGCTTTGGGGTAGGACGTGGTCGAGGCGAGAGGAAAGCTTAGAACCTCACGGCGCCGTCTGCACCGATGGTGAAGCCGCCTATGCGGGTGTTGCTTACCATGGAACCGTCGGAGCGCAGCAGGTAGAGCTTGCCGTTGTCGATCTGCCAACCGGTCTTCATAGCGCCGTCGTCAACGCCGCCCAGCAGGTACCAGGAACCGTTGACTGCCTGCCAGCCGGTCTTCATAGCGCCGTCGTCAACGCCGCCAAGGTAGTACCACTTGCCGTTCACCAGCTGCCAACCGGACTTCATGGCGCCGTCGTCAGCGCCGCCCAAGAGGTACCAGGTGCCACCGACCTTCTGCCAACCGGCCTTCATAGCGCCGTCGTCAGCGCCGCCCAGCAGGTACCACTTGCCATTGGCTGCCTGCCAGCCGGTCTTCATGGCGCCAGAGCCGTCGAGCAGGTACCAGGTGCCGCCGACCTTCTGCCAGCCGGTCTTCATGGCGCCGTCCTCAGCGCCGCCCAAGAGGTACCAGGTGTCGCCGTCCTTCTGCCAGCCGGAGAGCATGGAGCCGTCCTCGTCCATGAGGTACCACTTGCCGCCCACTGCCTGCCAGTCGGTCTTGGCAGCGTTGTTTTCGCCAAAGAGATACCAGGTGCCGTCCATCTTCTGCCAACCGGGATCGACCTTGGAGCCGTCCTCAGGCAGGTAGTACGGGGTCTCATCCACGGTGACCCAACCGGTCGCCTGAGCGCCGTCCTCGCCAAAGGCCATGAGCTTGCCGTCTACGGTGTAGACACCGGTCTTCATGGCGCCGTCGTCGCCCAGGTTGTAGGTCTTGTCGCCCACCTTGGTGATGCCGGTCTTCATGGCGCCGTCATCGCCAAAGTAGTAGGTCTTGCCGTCGATCTCTTTCCAACCAGTGGCCATGTCAGGGCTGTAATAGGAGGTCTTGTCGCCATCCTTTTGCCACCCAGTTTGAGAGACGCCGTTGGCATCGAAGAGATAGTTCTTGCCGTCGATGGTCTGCTTGCCGGTGGCCATCACGCCATCGGTGCCAAAGTAGTAATCCTTGCCGTCGATGGTCTGCCAACCGGTCTTGGCCTCGGGAGCGGCATAGTAGGTCTTGTCGCCCACCTTGACAAAGCCGGTCTGTACAGTGCCGTCTTCGCCCATGACAAAATCGATGCCGTCGATCTTTTGAAGGCCGGTCTGGATCTTGCCGTCGGCGTCCACGTGGACCTGCTTGAGCACCTGCGCGCCGTCCACGGTCTCACTCAGGACAACCCAGCGATTAGCGGCGCCCGCTACGACGCCGTCGGCAGCGGCGAGCGGAGTTTTGACCTCAGCGGAGTAGGTCATAGGAGTCTTGATGCCCTGGGTGGATGTGTCGTAGTCGCTGGGCACGAAGGGGGTCTTCTGATCGCCGTTGTGCCAGGTGCGGAGCTCGGTGAGAAGAGTCATGTACTTGGCATGGGCCTGCTCGGTGGCCACGCTGTTGGCCAGGTTAGCGGCAGCGGTTTGCGCTTCGCCAGAAAGGCCCCTGACATAGGTCTTGACTTCTTCGTTCTGGGTGACGAAGTTGTCCTGGAGGGCACGGATGTAGCTGTGCACCGTCTCGCCCACCTGCTCGCGGTCGGCGTTGCAGATGGTGTTCACGTCCATCATCACGTAGGGCATGTAGTAGTCCCAGGGGCCGGCTTTAAGGGCCTCAGCAAGATTGTCGCGACCGCCGCCACCCTGATGCGTCAGGTCGAGATCCTGAGTGCCGTAGCGGGGGTTGACCTCGGTCATCAAGCCGCCAAAGGAAGGTACTGCCAGGGAGAAGTCATCACGATTAAGGGCAAGCCACTCAACGGTGGCCTCTGCGGTATCCTCCTTGGAGGCGTCAGCGCTCGCCACACGATTGATCTCGAACATGTGGGTCTCGAGGGAGTCCTGGCGGCCAACGCCGGTAACAGTATTGGCGACGCCTTTCTTGAGGCCGGTGACAGTGTCGGCGCGAGCGGCCAGCGAGCGGATCATGTCCGTAGTGGTCCAGTCGCCCTTGCCAGGGGTGAAGAACAAGGTGCGGCCATCGGTCACATCAAGAATGCGGCCGCCGCTCACGTAGTAATCCACGCCGTCAAGACCGTCGAAGTAGGCGCGGCCAATGACAAAGCGGGAGAACTGGCCCGCGCCCTCGTCGGCACGGGCATAGGTGCTGGCGATGTCAGGCTTGGTCTCGTCGGGCTTGCCATCAGCGCCCTCGAAGTACTTGAGCACACCAGCCTTTTTGGGCATCTCCACCAGGTCCTTGGAGTGGAGGCATTTGGCGGCGTCAGAGAGGTCCAAGTCCTCAGGATAGGTGAGCGAACCCATGTTGGGGTTCACAGAGGCCTTGTCCTCAGGCAGCTGGAAGCCCAGCCACTGGTGGCCAGAAACCACGGAGAACATCCAAGACTCGTGAGCGTCGCTAATGATGAGCTGGTCAGAGGAGCAAGAGCCGTACTTATCGACCAAGGAGCCTAGGAACGCCACGGCGTCTTTGGCGGTCTTGTTCTGGCCCAGTGCCAAGGCCACGTAGTTGAACTCGCCCACGCCGCTGTCTACCGCGGGGTCAAGTGCCCTGATCTCGGAGCTGGGATAGGTGGACAGCGTGGCCGAGCAAGACACGCCCCATTCGTTGATGCCGGCGGCGGAATAGGCGTTCTTAGCGCCTCCCCAACCATTGTCGCCGTGGTCGCGCACATAGGTGTAGCGATAGGTGGGCGTGTCAGAGGTCCACTGGAAGTTGTCGCCCTCGGCAAAGTCGCCGTTCTCGTTTGACTGATAGACAAAGCCAGCCTCATGGGCGGGCTCCACGCCAAAGATCTTTGCTTGGCGGGTGGCGGTGTCCTCGGCACGGCCGGCATACCAGGTATTGGCCTCCTTGGTATACGTGTCGGGCATCCACACCTGAGTGCACGCCAGCGCGTTTACCGGGAGGGCCATGATGGCTGCGGCACCCAGTGCCAAGCCGGTCATCGCCTTGTTGAACCATCGAGTCTTCATAGGCATCCCTTTCTCGGGGACTCCGGATTGAGTCCCTCTCTCTGCCAACAGACGTGCTGGGAAAGGCTCAAAAAGCCTCAAACCCCAACAGCTCCACGGAGCCGCTCCCCCTTCGCGACCGGTTACTCTCTATGGGTCCGCAAAGCTTTGGCTCCCTTTCAGCAACTATAAGGATACTCCCTTCTTTGTCGATATGTCACTGAAGCTTCCAAGGGTGCTTATTCACCGACGAGCGGTGGGTTTTTATGCGGTAACGGTTGATTTTCATTCGTTTCTATAGGGTGCCTAACAAGACGCTACACAGGATTAACCTGCTCTTTAACACATTGGAGCGCAATTTCTTAATTGCACGGTCTTTTATTTATGCACTATGCGCTAAATACTAAAATATGAATATCAATGCGTATTTATCTATATTTATGGCAATTTTTCCAGGCCGTTTTTCCGGCTTTTACCCCTTGTTCCAGAGTTATGGGACAGAGTCTTAAAATAAAATGGCTGCTCACCGACCAGAGAGGAATGCTATGGCTTGCACAACATTGTTGGTAGGCAAGGGCGCCACCTACGACGGCTCCACCATGATCGCCCGCGACGAGGACGACGGCGACGGCGCCTTTTGCCCCAAGAAAATGGTGGTGGTCGAGCCTGCCGATCAGCCCCGCCACTACCACTGCGTCATCTCTCATCTGGATATCGAGCTGCCAGAGACCCCTCAGCGCTATACCGCCATGCCCAATGTGGATCCCAAAGAGGGCATTTGGGCAGAAGCCGGCGTCAACGACTTCAATGTAGGCATGAGCGCCACCGAGACCATCACCACCAATCCCCGCGTCTTAGGCGCAGACCCCCTGGTGGCCTATCAGCCCGCCCAGGGCGCCCAAGGCCAGCCAGGCTACCTCCCCGAGAAGCCGGGCGGCATTGGCGAGGAAGACCTGGTCACCCTGGTGCTTCCCTATATCACCACCGCCCGCGAAGGCGTCCTTCGCCTAGGGCAGCTGTTGGAGCGCTATGGCACCTACGAGTCCAATGGCATCGCCTTCTCCGATGAAAACGAGGTCTGGTACCTAGAGACTATCGGCGGCCACCACTGGATCGCCCGCCGCGTGCCCGACAACGCCTATGTCACCCAACCCAACCAGCTGGGCATCGACCGCCTGGATCTTCTGGACGCCACCGGTGACGGCAGCGAGTATCTTGCCAGCGCCGACATCATCAACTTCATCATCGACCACAAGCTCAACCTGGCCATGCCTCAGTCCCTCGCCAAAAGCGCGTTGGCCTCTGCAGTGAACGCCATGAGTACCGACAAGGACCGCCTCCGCGGGCTGCCTCGCATCGTGAACCCCCGCATCCTCTTTGGCAGCCACGATTACACCGACCACATCTACAACACTCCCCGCGCCTGGTACATGCAGCGCTGCCTGAACCCCTCGGACACCTACGACGGCCCCGACGCCCAGTACCAGCCAGAGAGCGACGATCTGCCCTGGTGCCGCGTGCCCGAGCACAAGGTCACCGTGGAAGACGTCAAGCAGGTGCTCTCCAGCCACTATCAGGACACGCCCTACGACCCTTACGGCACCCGCGGCAACGAGCTCACCCGCAAGTACTATCGCACCATAGGCATCAACCGCAACAACGAGTGCGCCTTGATCCAGATCCGCCCCTATGCGCCTGAGGGCCTGAAGGCGATCCAATGGACCGCCATGGGCGACATGACCTACTCCACCTTCATCCCGCTCTACACCAACGTCCACTCCATCCCGGCCTACCTGGACGTGGCCTCTCGCACCACCACCGAGACCTTCTACTGGGAGAACCGCATCCTCGCCGCCCTGGCCGACGCCCAGTTTGGCAGCAACTGGAATACCGTTTCTGCCTACCAAGACGCCACCCTAGGCCAAGGCCATGCCCAGGTAGAAGCCACCGACGCTGCCTGCGCCCAGCTAGGAGGCGCCCAGCTCACACAGGCGCTCGAAGCCGCTAACCAAAAAACTTGCGACCTCATCCAAAAAGCCACCGACGACGTCTTGGCATCGGTGCTCTTTACCACTAGCGTGAACATGCGCGACCGCTTCAACATGAGCGACCGCTAATCCGCACTGCCTCGCCTGGCAAAAGCGCGTTCATCGCGCCCTCTGCGCCCGAACCTCTTGCCAGGCACCCACCCTATCCCTCGATCTTTCAATTCCCGCGAAAAGAGTCTCGCCCGCCATGGACATGCCCCTGATACCTCCAGGAATCAACGCCACCCCCGAAGACAAAGCCAACGGCGAGCGCATGCGCCGCCGCCGAGAGCTCCCCAGCTTTAGACGCACTTTCTTCTTTGTGAACATGGGACTGTTGCTCACCGCCATAGGCATCGTCATCTTCAAGGCGCCCAACCACTTCGCTTTGGGCGGCACCTCGGGCCTCTCCATCATCCTTTCCACACTGCTGCCCCAATTCGACGTAGGCGACTTCATGTGGATGCTCAACGTGGTCCTGGTGGTCGCCGGCCTCATCCTGCTGGATCTTCGCACCATGGGCTGGACTGTCTTCGCCTCCTTCGCCCTCTCCTTCTACGTCTCGCTCATCGAAATCATCTGGCCCCGAGTCACCCCGCTCACCTCCAACCCCCTGCTCGAGCTCTGCTTCGCCGTAATGTTGCCGGCTATGGGCAGCGCGCTTGTCTTCAACGTGGGCGCCTCCACTGGCGGCACTGACATCCTTGCCCTCATCCTCAAGCGCCGCACCCACCTTCGCGTGGGCCAAGCCCTGCTTGCCACCGACGGCGCCATCGTCGCTGTCGCCGTCTTTCTCTACGGTGCCGAGACGGGCCTCCTCTGCATCCTGGGCCTTCTCGCCAAAACCCTCATCGTGGACAACGCCATCGAGGGCTTCAACCAATCCAAGGTCTGCACCGTGCTCTGCCCCGACCCTGCCGCCGCCATCGACTTTTTGGTCAACCAGCTCTACCGCACCGCTACCCTCACCCAAGTCCAAGGCGCGTTCTCCGGCAAGCCCATGACCCAAATCACCGTGGTGCTCTCCCGACCCGAGGCCGTCCGCTTCCGCGCCTTCCTCGCCGAACACGAGCCTCAAAGCTTCATGACCATGGTGAGCAGCTCTGAGATCATCGGTCGAGGCTTTCGCTCCATCTAGCTGCCGAGAAACTCTGCCACCTCGCTCCCCCACCGCCCCTACGCTGAAGCCATAGCCGCCGCAAGAGCTGCTATGGCTTCTTTGTTGATGAGGCCCCTGAGCAGCTGCTTGGACATAGTCACCCCCATTGCCGGGTAAAACCCTTTCTAGCAGCGTTTTGCATGAAGCAAAACCCTTACACCTACCGGAGGAACCATGTGCAGCGACACCCAGAAAAAAGTGGACGAAGTAAAAGCCGGCGAAGCCGACCCCATGATGGTGGAAGGCGCCAACTCTGTGGAGCAGGAAACCGAGGGCGTAGATGCGCCTCTCACCACTGATCCCGACGACGTTGAAGGCGTTGTGGAAGTGCGCGACATCAAGCTGGAGGATTAACCTTCCAGCACAATTCTTGGCTACAAGTGAGTGGTCCCAGAACAAATAGCAGGCGATAAAAAGGGATGTTGACCTGGGTCAACATCCCTTTTTATCGCCTGCCGCCGGGCTTATCTGCCTTCCAACGGGATTGCAGTTAGAACCGAAAACGCCTTTGGTTCCGAGTGCGGTCCCTATGAAACAAGCCCCTGCAGAATCCCTGAGGTCAAGCCAGCTTGCTCACAAGGCTAGTGGGCACTGGGGTTTTACAAAACTCCAGTGCCTAGACCCGCCTCATAACGCACACGGCGCCAAAATACTTCCCATGAAGGCCTTAGTTGCAAGTGAGCACCTGCCAAGAAGAGCTCCCAACGCAAAAGAGACCGCACTCCCAAAGGGGAATGCGGTCTCTTGCAAGCAATGCGAGCGACTTAGAAGTAGCTCACGAGCGACTCACGGGATGCGAGTCAGGGAGAAATTACTTCTCGGCAGGCTCGTCTGCCTGATCATACATGGACTGCAGCTTGAGCAGGTGCTCGTAGCGATCCATGGCAGCCTGCTCGTTCTCGGCGAACAGCTCGGAAGCGCGGTCCGGGAAGAAACGGCGCAGCGAGGCATAGCGGTTCTCGTTCTCCAGGAACTCCTGGTAACCGCCCTTGGGCGCCTTGGAATCCAAGACAAAACGCTTGCCGGCGGGAGCGGCGGGGTTGAAGCGGAACAGGTTCCAGTAGCCGCAATCCACGGCGCGCTTCTGCTCCTCCTGGCAGTGCAGCATGCCGCCCTTCTTGATGGAGTGCATCTCGCAGGGGCTGTAGCCGATGATGAGGGAAGGGCCGTCGTAGGCCTCGGCCTCAGCAAGGGCCTTGAGCAGCTGGGAGGGATTGGCGCCCATGGCCACCTGAGCCACATAGACGTAGCCGTAGCTCATCATCATCTCAGCCAGCGGCTTTTTCTTGATGGACTTGCCGGAGGCGGCGAACTGGGCAACCTGGCCCAGGTTGGACGCCTTGGAGGCCTGGCCGCCGGTGTTGGAGTAGACCTCGGTGTCGAAGACGAAGACATTCACGTTCTCGCCGGAAGCCAGCACGTGATCGAGGCCGCCAAAGCCGATGTCATAAGCCCAGCCGTCGCCGCCGAAGATCCAGAAGGACTTCTTGGACAGGTAGGACTTGTTGGCGGCAATGTCCTCGGCTACGGGGTTGTCGCTCTTTACCAAGGCAGAGGCATAGTCAGCGGAGACCTGCTGGGAGATGCCAGTGGTGTCCCTGTTCTCGAGCCATGCGGTAGCAGCCTCTTTGAGGCCCTCGGGCAGGCCCTCGACCTCCAGCAGCTTCTCGGTCTGAGCGGCCAGGCGGTTCTGCTCGGCCTTGTAGCCGATGAGCAAGCCCAGGCCATGCTCGGCGTTGTCCTCGAACAGGGAGTTGTTCCAGGCAGGGCCGTGACCGGCAGCGTTGCAGGTGAAGGGAGAGGTGGCCGCAGGATTGCCCCAGATGGAGGAGCAACCAGTGGCGTTGGAAATGAACATACGGTCGCCGAAGAGCTGGGTGACGAGACGAGCATAGCTGGTCTCGGCGCAGCCGGCGCAAGAGCCAGAGAACTCCAACATGGGCATGGAGAACTGGCTGCCGCGGGTGTTCTTGTCGCTAAAGAGCTCGCGCTTCTCGGTGACATCGTTGACCGCGTAGTCCCAGACAGGAATCTGGTCGGCTTCCTCGGCCTGAGACACCATGGTGAGGGCGCCACCGTCCTCCTGGGTGGACTTGGGGCATGCGGAGAGGCAGTTGTAGCAACCCATGCAGTCCAGCGGGGACACGGCAACCGTGAAGGTGTAGCCGGTGTTCTTGGGGACCTTGAGCTCCAGAGTCTTCATGGCCTCAGGAGCGTTGGCCTGCTCCTCGGCGTCCATGACGATGGGACGGATGGCGGCGTGGGGGCACACATAGGCGCAGTTGTTGCACTGGATGCACTTCTCGGGATCCCAGCGAGGAACCATAACTGCAGTGCCGCGCTTCTCGTAGGCGGAAGCACCGAGCTCCCAGGCGCCGTCGGCGTTCTTTGCGAAGGCGCTCACAGGCAGGCTGTCGCCGTCCATGCGGTTGATGGGGTTCATGATCTTTTGGACCTGCTCGACGATGGCGTCGCGGCCACGCAGGGTCTCGTCCTCGACGACCTCGGTGGCGTTGGCCCAGTCAGCGGGCACCTCGAACTTGTGGAAGGCGGTGGCGCCGGCGTCGATAGCCTTGTGGTTGGCGGCCACCACGGCGTCGCCCTTCTTTGAGTAAGACTTGGTGGCGGCGTCCTTCATGTACTGGAGGGCCTCCTCGGCAGGCAGGATGTCTGCCAGGGCGAAGAAGGCGGACTGCAGCACGGTGTTGGTGCGCTTGCCCATGCCCACCTTCTGGGCCAAGTCGATGGCATCGATCAGGTAGACGTTGACGTTGTTCTCGGCAATATAGCGCTTGGCCTCAGCAGGCAGGTGCTCGGCGAACTCCTCGTCGGACCACTGGGAGTTCACCAGGAAGATGCCGCCCGGCTTGACGTCGCGGACCATCTTGAAGCCCTTGATGATGTAGCTGGGGTTGTGGCAGGCCACGAAGTCGGCCTTGGTGACGTAGTAAGGAGCGCGGATGGGAGAGTCGCCAAAGCGCAGGTGGCTTACGGTCACGCCGCCGGTCTTCTTGGAGTCGTACTGGAAGTAGGCCTGCACGTACTTGTCGGTGTGGTCGCCGATGATCTTGATGGAGTTCTTGTTGGCGCCCACGGTGCCGTCGCCGCCCAGGCCCCAGAACTTGCACTCGATGGTGCCAGGGGCAGCGGTGTTGGGGGCATCCGGGTCCATAGGCAGGGAGAGGAAGGTGACGTCATCCTCGATGCCGATGGTGAACTCGCGCTTGGGCTCATCCTTCTTGAGCTCCTCGTAGACGGCGAAGGCGGCTGCAGGAGGCTCGTCCTTGGAGCCCAGGCCGTAGCGACCGCCGATGACGGGGATCTCGGTGATGCCGGCCTCTACCAGGGAGGTGATGACGTCCTGGTAGAGAGGCTCGCCAATGGAGCCGGGCTCCTTGGTGCGGTCGAGCACGGCGATCTTCTTGACGGTCTTGGGCAGAGCAGCGGCGAAGTCCTCTACAGACCAAGGACGATAGAGGCGCACCTTGACGAGGCCTACCTTCTCGCCGTGAGCGTTGAGGTAGTCGATGACCTCTTCCAGGGTGTCGCAGAAGGAGCCCATGCAGACCACTACGCGGTCGGCGTCGGCGGCGCCGTAGTAGTCGAAGAGGTGATAGCTGGTGCCCAGCTTCTCGTTGATCTTGTCCATGTAGCCCTGGACGATCTGGGGCAGCGCGTTGTACGCGCTGTTGCACGCCTCGCGATGCTGGAAGAAGATGTCGCCGTTCTCGTGGGAGCCGCGGGCGGTGGGGTGCTCGGGGTTGAGCGCATGGTCGCGGAAGGCCTGGACGGCGTCCATGTCGACCATGTCCTTGAGGTCCTCGAAATCCCAGGTGGCCACCTTCTGGATCTCGTGAGAGGTGCGGAAGCCATCGAAGAAGTTGAGGAAGGGCACGCTGCCCTCGATGGCGGCCAGGTGGGCCACAGGAGCCAGGTCCATGACCTCCTGGACGTTGCCCTCAGCCAGCATGGCATAGCCGGTCTGGCGGCAAGCCATAACGTCGGAGTGGTCGCCAAAGATGTTGAGGGCCTGGGTGGCCACGGTACGGGCGCTCACATGCAGCACGTTGGGCAGGCCCTCGCCGGCCATCTTGTACATGTTGGGGATCATCAGCAGCAGACCCTGGGAGGCCGTGTAGCTGGTGGTGAGGGCGCCAGCGCCCAGAGAGCCGTGAACAGCGCCGGCGGCGCCGGCCTCAGACTCCATCTCCTGGATTTTCACCGGGGTGCCAAAGATGTTCTTGAGACCCTGAGCAGCCCACTGATCCACATGATCAGCCATGGGGCTGGATGGCGTGATGGGATAAATGCTCGCCACCTCGGTGAAGGCATAAGAGACCCAGGCTGCGGCCTCGTTGCCATCCATTGACTTGAATTTTCTTGCCATATCCTCTCCTTCAAAGCCTAACGACCCACCCTCAAAGGGTGATTGTGTACCGGGGAAACCCCAGCTAAAGCCTGTTCCAAGGATGGTGCGCCGCTCGCTTAAGCCACCAGGCCTTCGCCACGGGCAGCCCCAAGGGGCGCCATGTACACAGCCTCTAGCCAGAAATAGGCGCACTATCGCCTTATGATTATCACTCATTTTCAGCTCTGGGGCATAGCTGAACGCCACTGAATTCAGGCTTCTTCTACGCCGTCCGCCCTCGCAAAAAATTACCTGCTTGCAAGGGTTTCTTGCAGGACAAGCCCAAGGAGACCGCACGCCTCCTTCCAGGCTCCCGCACGCGCACCTCCCCTACAACCCCAAGCACTGCGCAATAAATATATTTGTAAACTCCATCATAGCTTCCGCCAACGGTAGTGGACATGGCTAATGGCGCTCCTCCAGGCCACACACATGAAATGCCCCCGGTAGCCCTCAGGCTTCCAGGGGCTCTCTGGGACAGCTCCTCGCCCGCCGCACCCCGCACTCACAGGTAGGCGCAGGCAATGCAAGCCCTGCCGAGAAACCCTTCCATCCCAGGCAGGGAAGGTGAGGTTTTCTCGGCAAGGAGAAGTGCCAAAGCGTTTTGGTTGCAGCTGTTGGCTGCGAAGGTCACTGGGAGAGGACCATGGGACCAGAGTCGGAGTCGTCTGGAGCAGAGCCGGTGGGACCTGCGGGCGGAGCTGTTCTGCACGCCAATTGGCGCTTGCGGCTCAGGAGGCGTTGAACCTCTCCAGCGGCCAGCAGGATGAGCACGCCCGCCAAAAGGGGCAGTTTGGCCAGCTCGTCGGGAGTGCCGTTGAGGGGTACCGTGGTGGCCACGGCAGCCAGCACGATCTCTGCCACAGGCAACGCCAGCATCACGGCCAACAACCTGCCCTTGAAGGGGGCGCAAAAGACGCGCTCGCGAGAGTCGGTGGCACGCAGGCGGGCGAATGCGGGAAACATGGGCAGATAGCTCAGGAGCAGAAAGACCACGTTTATGGAGAAGAATATCCAAAAGACCTCGGAGTCTTCGCCCAGAGGCACTTGCAGCAGCAATACCAGGCTTGCCACGATGCCGGTCATGAGAGCGCTGCCGTTGGGCATGGAGTTGGTGCGCGACCGCAGGGCGAAGGAACGAGGCATGTTGCCTTCCTCGGCGGCCTTGCAGGCCACAGAGTTGATGCCAAAAGACCAGCTCACCATGTTGGCGAAAAGGGTCACCAAGAACGCGGCGCCCACCAGACTCACCAGCGGCGAGCCCTCCCCCCACCATGGCTACCACCGCGTCCACGATGCCGGAGTCTAGGTTCAAAGACTCGGTGGGGACGGCGGCGCCAATGCCGATGCCGCAGAGGATGTAGACTGCGGCGATGGTGATGCCTCCAGCCACGATGGCGATGGGGATGTCGCGGCGAGGGTTGGCCATGGAGTCGGTGAAGGTGGCCACCACCTCGAAGCCCATGAAGTTAAAGAGGATCACCGAGAGATAGGTGAGCGAGTTGGGGTCTGCCAAGTTGGGCAGAAAGGTGTCGGGGGTCATGGGGTTCGCAAAGCCATGGGCGCCGGCAAACCACAGGCCCACGCCGGCTACCCCCAACGTGATGAGCACCTTGATGATGGCACCGCCGTTCATGATCCAGTCGGCGTCGGAGACCGGCGAGAAGGCGCCCAGCGTCACGCCCCAGACAAAGGCCAGCTCCAAAAGAATGCGGCCCCACAGGGGCAGCTCGACGCCCCAGACGCTCAGGAGCACGCTGGGGTAGATGCAGGCCACACTGGCGATCCACAAAGGGAAGTTCACCCAGTAATACCAGGCACACCTGGAACCCCACTTGTCCCCTAGGCCGGCGCGCACCCAATCGTAGAGGCCACCGTCGGAGGTGTAGGTGGAGCCCAGCTCGGCCACCACCATTCCGTAGGGCAACAGGAAGGTGACGATAAGCACGCCCCACCAAAAGAATTGCACGTTGCCCATAGCCGAGGGAGGGGCCACCGCCTCGATGGTGAACACGACACAGATAACGGACAAAACCACGTCTTTCAAGGAAAATCTGCCAGCTGCCATACGCCGGCCTCCTTACCAGTAGAAAAGGCGCCGCCCGACGGGCAGGGCAGCGCCTTCTAGTCACACAGATTCGCTATTGATGGTCGGGGCCCTTCTCGGCTTCTTCTGCCAAGCGCTCAGCAGCCAGCTCGGGGGTAAGGCCCGTGTACTCCTCTTTGCGACCGCGGGCAGACCAAACACGCACTACCTCGCCCAGAAGCACGAAGAGGATGACACCCACCAACATGGGGATCTTGGCCAGCTCGTCCTTGGTGCCGTTGAGAGGCACGATAGTGACGACAATGGACAGCACCAGCTCAATGGCGGGGATGGCCACCATGACCTTCATAGCAGCGCCCTTGAAGGGGAAGGTGAAGACGTGGGGACGGTCCGGGTCGATCTTGCGCAAGCGCAGGAAGGCCGGGAACACGAGGATGTAGCTGATGAGCAGGAACACCACGTTCATGGAGAACAGCATCCAGAAGATCTGGTCGGAGATGAAGTCGATGGGGATCAGCTGGAGCAGCAAAGCGAGGCTTGCCACCACGCCGTTGACCACGTTGGCGCCGTTGGGCATCTCGGTCTTCTTGGACTCGATGCCAAAGACGCGAGGCATATTGCCGTGCTTGGCGGCATAGTCGGCCACGAAGTTCACGCCAAAGGACCAGCTGGCCATATTGGCGAACAGGGTGATCAGGAACACGATGCAGATGATGGCGAACAGAGGCGAGTCGCCCGCCATGGTTTGCACAGCGAAGATCATGCCAAAGTCGGGGTCGATCTCGCTGGTGGGGATAGCAGCGCCAATGCCAAAGCCGCAGAACAGGTAGATGGCGCCGATGGTCAGGCCGCCCAAGATGATTGCCTTGGGGATGTCCTTCTCGGGGTTCTTCATGGATTCGGCGAAGGTGGTGACCACCTCGAAGCCCGTGAAGTTAAAGAGGATGATGGACAGGAAGGTGAGGGCGCTCACGTTGGTGAGGTCCGGCAGGAAGGTGGCCGGGCTCATGTCGTTGGCAAAGCCGTTGGCAGTGGCGTACCAAATGCCCAGGCAGCCTACGACCACCGCGATGGCCACTTTGAGGATGGCGCCGCCGTTGAGCACCCAAGCAGAGTCAGAGACCTTGGAGGTGGCCATGAGGACGACGATCCAGACAAAGGCTAGCTCGATGGCCAGAGTGCCCCAGACAGTGAACTCCATGCCGGTGACAAAGCCGATGATGTCGGGGAACAGGGTGGCGCAGGAGGCGATCCACAGGGGGAAGTTGATCCAGTAGTACCAGGCCACGCGGGAGCCCCACTTGTCACCCAGCGCGTCGCGGACCCAGTCATAGAGGCCGCCGTCTGAGTCATAGGTGGTGCCAAGCTCGGCCACCACCATGCCGTAAGGCAAAAGGAAGGTGATGATCAAAAAGATCCACCAGAAGAATTGGGCGTTGCCGATGGCGGCGGCGGGGGCTGCAGCCTCGGCCACGAACACCACGCAGATCACCGACAGGATGACGTCTATAAACGAGAACTTCTTACCAGCCACAACTACTCCTTTCGTTGTGCCCAAGGGCTGCCTGGAGGCGCATTGTTAGGAGTCGCACCCAGGCAGCCCTCTGTGATTGAGTAGGGGTCAGGTATTAGTTGTCCAGCTCAGAGGTGGGGAGCTTCATAGCCTGAAGGGCAGCCACCAGCTCCTGTTTGGCGCCGTTGACCTCGTCGGTCACCACGTTCCAGGGGCAGAAGGTGGCGAGTAGGCCACGGATGGAGTGCTTGCGGTTCTCAGCCTCGACCCAGCAGAGGGAACGCTCGGGATCGTCCATGACCTCGTCGACGACCTCCTCGCCGCGGGTGGCGGGCAGGCAGTGCATGAACTTGGAGTTGGGGCTGGCCAGGTTCATGAGGTCCATGGTCACCTGGTACTTGGGATAGAAGACGTCCATGTAGGAGGCGCCGTCCACCTGAGCGTCGTAGAGGCCGTACCACACGTCGGTGTAGACGAAGTCGGCGCCCTTGATGCACTCGGGGTCGTCGGAAATGGTGATGGTGCCGCCGGAGACCTTGCAGTTGGCCTCGCCGATGGCCATGAGCTGCTTGCCAAAGGCAGCGCGCTCCTCATCGGTGCCTACATGCAGGGCGCCGTCGGGAATTTGATGCCCCTTCGGCCCGAACTGCACGAAGTCCATGCCCATCTTCGAGCAGATGAACATGAGCGACACGCAGGTCTGGGTGGCGTCGCCGATGAAGGCAAACTTACAGTCCTCGATCTTCTTACCGGCGGGCAGGTTCTCGATCATGGTCATGAGGTCGCCGAGCTCCTGGGTGGGATGGTTGAACTCGCTCATACCGTTGATGACGGGGGCCGCGGAGTACTTCGCCAAGCTCACTACATCCTTATGACGATTGACGCGGGCCATGAGGATGTCCACGAGGGAGCCCATGACGCGGGCGGTGTCCTCGATGGACTCATGGCCGCCGAGCTGGATGGTGCCGGGGCCGTAGAACTGGGCGTGGCCGCCCAGGTCGGTCATTGCGGTCTCGAAGGAGATGCGGGTGCGGGTGGACACCTGCTGGAAGATCATGCCCAGGGTCTTGTCCTGGAGCAGATGGGGATAGTAGCCGTTTTTGATGCACTTCTTAAGAGCAATGGAGAGATCGATGATCTGGAGGATCTGCTCTTTGGTGAGATCGTTGGTGTCGATGAAATCCTTGGGGAATCCCTGAGCCATAGCGATGTCCTTTCTCCGAGAGCCTTAGGTGTTGAGGCCCTTCTCCCTGGGGCGGATGGGCTCCGCCTGATCTACGAGTCCAATATTTATCGATGGTTTTCGAAGGGCAAGGTTATTTAGGGTTGAGGTGCCACTGGGAGAAATCAACCCTAGATAAACCCTTGCTAGACCGGCTATTGGAACCCTCGCCGAGCTGGATCGAGCGGAGATTGTTCTGTCGGGCAGGGCTGCCCGACAGAACGGGGGCAACAGCATTATGCCGAGGGCAAGAAGCGACAAAAGGCTGCTGTGCGGGCGGCCATCCTACCGCCAAGCATCCTGCTGAGTGACCCGCAGCGCCTGGCCGCGTCCGCTGAGTATCGCGCCGAGAGTGCCAAACATCCTAAAGTGCCGACTAAGCATCCTGCAGCACTGCAGCGCCTACTAAGTACAAGTACTTAGTAGGCGCATCTGATGAGCTGCGGTTTTATCACCTACTAAGTACTTTTTTCTTTCTTGAGCCGCGCGAGGACCCAAAAAAGTACTTAGTAGGCGCCTGACCGGAGTCACCCAACTGTGGCCACCCGACTGCAGGTCTCCTACTGCCCGACTGCGGGCCTCTCCCACCGGGTCGTGGCCGCGCACATGTGGGGTGCCCACGACCCGGCACGGATGAAGGTATCGAAATATAGTGGACACCCACTTTACCCATAAAGGTGTCCCTCAAAAGAGTAAGCTCGAGAAACCTGGTGATGAAAACTCCGGGTTTTGAGGCTCGGGAGGGGCGCTCCGTTGTTATGAAGCTTGTCGTGTTGGATGCCTGATATTCAGCACGTCTAAAAAGCTCTCCCCCAAAGGGTGCAAGGCCAAAGTGGCAGCGAGAGAACAGCGAAAGCAAACGCCACCCCTTGGCAGCCGTCAAAAAGCAGTGCTACCAAAAGCAACGGTCGCCCGCCAAGCCTCCGTATATATTTTAAATTTGATATTGATAGGCGGAGGGGTACGGTGTTAATCCTTTGTGGCATATCGGCTCATCTAGCCCTGGTATCTGGGATATCCCAGTTTCTATGCACCCCCGAGGAGCAAAGAATGGCTCTCGCCAACAGCCAAGCAAACAGATTGGCCATAGACCTGCTCGAAAGATCAAGGCTCTACAGAAACAGCCATGAAATTCGTCAGGCCCTGAGTCCATGCGACACTACTGCAAGCCTCCTGGTGAACGATCCAACGAAGGCTCACAGACTCAAGAATTGCACAGTAACTGTATGCACAGCCGACCTCCCGCCGGGAGCATTGGTACGGCTATGGCCGGCCTCTCTTCCTAAAGATTGTGAAAGCGCCATCTATCTCACTGCCCCGATGGAGCATTTTCGCCAGTCAGCCGGCAGACTCACCTCTAGCCAGCTGCTCCTCCTGGGCTCTTGGTTATGCGGGCAGTATCGGCCCCGTCCGGATCTTACCAGCGGTTTTATCGGCGCCCCGCCCCTCTGCTCTGCCGAATCAATACAGCACTATTTAGCTATGCACCCTCTGTTGCGGTGCCGGAAAAAAGCACAGTCCACCGCCGCTTGCCTTATCAATAACCTAGCTTCTCCCGCAGAGGCAGCGCTCCTCCTGCTGCTCACCTGCCCCGCTCGACTAGGCGGCTACGGCTTGCCAAAACCCAAGGCAAACCCCAGCATTGCGCTCAATGAATCCGCGCGCCAGTTGCTGCCTGCTCAAAAGACTGTGAAACCTGACCTTTTCTGGCCCAAAGCCGCCCTCGACGTCGAGTATGACAGCGATGAGTACCACAGCCGATCCCTCAACACTCACGACCGACAGCGAATAGCCGCCCTTATGGCTATGGATATCGAAGTGCTCCCCATAACCCGACAGACCCTTTATAGCGAATCCGCTTTAAAACGCGTTGCCGAGATAATCTCTCGAAAGTTAGGTGTACCTCTTCAGACACCAGTGGAGTCAAAACAGGCTGAACTCCGGCAAACCGTATTGGGCCCACATGATTTTTGGTAATCCCCTTACGTCATCAAGTATGGAGGTATGCTCGCTCTCCTCCATGTCTGTCACTCCTCACTGCCACCACTCTTCGCACCTGCCACTTCTCGCACCTGCCACTTCTCGCACCTGCCACTTCTCGCACCTACTAAGTACATGTGCTTAGTAGGCAATCTGCTTGACCTGCATTTTTATCGGCTACTAAGTACTTTTTTCCTTCCCAAGCCGCGAGAAAGCCTAAAAAAGTACTTAGTAGGCGCACCTTCCAAGGGCGCATTGGCTAAGTACTTAATAAGTGCGCCAGCTAGTAGGTGCCTCGATTTTGCGTCGCGTAATTTAAACCACCCACCCCAAAAGACCTCGCAGGCACTGAGTCCTGCGAGGTCTTGGGGAAAGACAGCGGTCTTTGAGGACGTGCGGGGAGCCGGCACTCCCTGACGCCTTAGGGGATACAAGGGCATGTGCCTAGGAAGCGTGCCATGGTCGGAGGCGGGGCACGCTAATTAGGCGACAGGCTCCTGCTGGGTGATGCAGTGGATGTTGCCGCCGCCGCAGACTACCTGCTCGCTCTTGACGCCCACGCACTTATAGACGCCCTCACCCCAGGTCTCGTCGTAGATCTTCTGAAGAGTGTCGACGGCCAGCTGGTCGTTCACGTCGCCGTACTGAGGCACGATGACGCCGTGGTTGGTGACCAGGTAGTTCATGTAGGAAGCAATGAGGGGCTCATCGGGAACGCGGGGCTCGGCGCTCTCGTCCACATCGATGGAATCGCAGGCTTCCTGGGTCATGTACAAGGGGTTCACCGGCATGGGAAGCTTGTAGACCTTGAGCTTGCGGCCCTTGGCGTCAGTGGCGGCAGAGAGGGTCTCATAGGCGTCGTGGCACTGGCTGTAGAAGGGGTAGTCGGGGTCGTCGGTCCAGATGACGGCCACTACGCCAGGGGCGATGAAGGTGGCGACGTCGTCGATGTGGCCGTTGGTCTCCTCGGGGTCGATACCCTCCTTGACCCAGATGACCTTCTCGACGCCCAGGTACTCCTTGAGGTGCTCGTCCATATAGGCGCGCAGCGGCTCGCTCCAGGGCTCGAACTTGAGGGCAAAGGTGGGCCAAATGCCCGCGTCGGGCTCGTCTATGCGCACGGCAGAGGCGGTGCGGCCAGGGGAGAGCAGGCACTGGTCGGTGACGATGACGGTGCCCTCCCCGTCCACGGTGATGGAGCCGCCCTCAAGGATCATGTCGTCGGGACGATAGGTGCGGGCGCCGGCCAACTCGGCCATCTTGACGGCGATCTCGTCGTCGGCGCGCCAGGGGAAGTAGAGGCCGTCCACCAGGCCGCCGTAGGCGTTGAAGTGCCAGTTGTTGGCGCGCAGCTCGCCCTCGCCGTTGACCACGAAGGTGGCGCCGGTGTCGCGGAACCAGGCGTCGTCGGTTGTCATCTCGATAACGGAGACGCGCTCGTCCTCTTCGAAGACGCGCTTGCAGTTGGCGTAATCGGCCTCGTTGGCGCACATGACCACCGGGGTGAACTCAGAGATGGCGCGGGCGATGTTTGCATACTGCTCCTGGGCAGGCTTGGCGCCAAAAGACCAGGTGTCGGTACGATGGGGCCAACCCATCCACACGCGCTTTTGGGGTGCGAACTCTGCCGGCATATAAAAGCCGTCGGCCTTGGGGGTGGACTCTGACTCAGGGATAGCGCGCATGACAAGAGCCTCCTTAGGGGTTGGGGGCGCCAGACGATCACCGGGAAATCTCTGGGGCCCTAAAATGAGCGGATCTTCTGTGAAAGCGACATGACTCTACGGCGCCTTGCCCTCTCATAGGCCGCTGTGACTGAAACTGTCTTGAATATCAGCCCACTGCCCTAAGAACACAAGACGATTTGAGGTTGAGAGACCGCTAGGAGAAATCAACCCTAAATAAACCCCTGGCACAAAGAGGTTGAGCTCCTTTCTCACATATATACATTTCCATCTAATCTCATACACTTCCATCTAAGCTCCCTTAATATTTTCAACCATAGAGCAGCGCCCGTGGTACCCTAGGGAACAGAATGCATGGCGATGAGATTCAAAACTCCGTGGGGAAGGTCTTCCTGTGGATGCTTTTTTCTTTGGCTATACCATGGCAATTCTGGCGCTCTGCCTCATATCCTCTGTCTATCAGTGGGTTGCCTTTGACGCCACGAAGCGCAAGCCCTTTGCCGCCGCAGGCCTCTTCTTCCTCACCTATTTCGTAGAGCTGGGCGTCATCTTTTTAGATGAGTTCCTACATCAAAACATAGCGTTTCCCCTAGACTCCTACTACGCCATCACCTACCCTCTCACCCGCACCCTCATCGCCTGCGCGCTCTGGGGATCCCTTTGGGCTTACGTGCTTTTGGCCGTTGAGCGGTTTACCCTCAGGCGCCTGGCCATCCCTATAGCCCTTTTCTTTGTGGCCCAAGGCGCCTGCCTCCTCTTCATGCCCTATGGCGCCCTGCGCCAGTTTTGCTACTACACCTGCCGACAGGTCTTCTGCCTTTTCATGGCCCTCTACGGCCTTTCCGCCCTCCGCCGCGCCCCCACCAGCCAAGAGCGCCAATGACTGGGCCGCCACCGCTGGCTCATGTGGGTGCTGCTGGTAGAAGTGGTGTTGGTATGCCTGGAAGACGCTCTTGTCATCCTGGTGCTGCCGCCCGCCAAAGGGCTTGGCATCAACCTCTACCTCTCCGAGCGCAACTTTTGCGAGAACGCCATGGTCATCGTCTTTGCCTTCTTCACCGGAAGGATCGCCTGGCGCGAGCTCTCCTTTAGGATACACTCCCAGCCCCAGCCCCACAGGCAATCCGACCCCGCGCCCACTTCCTTGCCGATAAACCCCTCCCCCGCCACAGAAGCCACCACCGCAGCCAGGACCGCCCCGACCGTCCAACCTGCAGGAGATGCGACCTTCTCGGCACACGTGGATGAGTTGATGCCCCGCTTTGGCGCCGACCACGGCCTCACGCCTCGCGAAGAGGAAGTGCTGGCGCTGGTGCTGGCGGGACGCACCAACCAGCAGATCGCCGAGGCCCTGGTGGTCTCGGTGGGCACCGTCAAGACCCACGTCTACAACATCGTGCACAAGTGCGATGTAGGTAACCGTGCCGAGCTCAAGACCCTCTTCTGGGCCCCCTAGAAGGCGCGATGCAATATGAAGGCGCTGCCCCTCGAATTGCGCCTTATACTTAGAGCCGCGCCCTAACGGTGCGGCTGCGAATCGGCATGTCCCGCAATTCAACGCGATTCACCTAGATATCACCGTCGATCCAAGGAGTCCCTGTGACCATCAAGCTTGGCGTTCTTATCAGCGGAAGCGGCACCAACCTGCAAGCCATCATCGACGCCATCGCCGAGGGCTCCTTGGATGCCACTATCGAGGTGGTGATCTCTTCTCGGCCTTCTGCCAAGGGCTTGAAGCGCGCAGCCGAGGCCGGCATCCCCACCATGGCGCTCTCAAAGGAGGTCTACGCCAGTCCCGAGACCGCCGACGAGGTCATCGCCTCCACACTGCGCCAACATGAGGTGGACTACGTGGTCATGGCGGGCTACATGCGCAAGGTGGGGCCAGCGATCCTTCTGACCTTCCCCAACGCGGTGCTCAACCTGCATCCGGCGCTGCTGCCCAGCTTCCCGGGGGCCCACGCCATCGACGAGGCCTTTGACTACGGCGTCAAGGTCACCGGCGTCACGGTGCATCTGGCCAACGCCGAGTACGACCGCGGCCCCATCATCGCCCAACGCCCGGTGGCCGTGGAGGAAGGCTGGGGCCGCGATCAGCTGGAGGCCGCCATCCATGAGACGGAGCACGAGCTCTACCCCGAGGTGCTACGCTGGCTGGCCGCCGACCGCGTGAAGATGGACGAGCTGGGCCGCATCCATGTGCTGGAAGGATAGGGCCGACACAGACAAGGATCTCAGCTTCGCGTCTCTACTCAGAGACGTAGTCTTCCAGCAACCGGTTCATTAGGTAAGCCGTGCCAAAGAGCGCATAGACACGATGGGGCGCCACGTGCTCGGCCAGGGGCGGCCCCATGAGGATCACTTCGTCGTAGGAGGCGTGAAGCTCCGGCTCGTCGTTGGCAGTGACGAGCACCTTGGTGGCGCCCGAACTCTCCACCAACGCCCGTTGCCGCAGCGCAAAGGATCCCGAGGAAGACACCACCAGCAGCAGGTCTTGCGGCCCTAGGCTGCGCACCGCCTCCACGGAGGGCTTGCACTCGGTCACCAGCTGCACCAGCTTGCCCGAGACCAACATGGCATACTGAAAGTCGGTCATTGCCCCCGCAGAAGACTCTGCCGAGAAGAGCACCACCTTGGAGCTAGCGCTCGCCCTCTGGCTCAAGCGTTGCAAAACGCCGTCTTGCTGCAACTTGTCGACAGAATCGAAGATCTCCACCATGGCCTGGCGTGGGGGCATCTTGTAGTCTTGCGGGCTCGATGCCGCCGCCAAATAGTAGTGGCGGAACTCCTCCCACTCCCCTGCCTGGTTGCGCAGAGCCGAGAAGTTCTCCATCCCAATGGACTGGCAAAACCGCCTGACCCCCGACCGCGACACGAATCCCGCATCCATCACCTCTTGGAGCGTCATGGAGCCGATGGACTCGAAGTGGGTCAAAAGATACTCGGCGATGGTGTGGGAAGGCTGGTCAGGCTCATTCTCGTTGTAGATGTCAAACAGCGACATGAGCACGTGAATGCGTCCGTCTTCCATGGCCCCCCTCTCTCGGGATAGCTCGCCCATTGGCGCTGTCAAGGCTCGCGAGGGTCCCAGATCAAAACCCCCGCTCACGCCAGACCCTCTTGCGGGCACTCAGATTTACAAGATTAGATAAGAGTACCTAAAAAACGAGTCGCCCTAAATACCTTCGGACGGCTTGGCCACTCGCCCCACCCCAGGTCTGCCACTCGCACCCTGCGTACTCGCCAGATCACGCCACCGGCGCAGCCCCGTCATGCAATGGGGGTCCTTCTCGGCAATGCCGAGAAGGACCCCCACTTTATGCACTATAGATTATGGCTGCGCCACGTCTGCAAGCGTCCCATGGCTCACTGCGCCTTCTGGGGACAGCCTAGGCCGCAGGCCTCGAGGCAGAGGGCCAGAGAGATGGCGCCGGCATCGGGGGTGCCCAGGCTGCGGGAGGCTTGAGGGCGAGCTCGGCCGATCTTGGCGGTGAGGTTGGCGGTGTTGCGGGCGGCCTCATGAGCCACTGTGACAGCTTTGCCCCAGGCTTCGCTCAGGCTCAGGCCGGCCTCGGCCCCCTGACCTAGAGCCTCGGCAAAGGGCACCAGGGCATCCACCATAGTCTTGTCGCCCACCTGGGCGCCGCCCAGCTCCATGAGCTTGGCGCAGGCAGCATCTGTCGCCTGCGCCATCAGTGCAGCATCGATGACCTCCTGCTCGTCTCCCAATGTCTCGCCCAACGTCCACAGGGCGCTGCCCCAAAGGACGCCGGAAGTGCCGCCGGCAGCGGCCCGCCAGCTGTCACCGGCTGCTTGGAGCACCGAGCCCACTCCTGCCTGGGCTTCCACGGCATCCTGGGCGACAGCTGCGGCGGCCTTCGAGCCCTTCACCATGCCGCGACCGTGGTCGCCATCGCCGCACACCGAGTCGATCTGGGCCAGCATCTCCTCTTGATCGGCCATGCAGGCAGCCATTGCAGCCAACGCACGGGCAGCCACACGGCCTTGAGCCTGAGCGGCAGGCCCCGCAGGAGCCCAAATTCGCTCGGCGCCATCGCCGGAGTGCGCCGCCTGGCTCCTCTCGCGCAACTTGGCCGGGGCCGCCTGAGGCCCTCGGCTAAAGCCAGGGCTCGCACAGGGAGCGCACCAAAGACGCTCCAGCTCCTCGTCCAAATATTGCACCGCCAGGGCGATGCCCTCCATGTCAAGGCTGGTGACCACTTCGCCTACCACGGGCTCCACCAGCTCATAGCCCGCCTTGGCCAAAAGCTGGCTCACCGTGCCCCAGACCACAAAGAGCTCCTCGTACTTGGTGGAGCCCAAGCCGTCCAGCACCACCGCCAGACGGCGGGCGTCACCGGGAGCCTCGGACAGCACGCGCTCCACCAAGAGCGAGGCGATCTCTTGAGCGGAAGCCACGGGTTTCTCGGCAACGCCAGACTCGCCATGGATGCCCTGGCCCACTTCCATGAGGCCGGAAGGCACCTCGAAGAGGGGCTTGGTGTGGCCGGGCAGCGTGCAGCCGCGAAGGCCGATGGACATGGTGCGGGTGCGGTCGTTGGCTTTGATGGCTACGCGCTCCACCTCGTCTAAGGAGAGGCCAGCAGCCGCGGCGGCCCCTGCGGCCTTGAAGACCAGGAAGGTGCCTACGTTGCCTCGGCGAAGGGGAGCCTGCTCAGGCGGGGCGGCCGAGACGTCGTCGGTGATATAGAAGGTGCGGGCGTCTATGCCTTGAGCTCGAAGGCGGTCGCGGGCCATATCGAAGTTCATCTTGTCGCCGGCATAGTTGCCGCCCAGGATCATGAGGCCTGCCTGAGTGCGAAGCGCGCCAGCGACTCCCAACACATCCTCGCAGGAGGGCGAGGTGAAGACATTTCCCACCACGCAGCCATCCATAAGGCCATCGCCCACGATGCCGCAGAAGGCCGGGTAATGGCCAGATCCGCCGCCGTTCATGACGGCCACTTTGGAGGCGGGGGTTTCTCGAGCGCTCACCACGCCGCCGGGCGCCTCCATCACGTAGCCGGGATAGGCGGCCACGTAGCCTTTGAGCATTTCGTCGCGAAAGAGCGCGGGGTCGTTACATAACATTGGCTGCTCCTTACCTAGATAAAAAGCCCCACGCCAAAGTAGGAGGACTTTGGCGTGGGGTCCGGAGGGACCTAAAATCAGCTGTGCAAAAGCTGGGCCACAGGACTACTCCGAAGCCTTCAGGGCCTCGTTGCGCTTCTTGAAGCCGCGCAGCATCCACACGAACAGGGCGAGCCAGCCAACGAGCACTACCATTCCGGCCACATTGCCAGAGAATGCATTGGCAATGGCCCAACGGAAGTCCGGACACTCCAGGGTGGACCAGCTGATAAGCGCGTCGCCACCCACATTGGCCAGAGAGTCGGGCGAGTAGGTGAGCGCCAGCTGGGTCACCCAAGGAGCAAACGAAGAAGATACCAGCAGGTACACAGGGGTGATGATGATGCCTTCGATGAGCATCTTGATGATATTGCCGTTGGAGACCATGAGCAGGCCGGGCACCAGGCAGATGTTCACGATGCCTGCGAAGGGCAGCACGATGTTGCCCACGGGAGCCAGCACAAAGGCCAGGATGAGCTCGAAGGGGATGAGCAGTATGCAGGTGACCCAGAGCTCGTTGGAACCGGCCAGGATGGGCCAGTCCAGGCCGATGATGAGCTCGCGGCCCTTGAAGCGGGCCTTCATGAAGTCGCCCACGGCGTCGGAGATGGGGGACAGCGCCTGCATGAAGAGCTTGGAGACCATGGGGAACAGCTGCAGGGCGGTAGCGGCCTGCACGCCCAGAGTAAGGGCCTGCTGCACGTCGCGGTAGGCGATGGCGCCCATGGCGGTGCCAATGATGAAGCCCATGACGGCGTTCTCGCCAAAGATGCCGATCTTCTTGCGCAGCCACTTGGCATCGGCGTTGTTGTTCTCGATGGCGGGGATCTTTTCCAGCAGGCGCTCGATGGGATAGGCGACAGTGGCGGTGAGCATCATGGCATGGGGAACGGTGACGCCGGGGATCCCGGTGATGCGCTCGATGGTGGGCTGGAAGGCGTCGCTGATCTTGAGCTCCAGAATGATCTGGACCGAGGCGGCCACAAAGCCCATGGCGATGGCCACACCTTCAGGCATGCCGGCGGCGGCGCACAGGTAGTAGGTGAGCACGGTGGTAAGCAGCTTGGTCCAGCAGTTCCAAAAGTCCACGTTCAGGGTGTCGGTGAGCTTGAGCAGCAACATGATGAGGTTGATCACCATGAGCAGCGGGAAGCAGAGCACGCCCAGCGGCCAGGCCCAAGCGATGGCCGAGAGCGCCGGCCAGCCCACGTCCACCGCAGGCAGCGAGATGCCCGTAGCCTCTGCCAGGCCTTGGGCTGCCGGGGTGATGGCGCCGGTCATGAAGTTGATGAGCACGTTCATGCCGGTGAAGGCGATGCCCAAGGTCAAAGCTGCGAAGAAGGCGTCTTTGAAGCTCATTTTCACGATAAGGCCGATGATGAGCATGATCAGGGGCACAAAGACGGCGGCCCCGAAGCCCAGGATATAGTTAACAATATTTAGCAATACGTCCATGTTGTACCTCTCTTTGAGCGGAGGGGTCTCCTGTCACGCCCTCCGTTGCGAGTAGGACCTCTCTCTTGAGGCAGGCTGCTCTCTCCTGCGGCCTGCCCTTCTCTGTCCTGATGGACAGGCAGAGCCGTTAGTCCAGATAGCCGGGGTGCGGAGTCAGGCCAAAGGCGCGACACAGGTCTTTGAGCTGCTCGTCGGAGATGCCCGGGTTGCGGTGGCCGCAGGCCTCGGCTGCCATCCAGGCGGCGCAACACTTCTCCACGGTCTCCAGCAGGCCAAAGGCGTCATGGAGCGAGCGGCCCGCCGTGAAGACGCCGTGATACTGCCAGATGACGATGCGGCAGTCCTTCATCTGCTCGTTGGTCTTGTCGGCGATCTCCTGGCCGCCGCAGACGCACCAGGGCACAAAGCCCACGCCGTCCGGGAACAGATACATAGCCTCGGTGATGATGCGCCACAGCGCGCGGGTGAAGTCGCGAGCGTTGGTGGGGCCCACATGGGTCATAGCCAGCACGTTGGAGGCGTGGTTGTGCATGACCACGCGCTGCTCGGGATCAGCGGCCAGACGCACGGCCTGAGCGGCCAGATGGCTGGGGAACTCCGAGCTGGGCTTGTTGCCCTCCAGACCGTAGGCGATCTCGTAGTAGTCGCCCTCCTGAGGCAGGTAGATGATGCCCAGAAGTGAGTCCACGTCGTCGCGCACCTCACGGAAGTAGGAGCCCGTGGCAGTGGTGAGCACAAAGCGGCCGCGCATGGCAGCGGGGATGTCGGCCAACTCCACCTGACGGCCCGAACCCGGGGTATACCCCAGCGCCGCCACTTCCTCGTCGGTGAGGATATAGGAGATGTTGCCGCCATTGGCTTCGTCCCAACCCTTGTCCCACATGAGATAGGTGAGCTCTTTTACCTCCTTGACGGCTGCGATCTCTTTCCAGTCCATGAAAAATCACCTCTCTTTGGGCCCTCTCTTGCCGAGAAACCCCACTCCGTGGCCCCATCTCCCCCGATGGTTGCCAGTCTTGCCCTCCAGCTGCGAAGGACCCCTTACTGCTCAGCGGCTCCATCTCCCGGACGCGTCGCTGCATGAGCCCGCTTCTTGAGCGCCTTCCTCTGAGCCTTCCGCTCTTGGCGCTCACGCCTAAATTCTTTAATCGCTTCCCTGCTTTGTTCAGGGGTTATCTGGCCTTTGATGCCGTACTGGGCCCGCAGGCGCTCCTGGCGCCTCTCATAGGGGGCCACCAGCAAGTCGTGGGCGTAATGCTCGATGATGAAGATGAGTGCCAACGCGCCCAACGAAAGGTCGATCCTGCCGCTCAAGGCCCCCACCACAAAGAGGAAGAGATCGATCAAGGTAAGAAAGATCCAGGCTGGGCGGCCAAGCCCCAGGGGCCTGGGGTTGATGGCCGGCGCCTGAGCAGCCTTCTTCTTGCTCATGGAACTTAGGACTCGAGCAGCTCGACCAGGCGGTCGGCCTCGGCGTCGGCACCCATGCCGGTCAAGAAGGCGATGCCGTTGAAGGTGGGGATGCCGTAGTCGTCATCGCTCTTGACGATGGAGATGTAGGCATCGGCGCCGTTGATGTAGTGATCCAGCGACTTGATATCCACAGCCTCGACGTCTGCCTCGACGCCGCGCTGCTTCAAGATGCGCTGCACCTTGGAGGCCACCGCTTGGGAAGTAGCGACACCAGAGCCACAAGCCACGATTACGCGTTTCATGATCATTCCTTTCTTGAGGGGAGCCCCCTCGTATCTCTAGCCGCGCCGCATGCGCGGCTTTGTCTGTGGGCCTATGGGCGGGCCACGTAGAGCCCGCCTGCCCGCGAGATCCCCGGGCTTTGGAGTGTGGGTTTCTCGGCAAGGCTGGCCGCAAGCTCCTCGTTGCCTGCGCCTGCTCCCACGAGCCCTCGTCCGCTACCCGGGACCGCATGCTCCCGAGGAAGTGCTACTCGGCCGAGACCTCGCTAAACAGCGACGTGAAGGCATCCACCACCTGCTGGGGGTCGCTGGCTGCCATGATCTGGGCGGCGTAGCCTTCATTCATGAAGATGTTCATGAGCTTTTGGAGCACGGCCACCTGGCCGCCGTCGCGCATGACGCCCAAATTCACGATGAGCTGGGCGGGCACGTCGTCGCCCATGCCCGCCATGGCCTCGAAGACTATCGGGGTCTTGGGCTTGATCACCGCGATGTAGGGACGCTTGATGTGCTCGGGGTCCACGTGGGGGATCGCTACCTGCACAGAGGGAAACGAAAGCCCCGTGGCGTAGTTCTTCTCGCGCTCGCAGATGGCCTCGAGCCAGCTGTCCTGGATGAGGTCGCGCTCGGCCAGCCGCTCTGCCAGCTTTTCGAAAAACTCCTGGCGATCTGCGGCTTCCAGATCGAAGAACACCAAATCGGGACTGAACAACTCTTGATCACTCATGGCGCTTCCATTTCTCTGCGTGAACCAAATTCTTTGATGGTTCTATGGAACCGCCAGAACCGTTCGCCTTCTAGAGTTTTGATGAGCCAAAAGATGAACAGTGGTTATTTACTTTTTATTTTGATTTGCATTCAGCGCCAGGCTCTTCCATCGGCCAAGCTTAATGCTCCCTTAACCCTCTCTTTGCAACAGGAAGCCCTCCGCCCAATGCCTCTCAACCCCATGGGCAGCAAAACGAACCATTCAAAGTATTGACTTATGTATACCGATTGCTACCAATCACCACTTAGGAACAAAATTGCTGCGTTTCCCCAGTTAGAATGGCCTCCAGCACCTGAGCCACTGGCTCCTGGTGCACCGGTGGCAACTGATAGGCAGCCGCCCGGCGAGCGGTATTCGTCCCCGAGGCCACCGCGTAAGAATTTGGCACGTACTCCAGCAGGGCCACGTCATTATCCGAATCCCCCACTGCCACAATCTGCGCGAGCTCTATGTCCAGCGCCTGGGCCAGCACTTGCACGCTGCGAGCCTTGCTCCATCCCTTGGGAGCGATATCGATCTCCGACACATCCCCTGGCTGCACAAAATCAAAATCTTCGAATTGCCGAGAAAGACGCGCCGCCAAAGCCGGTACCTTTTGAGGGCTGCAGGCACATTGGATGTTGGCCTTCTCCACCCAAGGCGCCTCGACAGCCTGGATACAGTCATCGCGACGGTCGTTTTCCTGAGAGGGATAGTCTTTAAGGCGCCAGGGTTTTTTGGTGAGCGCACGAATGAATGCGCCCTGGTAGAGCAGGATATTGGCAGCGGTAGTGCAACGATCCAGATAGTCTGCAACCTCTTGGAGCCGGGCCGAAGGCAGTAGCTCGCTGTGCACCAGTCGGCCGTCCACATAGACAACCTGCCCG
The DNA here is from genome assembly GCF_023168405.1 of Leptogranulimonas caecicola. GTDB lineage: Bacteria > Actinomycetota > Coriobacteriia > Coriobacteriales > Atopobiaceae > Leptogranulimonas > Leptogranulimonas caecicola. The sequence goes on along the minus strand of NZ_AP025285.1, from coordinate 51,398 downwards.
TTCACAAACGCCCCAGTTGCGCAGCCCGCGGCGCAACTGCCAAACATCTTGAGCGCATCGTCCCTGCTGCGGCCCGTAATGGGGGCGAAGTGACGTCCCGAGGCCACAAAGCGCTCGATGGCGGCAGAGGTTCTTCTCGGCAAACCATGAGTCCCACGCGGGATCAACGTGTCATCTATGTCCGAGACTACCAAGTACACGCCCGACGCCATGGCCCCCCCCTCTCGCGTTACTTCCATGGTTCATATTCTGAACCAGCGCTTATCCAAGCTAGAGTGCCAAAAGACCATCCAGCATCCTAGCATTGTAGATAACCCTGTTGGCTGGGATGGGACGGAGGGAGAAAATGCGTGAAGGTAGGCTCAATCTGTTGCCTTCATTGTTCTCGGTCTACAACGACAACGAGTGCGACGAAACCTCGCATCTTCTGGCCAAGTACCTGTTGGAGAACTTTGACAGGCTGGACGAGCTTACAGTAAACGACTTGATGGATGCGGCCTTCGTGTCCCGCTCCGGCGTGCGCAGGTTCTGCCAGTCCATTGGCTTTGGCAACTTCTCTGAGGTGCGCGACGCTTTCGTGGAGTGGGAGATGTTTCGCCAGTACTATCTGTCCTACAGCCTGCTCTACAGCGACGTGAAGTTGCATCTGCGCGAAGATCTCTCACAGATGTTCAGCGACATCGACCGTTTGATGACTCCTGCAACAACCCAGAAGCTTTGCAACGACTTTCATGAAGCACGCCATGTGGTGCTTTTGACCTCGGACTCCTCCTCTGCCTCACTGATCAACTTCCAGCGCGCCATGACCATGCTCAAGCGGCTGGTGCAGATGGTCACCGAGTCTGCCCCCACCACCCAAACCGTGCGCAGCCTCACCTCCGAGGATCTGCTGGTGGTGGTATCGGCCTCTGGGTCGTTTGCCCACGCGCAGCATGAGCAGATCGAGGCCTCGGGTGCCAAAAAGGTCTTTATCACCGCCGCAGAGGGCGCAGGCACCGGCGAAGGCGGCCTTTACGACGGCTACGACCAGGTGCTAGCCATCAAGCCTCCCATCGTGCGCCAATCGCCCAAGCATGTGCTCTACGCCACCTACGGCATGGAGTACCTCTTCGACCAGATCCAGGTAGCCTATGCTCGCCTCTTTGACGAGACTCTGGGCAACATCGACATCGTGTGGTAGCTGTGACGAGAAGCGCCGCCATGGGCGATGTTGCGTGCAGGAAGGTGCTTTTAACACTGAGAAGACCTGGAGAAAAACAGAGGGCTTTCAACTTGCTTTTTGTGTTTTCGCTGCTTCGTCGCAGTGGGGTTTTGTGTTTGCCGAGTGCGACGAAGGCCCGAAAACACAAATTTCTACTCACAGAGAGCGCAAAAGCAGCGTGAGAACCCTTGCAGGATTTCTCACGCTGCGTATTGGTGGATTCCTATCGCTAGAGCACACAGCGCTTCTCTAAACGCCTTAGATACCGAGAAACGCCTCAAACCACCGCTGCTCTGGCCCTTAGGCTCGCGCAGACACTAGCTTGATGCCATAGCCCAAGAGCACACCCATAACCAGATAGATGAGCTCTAGAGGCCAGCCCCCGGTAAAGGCCCAAATGAAGGCTCCTATGGGCTCTGAAAACTCAGCCCACATCCGCAGGGCCACGGTGAGTCCAATGAACATCGCGCTGACTAGTATCAGGACGACACCCCAACGCCGGTAAGTCTTAGAACCTGCAGGCACCAAAGCTGCCGCCGCGATGCCCAAGCCCAGCCAGGCGACCAGGCCGCGCCAAAGGGTGTCGCCTGAAGTTGCGGTAATATGCGTCATCACTTGCTGGCCATACCGCCAAAGGCAGATGGCTCCCGCCAAAGCCAGGCAAATGCCGGGGACTGCCTGCCTCCATAGACTCCGCGCTCCCATGGCCCCACCTCGGTTCTTTAAGGATTACAGTCTCGTAATTATAGAGAAAGTTATTGCATCGAGTCTACGGACTACCCCGCGAACCCTCGGTTACCGGTGAGATTTTACTTAGATATATAGGTCACCTTACCAGTTCCTGGAACCACCTCTCCCATGACAAAGGGGCAGCAATTCTCGGCAGTGAAGGCGGACGCCACCTGGTCGACATCCTCAGGAGCACAGATGAGCGCCATACCCACGCCCATGTTGAAGGTGAGCAGCGCTTCCTCGGGAGTTAGGCCAGCGGCGTCGCTCACCAGGTCGATGATGGGCGGGACGGGCCACGGGCAGGTGCCGTCGGAGGCCAGGGCTACCTGGGCGTCCAAGTGATCCGGCATGGCGCGGTTGAGGTTCTCGGTGATGCCGCCGCCGGTGATGTGGGCCATGGCATGGAGAGGCACGCCCGCGGCCAAGGCGTGCACGATATCGCCCGCATAAATTTTAGTGGGCGCCAACAGGGCGTCTGCGATAGACTGACCACCCAGCGACTCCTGGGGGGCGCAGAGCTCCTCGTCGCTCAGCTTGTCGGTGAGGGCGGCGCGCACCAGCGAGTAGCCGTTGGAGTGGATGCCGCTAGAGGGCAGCCCCATGATGACGTCGCCTTCGCACACGCGATCCGGGCCCAGCATGGCGGGCTTGTCCACCGCGCCTACGCAAAATCCGGCTAGGTCGTAGTCGTCTTTGGCCATGACGCCGGGGTGCTCGGCCATCTCTCCGCCGATAAGCGCGCAGCCTGCCTGGCGGCAGCCCTCTGCAATACCCCCTACAATCTGGGCCATGGACTCGGCGGCGAGTTTGCCCACTGCCACGTAGTCCAGGAAGAAGAGGGGCTCGGCGCCGGTGACCACCACGTCGTCGGCACACATGGCCACCAGATCGATGCCCACCGTTTCATGGCGCCCTAAACGTTGGGCCAAGGCCAGCTTGGTGCCCACGCCGTCGGTGCCGCTGACCAGCACCGGCTGCTCCATGGACTTCAAGTGAGACACATCAAAGAGACAGCCAAAGCCACCCAGCCCCTCCATGACGCCGGGGCGGTTGGTGGCGGCGCACGCCTCCTTGATAGCGTCTACAGCGCGAGCGCCCTCAGAAACGTCGACGCCGGCATCGGCATAGGACATGTGTGTGGTCATGCTTCTCTCTCCTTGAATCCTTGGGTGGCAACTAGATGATGGCTAGAGGTTGACTGCAGGGAAACGCGACATTCTCCAGAGCCGCTGCAGTGAATCCAAGCCCTGGACGCAACGGGCGCCCCAGACCATGCTGCCTGGTGGCGCCCGGTGTAATTCAGGTAAGTTCGTGAGAGGAGGCCCCTCGGATCTCTTCGCCCCAGATGTTTTGGGCCTCTTCGCGACAGAGCGCCAAGACGTTGGTGACCTCTTCCACGCTCATGAGCGAGGTGGGTGAAGGATCCACCAGGTTGTTGGGCTTGTAGCCGGGCAAGAAGCTGCCGCGGGAGAAGCTCTCGGGGATGGGCACTGGATAGGCGCCGGTGAAACAGGCCGCGCAAAAGCCCGGCAAGGGGTTGACGGCGACCATGAGGCCCTCCACTGAGAGGAAAGCCAGCGAGTCCGCCCCTATGAACCGGCGGATCTCCTCCACCGACTTGTTGGCGCTGATGAGCTGATCTTGGGTGGCGGTGTCGATGCCGTAGAAACAGGGCCACTTGACCTCGGGAGAGTTGATGCGCACATGGATCTCTGTGGCCCCGGCATCACACAGCAGATTCACTATCTGGGCCATGGTGGTGCCACGCACGATGGAGTCGTCCACCAGCACCAGGCGCTTTCCTGCCACCACATCTTTCAGGGCGTTGAGCTTGAGGCGGACCCCCATCTCACGCAGTTCCTGAGTGGGCTGGATGAAGGTGCGGGCTACGTAGCGGTTCTTGATGAGGCCTTCACCAAAGGGGATCCCCGCGGCTTCGGCATAGCCTTCTGCGGGAGGCAGGCCGGAGTCGGGCACGCCGATGACCAGATCTGCGTCCACCGGAGCTTCCTGGGCCAGCTGCTGGCCCATGCGGCGGCGCGCCATGTAGACCGTGCCGTCTCCCATCACCGAGTCTGGGCGGGCAAAATACACCTGCTCGAAGATGCAGTGGCTGGGTTTCTCGGTATGGTATTCGCGCTGGGTGACCAGGCCGTCGTCGGAGATGCGCAGGATTTCGCCGGGTTCCACGTCGCGCAGATATTTTGCGTCGACGATGTCCAGCGCACAGGTCTCGCTGGCTACCACCCAACCACTGTCGTCCTTTAGTCGGCCCAGCACCAAGGGGCGGATGCCGTCGGGGTCACGGAAGGCATAGAGGGCGTTCTCGCGAGCCAGCACCATGGCGTAGGCCCCCTCGATCATAGCCATGGTGGATGCGATGCCTTCGCGCAGGTGGTGAGTCTGCTGGGTGAAATAGCCGATGAGCTTGGCGGCTACCTCGGAATCGGTGTCTGTACGGAAGGGAATGCCCATGTTGATGAGCTCCCGACGCAACGCGTCAGTATTCACCAGGGTGCCGTTGTGGGCCAAGGCGATGATGGTGTCGTTGATGGTGGACAGGTGCGGCTGAGCGCCCTCCCACCCCGAGGCTCCCGACGTGCCATAGCGCACATGGCCCACTGCCACATGGCCGTGCATGGCGTTGAGATCGGCATCCGAGAAGACCTGCTGCACCAGTCCCTCATCTTTGCGCACCAGCACGGTGGATCCATTGCCCACCGCGATGCCCGCAGACTCCTGGCCGCGGTGCTGCAGGGCATGGAGGCCAAAGTAGGTCATGCGCGCGACGTCTTTGCCGGGGGCCCACACGCCAAAGACGCCACACTCGTCGTGGAGCTCATCGGCCGGCTGTGGGGTGGCTACCTGTGAATCCATAGATCTCCTTGCAAAGGTTAAGAGGCGGCGGTGGCAGTGGTGCCATCGGCCACGCTTTGGGGCACGCATACCACAAGCGTGCGGCCTCGGCCATTGTCGTAGTTGCAGGTGACGAGGGTAAGCACGTGATCGGTGCGAGAGATGACCTCTGCTGCATCCGGGCGACAGGCATTGGCCTGACCCAGACGCTGGGCGAGATGCGCGCGGAAGGCGGCCAGATCGGGCCATTGCAGCTGCACCGTAAGGTCTCCAGACTCCGGAAGCACATAGGTGAAGAGAGGGGTGAGCGCGTAGTTTGCCTGCTCGGTGACCCACCAAATGCGAGAGTGCTCGTCGAAGACCTGTTGCTGGTTCATGGTGTCGATCCAGGCAAACATGGAGCCGTCTTGCAAGTGGTGGCCGTAGACCATGGTTTGCATGTCTTCCAGGTTGGGCCCGGTGTTTTGGGAGTCGATGAAGACCAGACCCCCCAGCGAATAGTTTCCATCGGCGCCGGTGCGCAGGTAGGTATCGTTGGTAGCCCCTTGGTAAACCGGGAAGTTCACCGGCGTGTCAGGGATCTGCACCCAGGCGCACACGTCGGAGTTTTGAGCCTTAAGGGCCGCCCAATCCACTACCGGCGGCTCATCTTGGGTACCCGGCTGCACCGACTGCTGAGCCACCTCTACCTGGGCTGCCACATGGTCGTATTCCTGCTGCTTGTCATACCAGAGCCAAAAGGCGGCGCCGATGAGGGCGATGTCGATGATGATGAGCAGCACAAAGAGCACCTTGCGCTTGGTGCTCCAGGGTTTCTTTTCTTTTTTATGCGCGGCCACCATGGTTAGCCCAGCTTGGCGCCGGCCATCTGCGCGGCGGCGCGCTTGTCGAAGTTGCCGTTAGTCTCTTGGTTGAGCGCGGCCATAAGCTTGCCCATGTCGCGGCGGGTCTCCAGATGTTGCTCGGCGATGATGGCGTCGATGCGCGCCTCCAGGGCATCGCCTTCCAGCTGGGCGGGCAACAGGGAGGCCAGCACCTGGGACTGCTCCTTGAGCATGGCGATGCGGTCTTCGTGGGCGGCGCCAGCCTTCTCCAGAGCCTCTTCTTCCTCGCGAGTCACCTTTTGGAGGCGCTTTACCGCGGCGACAATGTCTGCCTCAGTCACTTCGCGGCGCTCGTCTACCTCGATCTGCTTGATGGCCTGGTTCACCTGGCGCAGGATGGAAAGGCGGTTCTTGTCCTTGGCGCGCATGGCGTCTTTGATCTGGTCTAGCAGCTCTGTCTTGTCCACAGATATCTCCTGAATGTTGCTGTGTGAGCCCTACTGGGCCATGGATTCCTTGAGGGCGCAGATGGCCTCGCGATACTGGGGCATGGTAGCCCCCAGAATTTGAGTGGCATAAATGCCGGCGTTTTTAGCGCCATTGATGGCCACACAGGCCACTGGCACACCGCTGGGCATTTGCACCATGGAGAGCAGCGAGTCCAGGCCGCCCAGATCGCTGGTGCGAATGGGCACCCCAATGACCGGCAGCGGAGTGAAGGCTGCTACCACGCCGCCTAGATGGGCCGCCTTGCCCGCCGCAGCGATGATGACTTTAAGGCCGCGATCGGCCGCCGACTCTGCCCACTCATGGACTTTGGCCGGGTTGCGATGAGCGCTGGCCACCACCAGCTCAAAGGGCACACCCAGCTCCTCAAGCTGATCGCAACAGGCCTCCATCACCGGCATGTCGCTCTTAGATCCCATGATAATTCCAACCAGCGGCTGGGCCATGATGCCTCCCTGAATAATCTCTTTAGTTTCTGTCTCCGCTTTTCAGTGTATCCCATGAAATGATGTGGATAAATGGGACCACTCAGAGTGAGGGCCCAAAAATGACAGTGTTTCTCGGCAAGGCCTAGAGATGCCCACAAGCTCTCTCAAGCTCACGACAGTCTCTCTGTTCTGGCGCACGCCCCCAAGCAGATTGGTCTAGGATGGCATGCGTGCGTCGGTCCATAAGTCCACGTCAGAAAAGAGGAACCATGACTTTGAACGCATCTCCGGCCGATCTCTATCTTTACGACCGAGAAGGGGCCTACATTCCCCGCGTGGGAGCCGTCCATGATCTGTGCGGTTACGGCAAGTGCTCGCTGGGGGTGGCGATCCCCGTGCTCTCGGCTGCTGGCTGCGACGTCTGCCCGGTGCCTACCTCGCTCTTTAGCGCCCACACCCTCTATCCCGAGTTTTATATGCTGGACACCACCGACATGCTCAAGCCTTATCTGGACGCCTGGCAGGCAGAAGAGGTGGAGCTGGATGCCGTCTATTCCGGCTTTTTGGGAGCCCCCGAGCAGGTGGCCTCCATCCAGCGTCTCTATGAGGAGCATCCGGACGCGCTGCGCATAGTGGACCCGGTCATGGGCGATGCTGGAAAGATCTACCCCACCTACACCCCAGAGCTCTGCGATGCCATGAAGGGCCTGGTAGAGGGTGCCGACGTGCTGACTCCCAACCTCACCGAGGCCTCCATTTTGACGGGCATCGAGTATCGCGGCCAAGACGTGGACGAGGCCTTTGTGAAGGAGAACATCGACGCGCTGGTGGACCTGGGCGCCAAGACCGTGGTGCTCAAGGGCGTCTCCCACGGCGACGGCCAGGTGCGCAACTATGTGGCCGGCGCCGGCCTTGAGACCCTGGAAGTCGCTGGCGAAATGCTGCCCTTCCAACTCCATGGCACCGGCGACCTCTTTGCCTCAAGCCTTTTGGCTGCCATCATGTCCGGCCGCTCCCTAGGCGCTGCCACGGAGTTTGCCAGCCGCTTTGTACACGACGCCATGCTGGTGACCAAGGATCAGCCCCAGTACAAGATGCGCGGCGTGAGCTTTGAGTCCAAACTGGGAGAGGTGGCCCGTTTGCTGGATTAGGGCTCGGGGCTTAAGCCAGTTGCATCAGAGACGCAACCTTGCCCTCGCTCACGGCCTGCTTTTGATCTGCGCTCTTCAGCGCCGTCACTGCGTTGCGGTGGCGGCGCTTCCTTGTGAGGCACCCGTCCCCGCCTCGCCGGAAGTGCCGCCAGAGGGGTCGGTTTTCTCGGCAACAGCAGAGCCCTGCGAGCCAGAGGCGGCGGCATCCTGACCGGTGGCACCCTCTTGGCCAGAAGCCCCTGTATCCTTGGCAGCGTTGTTGGCCGGCGTGGAGCTGTCTTCTGGAGCGGCCAAGAGCCCCTCGAGGGTAGGGGTGCCCACCTTGGCACGCAGGGCCTCTGCGGTTTTGTCGTCCAGACCGGAGATGGAGCAGAAGAAGTTGATGCCGCCGTCGGCCGAGGCCACCTTGGTGAAGACAAAGGTGAGGAAGTTGCGCTGGGGACCCGTGGGCTCTAGCAAGCCAAAGAACCGGGTGGTTTGGATCTTGCCGTCTTCCTCATGGATGTCTATGTGGTAGATGACCGTGGAGATATTGGGGTTGAGCAGCGCGTTTGTAGCAAAGGCGGTGGCCTGGATATAGCCGGTGGAGAGGGCCGACATGGCTGTCTCGCTGGTGATGTCTATGACGGTGACCTCAACGCGACCGGTCTCTTCGCTGGCCTCCTGCACGGTGTAGTGCTCCGGGAAGCCGGTGAAACCGTCGCCCCACTCCACGCCGTTTCGCAGCGCGGAGTTCACAGACTGGATGTCCACATGGTTTGCCAGCGCCGTAGTGGTGACGCGGCGGGTGATGGAGAAGAAGATCTGGGAGCCCACCACCACCGCGAAGATGATGAGCACGAAGAGCACCGAGGTGCGAGCGATAACGTTGCCTACGTTGGAGCCCGAAGGATCCTTGCCAGAGAGCGGGTCGATGCGTAAACCCACGCCTTCGCGGGCGCGGCGGCCGCGCTCAGCCTCTGCGGTGCTGGCGTTGGAGTGACCAGTCTCGTCGACGGTAGCAAACAGCGCCTCTACCTCAGGGGTGCTTAAATACTTGCTCCGCTTCTTCTTTGCCATCAAGACCCCTCATAGCCGGGTTGCGCCCTCATGGCGCCTTGAAACTCTGCCAACGGATGAGGAGGGCAGATGGGAGCCCTCTTAAGAATTGGGGCCGTTGGCCCTCGCGAAAATCATTGTAAAAGCAGAGCGGCCCTTCGTGAGGGCCGCAGCCAAGACTCCCGCTAAAGCGCATAGGCTCTCAAGGGACCTTGGTCGTGCGACCTGCGGCCCTGCGTTGCTGCGGCTCTTTGCGCCAACTCCCCTCGCGCCGAGCGCCCGCACCCTGGCTACCTGTGCTTGGCACGTAGCTTCTTGGCCAGCGTCGCCACCGGGGTGGCGCCTTCCTTGATGCCCTTGATGGCCGGATAGTGCGCCAGAACCATGAGCGCCAGCAAAACAGCGGCGCCGATGACTTGCACGATCATGATGGAAGTGGGACCCAAAGCAGACCCTTGGGAGACAAGGTAGGCCAAGAAGCCCACAGAGCACACCCCATAAGCAGCGGGAATAGCCACGGCACCCCAGCACAGATAGCCCGAGAAGACCACCGTTCCCAAGCCCACAAGGCACGAGATGATGCCCGCAAAGGGCCAGGCCAAAATGAAGGTGGCACAGGTGGTAGCCACCCCTTTGCCGCCACGGAACTTGTGCCAGACGGGGTAGTTGTGGCCCAGCGTAGCTCCAATGCCCGCCCAGATAGCAGAGGTAGACCAGGTGGATTGAGTGAGATAGGCGGTCAGAATGGCAGCGACGACCACTTTGCCGCAGTCGCCCACAAGGATGAGGGCTGCATATTTTGGCCCCAGCTCATGGCCCAAATTGGCCATGCCGGGATTGCCGTCGCCAGCCTCGAAGGCGCTTTTGTGCAGCACCGCGCGGCTTACCAGGTCTGCCGTCAAAAACAGCCCGCATAGGTAGCCTATGACAATGCCGCCCAGGCATCTGAGGATCCATAACTCAGAAACAGCCACCCACGCCACCTTCTTCCCTGCGCTCCATGCCCTAAGTCCTGCCGTGGACTCAAGGCCTCTGATGGCCAAACTGCATCTCGTAGTAATGCGCGTAGGTCCCTTGACGAGCCAGTAGCTCCTCATGGGTGCCTACCTCGGCCACTGAGCCATCAGACACCGTCACGATCACATCGGCGTCTTTAATAGTAGACAGCCGATGGGCAATTACCAGCGTGGTTCTGCCCTGAGCCAGCCGAGTGAGCGACTCTTGCACCGCGTGCTCGCTCTCATTGTCCAAGGCGCTGGTGGCCTCGTCCAACACCAACAGCGCAGGATCTTTGAGGAAGACGCGGGCAATGGCAATGCGTTGCTTTTGCCCTCCCGAGAGCCTGCCGCCCCGCTCCCCCACCGGCGTGTCGTAGCCCTCAGGCAAAGTTTTTACAAACTCGTGGATGTTGGCCAGCTTGGCAGCTTCGACGATTTCCTGCCGAGAAGCCCCTGGCCTCCCGTACGCAATGTTGTCGGCGATAGTGCCGTTGAACAGATAGACGTCTTGCTGCACGATGCCAATGGCTTGGTGCAGGCTGTCCAAGGTGACGTCTCGCACATCCTGGCCGTCGATGGCGATGGAGCCGGCATCCACATCGTAGAAACGGGGCAAGAGAGCACAGGTGGTGGACTTGCCGCCGCCAGAAGGCCCTACCAGGGCATAGGTTTTGCCGGGAGCGATGTCTAGGTCGAAGCCCTTGAGCACAGCCCGGTGGCGGAGCTCGTTCTTATCGGCAATTCCTTCGTTGTCGTAATCGAACCACACATCGTGGTAGACCACGTGGCCTTGGGTGACCTGCAGAGGCTTGGCGGCAGGGGCGTCTTTGATATCGGGGTCGGTGTGGACCACCTCTTGGAAGCGACGGAAGCCCGCGGAGGCCTTCTGGAACATCTCGGTGAAGTCGATGAGGGTTTGAAGCGGCGTGGTGAAAAGGCTCACATAGAGGGCGTAGGTGGCCAGGTCCACCACGGTCATGGCCTGGCAAGCCACCAAGTAGCCGCCGTAGACGATGATGGTGGTGTAGAGGGCGCCGGTAAGCAGCGCTGCGGCCGCCTGATAGGACCCCATGGCACGGTACATGCCCTCTTTGGAGGAGAGGTAGGCGTCGTTGGCAGTGCCAAACTTGGCGCGCTCCAGGTCTTCGTTGGCAAAGGACTTCACCACCCGCATGCCCGAGAGTGAGTCTTCCAGTTGGGTGTTCACGTCTGAGATGCGCTCGCGGTTTTGGGTGAAGATGCGCTTCATGCGCCTGTTGATATAGAGATTGTAGGCGCCTAGCACCGCTGTGATGGCCGCCATGGCCAGCGCCAGCTGCCAATTGATGGAAAACATGATGCAGAAGGCACCCACGACCTCGATGGCGCAGACGATGATGGCCTCTGGCAGGTGATGGGCGGCCTCGGCGATGTCAAAGAGGTCGCTCACCAGGCGGCTCATAAGGTCGCCGGTGTCGTGCTTGTCAAAGTAGGAGAACGAGAAACGCTCGTACTGGTCAAAGAGGTCTTGACGCATGGCGCTTTCCATGCGCGCACCCATGATGTGGCCCCAGCAGGAGACAAAGTAGCGGCATACATAACGCAGCCCATAAAGGCAGATGAGCCCCACAGCGATCCAGGCCAAATTGGCCATGATCGCCGCCGAGCCCTCGCTAAAGAGTCCATTGGTGAGGTAGCGCAAGATGATGGGAAAGGCCAGGTCTACCGCTGCTTGGAGGATGGCGCAGACCGTGTCGGCCCAAAAGAGCCCTCGCCAGGGATGGTAGTAGGACAGAAACGATCGGAACAACGAGGGGTTTTTGGACGACACAGAGCTATTCCTTCCAAACGCAGCGGCACTTATGTGACTGTACCTCACTGCCCTGCGGATTATTTTTCACAGATCCAAGATCCTTTACGCGCAAGAAGCCATACATCTATGGCTACCAATGAGAAACCATTGCAATTTCAAGGGTTTTTATTCTCATGTCTGAAAACAAATTTATGTACTCTAATTAACGAGGATCCGGATTACTTCGTGATACAGCCTTTATCCTGCCAACCAGCGATCAAAGGAAAATCCCATGCGAAACAAGCATCTTATCCCGTTGGTTGCCGCTTCCTTCCTTATGGCACTTAGCCCTTGCATGGCTATCGCACAGCCAATTGCCACATCGGTCTCTACTGCAGAATCCATCACCAGACGTCCTGCAATGCATCTTACTGACACCGTGAACCTTGGGGACGTTAATGTCACGGTCACCTATTCTGTTGTATCTGGCCGAATCTCGGGCATTCTTAGCAAATCCTATGCAATCATTGGCGCCGGAATCTCTAATGTAAATATAAATGTATATATCCAAGAACATGGGGCCCGGGCCCAAGTAGTCGCCACCTATCACAAAAATGGATTCGGGACCAAAACGGCGTTTAACTATATCTATCCCTAATACCTAACAGTCACTTATACCTATAGGATGTCCCTGTTCTGCAGGGCCATCCTCCCCATGAAAGAGGTGAGCTTATATGGCCACATCGACGAACATCCTAAAGGCCTTCATGGTGCTTTTTGCATTCACCGCGCTTTGTGGCTGCTCAGCGCCTCTCTCGCCTAAAGCCAATGTCACCCCTGATGCAAACCATGCTCAAACCGTGCGACCAAGTGGAGATGCCCGCACGGATTACGACGAGAACGCCGAATGTGTCCTTCGTGGAACAGTCTTAGCTCGGACTCCGCAACGCCTCGTGGTAAAAAGCACGGCGCTTATCAATGACGATCGCATCTCTTCGAACCCCAACGTCTATGTCTATCAAAGCGGCCCTGCCAGCGACCATGATTTTTCCATCTTTGAGATCTCAGGAGACACTCCTGCCACCACCGAGGACGGACAGGGGATCAATGTATATGACATAGAGCCTGGAGCAGAGGTACTTGTACATTGGACGGGGCCTTTTGATTTTGGAGACCCCACTTTCAAGCACGAGGAAGCTCTTCACAGCGCTACCAAGGTTTGCCTCGTTAACGACAGTCAGGTCTCATAGTGAGTCTCATCTATTACGCTGACGACGAGCAGGCCGTGCGCAAAACACTAAGTTCTTTTCTCGCGCAGGAAGGTTATGACGGCCAGGGATTCTCTTGCGGAGAATCCCTCTTGCATACCTTTCAGGAAAAGCCTTGTGATCTTGTAGTCCTTGACATAATGATGCCTGGAATCGACGGGATCTCTGTTCTCGATCGTCTGAGGGAGATCTCCTCCATTCCCATCATCCTTCTCACCGCCTGCGACAGCGATGCCCAGTTTTGCCAGGATCTCGACAGAGGCGCCGACGACTATATAACTAAGCCTTTCAAGCCTCAGCTTCTCATGGCAAAAATCCGAGCCATGCTACGCCGGGAGCCTATGCATATGCCGGCGCGGCGGCTGTACTTTGGCAACATCGCTCTCGATGAACAAACACGAGGGGTTCTTGTGGAACAAACCCCGCTTCATCTGACACCGACAGAATTTCGCTTGCTTGCGTACTATCTCAAGCACAAGAACCGAGCTATCACGCGTCAAGAGCTCCTCAAAGAGCTATGGGGCTTTTCAGATGCGACCCAATCGCGTGCAGCCGACGAAGCCAATCGTCATCTTAGAGAGAAGCTACTAAAGGCCCATGCCAATGTTATAAACCAAACGGTATGGGGCTACGGCTACCGCCTGAGCAAGAGGGATATGCCGTGAGTGCCCGTACCCCCAAAGCCCATCTCACAACCTTCACTGTCTGCGGCGCCTTAGCCTCGCTTTTGCTGGTACTGACACTCTATGTGGCTCAAAACATCAACATCATAGATGAGGCCCGTTTATCCATAGAGACAGCTGCGGGAGCCTCCTCAAGTCAAACCACCACAGCTCCAGCAACGATCCTCTGGGTAAAAGCCAAAGACGGTGATGTGCTGGCCGTGACCGCGCTTCCCTCTCTTGACACCGCAAACCAAATACAATGGGATATCGCCCGAGCCTATACAGAAGAGGCTTTCCAATGGAAAGCTGGAGAGATGCGCTTGATACAAAGCCATGACTACATCTTTTGGGTAGCCCCGGGAACAAGCCGTGAGCACCTCCCCAGTGACCACACCACTACACTTTACGCGTTTGATGCCACAGCGCTCTACGGAGTTCTCAATCAAAGTACCATGGTGATGCTCGGCCTTTGCCTCATAACCGCGACCATCCTGATCTTGGGCGGCCGATTTGTGAGGAATCAAATTGCCAATGCCGAAAAGGGATCTCGTGACTTTTTTGCCAATGCATCCCATGAGCTTAAGACCCCCTTAATGGCCATCGAAGGATACAACGCGCAGCTACAAAACGGCTTCGTGAGCCTCAACGAAGGATGCCTTGTTATCGAACGAGAAGTCTTGAGAATGAAAAGGATGGTCGACGACATACTCGAGCTCTCACGCGTCGACTCTATGGTTGCAACACCCGTCTTTGCTCCAACAGATCTTCGAGAGATTGCCTATGACACCCTTACAGATATCGCACCAATAGCCACCGAAAAGGGCATTCTCCTCATCCCCGAGCTCCCCCAGGAACTGCACGTAGTTTCCGATTACCGAATGCTCTATTCCATCCTGTCAAACATGGCATCTAACGCCGTGCGACATGCCCAAAGCCATGTGGAAATCCATGGGTCTATACATGACAACGCTGTGACAATCACGGTGATAAATGACGGAGAAATCCCCGATGAAGTGGAGTTGGCTCACGCGTTTGACCGTTTTTATCGGGGTCCGTCCGGTCAAAGTGGCCTAGGCCTTGCCCTGGCCCTAGAATATACACACCTTCTAGGCGGTACGCTCAATCTAAAGAGCGCACCCCACGGTGCGCTCTGCGTTCTCACACTTCCCTGTGAGCATTAACTTGTTTAAACCCTAGAGATCTGAAGTCTTCTCGACAGCTCACTACTCAAGCCTGCGGCTGATGGCGTCCACCGCCAGAGCCCCCACCACGGTTTTTGCATCTTCTACCTTGCCGTCGAGCACCGCGTCGATGAACTCGCCGGTGTCTACTAGGTCGACATTCAAAAACTCGTCGGCATCAGGATCTGAAGCGGCAAAGACAAGCCCGGTGGCCATATAGATGTGGATGATCTCATCCGAGAAACCCGCCGAGGTCACGATGGACGTCAAGTAGCCCATGTTTTGCGCCCTGAAACCGGTCTCCTCTAACAGCTCTCGATGAGCGCAGGCCAGAGGGTCCTCGCCGGGGTCCAGCTTGCCGGCCGGCACCTCCACGGTGACGCGGTCCAGCGCGGTGCGGAACTGGCGCACCAGGCAGATGCGGCCATCGTCGGTAAGCGCCACAATGGCCACCGCGCCTGGATGGCGCACCACATCGCGACGGGCTGGGCGGCCGTCAGGAAGCTCCACCTTGAGCACGTCGATCCCAAAGATCTTGCCGTTCCAGGCGCGCTCCTCGCCGCAGATGGTCTCGGAGATGGCGGCGTCTCGAGGATCGTCGCCCCCGGGCACGAAGTGGCGGCGGCAGGGCATGCCGGAATGATGACCCTCGCCTACTGCGTCCCTGTCGCCGTCGGCCAGATAGTCTGCCTCAGCCACCTCCAAGGTGGCAGCTTCGGGTGCGCCATCCACGCAGGCTTCCACTTCTTGGGTCTCCTGTAGCTCTTCTTTGCCCATGGGCTATACCTCCCAGGCGTCGCGCCCTTTGGCGGCACGAGCCCCGATGTCATGACGAAGGGTCTTTCCCTCAAACTGGATCTTCTCAGCCGCCTCATAGGCCAGTGCCCGAGCCTCTTCAAAAGTGGGCGCCATGGCAGTGACGTCCAGCACACGGCCTCCGGCGGTCACCAGCTCGCCTTGGTCGTTCTTAGCCGTGCCCGCGTGATAGACCGTGACGCCGTCAAGGGCCTCAGCCTCGTCGATGCCGGTGATGACCTTGCCCTTCTCATAGGCGCCGGGATAACCCTCGCTCACCAGCACCACCGAAACCGCCCAGCGCACATCCCAACCCATGGGCACCTGGTCCAGCGCGCCTGTGGCGGCCCCATAGAGGAACTGCAGGAAATCGCCCTTGAAGCGCGGCACGATGACCTGGGTCTCCGGGTCGCCAAAGCGGGCATTGAACTCCAGCACTTTGGGGCCTTGGGCGGTGAGCATGAAGCCGCCGTAGAGCACGCCCTGATAGGGGATGCCTTGGGCCGCCAGCGTGCGGACGACCTTCTCGTTGATGGTCTCCATTTGCGCCTGCTCCTGCGGGGTCACAAAGGGTACCGGAGAGTAGACGCCCATGCCGCCGGTGTTGGGGCCGGTGTCGCCCTCCCCCGCCCGCTTGTGGTCTTGGGCGGTGGCCAAGGGCACTACGGTGGTGCCGTCTGTCACCGAGAGCAGCGAGACCTCTGGCCCCTTGAGAAACTCTTCGATGACCACGGTGGATCCCGCCTCGCCAAAGGCTCCCGAGAAACACGAAGCCACCGCGTCCTGGGCTTCTTCCAGGGTTTGCGCCACTACCACGCCTTTGCCCGCAGCCAAGCCATCAGCCTTGACCACCACCGGGGCGCCCACCTTCTCCAGGTACGCCAGGGCGTCGGCCTCGTTGTCGAAGGCCTCATAGGCTGCCGTAGGCACATGGGCTTTTGCCATGACCTCTTTAGCGAACTTCTTGGAACCCTCCATCTGGGCCGCAGCGCCGCTGGGACCAAAGACGGCGATGCCCGCGTCGCGCAGGTTGTCTGCCACGCCGGCCACCAGTGGAGCCTCAGGGCCAATGACCACCAGGTCGATATCGTGATCTCTAGCAAAGAGAGTCACCTGGACGCCATCTTCAGGATCGATGGGCGCCACTTGGGCGATCTCGTTCATGCCGCCGTTTCCCGGGGCCACCCACAGCTGCCCAGCCGCAGGCGAAGCTGCCATTGCCCTCAAGAGGGCATCTTCTCGGCCACCGGCACCCAAAAGCAGAACATCCACAGCGACTCTCCTCTCTCAAAGGTTGTCGTCCGCGTGGGCGACAAGCCCTTCTCTCTCCAAGCTCTCCAGATCCTTCAGGGGATCTGTCTCCGAGGACTCATGCACCAGATAGCGCACGGGCGCGTAAGCAATGCCCATGGCCCCCAAACCCAACGCCACCGCCACCGATCCCGAGGCATTTATCACCGTGGATCGCGTGGAGGTGAACTCATTGGTATCCAGCGGCTTTTCCAGGATCGACAGGTTTCTGGGAAAGCCCACCGACACCTCTATGTAGCGCAGAGGCCCTTCTCTCTGGGCATCCAAGCTCATAAGCCGAGCAATGCGTCCCGCCAAAAGCCGCTGGTCACCGTGGTGCCCCACGCGGGTGAGGTGCCCGCGGCCGTCCATGGCCACAAACCCGTAGGATCCCGTCCAGCCGTCCACGATGGTGCGCAAGCGCTTTAAGGGGTTGGAGCGGGTATGGTTGTAGAGCGCGGCCCCTGGCGGGGTGATGAACAGCACGGTGACCCTAGGGATAAGCTGCTGCACATGCTCGATGGCCTCTTCGAAGCTCATACCTACTTGACGGGCATGAACCAGGTCTGCCACCACCATGGCTTCGCCGGCAGAGACCAGCTTTGAGTCGATCACGGCCACCTGGCAGCGCTTCTTTACCTCTCGGGCAGCGGCCACCGCATTATCAAACACCTGCACCAGAGCAGAAGAGGCTGTGATACAGATGATGGGATCGTCGCTTTGATCGATGAGCTGGTTGAAGACCTCCATGAACTCGGCAGCCGAAGGCTGCGACAGGCGCAAGATGCCCTTGGCTGCCAGGTCTACGTAGACGTCGGCCGGATGGACGCCCAGCACATCGAGCTCATCCTTATACTTGCCTCGCAGGTGCATGGCTACCAGGTGGACATCGTGGGCTTCGCACCACTCCTTGGGAAAATCGGACAACGTATCACAGACGATGCGAAACACAGAGGCCCTCCTCTCGCGAATCCTGCGGGCAGACGCTATGGCTTAGCGCCAGTGGCGATTGATGGTTTGCTCGCGATCAGGGCCTACCGCGATAAGGGAGACCGGCACGCCCGAGAGGCGCTCGATGAGGTCGATGTAGTCTTTGGCCTCGCGGGGCAGATCGGTGTAGTTACGCACGCCTGAGATGTCGCACTTCCAGCCGGGCAGCTCGATATAGACGGGCTTGGCCTTGTAGAAGAGCGACTGGTGCTCGGGCACGGTGGTGTAGCGCACACCATCCACGTCGTAGGCGATGCACACCTTGATGGTGTCCAGCACGCTCAAGACGTCCAGCTTGGTGACCGCCAGATCGGTGAGTCCGTTGACGCGGGCGGCATAGTTGACCACCACGGCGTCGTACCAGCCGCAGCGACGCTTGCGGCCGGTGGTCACGCCGTACTCGTGGCCCACCTCGCACAGAAGCTCGCCGATCTCGTCTCCCTGAGGGAGCTCGGTGGGGAACGGGCCGGAGCCCACGCGGGTGAGGTAGGCCTTGGCGATGCCCAACACGCGATCGATGTGCTTGGGGCCCACGCCAGAGCCGGTGATGGCGCCGCCAGCCGTGCAGTTTGAGCTGGTCACAAAGGGATAGGTGCCAAAGTCGATGTCGAGCATGGTGGCCTGGGAGCCCTCGAACAAGATGTTCTTGCCCTCGGTGATGGCCTCGTTCAAGTAGCGGGAGCTCTCGATGATGTAGGGGCGCAGGCGCTCGGCATAGGGCAGGTAGGTCTCGCAGATCTGATCCACCGTGTAGCCAGGAAGGCCATAGATCTTCTCGAGGATGGGGTTCTTCTCGGCAAGGGCGGTCTCCAGCTTCTCGCGGAAGATCTTCTCATCCAGCATGTCCTGCATGCGCAGGCCTATGCGGGAGACCTTGTCGGAATAGCAGGGGCCTACGCCGCGGCGGGTGGTGCCGATGAGGTTCTTGCCCAGGCGGCGCTCGTTGGCCCCGTCAAGATCCTTGTGATAGGGCATCACGATGTGGGCGTTGCCGCTGATCTTGAGGTTGTGATAGGAGACGCCCTGCTCGTCGAGGGTGGCGAATTCTTCGAGCACCACCGAGGGGTCGACGATGCAGCCGTTGCCGATGACAGGCACGACGCCCTCATACATAACGCCCGAAGGGATCTGGTGCAGTCCAAACTTATGACCGTTGGCTACCACGGTATGACCGGCGTTGGCGCCGCCTTGGCAGCGACATACCACATCGTACTCGCCGGAGATGAGGTCTGTGACCTTGCCTTTTCCCTCATCGCCCCACTGGGTACCCACAAGAATCGTCGAGGCCATTGGTTTTCTTCCCCCTCAAACTCTTTAGCGCCGCCCTCCGTGACGGCGCAGCATCATTCCTCAGTATAGTGGAGGGACGTCCTGCTCTGAAGGCACAACGCAAGGCGTCAGAAAAGCTAGGCTGGAGGCGCCATGTCGGCATGGGTGCGGTCCAGCTCCATGAACTTGGTTTGGTCTTTGAGAAACACCATCTCGATGGTGCCCACGGGGCCGGAACGGTTCTTGGCGACGATGAACTCGGTGATGCCCTCGTCGGGGCGGTCTTTTCGCTCGGCCTCCTCGGGGGTGGTGGAGCGGTCCAGCAGGATGACGATGTCTGCGTCCTGCTCGATGGCGCCGGACTCACGCAGATCGGAGAGCTGAGGGCGCTTGCCGGTGCGGTTTTCCGATTGACGAGAGAGCTGCGAGAGGGCGATGACGGGCACCCCTAGGTCTTTGGCCATGATCTTGATGCCGCGGCTCATCTCCGAGACCTCGGTGGCGCGGGAGTCCGAGCGCTTGGAGGGTGGCGGGCTCACCAGCTGGAGGTAGTCCAGGATGACCACTGCCTTCTCCTTGTTATGGAGCATGCGGCGGGCCTTGGCGCGCACCTCGGTGACGGTGGTGCCGGGGGTGTCATCGATAAGGATGTCAAGCTTGGAGATCTCCTCGGAGGCCTGGAGCAGCGCAGGCCACTCCTCACCGGAGATGTTGGCGCTGCGGATCTTTTGCAAGCCCACCGCAGAGCGTGCAGCCAGCAGTCGCTGGGCGATCTCTGTAGAGCTCATCTCCAGAGAGAAGAAAGCCACCGTGGCGCCGTTCTCCGCCGCCTGCACCGCCAGGTTGAGGGCGAAGGAGGTCTTGCCCACGCCAGGGCGGGCGCCCACTACCACCATTTGACCCTCGCGAAGACCCAACAGCTTGTGGTCCAGCTGCTGGAAGCCGGTCTTGACACCTAAAGCATCCTCGCCGGCGGCCGCCTGCTCCTGAAGCTGCAGGTAGAGGTCCTGCATGGCCGTTTGCATGGTGATGTAGTTGGAGCGCACGTCGCGGTCGGTCACAGAGAGGATCATGCGCTCTGCAGAGTCGATGACCTCTTTGGTGTCCTCTGGCGCGTCGAAAGCCAAGCTGGAGATCTCTGCGGTGGCGGTGATGAGCTGGCGCAGGGTGGAATCGCGCTTGAGCATCTCCATGTAATGGCGCCAAGAGGAGAGCGCGAAGGTGTTGGAAGTGATCTCCGTGATGTAGCGGGGGCCGCCGATGGCCTCCAGCTGCTTGGAGGACTTGAGCCTGTCCGCCAACGTCACAGGATCGACAGGCAGCGATGCGTCAAACATGTCGCGCAAGGTGGAGAAGATGGTTTGGTGACGAGGCATGAAAAAGTCCTCGTCACGCAGCTCTACCAGGCATTCTTGCAATACATCAGGGGAAAGCAGCATGGCCGAGAGCACCGACTGCTCTGCCTCGATATCCTGGGGCATTGTGGGGGCAGCGTCCCTGCCGCTAAAGCCGGCGGGGGTTAAGGCTGAAGGCATTGCACGCTCCTTTGAGCCAGAGTTCACGGACTGCATAGTACTCCGAAACCAAGCCCTCCGTTGTTTTCATATATGATTGCTTTTCCACTCTCAACAGGCCGATGTTGTTAAGGGGTAAGGCTCTGTCCTGCCGCTTTCTGGGTTTTCAACGTTTTCAACATGTTTTAGTGCCCTCGGAAAAATTCTTTTCAACATTTTGCGAACGATTGTTCGCTCTTTCCCCGTTGCCCCAAATACCTGGGATTTCGCCTCGCAGCTGCTTCGCACCTTCATAAACCACCAGGTAGATGCTGTGTTATTTTCAAAAACCCAGCCAAAGGGGGAGTCGCTGTCCAAAAAGAGCACACCTTATAAATAAAAATAGCCCTTGACTTGAAGTGTCCAATTAGGCAACCCCTCGCCCAGGATTGTCGAAATAGGGGGTTGTTAACAACCCATGGCGATCGATCTATAGAAAAAGCCCAGCTCACAGTCACAAGAGCCTTGTAAGTCCCCTGAAACTGTGGCCGGGCTTCTTGGCAGCTTTCTTTAGAGCCCTCTGTGGAGCCCTAGGAAAGCCGTTCATAAAAACGCAAGGTGCACTAGGCCTCGGCGGGAGCCTCAGCCTCGGGAGCCTCAGAAGCCTCGCCTTCGACAGCGAGCTCCTCAGACTCGGCAACCTCCTCGTCGCCTGCGGGAAGGTCCTCAGGCTGACCCACCTGGACGCCCAGGGTGGCGAAGATATTGCGGTAGATGGAAACGATGACCTCGTGGAGGCCAGCGGTCTTGATGGGCTTCTTGATCTCGATGCGCTTGCGGTCGATCTCGATGCCGTACTGCTCTTTCAGGGCAGCGCCCACCATGGCGTTGGTGACGGAGCCAAAGAGCTGGCCCTCGTCGCCCACCTTGACGTCGACGACTACAACCTTGCCGTCAATTTGCTCGCGGAGGGCCTCGGCATCGGTGATGCGCTTGGCCTCGCGCTGGGCAATATTGTTGCGGCGCTGCTCGAGCTGCTTAATGTTGCCCGGGGTGGCAGGCTGGGCGATGCCGTTGGGGAACAGGTAGTTCTCCGCATAACCCTGGGCGACGTCGATGATGTCGCCCTCTCCGCCCTTGCCCCGGAGCTCACCCAGAAGGATGACTTTCATGGGACTACTCCTTTGATCGGCCAGCCGAAAGCGGCCGGCGAAAACTCTTGTGATCCATCAGGCGGCAGATGCCTTTGGCTCGCCACGGTCGAGGTGGCGAAAGTTCGCAAAGAAATCTACGACGCCCAGGATGCTGACGACAAAGAACGATGCCTCTAGCTGCAGTGCCAGAAGGATCACCAGGAACCTTATGAGGCACCCGGCCTGATACTTCTGAAGCCACCACATAAGGACTCCGTAGCCCTCCAAAAGGAAGACGAAGCGCACTGCCATAAGGGCGCTGGCGCCCACGGTGGCGGCCGCCTGGCTCAAGGGCCCAAACAAGAAGTTGAAGGCCATGAGGGCAATGCTGCCGATAAGCACCACCATTGCCCAGGTGGGAGCATCGGCTGCTTGGGCTCTCCAGGTAGGAGGAGTGCCCGGAGTCTCGCGGGCCACCCAGCCTGCAAAGTGGGCTGCAAGCACACTCAAGCCAGCTGCCACAAAGTAGGCGAAGGGCCAAAGCAGGTAGATAACCCAGGTCACAGAGCGAATCTGCGCTGCCATCTCAAGGCCGGAAGCCTCGGAGATCGCCTGGACTTGCGTGTCGATGATGCTGCGGACGGCGGCAAAGAAGTCTTCGCCGACCAGAGACATCACCAGCCAGTTGAGTCCGATGGCGGCAAGGGTTGCCAGTGCAGCCGCTGCGTAGTCCACCGTGAGGTTGGCACGCTTTTTGGCCGCCAGGGCGCCCACCACAAGCGCAATACACAGATCCACGCCGCCTTGGAGCACCACACCCAAGTTGCCCTGGACCCAAAGCCATCCCAGGATGAGGCCTGCCATAGAGGCAGCCACCAGAGCCCCTAGATAGGAGCGGGAGAGCTTAGCGGATATCCCTCGCGAGATACCGTAGGCCACCATAGCGACGCCAATGGCGGCAATGCTGGTGAGGGCCACCGCTCCAAAGCCGCACCAGATAAGTGCGCTTGCAAAGGGGCGAGACTGAGAGGGTTTGGGCTGCGTTGGAGGTTCTTCTCCGTAGCGCACCAGACCGGTCTCTTCTTGAGTGTCAGAGTTCTTGTCGTCTCTAAAGGCCACGATGAGACCTGGTGCCTCTAGTCGCGACGACGGCCGCCGCGGTTGGATACCACGGGTACCGTGTAGGGCAGAAGAGCCATCACGCGGGCGCGCTTGATGGCGTTGGCGATGTCGTGCTGGTGCTGCGTGCAGGCGCCGGTGACGCGACGGGGCTTGATCTTGCCGCGATCGGTCATGTACTTGCGAAGGAGCTGGGTGTCCTTATAGTCGATGAACTCGACATCCTCCTTGCAGAACTGGCAATACTTGCGACGCGGCTGACGCTGATATTCAGTAGCCATGTCTTTGAGTACCTTTCGTATACCGGCAGGAGGCCGGAATAATTAGAACGGGATGTCCTTGTCGTAGACATCGCCAGCAGGCGGTGCTTGGACAGGGGCAGGCGCGGGGGTAGAAGCGGTGAAGCTCTGGTTTTGAGGGGCACCCATCTGCGGGGCTTGCTGAGCATAACCGCCCTGCTGAGGATAGCCTCCTGGTTGGCCCTGCTGGCCTTGCTGGTCGCGAGAGCTCATGAACTCGACCTCGTCGACAACCACCTCGATCTTCGAGCGGTTTTTGCCAGACTCGCGGTCTTGCCATTGGCTCCAGCGCAGCTTGCCTTCGATAGCCACCTTCATCCCCCTGTGGAGGATGTTCGCCAGCGACTGAGCCCGGTTGCCAAACATCACGCAGTCGATGTAGTTGGGGCGATCCTCCCACTGCTGGGTCTGCGGATTGCGCCAACGATCATTCACGGCCACGCCAAAGGACAACACGCTGCTCCCCGAAGGCAGTGCGCGAAGCTCAGGGTCGCGGGTGAGATTGCCGGTGATGGTTACTCGATTGATGCTCATGGTGAAACAGCCTCCTTGAGTGATCCGGATGGGTCACTTTGCAGTCATTACTCGTGGTCGGGACGACGGACGATCATGTGACGCTTGATGGCATCGGTGATGCGGCACACACGGTCGAGCTCGGCGATCTGAGTGGGGTCTGCGTGGAAGTTGATGAGGGTGTAGTCGCCCTCGGTGAGCTTGTCGATCTCATAGGCGAGCTTGCGCTTGCCCCAGTTGTCGACGTTGTCGATGGTGCCACCATTCTCAGTGATTGCGCTATCGATGCGCTTCAGGGCGCCAGCGCGGGTCTCCTCATTGATGGTGGGGTCGACGATGAACAGAATCTCATAGGCCTTCATGATTTCACCTCCTCCGGGCTAAATGGCCTCGGGTCGTGAAGGTTTGCGCCCGAGGCAGGAAAGGTCGGTGTTCGATATTAGCACAGCAGACCCGTCTCCCCAGCTAACACACATCATTGGATGATTCTCACAACACGGTACCTGCCGAGAAGAACCACCCTCAGGCTCGCAGCCGCTGGCTCCAAGGCTTTCACTGGCTTTTGTCATATTTCTGTCCCACCGCTGGCCATTTTTTGACCAAACCGGCAAAACCCTAGGTAAGCCTTGTGAAGTTCCTGTTATCCAAGATGAGGCTCCACGGGATCCATAAAAAGAAGGGCCATTGGCAGCGGCCCTTCCCTACAGTTCTTTGGCACGCAAGACAGCCTGCACTAATACTCTTGTAGGACTCTTGTAGGCGCTGGCAACCCTGAGGCCTGGCTACTCCTCGGGTTCGCCGCCTTCCTCCTCATCCTCTTTGTGCACGATGAGGGGCGTCACTATCTCGCCCTCATCGTCGTCGGCAATGGGGCGCTCCATTCCGGGGATGGGAGACTCGGGAGCGTCCTCGAACTCGCCTACCTCTTCCTCTCGCCCGTCATGGGAGTCGACGGTTGGCTCTTGGACGTCCGCCTCGACGTCTGTTTGCGGCTGATCGTCCAACACCAGCTGGATGGGAGTTGCCTCTTGTGCCTGAGAGGAGGATGGCCCGATCGCCGCCTGCTCTTCTGCCACAGGCGGCTGGGGCGCGGGTTTCTCGGCAAGGGAAGGCTGGGGCTCTGCGGGAGCTGCAGGCTGTCCAGGCGCGACCGCCGAGACAGGCGCCTGAGACTGCGAAGCAGCCTGAGCTGCGGGAGACGGTTGAGGCTGCGATGCTGGCTGAGGCTGCGGATAGGGGTTGTAGAAACCCGTAGGCACAGGATCGGAGCCGGAAGACAGGGGCACAGGATCGGAGGGGCTTCCCCAGACAGGCACGTTGAACTGGCGGATCCAGAGGGCGCCGGCAGTGTAGACCAAAAGCATGGCGACGACGCTGATCACATTGGCGACGTAGCTTGCCAAAAGCATGGGCAGCATGGCCGATTGGATGAGCCCTGCCACCGAGGTCGCGATGAGGGCGGCGCTATTGGTGGCGTAGCTATAATAGGCACCCCACAGGAGCGACATAACCGACGGGATCATAGAAAAGATCGCGATCGCCAGGGGAATGGCCGTGACCAAGCCCCCCAAGACGGCGATGCCAAGGATGCGGAAGAGGCCGCCCAGATCATGGGCGAACATGGTCCAGACTTGTGAGAAGCCAAACCCGGCGCCGATCTTTTGGTAGATGCAGCCCCTCAGGTTGGCCACGAGCACCAGAAGGCCTGCGAAAATATCCAGGCCCACGAGAAGGATCCCCAAAACGATGCTGCCACCGGTCCCCGCGAAATCCATCATCCAGGCAAGCGCCGAGGCCACGATGCCTGCCAAGAGGCCCCAGCCCAGCGAGATCACAAAGGCGCGCCATCCGGCGCCGATACACTCGCCCACGCGCACGCCGCGCTGCTTGGGAGCTGCATCCACTCCCCAGGCAGTGAGCCGAGCCCAGCAGAGCGCGTAGCCCGTCACCCCCAACGCTCCGAAGATAGGCACATAGAGGCTGAGCGCCAGGATGCACATCGGGGCCAGCCAGCCTTTGTCCTGCGTCATCATGCGCCAGGCACGGGAGAGGTAGTGTCCGTTCACAAACGTCATGTCTGCCATGGGAGGCCCTTCTCATGTAGGAGGCAGTGCCATTGCGTGGTCGTGGAACTCATACTAGCGCACCTTTACCGAGAAACCCCTGGCCCTCCAGGGTGCAAGCTTTTACGAATCCCTTACCACCCGATAACTGGCGCTGGCCTAGCGGTAGGGCAGCTGGTCGTCGGGATCTGTGAGAGTCTCTTTTTTGGGAGAGGGCTCTGGCATGAGGAGGGTCTTCTCGGCAGGTTCGTGAGGGGCGAAGATGGCCTCGGCGGAGCCTTTGGCCTGCCCTTCTGCAGCTTCGCGCTCCCGGGCCTCCAGCTCTTCGCCCAGCTCCTCGCGAAGTTCTTGTTTGATTTCTTCTTTCATCTGGTCGCGGCGCTGCTCGCGAGCCTGTTGGGCCGCGTCGGTGCTGCTTGGCGCTGGCGCGAACGAGCCCGTAGAGGAATCCCAGCGCACGCTGTGGCCCATTCGGCTGCCACGATAGGGAATGTAGGGATTGCTCACCGTGCGATGCTTGAGCCTGCGGGTATAGTCGATGAGCCGGGGCGTATAGTCCACCGGGCTGGGCGTGGTAATGCCAAACCTAAGCGACAGCCAGCGCAAAAGGCAGCAGACGGCCACGCAGACCACCACGGCGAACCCCTTCACAAGCCCGGCGTAGACCAGGGCGCAATAGACCGCCGCTGATATCAGCGCGCAGGAGGCGTAGAGGTTTCCTGGTCTAAAGATCTGGGGGACGTCGCCTAGGAAGATGTCGCGCAGCATGCCGCCGCCCACGCCGGTGAGCACGCCCATGAGCAGGGCCGCCATGACGGGGAGCTCGTGGATGATGGCCTTGTCGGTACCGGAGGCGGTGAAGATGCCCACCGCCAGGATGTCCACGATGGCCGTGGCTTTATCCAACGACTTGAACAACCCCGAGAAGAAAAATACCGCGGTCCCGGCCAATGCCGCCGTAGGAATGGCCCAGTCGTTGGAGAGCATGTAGACGCTGCCGCACTGCATGATCATGTCGCGGATAAGGCCGCCGCCAAGCCCGCAGAGCATGCCCAGGCCCGCGGCGCCAAAGAGGTCCAGCTTGCGCTCTGAAGCCGTGAGCCCGCCAAAGGCCGAGCCCACCACCACAGCGACCATATCGATCCACTCGGGCATGGTGAGGGTGATGAACTGAGGATTGAGCGTCGTGAAGAGGGTGCCCACGGGATTCTCCTCGAAATCGATGACAGTAGCGCGTGCAGCCTGCGTGCGAGTCTGCCTGTGCCCCATGCAGAGCGGCGCGCCATGTAGGGAGCGACGCACCAGGCAGAGCTGCACACCATGCACCATTATGATGTGTTGGTGCGATGAGGGCAGCGGGCACTTTTATTCTTCTACACACTGGAGCGCCGATGTGTTATTCTAGCCGTTGCAATTGCATAGGGAGAGTTGTCCGAGCGGCTGAAGGAGCACGATTGGAAATCGTGTAGGCGGTAACCCCGTCTCCCGGGTTCAAATCCCGGACTCTCCGCCAGTATGTTTAAGGCGGCACCTACGGGTGCCGCTCACCCCATGGAGGGGTGGCAGAGTGGTTGAATGCGGCGGTCTCGAAAACCGTTTACGTGCTTCGCACGTACGAGGGTTCGAATCCCTCCTCCTCCGCCAGTAAATCAAGCCTGCACGCGCGGTGAGCCCAGTGAGCGCAGGCTGTGTATGAGGACCCTTTGCAAGGGTCCTTTTTAGTGCAAAGTGACTTTCATGCAATGGGCTGCAGGTAGACATGGACGCGTGCCGCTAAAGCGTGCAGGCGGAAACAGGCTCCTACAAACATGCTCATGCGTCCCTCTGAAAACTAGCTACATTAGTTACACCAGACGTAGCTGATGCAGAGAGTTTTTCCAGTGCAACTATACCCTTACCAGTGCAGCTATACCCTTACAATACCTGCACGTTCACCGTTCCCAATGCCTACGCCTCGTCCCAGCCAGTTGCTGCTCAGCGCCTATTCGTCTGGCGCTCCCAGACTTTGCCTCGCCAGCACTTCTGCGGCAGTCTTGCGAGGAATGTAAGACCCTTTGAACGCCTTTTTGTCATAGCTCACAATGGCATCTACCTGCAGTGCCTCTGCAGCAGCGCGAATAAGCCCGTCTTCATAGTCTGTCTCATTGGAATCCAGTGCGCTATATACAAGGAGTCCGGTGAGATCTACCAGGTCAAACACCTCTACGATCTCTCGAATGGAGGCTCAGGCATCCTCTTCGCTCATGTAATGTCGATACAAAGCATAATTAATCTCATTCAAAGACGAGGTCAACGCATACACGGCGCCCTTGGTTGCCAGCATGTGATGCAAAAGGCAGCCCTTCGTTTGCAGCCTTCGGCTGTTGGTAGCCAGCCACAGGGGTAGTCTGGTTGTATGGATACTTCATCGGCTGCCCACAGCAGCGCTTCTCGGCAAGAACATAGTGCGCTCATGCGCCTCTCGCCCTTGGTGCGCCAATGGTTCGCCCGGAGCTTCGAGGCCCCTACGCAGGTACAGGAGGCGGCCTGGAACGCCATCTTGGACCGCAAGAACGTGCTGGCGGTGGCACCTACAGGATCGGGCAAGACGCTGGCGGCGTTTCTATGTGCCATCGATCGGCTTATGAGTGACCCGCCTGCTGCCAAAGGCGTGGTAGTGCTCTATGTGTCGCCACTCAAGGCCCTGGCAGCCGACGTGGAGAAGAACCTGCGCCGTCCTCTGGCCGAGCTGGGCGAACTGGCGGCATCGTGGGGATCAGACAGCGACGCCGTTAAAACCCAGGGACCTGCAACGCTGCCCAGCGTGGCCATACGCACCGGCGACACGCCGCCTCGCGAGCGGGCGCGCATCAAAAGCAAGCCGCCCCAGATCCTTATCACCACTCCCGAGTCGCTCTATCTCATGCTCACCAGCCAGGCGGCCTCGGTGCTGTCGCGGGTGGAGACGGTGATCGTCGACGAGATCCACTCCATCGCCGGCTCCAAACGAGGCGCCCACCTGGCTCTTTCGTTGGAGCGCCTGGACGCGCTGTTGGAGACGCCGGCGCAGAGGGTGGGGCTTTCGGCGACCGTGCAGCCGGTGGAAGAAGTGGCGCGGTTTTTGGGAGGAGCCCATCCGGTGGAAGTGGTGGGCGATGCTCCAGCGCCGGCTATCGACCTTGCCGTGCGCATCCCAGTGGCAAACATCAATGCAGTGCCGGAGTTTTTGGGCACTGGCACACCTAAGCTCACGCGCGCTCCCGCACCCAAAGATGCCTGGAAGACCGACCGTAGCCTCAAGGCCGCCATGGGCGCCCAGGCTGCCGAGAAACCCGCGCCCTCCAACCAGGAACCCTTCGGCGCTTCGCAGCCCAAGGCGCCCCAGATGTCCCGGGAGTCCCGAGTGGGCTCGCGCTCCATCTGGCCGTCGCTGGAAGCCGAGCTCCTCTCCCAAGTCGAAAGCCACACCTCCACGCTCGTCTTTGTGAACTCCCGCGGGCTATGCGAACGGCTTACCGCCCGGCTCAACGAGCGCCACGCCCAAGAAGCCGGCCTCAGGCCGGCAGGCGCCCCGGTAGTCGAGGGGGCCTTCAGGGGCTCTCTCGGGTCCCCCGATTCCCACACAGAACCGCTGCCCGAAGGGGCCGAGGCCATCGCGCGCGCCCATCATGGGTCGGTGTCCAAGGAGCGCAGGCTGGCCATCGAGAGCGAGCTTAAGGCAGGCTCGCTGCCTTGCGTGGTGGCCACATCCAGTCTCGAGCTGGGCATCGATATGGGCTCGGTGGATCTGGTGTGCCAGGTGGCTCCGCCCTTGTCGGTAGCCTCAGGGCTCCAGCGCATAGGCCGCGCCAACCATAGGGTGGGAGGCCGGTCGCAGGCCATCCTCTATCCGCGCACAAAACTCGAGCTCATAGACTGCGCTGTAATGGCTCAGGCCATGCTGGCAGGAGATATCGAAGCCACTCGGCTGGTAAAGAACCCTCTGGACGTGCTGGCACAGCAGACCGTGGCTGCGGTGTCCCAAACGCCTCAGGGCCTTCGGGCCTCGCAGTGGTTTGAGACCGTGCGACGGACGGCCAACTTCTCAGAGCTGCCCCGCGAAGCCTTCGACCGGGTGATGGCTATGCTGGCCGGCGCCTTTGCCACCGACGACCTGGAGAGCTTCGCCCCTCGGCTGGTGTGGGACCAGGCAGAAGACCTGCTCGCTCCCCTGCCGGTCTCGGCGCGCATGGCCATCTCCAGCGCCGGCACCATCCCCGACCGGGGCCTCTACCCGGTGTTCACCCACGAGGCCCAGGGGCGACAAGGGCGCCGGCGCGTGGGCGAGCTGGACGAGGAGATGGTCCATGAGAGCCGGGTGGGAGACGTCATCACTCTTGGAACCACCACCTGGCGCATCACCGAGATTTCCAACGACCGCGTGCTGGTGAAGCCTGCGAAGGCGCGGGCTTCTCGGCTGCCCTTTTGGCATGGGGAAGGGCCCGGCAGGCCCTACGAGGACGGCCTTCGCAAGGGGGAGTTTCTGGCGGCGGCCTCTTCTGCGCTCAAGGGCGCGGAGTTCGATGAGAGTTTTAGGGATCGCCTCGTCCAATGCGGGATGGAGGCCGACGCCATCGGGAGCCTGGGGCAGGTGCTGGCTCGCCAACGGGCGGCCACCGGCGTGATCCCCAGCGGGCAGTCGCTGGTCATAGAGATGGTGGAAGACGAGGTGGGAGACACTCGGCTGCTGCTGCACTCCCCCTTTGGCCGGGCGGTGCACGCTCCCTGGGCGCTGGCGGTGGCCGATCGCATCGAGCGCCTTTGGGGCTATGACCCGGAAGCCATGGCCGCAGACGACGGCATTCTGTTGCGGCTTTCGCCCACTGCGAGCGAGGTGCCTGGACCGGAGACCTTCATCTTCGAAGAGGAGGAGCTGCGCGCAGCCGTACAGCGAAGAGTGGCTTCTACCTCGCTTTTTGCCGCGCGTTTCCGCGAATGTGCCGCTCGCGCCCTCCTTATGCGCCCCAGCGCCTTTGGCAAGCGGGCGCCGCTGTGGGCCCAGCGGCTGCAAGCCTCCCAGCTCCTGGAGCAGGCGCGGCAGCTGGAGGACTTTCCCATGGTGCTGGAGGCGCTGCGCGAGTGCGTCCAGGACGTCTACGACTTAGACGGCCTGGCCCACCTCATGGGCCAGCTGCGCTCCAAACAGGTGGCCATCACCCAGGTAGCCACCACCACGCCGTCGCCCTTCGCCGGCAACCTGCTCTTTGGCTACGTCATGGAACACCTCTACGACGCCGACAAGCCCCAGGCCGAGCGCTCCGCCGCCTTGCTCTCCATAGACCCCTCCCTGCTGGCCGACCTTCTGGGCTCCCCTGACCTTTCCAGCCTCATAGACCCCGCCGTCCTGCGCCAACTGGAAGCCCAGCTCCAGTGGCTCGCCTCTGGACATAAGGCCACAAGCCCCGCCGGCCTCGCCCGCATGCTGCGGGCTTTGGGACCGCTTACGCTCGATGAGATCGCCCGGCGCTGCGACCCTGCAAATGTGGCGGACGCCTGGCTTGCCCAACTGTCCCAGGAAAAGCAGGTCTTTGCGGGCGCCGTCGCCGGCCAGCCCTGTTGGATCGCCGCCATCGACGGCCAGGCCCTCCACCAGGTGCTGGGCCTCCCAGTACCCTCCTGGGCGCCGGCCGCTCCTACGACTGCCCCCGTTGCCGAGAAACCCGCAGCTCAGGAGCTTGATGTCTTAGTGGGGCTCCCGCTGTCGCCCTCACTTGGCATCCGGACCCCTGAGCAACCCGGCCGCTTTCTGGATGCCCTAATGGCTCGCTACGCAGGCTGTCACGGCCCCTTTAGCACCCAGGCGGCCGCAGCTTCTCTGGGCCTGGGCGCAGAGCCTGTGGCCGACGCCCTAGAGCGCCTGAGTGCCCAGGACCGCCTGTTGCGCGGCGACTTTGGCATAGACGAGCTGGGTCACGAGCGCCTGTGGGTGGCTGCTACAGTATTCAAACAGTTGCGCAAACGCTCGCTGGCCGCCGCCCGGGAGGCCATGGAGCCCGTGGGTATGGACACCTATCTGGAAAGCCTCTGGCATCTCCAGGAGATCCCGGCCCAAGACACCCGCGATCAGGCAGACCCTGTGGATCTGCTGGCTTCCTGCATCGCCCTCTACGAGGGGGTGTGGCTTGAGGCCGGCGCCTGGGAGCAGGTGGTCTTCCCTGCCCGCGTGCCCGGCTATACCCCCAAGCTACTGGACGAGCTGCTGGCTACCGGCGAGGTGGTGTGGCAGGGGCGCCGCACGCTGGACGCTGCCAAAAAGCCCAGCTACCAGGTGGCGTTCTTCCCCACCGACTCCCCCTTCGCCCCGCTGCCGCTGGCCGCCGAGGCTGCCGCAGACGCGCATCTCGCGCCCAACGCCCCTGACGCGCCGGATTCCAGCGATCCCGCCGATTCCCAAAAACTCGCCGGCATCACCCCGCCCCAGCGCGCCGACGATCTTGCCGCCACTGCCGCCGACAACCCCCTTTGGCAAGCGCTGTCCAAGGGAGGCGGCTGGTCCTTCTCGGCATTGAAGGAGGCCTGCGCCACCTTTGCGGCAGGGCGCGGCGAAGCGGCCCCAAGCTCGGCAGAGATCCAAGCCCAGCTGGAGGACTACCTGTGGGGCGGTCTAGTGCTGGTGGACTCCTTTGGGCCGGCCCGCCAGGTTTCCCAGCCCGCCAAAACGACCAAAGCCGCTCCCGCCCGCCGCCGATCCCGCTCCCGCTATGGACGCGCCTCGGCGTCGCGGGCGCCCCGACCTGCCTCGGTTCCCGTGGACACGGCGCTTTCCGGCTGCTGGGCCCTCACCCAAGCCGCCGAGGCCGCCGACACTGAGCGCGCCCTCGCTCTGGTGCAATCCGCGTTGGACCGCTACGGGGTCCTTACCCCCGAGGTGGCCCGCGCCGCCGCCATCCCCGGCGGACTCAGCCAGATCTACCCGGCCCTTCGCGCGCTGGAAGACACCGGGGGTCTCTGGCGCGGCCAGTTTGTGGACGGCCTGGGCCCGCTGCAGTACGCCACCCCCGACTTTGTGGAGGCCCTTCGCGCTTCCGCTGCCGAGAAACCCGCCCCCGCTGACTCCAAGTCCCCCGCTGCCGACACCCCGCAGACGCCACCCTCCACTTCCCACGCTGCCCCTGAGTTGCGGGTCTTGTCCGCCACCGATCCCGCTCAGCCCCTGGGTGCCCTCTTCCCTTGGCCTGCAAGTGCCGAGAAGCCCACCCGCCGGGCTGACGCCCACTGCGTCTTCGCCGACGGCGCCCCGGTGCTCTATGCGAGCGTGCATCTCAAATCTATATATGTCTATATGTCAGCTGAAGACGATGAGCAGGTGGACACCGCTGCACCATCGGCCGCCGCCACGACCAGCAGCGATGATGCCCTGGTGACCCACGCCATCCAGGCGCTTTTGGCTGCCGAGAAAGCTGCCGCCCAGCGCCAAGGCCTCTCTTGGGCCAACCAAAAGATCGAAGTGGAACTGGTGGATGAGCAGCCGGTTCTCAAAACTCACTGGGCCCAGGTGCTGGCGAACATCGGCTTTGTGCGCACCCCCTCCGGGATGCGCTTCTATCCCGACCCGTTCTAGCTCACAACCTGGGATGGTGGGGTTTCTCGGCAGCACGGGGCGCATGGGCGAGCGGCGCAACGGCAGGTTTGCCAACTTGGAGCGTCTGGCAGAGCAAACTGCCAAGCTAGGTTGATTGGCAGGATTATTGAGCCGACAGTCTGCCAATCTACCCTCTGTGATCCCGCAGTTTAGCTGCGCCCAGGGCCATGAAGCCTAGATTGGCAGGCTTTTGCGGCCGCAGACCTGCCAATCTGGGTTGTCTGGCAGCTCTTTGGCACGAGAGTTCATTCGAGTATGGCGATCTTGGCATGAGAAGCTTCTAGGGCATGGATTTTGGCGAAATCCATGCCCTATCGGGGACTTCTGCCAACTTTTCCATGCCCTACCTGCGTCTCGTGCCAGCAGGCACCTGACGTCGTTTGGCATGAAGTCCCACTAGACGATGGCGATCTTGGCATGAGAAGCTTCTAGGGCATGGATTTTGGCGAAATCCATGCCCTATCGGGGACTTCTGCCAACTTTTCCATGCCCTACCTGCGTCTCGTGCCAGCAGGCACCTGACGTCGTTTGGCATGAAGTCCCACTAGACGATGGCGATCTTGGCAGAAGCGCCCGCTAGACGATGGATTTGGGCCAAATCCATCGTCTAGTGGCATCTTGTGGCAGCTATGCCGTTGCCTAATGATCTCTTGTGCCAAAACCATCTCAACCGGCACCTATTAGGTGTTTTTCCTGCCAGAAGTGGCAGGAAGTAGGCAGATTCGCCCCCAATCTGCCTACTAGAGGGGCTTTGTGGCAGAAATTCTGCCTATTAGGTGTAACTTATGCCAGCAGGGTCACGGGCCGCCGCCCGTTGCACGAGACCGCGTTGTGACTCCATGCCATCCCAACCCTGCCGAGAGGCCCACCTACTGCGGGCTGCTCGCGTTCCCTCATACCCAAGAGATGCAAAAAGGGCGTCGACCGGAGTCGGCGCCCTTTTTGCTTGCAAGCGTTATACGCAGCTGCGGCACGTTGACTGCGACATGGGCCGCAACTCGCCCCGCAGCCCGCCGCGTTGTGTGCCGCGCCACAGCCCCCTTAGTTGAGCTTGTTCACGCGTCCTCGGCGCACGTTGTCCTTCTTGCGTTCGATGGTGTCCAGGATGCGCTTGCGCATGCGGATGCTCTTGGGGGTGATCTCCACCAGCTCGTCGTCCATGATGTACTCCAGTGCCTCTTCCAGGGAGAAGGTGCGGGGCGGGGTGAGCTGGACGGCGATGTCGGCGGTAGAGGAGCGCTGGTTGCCCAAAGATTTGGTACGCGCCACGTTGACCACCATGTCGCCGGGCTTGGAGCGCTCGCCCACCAGCATGCCCTCGTAGCATTCGTCGCCCGGCCCCACAAACATAGTGCCGCGCTCCTGGAGGGTGCCAAGGGCGTAGGCCACGGCCTTCTCGGTGGCCATGGAGATCATGGCGCCATTGTTGCGCTGGCCCAGCTCGCCGGCGTAGGGGCCGTACTCGGAGAAGGTGTGGTAGAAGATGCCCTCGCCGTGAGTGACGTTCAAGATGCGGTTCTTGAGGCCCATGATGCCTCGGGTGGGGATCTTGAACTCCAGGTGCGTGTGAGTCTCGCCGGACTGCATGTTGGTCATGGTGCCGCCGGCATCGCCAAAGACCTCGATAACCTTGCCGGAGTACTCGTTGGGGGTCTCCACCACGGCCAGCTCGACGGGCTCTAGGCGGTGGCCATGCTCGTCCTCCTTGAAGAGCACGCGGGGGCGGCCCACCTGGAACTCGAAGCCTTCGCGGCGCATGGCCTCCATGAGGACGGAGAGGTGCAGGATGCCGCGGCCAGCTACCTCGATGCCGGTCTTGTCGCCCAGCTCCTCGATGCGCATGGTGACGTTGTTCTCGGCCTCGCGCATGAGGCGCTCTTTGAGCTGACGGCCGCCCACGATGTCACCCTCGCGGCCCACCAAAGGCGAAGTGGAAGCCTCGAAGACCACGGCCAGGGTGGGCGGGTCGATCTCGATGGGGTCCAGCTCCACAGGATTGGCGGGGTCGGTGTAGACGTCGCCGATGTCGGTGTGGTCGATGCCCACCACTGCGCCAATATCGCCGGCTTTGATCTCTTGGCACTCGGTGCGGCCCAGGTAGTCGAAGGTGAAGAGCTGCTTGGCGCAGGCCATGGCGCGGCTGCCGTCGTTTTTTACCACCAGGATCTGCTCGCCGACATGGATGGTGCCCGAGTAGACGCGACCAATGCCGATGCGGCCCACGTAGCTGGAGTGGTCCACAGTGACGCACTGCATGGCCAGAGGGCCGTCGGGGTCGCAGTCGGGGGCCGGCAGGCAGTCCACGATCATGTCCAGCAGGGGGTACATGTTGTCGTTGTCGTCGGCGGGATCCAAGCGGGCGCAGCCGTTCACCGCGCTGGCATAGACCACGTGCTCCATGGCAAATTCCAGCTGCTCGTCGGTAGCGCCTAGATCCATCATGAGGTCCAGGGAGTCGTTCACTACCTCCTCAGGGCGCGCGCCCGGGCGGTCGATCTTGTTCACCACGATCATGATAGCCAGGCCTGCGTCGATGGCATGGCGCAGCACGAAGCGAGTCTGGGGCATGGGGCCCTCGAAGGCGTCCACCAAAAGCAGGGCCGAGTCTGCCATGCGCAGCACGCGCTCCACCTCGCCGCCAAAGTCTGCGTGGCCCGGGGTGTCGATGACGTTGATCTTCACGCCCTTGTACTCGATGGAGATATTTTTAGCCAAAATGGTGATGCCGCGCTCGCGCTCCTGGTCATTGGAGTCGAGAATACGATCTTCTACCTGCTGGTTTGCCCTGAAGGCATCGGTTGCGCGCAGCAGCTTGTCCACCAGCGTGGTCTTGCCATGGTCGACGTGGGCGATAATGGCAACGTTTCGCAGGTTCTCTTGCAGCATAGGACTCACTTTCATGATGGAGAGGAAAACTCAAGGTAGGCCCAGAGGACAGGCCACCGAGATCTGCGCAAAGGCGCAGCCTGTTGCTAAAGTAGGCTGGGCAGCTCGCCCGCCGGAGCGGGGTCGCTCCAGGAAAAGCTTTCGCCAGTACCCTGTACCAGCAAAAACGCCGAATAATCAGGCCCAGGGTCTTTATCCCCAAATTCGCACATGAGCGCATCGGCAAAGCCGTCGCCGGTGTCTACGGCACCGGAGAAGCAAATGGCATAACACATGGGGGCACCCAGCTGCGGCTCAGTGCGGGCGCCTGTGGCCAGGTCTTTCACCCACTTGTGGGCGGCCTCCAGGCACACGTCTTCGCCGTCGTCTTCAAAAGCGCAGGTCACACGGTTGCCCTGGCCATCGAGCACCGAGGCCACCACTCCCAAGAGATCCCCCGCGGCCAGCACGTCCAGCGCTTCGCCAATGAGGTTGCAGGAGAGCTCGTCGAGCTCTGGGCTGATCATGAGACCCCCTCTAAGACACATCAACACTAACCAACCTACGTTAAACCCATGGAGCCCCAGCTACACCTCCTGCCACAAATCCCCATAAAGCAGCGGGGTTTCCTGAGGCCCCGGGGGCACCCTGCCGCCCGCGCCCCTCCATGGAAAACGGGCCTCCCGGCGCATCTTGCTGCCGAGAAGCCCGTATCGATCCGTGCCGTTGCATTGAGGTGTCCTGGGGTGCGTGAGACCTGGCGCCGACCTCTGTAGCAGCGGCTTTGAGGGCCCCGGTGACCTAGGATGGCCGCAAAGGCCTCGTCTGAGGCCCGGCTCACCTGGGCGCGCTTGTAGACCTCCACATCCAGGCCCTCATAGGGGTTGGCCGCGCCGGTACCAGAAAGCTCAACGGCGGCCCTAAGGCGCACATCCCGCGAGGAGGCAGAAACCCGCAGCTCGTACGTGCCGCCTTCGATCTCCCATTCCGAGTTTCCCACGTGGTAGTAGGCAAAGTCGCGGCCAGACATCTCAAAGCCCACCCGCGCGCTCTGCCCCGGCTCCAGCACCACCTCGTCAAAGGCGCGAATCTCTTGGGCCGGCCTAAAGACATCGCCCTCAGGCTTTGCCACGTAGAGCTGCACCACCTCGGCTCCGACCACAGGTCCCGTGTTGGCAACAGCGCACGACACCTTTACCTGCGGGTCTGACCCATCTTGCACTTCCACTTGCAGATCTGAATAGTCAAAGGTGGTATAGGACAAGCCAAAGCCAAAGGGATAGGCCACATTCACCTGCGCGCTGTCGAAGATGCGATAACCCACGTACAGAGCCTCTTTATAGAGGGCGTGCTTCTTCTCGGCAGGATAGGAGCCTGCGGTAGCGGTGTCGGCCAGGGCATGGGGCCAGGTCTCGGCCAGCTTGCCCGAGGGGTTCACCAACCCGCAGACCACGTCCAAGGCCGCGCGAGCCCCTGCTTGACCACCCAGGCATAGGTGGACCAGCGCCTTGACGTCTTTGTCCCAGCCCGTCTCCACGGGAGCCCCCGCCGACAAGAGCACCACAATATTGGGGCTCACGGCCATATTGGGGCTCACGGCCGCCAGCTGGCTCACCAGGGCGACCTGGGAAGCGGCCAGGCACATGTCTTGGCGCTCGGCGCCCTCGGTCTCCCGGATCTCGTCCAGGCCTAGGCACAGTAAGACCACGTCGGCTCGGGAGGTGAGCTGAAGGTCGGTGCCGGCAGCCACGGCTTTGGCACGCAATCCATCAAGCTAGCTACCGAGAAGTATGGCGGTTACTGCTCCATCAAAACGGAGTTTTCCACCTATTCGCTCAACATCTTGATACCCACTGCCGAGTTACCTCAAGAAGACTAGGCTCTCTAGCAGTCATGGAAGGGTTCCTCGGCGGGGGTACATCAGCTTACTTTGCTAAGAAAAGCCGCCCCTTGACCTGAGAGATCAAAAGGCGGCAAAGGGATGCGAGAGAAGTGGCGAGCGAGCAAGGTGTGAGGTTAGAGCACCTTGGAAAGGAACTCGCGAAGGCGCTCGGTGGGCGGGTTCTCAAAGAGCTCCTCGGGGGTGCCCTGACAGTCGATATGTCCTCCCTCGGTGAAGATCACGCGGTCGGAAACCTCGCGAGCAAAGCCCATTTCATGGGTGACCACGATCATGGTGTCACCCTCGTCGGCCAAACGACGCATGATGTCTAAGACATCTTTGACCATCTCAGGGTCCAGAGCGCTGGTGGCCTCGTCGAAAAGCAATACCTCGGGGCGCATGGCCAGGGCACGAGCGATGGCCACACGCTGCTTTTGACCGCCAGAAAGAGAGCTGGGTTTGACATCTGCCTTTTCGGCAAGGCCCACGTCCTCAAGGAGGGTGCGGGCGCGATCCTCAGCCTCTTGTTGAGTGAGCCCAAGGTTGTGCATGGGGGCAAAGGTGATGTTTTCCAATACGCTCATATGAGGGAAGAGGTTGAAGTGTTGAAAGACCATGCCAATGCGGCAGCGCACCGCATCGATATCCACGTCAGGGGCCATGAGGTTCAACCCATCAAAGATCACCTGGCCCGAAGTGGGCTGCTCCAGCGCGTTGAGGCAGCGCAGCAGAGTGGATTTGCCGGAACCTGAGGGTCCGATGATGGTGATAACCTCACCTTTACACACATCCAGATTAATGCCGTCCAACACCTGGTTGTCGCCAAATGACTTATGAAGGTCCACCACCTGGATGATGGGCTTCTCGGTAGCTGCAGCCTCAGGAGCTGCGGCAGCCATCGAGGCTTGGGGATTGGTCTTCTCGGTAGAGGTGGTATTAGCCATTTTCGGAGAACCTCCTTGTGGCCCAGTTGGCAAGCATGGTGAGCAGCGAGATGGTCACTAGGTAGAACATGGCGACAATGAAGAGCACCTCGCTCACGCGCAGGTTGGCGGCATAGATCTGCTGCGCCTGGTAGAGCAGCTCGCCAAAGCCGATGGCCAGAAGGATCGAGGAGTCCTTCACCATGATGATGAGCTGGTTGATGAGGGAAGGCGTGGCGATCTTAGCGGCCTGAGGAAACACGATGGCGCGCATGGTGAGGCTAGAAGAGCAGCCCAGGCAGCGGGCGGCTTCGGTTTGGCCCGGGTCCACAGACTGGATGGCGCCGCGGACGATCTCGGTGATGTAGGAACCGGCGTTGAGCGCCAGCGCCAGCGCGCCTACCGCAAAGACCGAGAGTTTGACGCCGGCAACCTGAGGCAAGGCGAAGTAGAAGAAGAACGCCCAGATGAGTAGCGGAGTGCCGCGGAAGAGCCATACATAGAAGGAAGCGATGGCGCGAAGAATCTTGGAGCCGGAGATCTTCATGAGACCAAAGAGGATGCCCAGCACCAGAGCGCCTGCAAAGGCCACTACCGTGACCAGCAGAGTGTTTTTCACGCCCGTAAGAAGTGCGGGCGCACTCTGCTGCAGCAGGCCAAAGAAGCTGGTTTGCTCTGCCTTGGTGGCGTTATCGCCCAGATACTTCTCCATGATCTGGTCGTAGCGGCCATCGGCCTTGAGTTTGGCCAGACCCTCGTTGAAAGCCTGGAGCAAGTCTTGATTCTTGCCCTTGGCCACCACGGCCCCGTAGGAGTTGCCTGCCTCTTTTTGGGTCACCGACTTCATGCCGTTGCCCTGCGCGATGCCATAGGCGATGATGGGATAGTCGTCGAACATGGCATCGGCCTGGCCGGCCTGGAGCATCTGCACCATGGTGGAGGTTTGATCTACCGAGACGATGTCGAAGCCATATTGATCCTGAATGGACTTGGCAAAAGTCTCACCCTCGGTGCCGGTCTTCACCACGACTTTCTTGCCTTTGAGATCCTGATAGCCCGTGATGTCGGAGGACTCGGGCACCGCCATAAGCACGCCGGAGTCAAAGTAGGGGTCAGAGAAGTCATAGGTTTGCTTGCGTTCGTCGGTGATGGAAGCGCCGGCAATGGTCATATCGGAGTTGCCGGACTCAGTGGCCACCATGGCGGCATTGAATCCCAGCGACTCGATCTGCACGTTGAAACCCTCCTCCTCGGCGATGGCGCGGATGAGGTCCATGTCGATGCCCACCAAGTCGCCGTTGGAATCGCGATATTCGAAGGGGGCGAAGGTAGTGTCGGTGGTAATGCGATAGGTTTTGCCTTTCACAGACTCCACGTCTGCCAACGCAGGCACCGGGGCTGCCAAAGAGAGCGCGCAAAAGACTGCCATCACAAGGCAGACCAGCTGCGCCAACCTTCCTAAACCCTTGGTTTTATGCATAGACAACACTCCATAGCAATGCCTGGCCACTTCCCTTAACTCAAGAGATGGCCGTAAAGCGGACAATGAGATCCCCACACCTTCTCCCAAAGGATGCAGGGAAAGATACCAAGGAAGACCAAACGTATCCAACCTCAGGCTAGCGCTCATAGGTTACAGGGCTATGTCGCAGCAGTGTCCCCTCATATCTGTAAACAACCGGAAGGGAGGTAGATTGGCGTCCTTCTGATGTTCAAAGAAAAAAGGTCAACCAAATACCTTGGTTGACCTCGTAAATGTCTGGTGGAGACGATGGGGATCGAACCCACGACCTCAGGCTTGCAAAGCCCGCGCTCTCCCAGCTGAGCTACGTCCCCGCGTATTAATAACCGCCCCAGCGGCGACTCGGCCACGCTGGGGCGGTTATTCGCAGAAAAGATGGTGGGCCCAACAAGGTTCGAACTTGTGACCTCCCGGTTATCAGCCGGACGCTCTGACCAACTGAGCTATGGGCCCAACGCAAGAACCAATACTAATGGCGTTCTTAGGGTGCGTCAAGAGGTATTTTTCACCGATAAACTCACCACAAAACCCCTGGCCACCCAAAAGCTTGCCTAGCTTTGCTTGCCTGGGGCAGCCCCCGGAGCAGCCCTGAAATCCTCTGGCGAAAGCGAGTCGATAAAGCGGTCAAAGGCTTCCAAATCAAGCCTGTCCTGATCGCGCTTCACTGCATCAAAGTCCGGGTAGCTGGCAGTGGCCATCACAGACTCAGCCACAAAGATAGGGCTTTTGGCACGTACTGCCAATGCCAACGCATCGCTTGGCCGAGCATCCAGCGACAGATGATATCCGGCTTTAGAGGTGAGGTTTATCTCGGCAAAAAACGTGGTGCCCTCCACGCCCACGATGGCCACGCTGGTGATAGTTGCACCCAACTCATGAATGGCGGTCTGTAAGAGGTCATGGGTCATAGGGCGGTCGGAATGCGGGTTCTCCACTCCCATACCGATGGCCGAGGCCTCCATCATGCCAATGCGAATAGGCAGCGGCTCATAGGCGCGTGAACCGCTGTTGCGCGGCTTGAGCACCACCAGGGAGGCCATGGGGCCATTGCCAATAACCACTGTCTCGATATCTACGCGAATCATCGTCATAGCACCCTCCTCCCCGGTCTATACCAATTATGACTGATTAGCCTACACCAAGTGCTAATCCCTAAATTAAGAAAGCACGCCCGACCCTCATTAAAGAAGCCCAGGCGTGCCTCAACGGTCATTGCTGCCGATAAGAGCTATTCCTCGTCATCCCCAAGGATCGACTCGTCGTAGAACTCCTCGCCACCCACGTCGATGGACTCGTCCTCTGCCGAGGGATCCTCGATAGTGAGCGAGAGGGTCGCCTGGCCGTCGTCCTTCTTCTTGGCCTTGGCTTTGCCGGCAACCATACGGGCCACCGAGGTGATCCTGTCTCCATCTGAGACGTTCATGATCTTCACGCCTTGAGTGGCACGGCCTAGCTGGGAGATCTCGGCGGTCTTAAGGCGGATGACAGTGCCTTCCTGACTCATGATCATGAGCTCGTGCTGCGGGCCCACCACCTTGACAGAAGCCAGATCACCCTTCTTGGCGGTCATCTGGATGGTGAAGATGCCCTGACCGCCGCGGTTGTGCTCGGTGTACTCAGAGACAGGCGTGCGCTTGCCGTAACCTTTCTCGGTAATGACAAAGAGGTCTCCCTTGCCATTGGAGACTTCCATGCCCAGCATGGAGGCATCGCCCTTGAGGTCGATGCCCTTGACGCCAGCGGCCGCACGGCCCATGGGGCGCACCTTGGACTCGTCGAAGAGGATGGTCTTGCCGGCAGAGGAGGTGAGGATAACCTTCTCACCCGCCTTGACGCGACGCACGGTGACCAGCTGATCACCCTCATTGAGCTTGATGGCGATCATGCCGTCGCGACGGGTGCGGTCATAGGCAGAGAGCGCCGTCTTCTTCACATTGCCCTTGGCGGTGGCAAACATGAGATACTCGCTCTCAGGGAAGTCGCTGGTGGTAAAGACCGAGGTGGCGTGCTCGCCATCAGCCAGATCCAGCAGGTTTACCAGCGGGGTTCCTTTGGCAGTGCGGCTGCCAACGGGCAGCTCGTGCACCTTCAGGCGGTAGACCTTTCCCAGGTTGGTAAAGAAGAGAATATAGTCGTGGGTGGAGGCTACAAAGAGCTCCTCCACAAAGTCGTTGTCTTTGAGGGAGACTCCCTGCACGCCTTTGCCGCCACGCTTTTGAGAGCGGTAATCGGCCACGGGGGTGCGCTTGATATAGCCGGCGTGGGTGATGGTGATGACCATATCCTCGTCGGCGATGAGATCCTCCACGTTGAGCGTGATGGGCGCATTGGAGATGGTGGTGCGGCGAGGGCGAGCGTACTTATCCTTGATCTCGCGCATCTCATCCTTGATGACACCCAGAAGCTTGGTGCGATCTGCCAAGAGGCTCTCCAGATAGGCGATCTCCTCTTTGAGACGCTCGATGTCTGCCACCAGCTTCTCGCGCTCCAAGCCGGTGAGGCGCTTCAAGCGCATCTCAAGAATGGCGTTGGACTGAACCTCGTCCAGGCCAAAGCGCTCGTTGAAGCGCTCGCGCACCTCGGCGTCGGAGTAGGAGCTGCGGATGATGTGGACGACCTCATCGATGTTGTCCACTGCGATAAGCAGGCCCTCACGTACGTGCAGCTCCTTTTGAGCCTTCTTGAGACGGTACTGCGTACGACGAGTCACCACGTCTACCTGGTGGTCGATGTAGTGGCCAATCATCTCGCGCAGGGTGAGGGTCTTGGGGACACCGTCTACCAGGGCGATATTGATGGCGCCAAAGGTGGTTTGGAGCTGGGTGTGCTTATAAAGGTTGTTGAGCACCACCTCGGGCACCACATTGGTTTTGAGGTCGATGACCAAGCGCATGCCCTTGCGGTTGGTCTCGTCGCGCATGTCTGAGATACCCTCGATCACCTTGTCGTTCACCAACTTGGCGATTTTCTCTTGGAGTAGACCCTTGTTCACCTGATAGGGGATCTCGGTGATGACGATGCGCTGGCGGTTGCCCTTGATCTTCTCCACATGAGCCTTGGCACGCACGCAGATGGAGCCGCGGCCGGTCTCATAGGAATCGCGGATGCCCTCGGCACCCATAATGACGGCGCCGGTGGGAAAGTCCGGGCCAGGCATGACGCTCATGAGCTCGTCCACCGTGGCATCTGGATTATCGATCATCATGCAGGTGGCGTCGATAGCCTCGCCCAGGTTGTGAGGGGTGATGTTGGTGGCCATGCCTACCGCGATGCCCGACGAGCCGTTGACCAGCAGGTTGGGGAAACGGCTAGGCAGCACGGCGGGCTCCATGATGGACTCGTCGTAGTTGGGCTGCCAGTCAACTGTGTCGTCGTTGAGGTCGCGCAGAAGCTCCATGGCAGGCTTTGCCAGGCGACTCTCGGTGTAACGCATGGCAGCGGCGGGGTCACCATCCACAGAGCCAAAGTTGCCATGGCCGTCGATAAGAGGCACCGACATGGAGAAGTCCTGGGCCAGGCGCACCATAGCGTCGTAGACCGCTGAGTCTCCATGGGGATGATACTTGCCGATAACCTCGCCCACCGTCCAGGCACTCTTTTTGTGAGGCTTGGTGGGAAGCACGCCGGAGTCCAGCATGGCGTAGAGGATGCGGCGGTGCACAGGCTTCAAGCCGTCGCGCACATCAGGCAAGGCGCGGGCCACGATGACCGACATGGAATACTCGATGAAGCTGGTCTGCATCTCACTGGGAAGGTCGATGGGTTTCAGGGTTCCCCCGTGAATGTCGGTAAGGTCCAGGCGGGAGCCGCCCTCATCGGCCAGAAGGCCGGTGGTGGAGTCGCCAATGGAATCGAGCTCCACCCCCATCTCATCGCCGTCTTCTTCCACGGTGAGATCATAGTCAATATTGTCGTCAGAGTCAGAGCTATCCTCGGGATCGTCGAGCTCGACGTCGTCGTTGGGGCCTACCGCACCCTCGCGCACCTCGTCGTCCTCAAAGAGATCGCCTTCGTTGACGCCGGAGTCCAACTCGTCGTCAAACCCGCCATCGCCGGGTCGTTTGTTATCTGCCACAGGTCAAACCTCTCTGTCTAAATGTCCAAGAAGCGTGCATCTTTGGCACGGCGCTGAATGAACTCGCGGCGCTTTTCCACCTGGGTGCCCATAAGGTCGGATACCGTGCG
This sequence comes from Leptogranulimonas caecicola, assembly GCF_023168405.1. GTDB lineage: Bacteria > Actinomycetota > Coriobacteriia > Coriobacteriales > Atopobiaceae > Leptogranulimonas > Leptogranulimonas caecicola. Next base: position 6,837 of record NZ_AP025285.1, on the reverse strand, counting down.
CTCGGCAGCAGCCGCGTCGTCAATGCCAACCTGGAGCAAGATACGATTCTTAGGCTCCATGGTGGTCTCCCATAGCTGCTCGGGGTCCATCTCGCCGAGGCCCTTGTAGCGCTGGACTTTATAGCCCTTTTCCAAGCCTTTTACCTGCAGTGCCAGCTCTTCGTCGGTATAGATGTACTCGCCCTTCTTGCGACCCTTGGGGATCAGCTGGAACAACGGAGGCTGTGCAATGAAGATGTAGCCGGCGTCGATCATGGGACGCATGTAGCGGTAGAAGAACGTGAGCAGTAGGATGCGGATGTGGGCGCCGTCGACGTCGGCGTCGGTCATGATCACGATCTTGTGGTAGCGCGCCTTGGAAATGTCAAAGTCATCGCCCACACCGGTGCCAATGGCGGTGATGAGGCTTTGGATGGTCTCGGCGGAGAGCGCACGGCTAGGCCCTACGCGCTCAACATTCAAAATCTTGCCGCGCAAAGGCAAGATGGCCTGGGTGGAGCGGTCTCGGGCCATCTTGGCCGAGCCTCCTGCGGAGTCACCCTCTACAATGAACAGCTCGGTCATCGCCGGGTCGCGCACCGAGCAGTCTGCCAGCTTGCCGGGAAGCGACGCGCTTTCCAGCAGACCCTTGCGGCGAGTGGCCTCGCGGGCCTTGCGGGCAGCCTGACGCGCTTTAGCGGCCGAGGAAGCCTTGTTCACAATGGCGCGGGCTTGCTTGGGATGCTCTTCCAAATACTCGGCAAAGCCCTGGGCCACCGTCTTCATTACCAGCGGCTTCATGTAGGAGCTGCCCAGCTTAGCCTTGGTCTGACCCTCGAACTGAGGATCGCCCAGCTTGACCGAGATCACTGCGCAGAGGCCCTCGCGGACGTCGGAGCCCTCGAGGTTCTTGTCCTTGTCCTTGAGGATGTTGGCCTTGCGGGCGTAGTCGTTGATCACGCGGGTGAGGGCCGTGCGGAAGCCCTCGAGGTGCATGCCGCCCTCGGGGGTGTAGATGTTGTTGGCGAAGCTCATGACGTTCTCGCCATAGCCGCTGTTCCACTGGAGAGCCACCTCGACCTCGCCCATCTTGGCAGGGTCGTCGGTGTCGGCAGAGCCGCTCATGTAGATGGGGGTCTTGATATCCCCTACCAGCTCCTTGCCGTCGTTCAAGAACTTTACGAAGTCGATGATGCCGCCGGAGTAGCAAAACTCGTCGACACGAGGGGTCTCCTCGCGCTCGTCGGTGAGCACGATCCTTAAGTTGCGGTTCAAAAACGCCATCTCCTGCATGCGGTCTCGCAGGGTGTCGTAGTTGAAGACGCAGGTCTCGAAGATCTCGTCGTCAGGCCAGAAGGTCACCGTGGTGCCGGTGCCCTTGGCCTTGCCCACGACCTTCATCTTCTCGGTGGTCTTGCCGCGGGAGAACGCCATCTCATAGATGTTGCCGTCGCGTTTGACCTGCACCACCACTTTCTTGGAAAGCGCGTTCACTACCGAGATACCCACGCCATGAAGGCCGCCAGAGACCTTATAGGCATTGTTGTCAAACTTGCCGCCGGCATGAAGCACGGTAAGCACTACTTCAAGTGTAGGAATCTTGCGCTGAGGGTGCTTGTCGATAGGAATGCCTCGGCCATTGTCCACTACCGTCACCGAGTTATCCGGGTGTATTGTTACCAAAATCTTGGTACAAAAGCCGGCCAGCGCCTCGTCTACCGAGTTGTCGACCACCTCATAGACCAGGTGATGCAAACCCGAGGCACTGGTAGAGCCAATATACATGCCTGGGCGCTTGCGCACTGCCTCCAGGCCTTCGAGGATCTTGATCTCAGACCCATCATACTCATGCTTTTTGGCCACAGGGCTCCCTTCGCGTTTTCCAACAAGTCGAACTTACCAATTTTAATGGTTGTGGCCGCCATTTGCCACTAGGGGCACCAGAAGGCATCTAGTAGCCACGATTAGCCCTCTATGCCATCCCCCATACCTATTACGTTTTTGTGGCGCTCACAGCGGCTCAATGTCTTTGACAGCCATAAATATGTAAGCCGCCATCAAAGCTTTTGAGGCTCCTCTATCCTTCGAGCTCTCTTTGCGACCGCCGCAGACTCGCTTCCATAGCTTTGACCGCTGCTTCGCGCAGTTCCCCATCAAGCCCTGAAGTCATCAGAGCCGCCCACTGCTTTTGTTCCTCGCTCAAAGGCGGCAGCGACTCTAAAGGCACAGGTTGGGATGATATGGGCTTCTCGGCTCTTTTTCCTGCCGAGAAGCCCATAGCCACCTCAGCCCCATTTTGTGGGGCAGCCCCCACAGTTCGAGAGAGCTGAAACACCACGCGCTCTACCGGGAGTCCTACTTCTGAGAGACGCTGCTCGAACAGCAAGTGATCGGTAGAGAAGTCCTGAATGAGCACCGAGGAGTCCAGGTACACGCGCAACAGAGGCAGCCGAGGCGCTGCCTGAGTTTGCAAGAAGACGCCCCGGGTATGGGCTCGACCGCGTGGGCCAGCGATTTTGTTCCACGCCCAACCAGCGCTTACCTTGCCAGACTTATAACCTAACGACTGCATGCAGCCAGTCAAGACGGCGCTCATGGGCCTATAGGTCGCAAGAGCTTCCGGATCTTCGTTGGTGCCGTCGCTCCACTCCATGGGCAACCCCCTTCCCCGTAAACTCGATCACCGCCGCATCTGCCAGCATTTGCGGGTCAAAATAGCCCAAGTGCGTAGTGGTGACCACTGTCTGCACTCCTTGGCCCACCAGTCCGTTCACCGCTTTGCGCCTATGGGCGTCCAACTCGCTCATGACGTCATCCAAAAGCAGAAGCGGCGTTTGTCCTAACACCTCCTGGGCAAAGCGCACCTGTGCCATCTTCCAGGCCAATACCGCCGTGCGCTGTTGGCCTTGACTCCCAAAGGTGCGCAATGGCCGACCATCCAACTCAAAGCCAATATCATCTCGCTGAGGTCCTTTGGTGGTAAACCCTCGGCGTAGGTCCTCGACTCGAGATTCCTTGAGAGCCTCTGCCATCTGCTCGATGAGGTCCTGCCGAGAAGAACCTGCCTCCAAGGGCCCCAAGCTGGACTCATAGCGAATGATCAGCCGCTCTGGAGCCACTGCCTCATGAGCCCCAGACACCAGCTCGCCCAATCGCGCCAACAGGCTCGTGCGATGGTAGAGCAGCGTCCCGGCGCCCACAGCCACCGAAGCATCCCAGGCATCCAGGAGATCCATATCCACCTGGGACTCTTTGAGCAGCCGGTTGCGCTGCTCGATGGAACGCTTGTAAGTCTTCACCACCTGAGCAAAGGCTCGGGATGCCTGGGAGCCAAAGGCATCCACCTCATCGCGGCGTGCAGAGGCAGACCCCTTTACAAGCCCTAGGTCATCAGGATTAAAGAGCACAGACAGCAGAGTTCCCGGAATCTCTGAGGGACGCACCGCCTTACCGTTTCTCGTGAAACGTCGTGAGCTCTCACTGGCAATCACCGCCATATCCAACAGGCGCCCGTCTCCTTCAAGGCGCGCTGACGCCTTGGCTACCTCAGCTCCTTGGCGCACCAAGTCGCGAGGAGAGGGATGGCGAAAGGACACTCCAGCCGTCAAAAGCTGGAGCGCCTCCACTGTGTTGGTCTTGCCATAGGCATTAGGCCCCGCGAGCACCGTCATGGCCGGAGAGAACTCCAGTTCAAGCGACTGAGCACAGCGCCAATCTAGGAGGGTGGCACAGGAGAGCACAAGACCCATGGACTAGAGCCTCGTGGGCATGATGAGCTGCAAGTAGTTGGGCTTACCATAGGACTTGAAGATAGCCGGCTGCATTTCACCCAAAAGCTCGATGGACACCGTCTCGCGGTCCCCCAGGGCTGCCAAGCAGTCAGAGACATAGCGATGATTGAGACCAATGGAGACGTTCTGCCCCTCTACTTCAATGTCCTCCAACACCTCCACCGCATCGCCCATGTCGGCGTTGACCGCAGAGAGCGTCACTCGAGCACCATCCACATCCACGTCAAAGCGCACGCGGGGGTTCTGAGTGGTCATTACCGAGACGCATTTGAGCGCATCCTGCAACTCCCCTAACTGCGGTGTGAGCGAAGTGGTGCAGGAGCTGGGCAAAAGCTGGCGATAATCCGGGAAGTTGCCCTCAATGCAGCGAGACACATACAGGGTATTGCCACACCTAAAGCTCACTTGGGAATCAGTGGCTCCCAACACCACCTCTGCCGCGCTGCCGTCATCGGTGGTAGAGGGGAACGTGGAGAGCGCCTCGTGGAACGCGTTGCCAGAGACGATCACCTGGAAGCTCTCGGTCAACGTAGAAGTCTCTACATTGGTGTCACAGACCGCCAAACGGTAGGAGTCGGTAGCCACCAGACGCACCAGATTCTCATCCACTGTAAGGTAGATGCCGCCCAAGATAGGATGAGAAAGGTCTTTAGAAGTCATCTTGTACACGCGATTGACCATGTCGGCCAAGGTGTCCACCGGCAGAGTCACACTCTTCTCGGGATCGATCTGAGGGAACTCAGGGAAATCCACTGGGTTGAGCGTATTGAGATTGAAGCGGGAGTTACCGCATTTCACCTGGATGCTATTGTGATCGGAATCAAAGGAGACAGTGGAGCCGCGCAAGGTTTTCACCAGGTTGGCCAGAATTTTGCCAGAGACCACGGTAGAGCCAGACTCGCGCACGTTGGCGGCAATGGTGTGGCGCAGCGACACATCCAAGTCGGTCGCCTGGAGCGTAAGCTCGCCTTCCTCAGCCTTCAAAAGAATGCCGGTGAGAATGGGGAGCGTAGAGCCGGAGGCTGTGGCCTTCGAGACGATGGCGATAGCATCCTGGAGCGTGGTTTTGCTGACGTCAAAGCGCATTACTATCTCCTTATAAATAAAAAATAATTAGTAGTAATTAGTAGGACATGTTGATATGTTCAAAACCTCTGTTTTCCCAGCGTACTTGCGGTGAAGCGAACATTCGTCCCTGTTTAAAACTCTCGATTTTCTCTACAGAAGTTCAGAGCGCGTGGAAATCCTCTACAGAAACATGCGGTTTATGAACATCATTCTCAGGGTTTTCGCACCTGGGATGTCGAGAAAGTCCTCATCGAGTTTCCAGGGCATTTACCTGGGGTTTTATGAGCCTCCTAATCTATCGCGCAGGCGGTTGACGCGGTCTTGAAAGAGCCTGTCGGTCTCCATGGTCTCCTCCACCCAGGCGATGGAATGCTTCACTGTGGCATGGGTGCGGCCACCAAAATGGCGCCCGATCTCTTGCAGTGTAGAGTCGGTGAGCTCGCGCGAAAGCCAAATGGCGATATGGCGTGGCTGGGCGATCTCTTTATTGCGCTTGTTGGACACTAAATCCTGCCGCGATACCGAGTATGTGCTCTGCACCAGCGACTGGATGTCCTCGATAGAGATATGAAGGCCTTCGCGGGACCAACGCTCTGCAGCAGCGGCCATGATGTCGGCTGGCTCCAGGCGCCCGTTTTCTTGATGGGTGGAGCGCAGCAGGCAATCTTGTACAAAAGCCCGGATAGAGCGGATGTTTCCTCCAGCCCTATCTGCCATAAGAGTTAGATCGTCGCGAGTAAGGGTGCCAGGAATGCCCTCTGCATGCATGCGCTCATAAAACGTCTCTATGAGTACTCGCTTGAATTCCAAGGTAGGTGTATGTATAGCTACCGAGAAACCCTGACTCATGCGGCTGGAATAGCGCTCATCCATGCCAATCTCTGCGGGTGGAACGTCGGCAGCTAGAATCACTTGCTTGCCGTTGCTCATCAGGTAATTGAACGTATCGAAGAAGAACTCCATGGTTCCTTGGGCGTTGGCGATATGTTGGATGTCATCTAAGATCAACACGTCGATGTTTTGGTAATTGCGGGTAAGTGCATCTTTTACCGAGCGGTCTCCCTGCATAGCCTTGACGTAGTCATCGCGAAAGTCGGTGGCGATGCGATAGACGCATTGGCGGGAAGGGTCGTTCACGGCAATGTAGTTTTGAATGGCACGCAACAGGTGGGTTTTACCTAAGCCTGAGCTACCGTGGATGAAGAGGGGGTTGTACTGGGGCGAGCCGTTAGCCACCTGTTTTGCAGCCTGAAGGGCGTAACGGTTTTCCTCGGCCTCCACAAAAGTGTCGAAGGTAAGGGTGGCGTCTTTCTCGGCCGCAATCTCTACCAGCGGGTTTTTAGGTGCAGCCTCGGTCACCTGCGCTGCTGCAGGTTGAGGGGGCGCAGGAGTCTCGGCCACAGAAGCCTGACGCTGATAGGCCTGCCACTGCTCCATGGTCATCGAGGTCTGAGCCCCAAAAGAGGGGTTGGCCTTGAACTTTGACGGCGCCTCTGGCTGCAGGGTTGCAGGAGATGAAGCGAGGGTCTGCGGAAGAGGCGAGGGAGTGGCAGCGGGAGTGAAAGTCGGTTGAGGCTGAGCGGCCGCAGTATTCACGGTGGGCTCTGGGGCGGAAGGTGCCGGCGACGAGGCTTGAGCCCCAGCAATCATGAAAGTGGTGGGCTCAAAGGCTGCCTGGCTCAACGCCTTTTCTACCTGGTCTCGCTCGCGCTCTAAGAGCCTGTTAGCAAAGCTCGAAGGGATGCTCAGCTGCAGCTGACTGTCTTCGAGCGCTAAAGGATTGCAGGAAGCCATGAGATTTAAAAGCTGCTCAGTAGCCCCTTGGGACTGCAAAATAGAACGCGCGTCCTCCCATAAAAGCCGGGCATCCGAGGCTTGTAATACATCCATGAACTTCACTCCGTCCTTCTCCTAGGATGGCCATTATAAAGCCCATGTTGAAAACTTGGCAACGGTAACAACTATGAGGTGGCTCAGTGGTCACCGGTGATGAAAACTT